>NZ_NALP01000006.1:0-538237 GCF_008680265.1 Eubacterium sp. LMAG:50 | reverse complement strand
TTCAAGCCCATTCTAAAAGAAAAAACAATTGAAAAAAGTAAAACCTTTACTAAGGGGGCGTAGCTCAGTTGGGAGAGCACCTGCCTTTGCAAGCAGGGGGTCAAGAGTTCGAATCTCTCCGTCTCCACTGAAGTAGAGATACTTCAAAAGATTGTACATTGAAAACTGCATACTGAAATAATCTAGAAAAAGAATGTCATATAGTAAAATATATGCACATGCCAATTTCAAGACATCCGAGGCGCATCGAAAGATGCGAACAAACACAAGAGAAAATAAACTCAAAAGAAAGCCATCCGGTGTAACGCTATGCACCGAGAGAAAAGATGGTTAAGCTAATAAGAGCGCAGGGTGGATGCCTTGGCACTAAGAGCCGAAGAAAGACGTGATAAGCTGCGATAAGCGGGAGAGGAGCAAATATCCAATGACCGTTGATTTCTGAATGGGGAAACCCGGCTGGAAGAACTCCAGTCACTGCATGGTAAATAATAGCACATGCAGAGGGAACCCGGTGAACTGAAACATCTAAGTAGCCGGAGGAAGAGAAAGAAAAATCGATTTTCAAAGTAGCGGCGAGCGAAATGGAAAGAGGCCAAACCATGGTGCGTGCACCGTGGGGTTCGGACTGCATAATGATTCTTGGAGTTAGCAGAACGGTTTTGGGAAAGCCGGCCAAGAGGGTGAAAGCCCCGTAAGCGAAAACTAAAAGACATGGCAGTATCCAGAGTACATCGAGACACGAGAAACCTTGATGGAATGAGCGGGGACCACCCCGTAAGCCTAATACTCCTTAGTGACCGATAGCGCATAGTACTGTGAAGGAACGGTGAAAAGAACCCCGGGAGGGGAGTGAAAGAGAACCTGAAACCCTGTGTTTTACAAGCTGTGGAAGAGCTATACATGCTCGAACCGCGTACTTTTTGTAGAACGGTCCGGCGAGTTACGCTTACTGGCGAGGTTAAGTACTTAAGGTATGGAGCCGAAGGGAAACCAAGTCTTAACAGGGCGAAAAGTCAGTGGAGTAGACCCGAAACCGGGTGACCTATCCATGTCCAGGATGAAGTTGCCGTAAAAGGCAATGGAGGTCCGAACACACATCCGTTGAAAAAGGGTGGTGATGAGGTGTGGATAGGGAGAAATTCCAATCGAACCCGGAGATAGCTGGTTCTCCTCGAAATAGCTTTAGGGCTAGCCTCAATTTAGTCTTGCGGAGGTAGAGCACTGAATATCCTAGGGGGCGTCAAAGCTTACCGAAGATATCAAACTCCGAATGCCGTAAAGATGATGATTGGGAGTCAGACTGCACGAGATAAGTTGGGTAGTCAAAAGGGAAACAGCCCAGACCTCCAGCTAAGGTCCCAAAGTGAGTGTTAAGTGGAAAAGGATGTGGGATTTCGAAGACAACTAGGATGTTGGCTCAGAAGCAGCCATACATTCAAAGAGTGCGTAATAGCTCACTAGTCGAGAGGTCCTGCGCCGAAAATGTCCGGGGCTAAAACACAACACCGAAGCTGAGGAATGACATAGTCATTGGTAGAGGAGCATTCTTAGCTCGACGAAGCTGTACCGAAAGGAGCAGTGGAGGGTAAGAAGAGAGAATGCCGGAATGAGTAGCGAGAGTGAGGTGAGAATCCTCACGGCCGAATATCTAAGGTTTCCAGGGTAAAGCTGATCTGCCCTGGGTAAGTCGGGGCCTAAGGCGAGGTCGAAAGACGTAGTCGATGGATAACAGGTTGAGATTCCTGTACTACAATGTATCAGAACTGTGGGGACACAGACAGAGAGCCAGAGCCGGAAATGGAAAAGCCGGTGCAAGCGAGGTAGGAGAACAGTAGGCAAATCCGCTGTTCAATCTGAAGACGTGATGCGGAGCGAAATAAAAGTAGCGAAGCTGGTGAGCTGGCTGTCGAGAAAAGCCGCTATAGTGTACATTGTACCCGTACCGTAAACCGACACAGGTAGATGAGGAGAGAATCCTAAGGCCGACGGAAGAAGCATTGTTAAGGAACTCGGCAAAATGACCCCGTAACTTCGGGATAAGGGGTGCCTGAGAAATCAGGCCGCAGAGAATTGGCCCAAGCAACTGTTTAGCAAAAACACAGGTCTATGCGAAACCGAAAGGTGATGTATATGGGCTGACGCCTGCCCGGTGCTGGAAGGTTAAGAGGAGAGGTTAGCATAAGCGAAGCTTTGAATTTAAGCCCCAGTAAACGGCGGCCGTAACTATAACGGTCCTAAGGTAGCGAAATTCCTTGTCGGGTAAGTTCCGACCCGCACGAAAGGCGTAATGATTTGGGCACTGTCTCGACAATGCATCCGGTGAAATTGAAGTACCAGTGAAGATGCTGGTTACCTGCGCCAGGACGGAAAGACCCCATGGAGCTTTACTCTAGCTTGATACTGGGATTCGATATTGCATGTACAGGATAGGTGGGAGACTAGGAGACGTGAACGCCAGTTTGCGAGGAGTCGCCCTTGGGATACCACCCTTGCAGTATTGGGTTTCTAACATGCAGCCGTGAACCGGCTGGTGGACAATGTCAGGTGGGGAGTTTGACTGGGGCGGTCGCCTCCGAAAGGGTATCGGAGGCGCTCAAAGGTTCCCTCAGAATGGTCGGAAACCATTCGCAGAGTGCAAAGGCATAAGGGAGCTTGACTGCGACACCGACGGGTGGAGCAGGTACGAAAGTAGGACTTAGTGATCCGGTGGTATAAAGTGGGATTGCCATCGCTCAACGGATAAAAGCTACCCTGGGGATAACAGGCTTATCACTCCCAAGAGTTCACATCGACGGAGTGGTTTGGCACCTCGATGTCGGCTCATCGCATCCTGGGGCTGTAGTAGGTCCCAAGGGTTGGGCTGTTCGCCCATTAAAGCGGTACGCGAGCTGGGTTCAGAACGTCGTGAGACAGTTCGGTCCCTATCCGGCGTGGGCGTAGGATATTTGAGAGGAGCTGTCCTTAGTACGAGAGGACCGGGATGGACGAACCTCTGGTGTATCTGTTGCATTACCAAATGCATGGCAGAGTAGCCAAGTTTGGAAGGGATAAACGCTGAAGGCATCTAAGCGTGAAGCCCCCCTCAAGATGAGATATCCCATACGAAAGTAGTAAGACCCCTTGAAGACTACAAGGTTGATAGGTCAGAGGTGGAAGCGTGGTAACACGTGCAGCTGACTGATACTAATAGGTCGAGGGCTTAACCATAAGGAAGGAATTTGAGGAAAAGTTATCCAAGGAAGGAAAGAGATTGGAAGATTAGTTGGTGTGCAGTTTTGAATGTATAATCAAAACAGAAAAAGAAAAAAAGAAATAATCCTCGATAGCTCAATGGTAGAGCACTCGGCTGTTAACCGAGGGGTTGTAGGTTCGAGCCCTACTCGGGGAGTTTTTATTGTATAAGGAAGTAAACAGAGAAGAAATGAGGCTCCATGGTCAAGCGGTTAAGACACCGCCCTTTCACGGCGGTAACAGGGGTTCAAATCCCCTTGGAGTCATTAAAGATAGAAGAAACAGAAAAAGGAAACAAGAAAGCAAAGACATGCCGATGTGGCTCAATTGGCAGAGCAGCTGATTTGTAATCAGCAGGTTAACGGTTCGAGTCCGTTCATCGGCTTTTTTGGACCTGTAGCTCAGTTGGTTAGAGCAACCGGCTCATAACCGGTCGGTCCTGGGTTCGAGTCCCCGCAGGTCCATTGAACTCAAAAGAAAAGAAGAAAACAGCAAGGGATCTTAGCTCAGCTGGGAGAGCACCTGCCTTACAAGCAGGGGGTCACAGGTTCGAGCCCTGTAGGTCCCATCAAGGCGAAAAGCCTGAGGAAGCCGGCGTGGCGGAACTGGCAGACGCGCAGGACTTAAAATCCTGTGGTAGCAATATCGTACCGGTTCGATTCCGGTCGCCGGCATAGACAAGCAACTTAGGTTGCTTGTTTTTTTATGCATTAGTTTATATTTTAAGGTATTGTCTTAAAATATTGCTTAATGTTGAATAGTTTATAATTAGTATTAGTATAAGATACATCTGAAAAATTAAAGAAGGTATGAGGGAAAAATAATGAAAAAATTATTATATGCAGTTACAAGCATATGTTTGATGACGGGAATTATATTTTGTAATAATGTGAATACAGAGGCAAAAGTAATCAATAACAAAATTGTTTATGCTAAAAATAATGAAAATGGAATAGCAATAAAATGGGATGTAGTTAGAAATGCGACAAAGTATGTAGTTTATAGAACTAATCAGGATGGAAAGTTTGAAGAATATGATACAGTAAATTATGGAAATAAATATTTAGATGAAAATGTTGAAACAGGTGAAGAATATAGATACGTTATATATTCATATAGGTATTCAAAAAAAATTGCAGAAAGTGATGAATCGGAGAAAATAGTTGGAGATCCAAAGACAGTAACAAACGTTACTGCAAAAACAGGAAAGGGTGATGAAATTTGTATCACTTGGGATATTAATCCATATGCGTCAGGATATTATGTATATAAAAGTTCAGATAATAAAAATTGGGATAAAATAGGAACAGTATATGAAAATGAAGGAAAATATATTGATAAAAATACAGAATATAACATATTAAATAATAGTACTAAATTAAATGCAAAGTTAGTATATAAATACAAAGTAAAGGCATTTGAAAATATAGATGGAATAACATATACAAGTAAAATATCTAATAGTTATGGAATGGCTATTCAGGAAAAAGGAATTGATGTATCACATCACAATGGAAAAATTGATTGGAAAAAAATAAAAAAATCAGGCGTTGATTTTGCAATGATTCGTATAGGGTATGGAGATTCTAAAAAGGGTGGAATAAAGGATAAAAAATTTAAATATAATATGAAAAATGCAAAAGCTAATGGAGTAGAGATTGGCGTATATTTTTATAGTTATGCTGATAACATACGTGAAGCAAAGAAGGAAGCAAAATATGTAATTAAGAAAATGAAAAAATATAATATTGATTATCCAATAGCATATGATTTTGAAAATGATTACAGAAGAAAGCGAAAATTAAAAAAGAAAAACACAAAAATTATTGATGCATTTTGCAAGACAGTAGAAGATGCAGGATATAATACAGTAATATATTCCGATGCAAACTATTTTAGAGATTTCTTATATACAAATAAATTGGCAAAATATGGGCTTTGGGTTGCAAGATGGACATATGATAAGAATGATTTTAGAGATTATGATTTAGAAAATGTATTTATTTGGCAATATTCAGATAAAGGAAGAATGAAAGGATGTAATTATCCTTTAGATCTAAATGTTAGCTTTATATGTAAAAATAATAAAATTACAGATAATAATAAATTTACATATAAATAATTAAATTATGTACAAATAATAAAATAATATTGACATTTTACTAATTTTAATGTAGAATATGCAATGTCGCGTAAAACGATATTGTATGTACGTGTAGCTCAGCTGGATAGAGCGTCTGGCTACGGACCAGAAGGTCGTGGGTTCGAATCCTGTCACGTACATTAAAATCCTCTAGATTTATCTAGAGGATTTTTTGTTTTAAAAAATATAATATATATTTTGAAATATATTATGATTGTAATTAAACATATAATATAAGATTAAAGCATTTTGCTAAAGTAAAAAACACCGTATTTATGCGGCTTGTGGCGTTTTGCAAACGCCTATTATATATAATCTTAGAAAGGAGAGTTTCAAATACAAAAGAGTTTGTATTTGAAAATAGAAATGAAAAAATTAATTAAATTATTTACATATGTAGCAATGATATTAATATTATCAGTTGGATGTGAAGATATAGAGAATATAAATTATAATGATGAAAGTCAAAGTGTTAATTATGATATAGAAACGACTTCCAATAATTTGTTGGATGAAAATGAAATTGAAACTAGTACAGAAGAGTTTGTAAATGCTTCAGTTAATGAGGAAGAATGCAATATATGGGTGCTGGATGTAGGTCAGGGAAGTAGCACTTTAGTTGAAGCAGATGGTGAATATATGCTTATTGATGGAGGAGACTCAGATAAGTCATCATATGTGGTAAGTTATTTGAAAAAAAAGAAAATTACAAATTTTAAATATGTAATTGCGACGCATTATGATGCAGATCATTTAAACGGAGTGGTAGGGGCGTTAAATGTTTTTGATGTAAAAAATGTTATTTGTCCTGAATATACAACTACAACAAGAGTATATAATTCGTTTATTAACATTATTGAGAATAAAAAAATAAAACAAATAAAACCTGTTGTGGGAGAAACATATTCATTAGGAAAAGGTAAATTTACTATAATAGCACCTAATTCTACAGGATATAGCAATGTAAATGACTATTCTGTAGGAATACGATTTAGTTATAACGATAAAAGCTTTTTGGTTGCAGGGGATGCAACTAATGTTTCAGAAGAAGAGATTGTAAAAAATGGAATGGATATAAAATCTGATGTTTATATAGTGAATCATCATGGAAGCAGTGGTTCGACTTCAGATGAATTTTTGAATAAAGTCAATCCGAAATATGCAGTAATAAGCGCTGGAAAAGGCAATTCATATGGACATCCAGCATATAAAACATTGGAAAAACTTAATAAGATAGGAGCAAAAATATACAGAACGGATATAGAAGGTGAGATTGAATTCTCATTTTCAGAAAAAGAAATAAGATTTAATAAAGATTCATATAATAAATTAGAGTCGGGAAAAAAATTAAATGAAAGTTCGGATTATAATAAACAAGATAATAAATTTGAAACTCAAAACGAAGATAATAATCAGGAGAACGAAAATATAATTTCAAATAAATCAGATAATAGTGAAAAATATGTATTGAATAAAAATACTAAAAAAATTCATAAAGCTGATTGTAAGAGCGTAAAACAAATGAACGAGAATAATAAAGTATACTTTGATGGCACATTAGAAGAGGTAGAGGGACAAGGATATAGTAAATGCCAAAATTGTTTTAAGTACTAGCTGAAAATAAAAAGTGGGTTCAAAGAATCAATAAATTTTATAACTATAATTTTTTTTACTATTTTTATGAATAAATGAAAATATTTGAGACATAATACTTATGTAACAAAAATGAATTTAGGAGGACATTATGTCAAAAAAATATTCAAACGAATTTTCAAATTCAAAAAATAGTGCTTCAAATGAAGAAAATAAAGCTGTAAATAATTCAACATCAAAAAATGCAGCTTCAAAAAATTCAACATCAAAGAATTCGACATCAAAAAATTCAACTTCAAAGAACAAAGAAGAAGATTGTTCAGATAAATATTAAGATATTTTTTTAGAAAACTTGCTTTTTGTAGAGGCATTTTGCAATTTAGTGCAAAATACCTCTATTTTTTGTTAGTTGAATAAAAGTAAGATGTTTATTAAAAAAGTATACAAATTTAGTTAGCTGGAATCTTTAAATGAGCAATATAAGGCATATAAGAATTATAAAAACAATTTTACATATGGTGTTCAGAATATGTTACAATAAATAATATTGTTATAAGAGAAGGAGAAAATGTATAAAGTGAAAAAAGCAGTTATTATAGGGGCAGGGCCAGCAGGATTAACAGCAGCATATGAATTACTTATTAAATCAAAGGATATACAGGTAATTGTATTTGAAGAAAGCGACTGCTTTGGCGGAATTTCAAGAACAGTAGAACATAATGGAAACAGAATGGATATGGGAGGACATAGATTTTTTTCAAAAATATCGGAAGTCAATGAATGGTGGGAAAAAATGCTGCCAATGCAGGGAAAACCAGCTATGGATGACAAGATTTTAGATAGAGATGTAACACTTGATGAAAATGGACCGGATCCGGAAAAAGAAGATAAGGTAATGTTATCAAGAAGTAGAGTATCTAGAATATTTTTCGATGATAAATTTTATGATTATCCGGTATCGTTAAAAATGGAAACATTAAAGAATATGGGATTTCTTACAACTATGCAGGTGGGAATTAGCTATTTAGCAGCATTAATCCATAAAAGACCGGAAGATAATTTAGAAAATTTTTATATTAATAGATTTGGAAAAAAATTATATTCAATGTTTTTTGAATATTATACAGAAAACCTTTGGGGAAGACATCCAAGAGAAATTGATGCATCTTGGGGAAGTCAACGAGTTAAAGGGTTATCAGTAGTTGCAATAATAAAAGATATATTTGGAAAAGTAATCAACAAAAAAGGTAGGAGGGTTGAAACATCCTTAATCGAAGAATTTAAGTATCCTAAGTTGGGACCTGGCGAATTATGGGATGTTACGGCACAAAAGGTACAGGAGTTAGGTGGCATTATTATAAAGAATGCTAAGGTAACAAAAATATGGAAAGATGAAGAAAATAGAATAATAAAAATTTCATATGAGGAAAAAGGAATCGAAAAAGAAATGTATGGACATTACTTCGTATCATCTATGCCTGTTAAAGATTTAATTTTGGGAATGAATGATGTTCCGGACAATGAAAAAAGAATTGCAAAGGGGTTGCCATATCGTGATTATATGACATTAGGAGTATTGGTATCAAAACTAAATTTGAATAATAGAACAAAGATAAAAACAGTTTCAAATATAGTTCCTGATTGTTGGGTATATGTGCAGGATAGAAGAGTAAAGATGGGAAGATTTCAGATTTACAATAACTGGTCTCCTTATATGGTTAAAGATTTAAAGAATACAGTATGGATTGGATTAGAATATTTTGTTACAGAGGGAGACGAGTTTTGGAATATGACAGAAAAGGAGTTCTCGGATTTTGGCGTTTCGGAAATGTTAAAAATGGGACTGATAAATGATAAAAAAGAAGTTATAGATACACATATGGAAAGAGTGAAGAAAGCATATCCGGCATATTTTGATACATATAACGAAATAGATACGCTAATTTCGTATATTAATAATATAGATAATCTTTATTGTGTAGGTAGAAATGGGCAACATAGATATAATAATATAGATCATTCTATGGTAACGTCTTTTGAAGCAGTAAAGAACATTTTAAATGGAAACAAAGATAAATCAAATATTTGGAATGTTAATACAGAGCAGGAGTATCATGAAGAAACAAAGTAAAACAAACATAGCAAAAAGCAATGGACTAACAAATAAATTTGAAAAATTATACACTACAAATTTAAATGAACTTTCAGAAATAGAAATAGAGAAAATATGTATGCGAATATTGTTGATTGGAAGTATTGCAAAATTGATTTATAGCCTTATAGTTCCATGTAATATTTCTAGACATGACTTAGGGTTTATTTCTGATTGGAAAACAATAGAAAATGGACACTTAGGATATATACAATATATTTATCAATACAAACATTTGCCGGATTTTTCACCTGAAGGAATGGTTCAATTCTACCATCCACCATTTTTTTATATTGTTTCGGCAATTTTAATGGGGATTACAATGATGTTCGAAACAAACGTTATATTTGCATTTGACGTAATACAAGTATTTGTTACTTTGATTGCAATATATACAACAATGCTCTTGTTTGTGATGGCAAAAAAGATTGGAATTAAGGGAAGAAACTTAGTATTTTTAGCAACATTTTTTTCGTTTTGTCCTATTTTTTACATATTAGGGGTAACTCTTAATAATGATATGCTGATGATAATGCTAAGTGTTTTAGCAATGTATTTTACATTGTGTTGGTGTGAAAATCATTCCCTTAAAAATATAATAGGCATTGCAATATCTATGGGACTTGCAATGATGACTAAAACTTCTGCAGGTATCATTGCACCAGCTATAGGTTTTGTATTTTTACACGAATTAATAGTAAATAAAAATATGAGAAAAAAACTGATAATACAATTTGTATTATTCGGGATTATATGTGTTCCTTTAGGAATGTTCTGGGCTATAAGAAATAATGTACTTTACGGAATACCGTTTAATTATGTATTTGATCCAAAAAGTGATGAAATGTATTTAGGATATCATACTTTAATTGATAGGATTGGTTTGCCAAGTATTTATGAACTATTTGGGTATAGAATTGACATTTCACAAACTGATAAATATTATAATATCTGGGGACAAACAATGATGACAATGGTGTTTGATGAAGGAATTCTAAGTATTAAATCAATTCCTGAATGGGTAATGGGAATACTTATGATGTGGAGCTCTACAATTCTTTATATTATGGGATTAGTTTCTACTGTGAAAGGAATAGTAGATAAAAAAATCAACATAAATAGAAGGATTTTGTTTATAATCAGTTTTTGGAGTGTATTTATAAGTTACATAATATTTTGCTTTAAATATCCTTATATTTGCACGATGAACTTTAGATATATAGTAATAACCCTGGTATCAGGAATGATGATGCTTGGATTAATGGAAAATAATAAGCAATGTATGAAAGCTAATAACAAAAAAAAGAGTATAACCACTGTTTTGTTTAATCTGTGCGTTATAGTCACAAGTATTTGTAGTTTTATATTATTTATTGTTTGTGCAGAAAGCCCATATTAATATAAAAATGTTTAATATTTATAAAAAAGAAAAGGAATAGCATATGAAAAAATATAATTTTGTTGCACCGTGCCATTTTGGAATTGAAGCGGTACTTAAAAGAGAAATTCAGGATTTAGGATATGATATCGTTAAAGTTGAAGATGGAAGAGTCACATTTGAGGGAGATATTTCAGCTGTATGTAGGGCAAATGTTTTTTTGAGAACTGCAGAGAGAGTGTTACTTCAGGTAGGACGAGTTAAGGCGACAACTTATGACGAATTGTTTGAAGCCGTAAAAGCTATGGATTGGGAAGAGTATATACCTGAGGATGGAAAATTCTGGGTGAAAAAGGCAAGCTCTATAAAAAGTAAGTTATTTAGTCCTTCTGATATACAAAGAATTGTAAAAAAGGCTATGGTAGAGAAATTGAAATTAAAGTATAGAGTAAACAGATTTGCAGAAACAGGAAATGAGTATCCTTTAAGAGTTGTTTTTTACAAGGATGAAGCTATTATAGCGCTTGATACTTCAGGTGATTCTTTACATAAAAGAGGATATCGTAAAAATACGGCAAAAGCACCTATTTCAGAGACTTTGGCAGCAGCATTAATAATGCTTACACCTTGGAACAAAGACAGAATTTTAGTTGATCCATTTTGTGGAAGTGGAACATTTCCAATAGAGGCAGCGTTAATAGCAGCAAATATTGCACCAGGAATGAATAGAGAATTTACTGCAGAAAACTGGGATAATCTTATTGAAAAGAAATTATGGTATGACGCAATAAATGAAGCAAATGATATGATAAATGATGATATAGAAGTAGATATTCAAGGCTATGATATAGATGGAGAAGTGGTAGAATTTGCCCGAAAAAATGCTGAACTAGCAGGTGTAGACCATTTGATTCATTTCCAAAGAAGACCGGTTAGTGAATTAAGACACAGCAAAAAATATGGGTTTATTATAACAAATCCACCTTATGGAGAAAGATTAGAAGAAAAAGAACAATTGCCTCCAATATATCAGGCATTAGGGAGACAGTACAAGGCACTTGACAGTTGGTCTGCATTTGTAATAACGTCATATGAAGATACTGAAAAATATATGGGGTTAAAAGCAACTAAAAATAGAAAAATATACAATGGAATGATTAAAACATATTTTTATCAGTTTATGGGACCAAAACCGCCTAAAAAGAAGGAAAATTTGCGATAAATGGCGGAATGCTTTAATATTTGTTTGAAAAAAGATAGGAGAGAGATAAAAATGAAAGAAATAATTTTTGCAACAACAAATCAAAATAAAGTAAGAGAAGTAGGAATGATGTGCAATAATCCTGATTTGAAATTGTTAACTTTAAAGGATATTGGCTTAGATGTAGATATTGTAGAAGATGGAAGTACATTTGAAGAAAATGCAATAATTAAAGCAAAAACAATTATGGAAATGACAGGAAAAATAGCTTTAGCAGATGACTCAGGTCTCGAGGTTGATTATTTAAATGGAGAACCAGGAATTTATTCAGCGAGATATTTAGGGGAAGATACACCTTATTCAGAAAAAAATGCCGACATTATTAGAAGACTTGAAGGAGTAGAGGGAAGTGACAGAAGTGCCAGATTTGTGTGTGCAATGGCTGTAGCATTTCCTGATGGAAGAATAAGGACATGTCGAGGAACTATTGAGGGAGTAATAGATTATAAGGAAAAAGGAACAAATGGATTTGGATATGATCCAATAGTTTATGTGCCTGAATATGGGTTGACAACAGGTGAAATGGAGCCTGAACTAAAAAATAGTATTAGTCATAGAGGAAAAGCTTTAGAACAGGTAAAAAAGATACTTGAGGAAGAATTGCAGTAATTGATAAACGAATAAAGTTAGTGTTTGAAAGTGGTGTTAATATGAAGAGAGTATTAGTTGTAAGTGATTCGCATGGAAATATGGGAAATTTAAGTGAAGTAATAAAAAGATCTAAAGATATTGATATGTTAATTCATCTTGGAGATATACAGGGAGAAGATGAATTACTACGTTCTATGTGCAATTTCCCAGTTGAAATTGTACGTGGAAATTGTGACTTTGAAACAAATAATAAATTATACTTGACAATTGAGCTAGAATGTCATAAGATATTCGCGACCCATGGACATGCCTACGGCGTTGAATGGGGAATAGAAAGATTGTCATATGCAGCTTTAGAAGAAGGTTGTGATATTGCGATGTATGGACATACACATGTTCCGGAAATTATTCAGGGAGATGACATTACGGTTATAAATCCCGGAAGTATTTCAAGACCGCGACAGATGAACCATAAACCAAGTTATATTTTGATGGAATTACTTGACAATGGGGAAGTTTTTTACAATCTAAATTACTTTGAAAAATAAGTGATTAAAAAAATAAAAAAAGTTTTAAAAAGTTGTTGACAAGTTGAAATACATAATATATAATACATCATGTTGCTGCTGAAAAACACAGAACAAAACAGCAACGAAGACGCGAAGTACTAACACCAATCGGGGTGTGGCTCAGCTTGGCTAGAGCGCTTGATTTGGGATCAAGAGGTCGCAGGTTCGAATCCTGTCACCCCGACTTCGCGGGTGTAGTTCAATGGTAGAACACTAGCCTTCCAAGCTAGATACGTGGGTTCGATTCCCATCACCCGCTTTGCTTATTAGAGAGCCTTGTGAAAGTTGATTCTCTATGTAAGCTGAGAGGTTAACACCTAGAAGTTAATGAATGTGCGTGTCCGTAGCTCAGCTGGATAGAGCAACGGCCTTCTAAGCCGTGGGTCGGGGGTTCGAATCCCTTCGGGCACATTGTTCTGGAAAGAAGCCAGATGCTGTGGTGGCTATAGCGCAGTTGGTTAGCGCGCCAGATTGTGGCTCTGGAGGCCGAGGGTTCGAATCCCTCTAGCCACCTTTCACAATGGGCTATCGCCAAGCGGTAAGGCACAGGACTTTGACTCCTGCATTCGCTGGTTCGAATCCAGCTAGCCCAGTTATTGGGCAACCAAGTAAAACATTATATGGGCCACTAGCTCAGGTGGTAGAGCACTTGACTTTTAATCAAGTTGTCCGGGGTTCGAGTCCCCGGTGGCTCACTGACAGGTGTAAGAAATCTTACACCTGTTATTTTTTGAAATGATTTAGCGGGTGTGGCGGAATTGGCAGACGCGCCAGATTTAGGTTCTGGTGGGAGACCGTGCAGGTTCAAGTCCTGTCACCCGCATGAAAAAGGATTGTCGATTGCGACAATCCTTTTTGTTTTTGAAGAATTACTAAAAAATCAAATAAAAAGCTACCTTTAATTAAAAGGAGATATATGGTATTATTTATTATGCTATTCACATGGGATATTAGAATCGAAGAATAAGAAAAGCCAATATATATGGAGGAGAAAAAGGTGGAAAAAGAATTTAGAGACAAGGTTCTTAGATTTGGATTAATAACATTAGTTATATGCATTTTATTGGAAATTTTTGTGTTTAACTATAAGAGCTTTACGTTGTTGGGAGGTAAATATAATCAAAGGACAATTCCAGTGTCGGAAGCACAGGTTACAGGTGCAAGTGAGAGTAATGGAGTATATACTGCATCGAACAAGGAAATAGCAGTAAAGTTTCCGGTAAATGATTATGTTAAAACGATAAAGTTTAATATGGAATCTGCTGATGGTGGAAAAGAACAAACAGATGTAAGTATCGCATATACAGAAAGCGCACATAGAGACTCAGATAGGTATAGCAATAAAAAGATGAATATAGTTAAATCTATGCCTGAAACAAAATATGCTACTTGTAGTTTTACAGGTGAAACATATACGATTACCATGAAAATAGAATCTGAAGCAAATCAGAGGTATACAATTACAGGTTTGACTATAAATGAAAAAATTCCATTTAAATTTTCTTTTATCAGAGTTTTTATGATATTTATCATAATGGTTTTGGGATATGTATTTGCTAAATATCCAGGACTTGATGGAAGAATGAATCTGAAGAAAAAAAGTCAAAAGGCGGTAGTTATATTTGCAGTAGTTGTATCAGCGTTAACACTTACATTTATTGCAAAAATGTATACAGATGATTTGTTTAAAACAGAAGAAGTTGTGACGAATCAGATAAATCAGGAATTAGTTGATGCGTTTGAAAAAGGACAGGTATCATTGCTTGATCCTGTTCCGCAGGCGTTACTCGATGTGGATAATCCGTATGACTGGACGCAAAGAACGACAATGGGAGAATTATACAAATGGGATCATTTGCTTTATAATGGAAAATATTATTCATATTATGGAATAACAACAGTTTTAACGTTATTTATGCCATATCATAAGATTACGGGAAAATATTTTTCTACGGCCTTAGCGACTTACATTTATAGTATGATAGCGTTGATTTTTATAGCATTAATATATATAAGCGTTGTAAAAAACTGGTTTAAAAAGATTCCGTTTAGGATGACTATAATGGGATTGTTTACAACGTTGATAATTAGTGGAGTTACATTAAATGTTGTAAGACCTAAGTTTTACGAATTAGCATCAGCATCAGGACTTTGCTTTACAGCGATAGGAATGTTCTTTATTATAAACAGTGGAATTTTTCAGAAAAAGAAAATTAAAAAAAGTTTCCTGTTTTTGTCTGCGCTGTTTATGGGATTAGCAGTTCTTGCAAGAGTTACAGCTGTATTCTGGTGCTTCGCATGTGTAATATGGATTTTATATGGATTAATTCAGAACAATAAGCAAAATGGAAAAAATGCAATAGAGATTATCAAATATGTTTTGGCAGCAGGTGTGCCTTATGTTGTATTTGGATTAATTCAAATGTGGTACAATTATGCAAGATTTGGTAGTGTTTTTGATTTTGGAATTCAATATTCATTAACAATAAATGATTTTACTCAGGCAAAATCAACTATTGAATTGGTTATGGTTGCTGTTGTAAATACATTGTTAGTTATACCGACTATTAATTCAACATTTCCGTTCATACATGGTAATTATGACTCAATGCAGCTTAATGGGTATTATTTTGTGGATACACCATGTACAATGGGATTGATTGCAAGAGGACTTCCAATACTTTCAGTTCTATATGCACCGAAACTTGCTAAGAATTTTGATAAAAAAGAGAAGATAAAACTTGCATTGACATGGCTTATACCTGGAATTATATTCCCGTTAATAATGGTTTCAATGACATGGGAAAATGGTTATTCCATAAGATACGGATGTGATTATGCATGGCAGTTTATGATGGCGGGATTGGCAGTTATGTTCTATGTTTGTGGAAATATGAAGAATGAACAACTAAAAAAATGGATATACCGAGTTTTTGTATTATGTACGATATGGGCTGTTATAAGTACGATTGCAGCAAGTATTGCTGTTACACCTGAGAGCACATTAACATATTATGATAATGAAAAAGGTATGAGAATATATTGTCATTTAAGAAATCTAATAATGTTTTGGAACTAAATGATTGTGGTGAAATTAAAAAATTAATGAAAAGCCTCATTAGTATACTTACTTTTAAAAGTTAGCACAAAAAAATCTAACGATTAGAAGCCGGGACATTAATGAGGCTTTTTATTTAGTTAGCACAAAAAAACTAAAAGATATAATTTTTCAAAAAAAAGTGTAACCTGATATGAAATTATCGTGTCTATAGATATATAAGATAAAAATAATAAAACTAATTAGAAAGGGATAAAAATGAATACTAAAAAGAAAAATTATATAGAAGGTTTAGATGCAATGAGAGGAATCGCAATTCTGGGAGTTGTTTTTTATCATTTAATACCAGGCAAATTTCCAGGAGGATTTCTTGGAGTCAATATGTTTTTTGTTTTATCAGGATATTTGATTTATAAAGGGGCAGAATGGGAAGTGACGAATGGAAAATATTCTGTTCAAAAATTTTACATGAAACGGATAAAGAAAATTTTCCCACCATTAATAATTATGATATGCTCGGTGTGTGGAATGTTAGCGATATTTATACCGGAAGTGTTAAAAGGAAAAACAAGTGAAATTATTAGCGTTTTTGGAGGATATAATAATTTGTGGCAAATTCAACAAAATGCATCATATTTTGCCAGAATGAGTAACCAGTCGCCATTTACACATTTATGGGCTATAGCTATAGAAATGCAATTTTATATTGTTTGGCCTGTACTATTTTTCATGATAAAACGTGGTGAAAAGTACTTTTCTAAAAAGAAAACTTTAATAATACTTGCTTTAGTAGTGTTAGTTGGCGGAGCGTGGATGAGTGTTTTGTATAGCCCACAAAATGATGTATCAAGATTATATTACGGGACAGATACAAGAATGTTTTCGCTTTTGATGGGAGTGCTTGTAGCAATTATACAAAATAATTTAAAGCATAGCGAGTCAAAAATAGTTTCATATGCCAAAAACATTTTTTTAGTAATGTTAAGTGTGTTATGCATATGTGGATACTTTATTGTAGAAGGACAGAGCGCATATGTATATTTAGGAGGACTGTTCGTAAATAGTGTTATTTGTGCATTAATTGTTTTACTGATGTCTGGCAGTGGATTTAGTAGAGTAATTGAAAAGAGCCCTCTAACTGTTGTTGGAAAGATAAGTTATGAAATATATTTATGGATGTATCCTATTATATTTATCTTTGGATATTATAAGGCAAATTATGGAATCACATCATGGGTAATACAGATATTGTTGATTTTAGGTATTGCAATAGTTCAAAATTGCTTTACAAAACGTTTAAACACCAATCGAATAAGAGGCAAAAAAAATAAATTTGTTAAAAGTTATTTAGCTAAGAGTTATTTATCTGCATGTATAGTTTTGATTATGTGTATTTTGACTGTTAGATGTGACTTGTCAAAGGTATTGAATAGAACATTAATAAAAGCTGATGAAAACAAAGTAGTAAGTGAGATGAAAAATGAAAACAATTATGAGAAAAAAAATAATGACATAGCAAATAATCAAGAACCTGTAACTTTAAAAAATGAACAAGTGAATAATAAAGATTATACTAATGAAAAAAAGAAAAAAACAAAAAAGCAGCAAATTAAAAATGAAAAAATTACAATAATAGGAGATTCTGTATTGTTAGGAGCATCAGCCGAATTGAAAAAAATAAATCCTAATATAATTATTGATGCAAAAGTATCAAGACAGGTATCACAGGCAAAAGATATTGTTAAGAATTTAGAAAGAGAAGGAAAACTAGGAGATATTGTTGTTATTGCATTGGGAACAAATGGAACATTTTCTTCTTCGACAGGAAAAGAATTGATTAAAGCTATTGGTGCAAAGCGACAGATATATTGGGTAAATGTTTTTGGCGAACATTTGCAGTGGCAGGAAGAATCAAATCATATGATTGAAAGCATTGTAAACGAATATAAAAATGTGAATTTAATAGATTGGTCAACATATGGAGAAAGTCATAAGGACTGGTTTGTGAATGATGGAATTCATTTAACAGAATCGGGGTGTAAGGCTTACGCAACGTTGCTATATAATAATATTTTAAATAATATAAATACGGATAACTGAAAATAGATTTTAGTAAGGAAATTAAAATGAAAAATTCGTCAATTAATCAAAAAAAAATAAATGAAATAGTGGATGATGAAGTTATTATCAAACAATTTTTTGAAAGGGATGAAAGAGCAATTGTAAATATAGAACAAAAATATGGTAAATATTGTTATTCAATAGCTTTTAGAATTTTGTTAAATGAAAAAGATACAGAGGAGTGTATAAATGATACATGGCTGAAAGTTTGGGATTCCATACCACCGATAATTCCGGAGATTTTATCAGCGTTTATTGGAAAAATAACAAGAAATCAGGCAATTAATAAATATAAATATGAAAATGCAAGCAAAAGAGTTAATTCAAGAATTGAAAAGACATTAGATGAATTAAATGAGTGCGAAATTCTATTGAATAATAATGTGAGTGAAGAAATGGATAGAAAAGAATTAGAAAATTCAATTAATAAATATCTCGAAAAACTGCCAAAACAAAAAAGACAAATATTTGTACGAAGATATTTTTATTTGGATGAAATAAAAGAAATTGCGGATAGGTTTAATCTTAAAGAGTCGGCAGTAAAAGTGTTATTGCATAGAATGAGAAGAAAATTAAAGAGCTATTTGGAAAATGAAGGATATGAAATATATTAAGGAGAATAGGCATGGACAATAAAAAAGAAAAAATCAGTAATTTAGAATTGCTGGAAGCTATGAGTGGAATTAATGAAAAATATTTAAAAGAGGCAGATTCTTTATGCATTAAAAAAAAGAATTATTGGCATATGGCAGTTGCGGTTGCAGCAGTAATTATATGTACAATAATAATTCCTAATATAAATGAATCAACAGCATATGCTATGCAAAAAATACCTTTTGTAGGTGCATATTTTGAAATGGTCACATTTAGGCAATATAAATTTGATGATGGCAAAAATTATGCAGATATTAATTTGAAAAAAGTGAAAAATAAAACAGAAGATACGGAATTAGAAATTAGAGAAAACGCTGATAAATCTGAAGAAAAAATAAATCAGGATATGAAGAAAAAAACAAATGAACTTATTAAAGAATTTAGAAAACAAGTTGGTGGCTTAGGGTATTCTTCTTTAAAGGTGAATAATACTGTAGTTACAAATTCAATTGATTATTATTGCATTAAGTTGTCAGCATATATGTCTCAGGCAGATGGTTATGAAGTAAACTATTTTTATACAATTGATAAAAAGACAGGACAAGTGATAAAATTAACAGATTTGTTTAAAAAAGATAGTCAATATGTAGATGTAATTACTAAAGATATAAAGAAACAGATGAAAAAGAAAATGAAAGAAAATTCACAGTATAAATATTTTATAGATGAAGAGGAAAAATATACAACATTTGAAAAAATAGATGAAAATCAACAGTTTTATATTAATAATTCAGGTGAATTAGTTATATGTTTTGCAGAAGGAGATGTTGCACCGGCATATATGGGCGCATTAGAGTTTACAATATCACATAAAACAATCCAAAATATTTTGAAATAAATAAAAAAGACTAATGTAATAATAAAAGGATTTATGCAATAATTAAAAAGGTAAAAAATTTTTAGTTATTGCGTTAAATCCTTTTTTTGTTGAGTTGAAAAAATTACAATATTTCTTTGCTCATATTACTGTTATGATACTTTTTGTCATATGTGACATCTTCTCCGAACCATTCAGGTGGAATAAATGAATTGGCATCTTCGATAGAATTAAATTCGACTTCTACCAGTAAACGACCATCAAATATATCGTGGAAAATATCTAACTCAGCTGTTAGAGAATTAAATAGAGGAATGAGATATCGTGTTTTTGTAATAATATTACCATCGGCTTTTGTCAAAAGATGAAAATAACTTTTTTGATTCAGAGGAAGATTATATTCTTCTCTAGACATCATTCCGCTACCTTTATATGTAAGAAAATAATCCTCATCCTGTTTTCTGATTCGAATAACAGGAGAAGTATTTAAATAAGCCTGTTGAATATCGTGGTGCTCATAAGAGTCTAAATTGTCAGGAAGACATTTAGGAATAAATTTGCGTTCTATTTCCATAAAAATACCATTATAACAAATACGTTAATACCTTTCATAAAATATAGTTGTATAACAAAACATTAAATACTAGAATAATATTATCAGTTTGCTATAATAAAGGCAAGAAAAGTACAAATATAAAGAAAGTGATTGTACAGAATAAAACTAATAAAATGATATAGAAAGGAATAAATAACATGAAGAAAATATATGCATTTTTAGCACAGGGATTTGAAGAAACAGAAGCGTTAATGGTAATAGATTTAATGAGAAGAAGCCATACAATTGATGTTGTTACAGTATCCGTAACAGATGAATTAATGGTTGAAAGTTCTCATAAAGTAAATATTAAGGCAGATAAATTAATTAAAGATATTAATTTTGATGAAGGAAACGGAATTTTTCTTCCGGGAGGTATACCGGGCACACCTAATCTTGAGGCATGCGATATGTTGAAACAGGCAATATTAAAATATTATAAGGAAGGCAAGTATCTTACAGCTATATGCGCAGCACCAAGTATATATAGTCATTTGGGCTTACTAAAAGATAAAAGAGCTACATGTCATGGAAGTTTTGAAAAAGAAATGGATTGCAAAGAATATGGTGGAAGCGTAGTTACTGATGGACAGTTTGTTACTGCAAACGGATTAGGAGCAGCATTAGAGATGGGACTTGAAATGGTATCTATATTAGACAGCGAAGAAAAAGCAGGAAGTATTGCTGAAGCAATTCATTTTAATAGATAGTAAATCTGCATAATAAAGAATTGATAAAATGCAATAGTTAAAACACTTAGAAGTTTATAATTTATATAGAGAAAGTTTACAAATAATATTATATAAGTATTAAATAAAAAAATAATAATTGATAAAAAGAGAGTTGAAAAAGTTAATAAAAAAATGATGACAGTATCTTGCATTTATGTTATAATGTTGTACTGCGTATAGGGTGTAGTATGCCCTGTTGCAATCAAAAAGATAGAAAGATGGACACTGACTCATAGTCCATTTTACATATTCAAGGAGGAAATATTAAGATGAGTTTACAAGTTGAAAAGTTAGAAAATAACACTGCAAAGCTTACAATTGAAGTACCTACTGAAGAGGTTGAAAAGGCTATAGAAAGTGCATACCAGAAATCTAAATCTAAATTCAGCATTCCTGGATTTAGAAAAGGTAAAGTACCTCGTAAGATGATTGAAAAGATGTATGGCGTTGGCGTATTTTATGAAGATGCTGTAAATAGCATGATTCCTGGAGCTTATGCTGATGCTGCAACAGAAAGTGAATTAGAAATCGTTGCTCAGCCTGAAATCGATATCGTACAGATTGAAGCTGGAAAGCCATTTATCTTTACAGCAGAAGTAGTATTAAAACCTGAAGTAGAACTTGGAAAATACAAAGGAATTGAAGTAGAAGCTAAGGATACAACAGTAACAGATGAAGAAGTTGATGCTGAATTAGCAAAGGTTCAGGAACAGAACTCAAGATTAGTTGCTGCAGATGATAAAGAAGTGGAAAATGGAGACCAGGTAACAATCGATTTTGAAGGATTTGTTGATGGTGTTGCATTTGAAGGTGGAAAGGGTGAAGATTATCCATTAACAATTGGATCACATTCATTTATTGACACATTTGAAGATCAGTTAGTAGGAAAGAAAGTAGGAGACGAAGTTGAAGTTAACGTTACTTTCCCAGAACAGTATCAGGCTGAAGAACTTGCAGGAAAACCAGCTATGTTCAAGGTAAATATTAAAGAAATCAAGGTTAAAGAACTTCCTGAATTAGATGATGATTTCGCTCAGGATGTATCTGAATTTGATACACTTGCTGAATACAAGGAAGATGTTAAGAAGAACCTTGAAGAAAAGAAGAAAGAAGAAGCAGAACAGCAGAAAGAAGCTGATGTAATTAAAGCAATCGTTGAAGATGCTAAGATGGACATCCATGAAAAGATGATTAAAGCACAGGCACAGCAGATGGTTGAAGATTTTGCTCAGAGAATACAGTCACAGGGAATTTCTTTTGAACAGTATATGCAGTTTACAGGTTCAACACCTGAAATGTTACTTGAACAGGTAACACCACAGGCTGAAGAAAGAATTAAAGCAAGACTTGTATTAGAAGCAGTTGTTAAGGCTGAAAACATCGAAGTTTCAGATGAAGAATTCGAAAAAGAATTAGAAGAAATGGCTAAACAGTACAATATGGAACTTGATCAGATTAAGCAGTTCACAACAGATGCTGATAAAGAGACAATTAAGAAAGACATCGCAGTACAGAAGGCTGCTAAGTTAGTAGTTGACGCTGCAAAATAAATAACAGAAACAGGAGGTATGGCACATGAGTTTAGTACCTTACGTCATTGAACAGACTAGCCGAGGCGAACGTTCGTATGACATTTATTCAAGATTATTAAAAGACAGAATTATATTTCTTGGTGAAGAGATTAATGATGCTGTAGCAAGTATAGTTGTAGCACAGTTATTATTCCTTGAATCCGAGGACCCAAGTAAAGATATCCATCTTTATATTAACAGTCCGGGAGGATCAGTTACTGCAGGAATGGCTATATATGATACAATGAAATATATCAAGTGTGATGTTGAAGTTACATGTATCGGTATGGCAGCAAGTATGGGCGCATTCCTTTTATCAAGCGGTACAAAAGGAAAACGTTACGCACTTCCTAATGCAGAAATTATGATTCACCAGCCACTTGGTGGTGCTCAGGGACAGGCAACTGAAATTCAGATTGCTGCAGAGCATATTTTAAAAACAAAGAAAAAGTTAAATGAAATTTTAGCTAGCAATTCAGGTCAGCCACTTGAGGTTGTGGAAGCTGATACAGACAGAGATAATTGGATGACAGCGAAAGAAGCTCAGGAATATGGTTTGATTGATAAGGTTATTGAAACAAGATAGAATGTAATTTATAAGGCACCGCATTAGTGGTGCCTTATTGTTAAAATTAGAAAGAGGTTATGATGGCAGGTAAAAATTTTGATGATAGCAATGTACGCTGCTCATTCTGTGGTAAATCTCAGTATCAGGTAAAGAGACTGATTGCAGGCCCGGAAGGAGTATATATATGTGACGAATGTGTAGAGACTTGCGCAGAAATTGTTGAAGAAGAGGTATACCATGCGCAGGATAGTGCTGTTACAGATGACATCAACTTACTTAAACCAAAAGAAATAAAAGAATTTTTGGATTCATATGTTATAGGACAGGATGAGGCAAAAAAGGTTCTTTCAGTAGCTGTATACAATCATTATAAGAGAGTATTGGCAGGAAATGATTTGGATGTAGAATTACAGAAATCAAACATTCTTATGTTAGGACCAACAGGTTCCGGAAAGACATATTTAGCACAGACTTTAGCAAAAATTCTTAATGTACCGTTTGCAATTGCTGATGCAACTACTTTGACAGAAGCAGGATATGTTGGAGAAGATGTAGAAAATATATTACTTAAACTTATTCAGGCAGCGGATTATGATATTGAAAAAGCACAATATGGAATTGTCTATATTGATGAAATAGATAAAATAACAAAGAAATCTGAAAATGTATCAATCACTAGAGATGTTTCAGGTGAAGGTGTGCAACAGGCATTACTTAAGATTTTAGAGGGAACAGTAGCAAGTGTACCACCTCAGGGAGGAAGAAAACATCCACATCAGGAATTGCTTCAGATTGATACAACAAATGTTTTGTTCATCTGTGGAGGAGCATTTGATGGATTAGAAAAAATTATTGAAAACAGAATGGATCAGAAAGCAATTGGTTTTAATTCTGAAATAACAGATAATACTGAAATGAATAACGATGCGTTATTTGGCGAAGTAATGCCACAGGATTTGGTTAAATTTGGAATTATTCCTGAGTTTATAGGACGTGTGCCTGTAACAGTTGCATTAAAATCATTAGACGAAAATGCATTAGTGGAAATTTTAACAAAACCAAAAAATGCGATTGTAAAACAGTACGAAAAGTTATTTGAACTTGATGGAGTAAAATTAACATTTACGGATGAAGCTTTAAAGACAATTGCTAAAAAGTCGTTTGAAAGAAAGACAGGGGCAAGAGGATTGCGAGCAATTATGGAGCAGACAGTATTAGATGTAATGTATGAAACACCTTCAGATGAAACAATCGAGGAATGCATTATTAATGAAGATGTAGTAAACCAGTTAGCAGATCCTGAGTTAAAGTACAAAAATAATTTGGATGCGAAAATAAAAAGAGCAAATAAGAAAGCAAAGAACGAACAGATTCAACCAGCTTAATGTAAGGGAGTAGAAATGCCAGACGAAATGTTAAATTTGCCGGTAATACCACTTAGAGGATTAACAATATTGCCGGGAACGACAGTTCATTTTGACGTCAGCAGAAAACAGTCTATTGCAGCAGCGAATGAAGCTGTGACGACAGGCGAAAAATTATTTGTAGTAACACAAAAAGACCCGGTGGTAGACGCACCGGGTTTTGATGACGTTTATAAAGTAGGAACTGTTGTTGAAGTAAAACAACTTAATAAGATGCCTGACCGGATAGTGCGTGTGATGGTTGAAGCAAAAGAAAGAGGAATAATTCATTCTTACAATGAAGAAAATTCATGTATTAAAGGCGATATTGAAATAATTAAAGAGCCGGATGAAAAAATTACTCAGGTTAGAGAAATTGCATTATTAAGAGAACTTAAGGATGAATTAGCACTTTATGATGGTATTAATCATGAATTGACACCTGTTGGAATAAAAAATATTGATAATCAGGAGTCATTAAGTGGTACAATGCTTCAGATTATTATGAGAATCCGAATGGATTTTAAAACAAAGCAGAAATATTTAGAGGCAAATACACTACTTGAAAGATATGAAGTGATTTTGTCATTTTTCAGTATTGAAAATGAAATAAGTCAGGTAAAAGCTGAAATTATAGAAAAAGTTAAAACAAATATAGATAAAAATCAGCGAGAACATATTTTAAGAGAACAAATGAGAGTCATCAGGGATGAACTTGGCGAAAATGATGCTACGTCAGATATTGACGAGATGATTGAAAAAACTAAAAAGTTAAATGCTGATGATGAAATAAAAGAAAAAATATTAAAAGAAATAAAAAGATTACGTATGTCAGCGGGTAATCCGGCAGATAGTAATGTATTAAGAAATTATATTGAAACTATGTTGGATATGCCATGGAATAACTGCACGGAAGAAAATCAAAAAGTTGAAGATGCACAGGCAATTTTAAACAGAGATCATTATGGACTTACAGATGTAAAGGAAAGGATGCTTGAATTTCTATCTGTAAGGGTTTTAACAAAAGATAAAGGCGAAAGTCCAATTGTTTGCTTAGTAGGGCCTCCGGGTACAGGTAAGACATCAATTGCGCGCTCAATTGCAGAGGCATTAAATAAAAAATATGTCCGTATATGTTTAGGAGGAGTTACAGACGAGTCTGAGATAAGAGGACACAGGAAAACATATGTTGGAGCTATGCCTGGTAGAATTGCAACTGCTATTAGACAGGCAAATACAGCTAATCCTCTTATTTTACTTGATGAAATTGACAAATTAGGTCAAAGTATTCATGGTGATCCGGCAGCAGCAATGTTAGAGGTGTTAGATTCAGAACAAAATTCTAAATTCAGAGACAATTATTTGGAAGTGCCTTTGGATTTATCGAAAGTAATGTTTATTGCAACAGCTAATGATTTGTCAACTGTTCCAAGACCGCTTTTAGACAGAATGGAAATAGTTGAAGTATCAAGTTATACAGATAATGAAAAATTCCATATTGCTAAAGTGCATTTAATTCAGAAAGAATTAGAGCAAAATGGTTTGAAAAGATCACAACTTACAATATCTGATGAAGCAATAAATAAAATTATAAAATATTATACAAAAGAAGCAGGTGTCAGAAGTCTTGACAGAACAATTGCAAAAATTTGCAGAAAAGCAGCTAAGATAATAGTTGGAAAAGAAAAGAAAAGTATTAAAGTAACATCGAAAAATATTACTAAATATTTAGGAAAAGAAAAATTCCGTCAGGATGAAGCAAATGAAAAGAATGAAATTGGAATTGTTAGAGGACTTGCATGGACTAGTGTAGGTGGAGACACATTACAGATAGAAGTAAATACAATGCCTGGAAAAGGAATACTGGTTTTAACCGGAAATCTAGGCGATGTTATGAAAGAGTCAGCACAGATTGCGCTTAGTTATGCAAAAAGTGTTGCCAAAGAATATGGCGTTGACAGTAAATTCTTTAAAGAGAATGATATACATATGCATATTCCGGAAGGTGCAGTTCCAAAAGATGGACCATCAGCGGGTATAACTATGTCAACAGCAATAGTTTCAGCTATTGCAAATATTCCTGTAGACAGATATTTAGCAATGACAGGTGAGGTTACTCTTAGAGGAAAGGTTCTTCCTATAGGTGGACTTAAAGAAAAATTGTTGGCAGCAAAAGATGCGGGAATGAAAAAAGTACTTGTGCCGGTGAAAAATAAAACTGACGTAGAAGAATTCTCAACTGAAATTACTGATAGATTAAAAATAGTATATGTTTCAGAAATGACTGAAGTATTGAAACAGGCGTTAGTTAAATAATAACGACATATAAATAGAAAGGTAAATCAACATGATAATAAAGAGTGTAGAATTAGAAAAAGTTTGTGGAGTTACAAGCGTAATTCCGGACAATGATAAACCTGAAATAGCTTTTGCCGGTAAATCAAATGTAGGTAAATCATCATTGATAAATGCGTTAATGAATAGAAAATCATTGGCTAGAACATCTTCACAGCCTGGAAAAACACAAACAATTAATTTCTATAATATTAATGATGAATTATATTATGTTGATTTGCCCGGATATGGATATGCAAGTGTATCAAAAGAAGTTAAGGCAAAATGGGGAAAGTTAATTGAAAGATATTTGAGAAACTCTAAGCAGTTACAATGTGTGTTCTTATTGGTAGATATTAGACATGCACCGTCAACTAATGATGTAGAAATGTATGAATGGATCTTGGCAAATGGGTTCTATCCGATTATTATTGCAACAAAGCTGGACAAAATAAAAAGAAGCCAGGTTCAGAAAAATGTAAAGATAATTAAGGAAAAACTTAACGTGGAACCGGGAACAATTATTATTCCTTTTTCAGCTCAGACAAAACAGGGAAGAGATGAAATATGGGATATCATAGATCAGATTACAAAGGAGTAGATAAGAAATGGCAATGGATTCGGCTACATTGTATAAATTAATGATTTTATACATGCTTAATAAGGTTGATTTTCCGTTAACAAATTCACAGATTTCAGAATTTTTCTTAGAAAATGAGTATACGAATTACTTTTCATTACAGGAATCGATAAATGAGTTATGCGAAAATAATTTCGTGTTTTCGGATACAGTAAGAAATACATCATATTATCATTTAACATCAGAAGGAAGAGAAAGTTTAAAATTTTTTGAAAATAAAATTCCTAATGCAATAATTGATGATATGGATACTTTTTTGATAACAAATAAGTATGAACTTAGAAATGAAGTCGGAACAGTTTCTGACTATTATAGAGTAAATGATGGAGATTATATTGTGCATTGTCAGGTAAATGAAGATGCAAGTACATTAATTGAAATAAATCTGACTGTACCAAATAAAGAAAGCGCTGCAAAAATGTGTGCTAAATGGAAAGATGCAAGTCAGGAAATATATGAAATGGTTATAACAAAACTGACGAAATAGCCTTTGGCTATTTTGTCAGTTTTGTTGTAAAGAAAAAATAATGTATATCATGTTCATATGAATTATACGCTAAAAAGACTATGAATTAAAATGAGTAGTGAATAAAAATAGGTATTAAATTTATATAGACTATAAATAAAAATGTATAATAATTTGAAACGATGTTAATTGATGCACTTAAGACAAAAAGAGAGAAAGGAATAGTAATTATTTAAATAGAAAGACAACTACAAATAAAAACAAAGAGTTGGTTGTAAAGAAAATTAATAATTAGATGGTAATAGAGAGATGGATAAAAAAGGAATATTAGAATTAAAAAGAAGAATGACAAAAGATGGCTGTACATTTACAAAAATGACAGGATGTTATGTGGATGGAGAAAAAAATAAGATTGTAAATATAGATGAAAATTTCTTGGGATTAGAGGAAGAAGAATTTTATAAATACCTTGAAATTGCCAAGAAAACATTGTCAGGTACAATAGGCAATAATTTAATGGAATATGAATTTCCATTAGCTGAAGAGGAACCGGGAGGACATCAGCAAAGTCTTATGGCAATTAAGTCAAGTCAGTTAAAGAATGAAGAAATGCTTGAGTCATTTTATGATATGGTAATAGAAAATTATGAACATACAGGAAATTATCTAATTTTATTATTCCATGATGTTTATGATGTAATGACAAAAACAACAGACAATAATAAGTTAGATGAGTCAGAAGAGATATTTGAATATATCATATGCTCAATATGTCCTGTGGCTTTAAGTAAACCGGGACTTGGATACAGAAAAGACGAGAATAGAATTGGAACAGTAGACAGGGACTGGATTGTCGGACTTCCGGAAAGCGGATTTTTATTTCCGGCATTTACAGATAGAAGTACGGATATACATAATGTTATGTTCTATTCAAAGGATGCAAAAGAACCACATAAAGAATTGGTAAATAATATTTTAGGATGTGAAAGCAAACATACAAATGCAGAAAAACAGGTTATTTTTAATAATTTGTTATTAGAGCATGTACCTGAAGATGACCATAAAGAGGTGTTGATCAAAGTTAATGAAAATTTGGCAGATGTAATAGAAGAAAAACCGGAAGAAAAATTAACAGAAGAAGTTGTTGCGCAGGTTATTACTGAAAGTGGCGTAATGGGAAGTGTTGCGCAGAGTATCGCGGAAGAATTTGTGCATACATTAGGTGAAGAATTACCTGAAGCAGAAAATATTGTTGACCAAAAAATTGTGAAACAAAGTGCTGAGAAGAAGGAAAAGATTGAACTTACAGCAAAAGTGGAAGAACTTACAGCAAAGTTAGAAGAAGCAAATGAAACTATTGCAAATAGCACAATTAACAATGACGAAGAAGAAACACAGGAGACAGATGATAATGAAATTTTTGTAAGAGTTTCAGGTGATAAGAAAGATGAAATAAGAACCCAATTAATTGAAGGACAAAAGTGCATTGTGATTCCTGTATCGGAAGAAGATAACATAAATATTGTGAAGCGTTAAAATTTTTAAAGAGCACAATATCATTCAGAGTTTATAATCTTACTTCATTAAAATGATTATAAAAGAGGAGTTGCAATTACATAAAAGATCTACTGATAAAAAGGAGGAGAAGTGAAAAAATTATCTGCATATATATGGAAAAATAAACTTAGATATATTTTGGCAATAGGCTCGATGATTCTTGCAGTAAGTCTTGATTTAATGTCACCGCAGCTTACAAAACATATTATTGATGATGTTATTGTAGGTGGACAGATAGGCAAATTAAAATATTTACTTGCAGGAATTTTGGCAATAGGCGTAGGAAGAGCGGTATTTCAATATATAAAAGAATATACATTTGACTGCTTAGGTTCTGATATAGCAAGTTCTATGCGAAAAGATTTATTTATACATACACAGAAATTGAGCCAGGATTTCTTTGATAGAACGGATACCGGTGAATTGATGTCAAGAATTAAGGATGACGTTGATAAAATCTGGGATGGATTAAGCTATGTAAGTATGCTGTTGATTGAAGTGGTAATACATACATCAATAGTATTATTTTGCATGTATACAACAAACGTTAAACTTGCGATTATACCTACAGTAGCCATGATTTTTTGTGGATGTATTGCTTTAATTATGGAAAGAAAACTAGGAGCAGTGTATGAGGAAATAAGCGAAGAAAATGCCGAGTTAAATACTGTTGCGGAAGAAAATCTTGCAGGAGTCAGAACAGTTAAGGCATTTGCCAGAGAAAAATATGAAATAGAAAAATTTCTGAATCATAACAACAGATATTATGAATTGAATATGAAGCAGTCAAAAGTATTTGTAAAATATTATCCTTATTTTTCTGTAGTAACAAAAATTTTACCGCTATTAACATTACTCGCAGGCGGGAAAATTGTTATTGATGGAAGAATGTCTTTGGGACAATTGGCTGCAATGGTAGAATATTCAAATAATATAGTGTGGCCGATGGAAATGCTTGGATGGCTTACAAATAGTTTCTCATCAGCAATTGCATCTAATAGAAAATTAAAGAAAATTTATAATGAAGTACCAACAATCAAAGAAAAAGAAAATCCTATAATTCTTGATGAGGTTAAGGGTAAGATTACTTTTGACCATGTGGCATATGGAAAAGAAGGAAAACATATATTAAGAGATGTTTCTTTTGAAGTACAACCTGGAGAAACACTTGGAATTATGGGAGAAACCGGGTCGGGAAAATCTACAATAATTAATCTTATGTCAAGATTTTATGATGCTGATAAAGGAAAAATATGTCTTGATGATGTTGACATAAGGGATATGAAACTAAGTCAGGTAAGAGAAAGCATTTCTCAGGTTATGCAGGATGTATTTTTATTTTCCGACACAATAGCTGAAAATATCAAACTTGGTAAAAAGGACTACATAAGTGAGGAAGAAGTAGAGATAGCTTCAAATAATGCACAGGTAAGTGAATTTGCTACTAAAATGAAAAATAAATATAATACTGTAATAGGTGAAAGAGGTGTTGGACTGTCGGGAGGACAGAAGCAGAGAATCAGCATAGCGAGAGCATTTGCAAAGAAAAATCCAATACTGATATTAGATGATTCTACATCAGCACTGGATATGGAAACAGAGCAACAGATTCAGGAAGCATTAAGGAAATTAGATGGTGTTACAAAGGTTATAATAGCCCATAGAATTAGTGCTGTAAAAAATGCTGATGAAATTATAATTCTCAAAGATGGAATTATCGCTGAGAGAGGAAAGCATCAGCAGTTGTTAGAAAAACATGGCCTTTATTATGAAACATATCAATCTCAATATGGTGATGTAGAAGGGGGTGAAGTGAATGGCTTATAATTCATATAAAGAAGATGAAAAAAGCGTAGAAAAGAGTAAACTTCAAACTCTTAAAAGATTGCTTTTGTATTTGTTAAAATACAAGTGGACAATAGTGTTAGTTTTGATACTTATGGGATATTGTGTAGTTGTAAGTTTAATAAACCCTCTAATAATTGAGTCAGCAATAGATAATCATATTGGAAATAAAGACTATATAGGCTTATACAAATTATTAATTATAGCGTTAATTATCAATTTAATTGCAACATTTGCCATTAAACTTAGAATGTATATAATGGCTAAAATGTGTAATCAGATATTACTTACAATTAGGCAGGAATTATATACTCATATACAAAAACTTGGATTTAAGTTCTTTGATAGTAGACCTACAGGAAAAATATTATCTAGGATTATCGGAGATATAAATTCCTTAAAAGATGTGCTGTCAAATTGTGTAACAACATTAATACCTGATTTTATTACAGTATGTGCAGTTGTTATTATTATGTTTTCTAAGAATCCAAAACTTGCAGTAGCAGCACTTATAAGTACACCTTTTATGGCAATTGCAATAACAATGATACAGGTTAAGGCTCATCCAAGATGGCAGACTTTTAGAAAAAAATCTTCTAATTTAAATGCGTTTTTGCATGAAGATATGTCGGGAATGAAAATAATTCATAGTTTTACTGCTGAAAAAGAAACAGAAGAAACGTTTGATGAGTTACTAAATGAACATAAATCATCATTCAGATCAGCTGTAAGATTAAGTGACTGTTTTGGTTCTGTTATTGATTTCTCATGGGGATTTGGATGTGTTGCATTATATTTTATAGGAATTGTTGTATTGAAAGATGAAAATATTTCTGTAGGTACATTTTTGGCATTTGGAACATATATTAATATGTTTTGGCAGCCTATTAATAATTTAAGCAATTTCTATAATCAGATAACAACAAATATTGCAGGAGCAGAAAGAATATTTGAAATTTTAGATACAAAGCCTGAAATAGAGGATGAGAAAGGTGTTGTCGATTTACCTGATATAAAGGGTGAAGTTACATTTGACCATGTTACATTTGGATATGATGAAGAAAAAGTATTAGATGATGTAAGCTTTGTTATTAAACCGGGAGAAACGATAGCGATAGTTGGACCTACAGGAGCAGGAAAATCAACTATAATAAATCTTATCAGTCGATTTTATGATGCAAATGAAGGAAGAGTGTTGTTAGATGGTTATGATGTAAAAGATGTTTCGATAGAAAGCCTTAGAAAACAGGTTGGAACAATGACGCAGGAAAATTTTATTTTTTCAGGAACTGTCAAAGATAACATAAGATATGGAAAATTAGATGCAACAGATGAAGAAATAATCGAAGCTGCTAAAGCTGTTAATGCTCATGAATTTATAATGAAGCTTGATAAAGGCTATGATACTGAGTTGTTAGAGCGTGGTGGAGGATTATCTATAGGTCAGAAACAGATTTTAGCATTGGCAAGAACAATGGTTTCAAAACCTAAAATACTTATACTTGATGAAGCAACATCAAGTATAGACACAAAAACAGAATTAATAGTTCAAAAAGGGATTGATAAATTGTTGAGAGGAAGAACTTCTTTTGTAATTGCACACAGATTATCTACAATAAAGAGAGCAGATAGAATATTTGTTGTTGATAATGGAAAGATAATAGAAGAAGGAAATCATAGACAATTATTGGAAAAGAAAGGTGCATATTATAATTTGTATATGGCACAGTTCAACGTATAACACGAATTGCTACGTTCTTCGAACTCTCGCAATTCTACAAAATATATGAGAAAACAGTTCTATCGGACTATGAATATTCTTATATAAATATATAACACGAATTGCTACGTTCTTCGAACTCTCGCAATTCTACAAAATATATGAGAAAACAGTTCTATCGGACTATGAATATTCTTATATAAATATATAACACGAATTGCTACGTTCTTCGAACTCTCGCAATTCTACAAAATATTCGAAAACCACCCTATCGGGCTATTTTCTCATATTTTGGCGATTCATAAAAAAGACTGCGTTTTCATGCAAGCATGAACGCAGTCTTTTTTTGAATCTGGTGTTATATGTTTTCTTTTACGGCTTTGCTTACTACTTCAGAAACTTCAGGATTGAAGGCTTCAGGTAAAATAAAGTTTTCGCTTAACTGGTCATCAGGAACGAGAGAAGCAATTGCATTAGCAGCAGCTAATTTCATTTCTTCAGTAATCTGCTTTGCACGACCTTCAAGAGCACCCTTGAAAATTCCAGGGAAGGCAACAACATTGTTAACCTGATTTGGAAAATCAGAACGTCCTGTACCAACGACCCTTGCACCTGCTTCTTTAGCAAGGTCAGGCATAATTTCAGGTGTAGGATTTGCCATTGCAAATATAATAGCGTCTTTGTTCATTGAAGCAACCATTTCCTTAGTTACGATGTTTGGAGCTGATACACCAATAAATATATCTGCACCAACCATTGCATCGGCAAGAACACCATTTTTTCCTTCAAGGTTAGTTACCTGAGCCATTTCCTTTTGAGCCCAGTTTAAATCTTTAACATCATTTGATAATATTCCGTATAAACCGCATATTGTAAGATCTTTAAAACCGTATTTTAATAATAATTTTGAAATTGCAATACCGGCAGAACCATCACCGTTTACAACTACCTTACAATCTTCTTTTTTCTTTCCGACAACTTTTAAAGCGTTGATAATACCGGCAAGAACAACGATTGCTGTTCCATGCTGATCATCATGGAATACAGGAATGTCTAATAATTCTTTAAGTTTACTTTCTATTTCAAAACATCTTGGAGCAGAAATGTCTTCAAGATTAATACCACCGAATCCGGGAGCAATTCTAACAACAGTGTCAATGATTTCCTGTGTATCCTGTGTGTCAAGACAAATTGGAACGGCATTTACATCACCGAATTCTTTAAAAAGAACAGCTTTACCTTCCATAACAGGCATGGCGGCGTAAGGGCCAATATTTCCTAAACCTAAAACAGCACTTCCGTCTGAAACTACGGCTACTGTATTTGCCTTCATTGTGTATTTATAAACATCTTCCGGATTTTTAGCAATTTCAACACAAGGTTTAGCAACACCCGGTGTATATGCAATTGATAAATCCTCACGTGTTTTGATTTTACATTTTGCTTCTGTACTGATTTTACCTACTAAATCAGCATGGAGCTTTAAAGCTTTTTCATCTGTTGTCATAATAACCTCCAAATATAATATAAATAGTAATAAATGTATATTTTAAACATATACATAAAATCAGGTGTCTGAAGTATAGTAGTAAAAAATACATTTAAACACCTGTTTATAAGCATAACACATTTTTAAAAATTACACTATTATTTTTAAAAAAGATGTGTTAATATAAAAACAGAATCTAGACTCAAGTGGGTTTCCCACACATTTCCCGGATTTAATAATAAATATTGAACAGATAGATAGTGAAAGGACTGGTGCATTTATGAGAGAAAAGTTGCAGTCATTACCAGTGAGCGAATTACGAGCCATTGCAAAGGAAAATGGGATTAAAAGTGTAACAAAGTTAAGAAAACAGCAGTTAGTAGATATGATTTTGGAAGTGAATGAGCGAAATCAGAAAAAGCAGACTGAAGCCGCCAAAAAAGAAGAAGTTGATAATGAAAATAAAGAAAATATACAGGTAGCAGAAGTAAGTACTGAAGAAAAAGAAGATAAGCCTGAAAAGGAAGTAAAGAAAAAAAAGTCAGAAAATAAAGAAAAAAATTCAGAAAGTAATAAAGAGTTAAAGATAGAGAAAAAGAATTCACATAAATTGGAAGGAAAGACTGAACATAGAATAATAAAAACACATTCTAAAAATGAAAATAAACCGGTACAGAAGGTGCAAAAAACTGAGAAGAGAGATCCTCAGCCAACAGATGAAGGAGATTTTAAATCAGGAATACTTGAGGTTATGCCGGATGGATTTGGATTTATCAGATGTGATAACTATATGCCTGGAGATGATGATGTTTATGTGGCACCATCACAGATTAAAAGATTTAATTTGAAAACAGGAGATATATTAGAAGGAAAAGTAAGAGCAAAGAGAGAATCAGAAAAGTTTGGAGCTCTTTATTATTTAGATAAAGTAAATGATGAATCATTAGAAAAAGTTATTTCCAGACCAAATTTTGAAGATTTAACTCCTATATTCCCTAATAACAGACTTCATTTGGAAACACCATCTGAAAATATGGCAATGAGAATAGTTGATATTATCAGCCCAATTGGAAAGGGACAAAGAGGAATGATTGTGTCTCCACCAAAAGCAGGTAAGACAACCCTTTTAAAACAGGTAGCAAAATCAATTCAGACTAATAATCCTGAAATGAAAATGATTATTTTATTAATAGATGAAAGACCTGAAGAAGTTACAGATATAAAAGAAGCAATTGAAGGGGAGAATGTAGAGGTAATTTATTCTACATTTGATGAATTACCTGAGCATCATAAACGTGTTTCGGAAATGGTAATCGAAAGAGCAAAAAGATTAGTTGAACATGGAAATGATGTAATAATTTTATTGGATAGTATTACAAGACTTGCAAGAGCATACAACATGACTGTACCGCCAAGTGGAAGAACTTTATCAGGTGGTTTGGATCCGGCAGCACTTCATATGCCAAAGAGATTCTTTGGTGCAGCAAGAAATATGAGAGAAGGTGGAAGCCTGACAATTCTAGCTACAGCATTAGTAGATACAGGAAGTAAGATGGATGATGTTGTATATGAAGAATTTAAGGGAACAGGTAATATGGAATTGGTTCTTGATAGAAAATTATCTGAGAAGAGAGTATTCCCGGCTATTGATATAATTAAGTCAGGTACAAGAAGAGAAGATTTATTATTAGATAGTGAAGAATTAGGAGCATCTTATGTAATAAGAAAAGAAATTAATGGAATGAAGAAAGAAGACGCGGCAGAAAGAATAATTAATTTATTCTATAGAACAAAAAATAATAAAGAATTTATTTCAAAAATTTCAAAAATAAAAAATAATGATGGACCAACAAATTCAACAGGTGCTCACAGATTCACGTAATTTTTGTCGAATCATTATAAAATAAAGTGACATTTAATAAAAAAAGGTTGCTAATAGTAAAAGCATATGCTATAATGACTAGGCTATTGAGTTAAGACGGATTGGCGTTGCCAATAAGCATAAAATTTAATTTAAGGAAATGAAGAGGTGAATGTAATGAGAGAAGGAATCCATCCAGATTACCAGCAGGCAACCGTTACATGTAACTGTGGTAACACATTCGTAACAGGTTCAACTAAGTCAGATATTCATGTTGAAATTTGTTCAGCATGTCATCCATTCTACACAGGACAGCAGAAAGCAGTTTCAGCTCGTGGTAGAATTGATAAGTTTAATAAGAAATATGGTATTCAGTAAGTATTAAGGATAACAGGTTGGGAATTTTTGTTCTCAACCTATTTTCTTATGTAAAGATATGCAGGTTAGAAGCATAATCTGATTATGAAAATAGGGATATTTAATATTTTTATTTGTGCGATTATAATGAATGAGGACATTTATGAAAAATAAAAATAAATTAGGTTCTTCCGGAATAGGAGGACAGGCAGTTATAGAAGGAATTATGATGAGAAATAAGGACTGGTATTCTGTAGCTGTAAGAAAAAGTGATAATACAATTGAGGTAGAAAAGAAGCAATATAAAAGTGCTTCACAGAAAAACAAAATTTTGGGAGCTCCTTTTATCAGAGGAGTATTTAGTTTTATTGATTCCCTAGTGCTTGGAATAAAATCTCTTACATATTCAGCATCTTTTTTTGAAGATGATGATGAAACAGAAGAAGAGCCTGGCAAATTAGAATTGTGGCTTATTAATAAATTTGGTGAGAAAGCTGAGAATGTAATAATGGGATGTGTAGTAGCAGTTTCTATTATATTTTCAGTATTAATATTTATGATGTTACCGTTATTTATAGCGGATATGTTTGAAAGATTTGTTCCGGGAATAGGAAACAGACAGGTTCCAGTAATAGAAGGAATAGCCAAGATGGTTATTTTTATCGGATATATGCTGTTAATATCATTAATGAAAGACATAAGAAGGACATTTATGTATCATGGAGCAGAGCATAAATGTATTAACTGTATTGAAAATGGAAAAATATTAACTGTAGAAAATGTAAGAGAAAGTTCGAGATTTCACAAAAGATGTGGAACAAGCTTTATGTTGATAGTTTTGATAATTAGTATTTTGTTCTTTATCTTCATTCGCTCGGATGTAGTTTGGATTAAATATACAATAAGATTAATTTTAATACCTGTAATTGCAGGTGTTTCATATGAGATTATCCGATTAGCAGGTAGTAGCGATAATTTTATTGTTAATTTAATAAGTAAACCCGGAATATGGATGCAGAAAATAACAACTAAAGAACCAACTGATGATATGATTGAAGTCGCAATTAAGGCAGTTGAGGAAGTCTTTGACTGGAAAGATTATTTGAAAAGCAATGGAATAGAAGTTTTGGATGAAATTTCAGGAGAAGAAGATGTCAACTGAATTTGAATTAAAAGATTTGATAAAAGATGGAATAGAAAAATTGCAGAAAGCATCTGATTTGGATGCAACTGTTGATGCGTGGCTTTTAGCAGAAGAAGTTTTAGGGATTACAAGAGTACAGTATTTTATCAATCCTCAAAGATTAGTTAATAAAGAGGATGCAGATAAGTTTTTTAAATTTATAGATATGCGTTGTAATAAGATTCCTTTACAGCACATAACCGGTAAGCAGGAATTTATGGGATTATCATTTAATGTGAATGAAGATGTATTGATTCCAAGACAGGATACGGAACTTTTAGTTGAAATGGTTTTAAATTATTTAAAACAAAAGATTCAAGGCAAGAAAGTCAAAGTATTAGATATGTGTACCGGCTCAGGATGCATAGCGATTTCAATAAAAAAACTTGCAGAAAATGTAGATGTGACAGCAGTAGATTTGTCCCCAAAAGCATTAAAAGTTGCAATTGATAATGCAAAGCAGTTAGATGCAAAAGTTACATTTATTGAATCAGATTTATTTGAAAATGTATCAGGTAAATATGATATAATTGTATCTAATCCGCCATACATAAGAAAAAGTGATATTGAAACGCTTATGGAAGAAGTAAAAAATCATGAACCGATGATGGCTTTAGATGGTGATGAAGACGGATTGAAATTTTATAAAAAAATATCGGAAAAGTTAAATGAATATTTATCAGATGATGGGATGATTTTTTATGAGATTGGTTATGATCAGGGAAAAACAGTTCCCGATATTTTGAAGCAGTATAATTTTAAAGATATTAATGTATATAAAGATTTGTCAGAAAATGACAGAGTTGTGATTGCGAGAAAAGGAGAAGAGAATGTTTGATAAATTAGACGGTATATTGGAAAGATTTGATGAAATATTAGAAATGTTAAACGATCCAAGCGTGGCAAATGACCAGAATAATTTTAGAAAATTAATGAAAGAGCAAAGTGACTTAGCACCAATTGTTGAAGCGTATAAGACATATAAACAAGCTAAGCAGGATGTTGAAGACAGTCTTTTAATTCTTGAAGAAGAAAATGACGAAGATATGCGTGAATTAGCTAAAGAAGAATTAAATGAAGCTAAAGCAAAAGTTGAAGAAATGGAACAGCAGTTAAAGATTTTACTTTTACCAAAGGATGAGAATGATGATAAAAACGTTGTTGTAGAAATCCGTGGCGGTGCAGGTGGAGATGAAGCTGCGTTATTTGCTGCTGAACTTTACAGAATGTATTGTATGTATGCAGAAAAGAATCGTTGGAAAACAGAAATGATTTCTTTAAACGAAAATGGTTTAGGTGGATTTAAAGAAGTTGTATTTATGATTAACGGTCAGGGTGCATATTCTAAGTTGAAATATGAAAGTGGAGTACATCGTGTACAGAGAATTCCGGTAACTGAATCAGGTGGAAGAATTCATACATCAACAGCAACTGTTGCAATTATGCCTGAAGCAGAAGAAGTAGATGTAGAAATCGATATGAATGATTGTAAATTTGATGTGTTTAGAGCATCAGGAAACGGTGGTCAGTGTGTAAATACAACTGATTCAGCTGTACGACTTACACATATTCCAACAGGAATTGTTATTTCATGTCAGGATGAAAAATCACAGTTAAAAAATAAGGATAAAGCACTTAAAGTATTAAGAGCAAGATTATACGAACTTGAACTTCAAAAGAAGCAGGATGCTGAATCAGCAGCAAGAAGAAGTCAGGTAGGAACCGGTGACCGTTCAGAAAAGATAAGAACTTACAATTTCCCACAGGGAAGAGTAACAGATCATAGAATTAAGTTTACATCACATAGATTAGATGAAATAATGAATGGAAATCTTGATGAAATAATCGATAACTGTATAGCAGCAGATCAGGCAGCAAAGCTTAGCAATATGGAAAATGAAGTATAAATTTTTTGAGCCATCGAAAGATGGCTCATATTTATATAAAAAAGTGAGGGTAGAATTATGCAGATGACAACTCTTTGTTATATAGAAAATGATGAAAAATATTTGATGCTTCATCGTGTGAAAAAGAAAGAAGATATTAATAAAAACAAGTGGATAGGAGTAGGTGGACATGCTAACGAATGGGAATCACCGGAAGAATGTCTTGTAAGAGAGGTAAAAGAGGAAACAGGACTAATACTTACTTCATATAAATTCAGAGGAATTGTAACATTTATCAGTGATGAATGTGAATCGGAAACCATGTGCCTATTTACTGCGGATAAGTTTACAGGAAATATAATTGAATGCGATGAGGGAGAACTTAAATGGGTAGATAAAAAAGTAGTACCTAATTTGCCAACATGGGAAGGGGATGCAATATTTTTGAAATTACTGTTAAATGATGAGAAAAGATTCTTTTCATTAAAATTGGTATATGAGGGAGATAAATTAGTAGAAAATAATATTGTTTTTTATTAAACAAAATATGAAAGCTTATGAGGTGCTTACTAAATGATAGTATTAAGTAAAAAGCAGATTGTTGATATAATGGAAGAAAAACAAAAAAATAAGGAACAATTATAAGCAAAAAATCAAAATTACTTAATTTTTAATCGTTATATATTAAAAAAAGCCTTTGAAATTTAAAAAGAAATTTGCTAAAATATCAAACGAATCGAGTGGCTAAGAGCGTAAATCCAGATATGGATTTGCGCTCTTTTATGTTATATAAGACGAAGTCGTGTGTATAACAACAAATAAAAAATTGACGAAGCCGGATTGATTTAATTTTATGAATTTTGGGAATTCATTTTAAACATAGGAGGTAAAGGGAAAAGTGGAAGAAAACAAGGAAGCAAACAAAATGGGGACGATGAAGGTAAACAAATTGATGCTGACAATGGGAGCACCTATGATTTTATCGATGGTGTTACAGGCTGTGTATAATATTGTTGACAGTGCATTTGTATCCAATATGCATGAAAATGGAGAAGCAGCTTTGAATGCCTTAACATTGGCGTTTCCTGTTCAGATGATGATGGTTGCGATTGCAATAGGCACAGGTGTCGGAATGAATGCATTGCTTTCGAAAAATTTAGGGAGTGGAAATCTGAAAAAAGCATCTATGATAGCAGGAAATACAATATTTTTAGGAACAATAATTTATTTAATATTTCTTGTTTTCGGAATATTTGGAGCAGATTTCTATGTATCTACACAGACAAGTAATGAATTAATAAAAAATATGGCAATACAATATTTGAAAATATGCTGTACTTTATCTATAGGAATAGTGTTCTTTTCAATATTTGAAAAAATGCTACAGGCAACAGGGCGCTCATTATATTCAACGATAGCACAAATACTAGGGGCTGTAACAAATATGATTTTAGACCCTATTTTAATATATGGTTTGCTAGGAATTCCTGAAATGGGAGTCGCAGGCGCGGCATATGCAACTGTTATAGGTCAGGTAGTGTCAGTTTTAACAGCGATTGCTTTCCATATAAAATTTAATGTCGAAATAAAAGGAATAATTAAAAATTTAAAACCATCAGCAAAAATAATAAAAGAGATATATATGATTGGTTTACCTGCAATCATAGCTCAGGCATTAATGTCATTTATGACATACGGATTAAATATAATACTTGTTAGAATAAGTGAAACAGCAGTTACTGCATATGGATTGTACTATAAAATTCAACAGTTTATTTTGTTTGCAGCATTTGGCTTAAGAGATGCAATTACTCCGATAGTATCATTTAATCATGGAATGAGAAGTAAAGAAAGAGTTAGGGACGGAATAAAATATGGTTTGATTTATACTTTAATTATAATGGTTGTAGGAACTGTTGTGCTGGAAATTTTTGCAAATCCATTTGCTAAGATATTTGGGTTGTCAGGTGTTACGCAACAATTATGCGTTAGTGCGATAAGAGTAATTTCTATAAGTTTTGTATTTGCAGGTGCAAATATTGCTTTTCAGGGAATATTTCAGGCACTTGAAGGTGGCATGGAATCACTATTTATTTCAATATGCAGACAGTTCTTATTTGTTCTTCCTGTTGCATGGGGATTTTCTTTAATTGCAATAAAAGATATAAGCTACATATGGTTAGTATGGATGACATTTCCGATAGCAGAGGCAGTATCATGTGTTATTGCGTGTGTGTTTATGAAGAGGATTGATAGGAGAAAAATACAAAGTCTTAATAAATAGGTAGAAATGTATGTATATATTGTTGTATTATATAAAGTATGTAGAAAAAGTATTAATTATTTATATTCTGCAGACAGATACAAGTGTCAGAGAAATATTTTTATTTAATGGGCATTTGTGCAAGAGTAAAAGCCATAAGGAGAAGTACAATGGATATTACAGTTAGAAGAGCAGAAATTAAAGATATTGATAAAGTGAGCATATTATTAAGTGAGGTACTCGAATTACATGCGAAGTTAAGACCTGACATATTTATATCAGGTACAACAAAGTATACAAGGGAAGAACTAACTAATATATTTCAAAATGATGAAACACCGGTATTTGTAGCTATAGATAATGATGAAGTTGTAGGTTATGCATTTTGTGTAATAAAAAAACAACCTTTTAGTACAAATATGGTTGATTTTAAAACATTACATATTGATGATTTGTGTGTAGACGAAAATTGCAGAGGAAAACATATTGGAACAATTTTGTATAAATATGTTCTTGAATATGCTAAATCAATAGGATGTTATGATGTTACGTTAAATGTATGGGAAGGAAATGATAATGCCCGTGCATTTTATGAAAAGGTGGGAATGTTTGTAAAGGAAACACAGATGGAAGTGATTCTTAAATAGGGATATTCATGGTAAAGAATTGGTATATGTGATAGATTTTTACAGACATATATCACAAGGATAAATTTAGGGAGAACTAAGGAGAAAGTAATATGGACAATCTGTCAGTATATGAACTTATGTGGCTGTTTTTAAGTTATTCATTTTTAGGATGGATTCTAGAAACAGTATTTGCAACAATAAAGGAAAGAAAAGTAGTTAACAGAGGTCTTATAAATGGACCATTTTGTATTATATATGGTATCAGTGCAGTTTTAATATCAACAACATTACACGAACTTACAGGAATTTGGTTGATTTTATTTGCAGCTATATATGCATCTGTTGTTGAATGGTTTGGCGGACATTTAGTTGAAAAAATATACCACGAAAAATGGTGGGATTATTCAGATATTAAATGGAATTTTGAAGGATATGTATGCGTTCCAATGGCAGCAGTATGGGGCGTGCTAGGATACATAGTTGTTAAGTTTGGAGATAGTCTGTTACTTGATTTGTACAAATTATTTCCGGAACTTTTAATGCATATAATTTTATGGATTATAACAGGATGCCTTATTGCAGATATAGTATTTTCTTCAATTATTATTAAATTTGAAGGTAAAGGCGTAGATAAAATAATTGAAGCAAATAATAAATTTACGGAAATTAGTTTAAAACTTGAAAAATGGATTGCCAAAAGAATAAATCTGCGTATAGATAAAGCTTATCCAAAATCTTCTAAAGTAGAGAAAAAGGAAAAGGATAAGAGTGTATTTGCAAGGGGATGTGATTTTTATAAAATTGCATTACTGTTTTTTATCGGCTCATTTCTTGGAGATGTAACAGAAACGATATTCTGCAGAGCAACGGCAGGAGTATGGATGAGAAGAAGCAGTGTAATATGGGGACAGTTCAGTATAGTGTGGGGCTTGGCAATTGCAATCGTAACGGCTATGCTCTATAAATATAGAGAAAAAAGTGATAGTTTCTTATTTGTAATGGGAACCTGTTTAGGGGGAGCATACGAATATTTATGTAGTGTATTTACCGAAATTGTATTTGGAAAGATATTTTGGGATTACAGCAAAATACCATTTAACTTAGGAGGAAGAATAAATCTTTTATATTGCTTCTTCTGGGGAATGGCAGCAGTTGTATGGTTTAAAATATGTTACCCTAAATTATCAGCAATAATTGAAAAAATTCCTGTAAAGCCGGGAAAAATATGTACATGGGTATTGATTATATTTATGAGTGTTGATGTCGTTGCGACATGCATGGTGCTTCATAGATATGACCAGAGAGAAAATGGAATAGTGGCAACAAAGCAGTGGCAGATATGGGTTGATGATAATTACAATGATGCCAGAATGGAAAAAATATATCCAAATGCAAAAAATGCCAAATAAAAATTAAAATAATGTTGTTAAAACAACAGAAATGTTATTCGAATTATAATACTATCTGCATGTGATAATTTTACATCAGAAAGGAATTTTAATAGATGGATAATAAAATGTTTTGTTTTCAATGTGAGCAGACAGCCGGTTGTACAGGCTGTACAGGAGCAATGGGAGTGTGTGGTAAGTCAGCGGATACATCTAAATTGCAGGATGAACTCACAGGAGCGTTAATCGGTCTGGCAAAAAGTACAAGTCACAATCCTAAAAGAAAAGAAACAGATAAAATTATAATAGAGGGATTATTTACAACGATAACAAATGTTAATTTTAATGATGATACATTAAAGGAAATGATACAAAAAGTTCATTTAGAAAAAAATGCAATTGCACCAAATTGCAATGCGTGTGCGATGCCTTGTGGAAGTACAGAAGATTATGATATGAATTTGTTGTGGAATGAGGATGAGGATATCCGCTCATTAAAATCACTTATCTTGTTTGGAATAAGAGGAATGGCAGCTTATGCGTACCATGCAATGGTTTTAGGATATGAGGATGAGGATGTAAACGGATTCTTTTATAAAGCGTTATCTGTTATTACTTATGATATGGAAATTGGACAACTTTTGCCAGTAGCGCTTGAAGTGGGAGAAAAGAATTTAAAATGCATGGAATTACTTGATAGGGCAAATACAGAAAGTTATGGAAATCCTACTCCGGTAAAAGTTCCATTGACTATAGAAAAAGGACCATTTATCGTAATTTCAGGACATGATTTAAAAGATTTAGAATTGTTATTACAGCAGACAGATGGAAAAGGAATAAATATATATACTCATGGAGAAATGCTTCCTGCACACGGTTATCCGGAGTTAAAGAAATATCCTCATTTGAAGGGGAATTTTGGAACTGCATGGCAGAATCAGCAAAAGGAATTTGATGATATCAAAGGACCTGTATTATTTACAACTAATTGTCTAATGCCGGTTAAGCAAAGTTATGCAGACAGAGTATTTACAACGGAAGTTGTTTCGTATCCTGAAATGGTTCATATCGGAGAAGACAAGGACTTTACTCCTGTAATAAATAAGGCACTTGAACTTGGCGGTTATGAAGAAGATAAAGTTATGACGGGAATAAACGGTGGAAGATATGTTATGACAGGATTTGGACATGGAACTATTCTTGGAGTTGCAGATAAGGTTATTGAAGGAGTTAAGAACAAAGAAATAAGTCATTTCTTCTTAGTTGGAGGATGTGATGGAGCAAGAGTCGGAAGAAATTATTATACGGAGTTTGTTAAACAGTCACCAAAAGATTCTATTATTTTGACGCTTGCATGTGGTAAATACAGATTTAATGATTTGGATTTGGGAGATATTAACGGACTAGCAAGAATTATGGATATGGGTCAGTGCAATGACGCATATGGAGCAATAAAAGTTGCAATTGCGTTAGCACAGGCATTTGAATGTGAAGTTAATGATTTACCATTATCAATGATTTTATCATGGTATGAACAAAAAGCTGTATGTATTTTATTAACATTATTACATCTTGGAATTAAAAACATATATTTAGGACCGACACTTCCTGCTTTTATATCACCTAATATATTGAATTATTTAGTGGAAAATTATAACATTTCACCTATTAGTACACCGGATAAAGATTTAGAAAAAATTATGTCAAATAAGTAAAATAAAACAGTTCGACCATACAATAGCAGGGATTATTACAGTTTATGCTATATGGCCGGACTGTTATTATTTTTAGATAAATTAATATATAGACTCTTCATTTATTAATGTTTTTCTGCTAGAATAGGAAAATGAGATTAAAACAAAAGATTTATTAGCCGAAGAGGATGCTTATGTAATTATTGAATAGAAATAAGAATTTAATTCGGAATTATTCTAAAGTCAATTAGAAAAGGTAGAGGTTAAGTAAATGAAAATTGGATTTGATAATGACAAGTATTTAAAAATGCAGTCAGAGCATATCAGAGAGAGAATTGAAAAATTTGGAAACAAGTTATATTTAGAATTTGGTGGAAAATTATTTGATGATTATCATGCATCAAGAGTTCTTCCGGGATTTCAGCCTGATTCAAAATTACAGATGTTATTACAGTTAAAAGACCAGGCAGAAGTTGTTATAGTAATTAGTGCGGAAGACATTGAAGAAAATAAGGTAAGAGGCGATTATGGAATAACATATGATTTAGATGTATTAAGACTTATTGACGAATTTCAGTCAGTTGGCCTTTTTGTAGGAAGTGTATGCCTTACAAAATTTGCAGGACAGCCATCAGCAGAATTATTCCAACAGAGATTAAAAGAACTTGGAATTAAGTCATACAGACATTATAAGATTCCGGGATATCCAAGCGATGTAAATCATATTGTAAGTGATGAAGGATATGGAAAGAATGATTATATAGAAACAGAGAGACCTTTAGTAGTTATTACTGCACCGGGTCCCGGAAGTGGAAAGATGGCAACATGTCTTTCACAGTTATATCATGAGCATAAAAAAGGAATTGAAGCAGGATACGCTAAATTTGAAACATTTCCTATATGGAATATTCCACTTAAGCACCCTGTTAACCTTGCATATGAAGCAGCAACAGCAGATCTTAATGATGTAAACATGATTGATCCATTTCATTTAGAAGCGTATGGAAAGACTACAGTTAACTATAATAGAGATATAGAAATATTCCCTGTTGTTAATGCAATGTTTGAACTTATTGCAGGTGAAAGTCCATATAAATCACCTACAGATATGGGTGTTAATATGGCTGGTAACTGTATTGTGGATGATGAAGTATGTTGTGAAGCATCACAGCAGGAAATTTTACGAAGATATTATAAATGTTTATGCGATAAAAAACGTAATGGTGAAACAAAAGATGATATATATAAATTAGAACTTTTGATGCAGCAGGCAGGAGTTACTATTGATGACAGAAAAGTAGCAAAAGTAGCTAAAGAAATTGAAGAAAAAACAGGTAGTCCTGCAGTAGCTATTGAGCTTGAAGATGGAACAATGATTACAGGAAAAACAAGTGATTTGCTTGGTTCATCTGCAGCAGCCTTATTAAATGCAGTTAAGAAATTAGGTAAAATTGAAGATGATGTTAAATTGGTATCACCACAGGCAATTGAACCGATTCAGACATTAAAGACACAGTATTTAGGAAGTCAGAATCCACGACTTCATACAGACGAAATTTTAATTGCTTTATCATCAACAGCAGCAAATAGTGAAGTTGCAAAAGTAGCGATGAAGCAGTTACATAAGTTAAAAGGATGTCAGGCACATTCTACAGTATTGCTTACATCAGTAGATGAACAGACATTTAAGAGATTAGGAATACAGCTTACATGTGAACCTAAATACGAAGAAGATGGAAGAAAATATCATAAACACTAATTTGCAAAATAATAAATATAAACATTAAAATAACCGGTTATTAATTTTTCTTAGATTGATAACCGGTTAAAATAAGCAGGGAAAGTTGAGGTAAATATGATACAGGACATAGAACCAAAACTAAACAATCAATATAAAAATATTAAGCCTAAAGATAATGATTATGTATTAAGTTACAGTGGGAGAAGGGTATTGTTATCTAAAAAGGCAGAAACACTAGAATATTTAACATATGAGAAGTATAAACAGATAAATCAGGGGGATGATACCTTGGTTTATTTTTTTAGTATAGGAAATGATTCATATTTCTATGAAAAAAGCGAAATAGAAGCTGATGGATTTGAGTATGTACCAATGTTTAAGACAAGAACAATGAAACCAATGACTAAAGTAATGGCAGCAGCAACAGGATGGCATTTAAATATGTGGTATAAGTCTAATAAATTTTGTGGGGCATGTGGTTGTAATATGGAACATGATGAAAAAATAAGAATGCTAAAATGTCCTAAATGTGGAAATCAGGTATTCCCAAAAATCGCTCCGGCAGTTATAGTAGGAGTGACGGACAATGATAAAATATTATTAACAAAATATGCAGACAGAGAGTATAAAAGATATGCACTAATTGCAGGTTTTACAGAGATAGGAGAGACTATCGAAGAAACAGTTGCAAGGGAAGTATTTGAAGAAACAGGAGTGCATATTAAAGATATAACATATTACAAAAGCCAACCATGGGGATATGATGGTAATGTCCTTATGGGATTTTTTGCAAAACTAGATGGCAATATGAAAATTACAATGGATGAAGATGAATTGTCCGTAGCAGAATGGGTTAATTATAAAGATGTTCCGGATGATGAAGAAAAGATAAGCCTAACAAGAGAAATGATGACATGTTTTCGCAAGGAGAGAGAAAATGAAAGCAAAAGACGAAAAAACAAATGTAATGAGAGTATTAGACAGTAAGAAGATTAAATATCAGCATTATTATTATGGTGATACAGATGCAATAAGTGGGACTGATGTTGCAAAAGCATTAGGACAAAATCCGGAGTGCGTATTTAAAACATTAGTCACAGAAGGAAAGACAAAAAATCACTATGTATTTATTGTACCTGTAGAAAAAGAACTTGATTTAAAAAAGGCAGCAAAAGCTGTAGGAGAAAAATCAATACAAATGATAAAATCAAAGGAACTTTTACCACTTACAGGATACATTCATGGTGGCTGCTCACCGATTGGAATGAAAAAATTATTTAAAACAACAATTGATTCGAGTGTAGAAAAAGTAGAAAAATTTTGCGTAAGTGGTGGAAAAATCGGCTATCAGGTAGAAATTACACTTGAAGATTTAAGAAAGGTAATTCCTGTTCAGACCGCTGAAATTACTGTATAAATATAAAATGTATTATGTGGAGCGTGTAAGGGTTAAAAGAAAGTGCATTTGGCAGCGTAGGTTCAATAGCACATCATTATAGCAGATAGTATGGCTTGATGCGAATGCTTAAAGAGTTTAAAGGAGAAAAGATATGGGATACGAATTAATTGGATTAGATATGGATGGAACATTGCTAAATTCAGAAAAGAAGATTAATTCAGGTGTTATTTTAGCAATAAAAGAAGCAATAGAAAATGGAAAACATATTTCGTTATCATCCGGACGGGCATTAGCTGAAATAGAAGAATATAGAGAACAATTAAAGGATATGGAATATGCCATCCTTGAAAGTGGAGCTTTGGTTTATAATTTGAAAAATGAAGAAATAATTTCTGCTTCAACAATAGACGAAGAAATAGTTAGTAAGATATTTGATACAGTTAAAGATAAGGATGTGTTTATTCATTTGATATCTAAAGGACGTTCTATTTCACCGAAAAGATTGATTCCGCAAATGGAAAAATACCACATGGGAATTTATATTCCGTTATATGAAAGAGTATGTACAAAAGTTGAGGATACAGTTACATTTCATAATGAAGATAAACAGGGAATAGAAAAAATTAATCTATTTCATACTTGTCCACAAGACAGGGAAGATACGAGAAAAAAATTACAGGGATTACCTATTGTGATGCTTAATGCAGAGGATACATCACTTGAAATTTCACCACTTGGAGTTACAAAGGGATATGGACTAAAAAAACTTTGCAAACACTTGAATATTGAGGTTGAGCAGTCAATTGTAGTTGGAGATGCAGATAATGATCTGGATGTATTAAAAACAGCAGGACTTGCTGTAGCCATGGGCAATGCAAATGCTAATGTAAAAAAGATAGCAGATGTAGAGGTTATGGACAATGACCATGATGGGGTTGCAGAGGCAATATACAAATATTTATTGGAAAAATAAAAAGATTGAATAATTATATGTACTTGTGATATAATTAGACGTAAGAAATCACGATACGAAACAGAAAACCGGATTCTTTACGAATCCGGTTTTGTAGCGTTTAGGAAAAATTAACACAGAATAAATTTAAAGAATAGGAGTGAATTGTGTATGCATTATGACTTGATTATTGTAGGTGCAGGACCGGCAGGAATCTTTACGGCATTAGAACTTTTAAAAAATAATAGCGATAAGAAGATTCTTTTGGTTGAGAAAGGAAAAGCAGTAGAAAAAAGACATTGCCCGAAAGCGGAAGTAGGACATTGTGTTAACTGCAAGCCAAATTGTGCAATAACTACAGGGTTCTCCGGAGCAGGAGCTTTTTCAGATGGTAAGTTAAGCTTGTCATATGAAGTAGGTGGAGATTTGCCGATGCTTATTGGAGAAGAATTTGCACAGGAATTAATTGACTATACAGATACAATCTATTTGGAATTTGGTGCAGACCCACATGTAGAAGGAATTTACGAGGGAGAAGACATCAAGGAAATAAGAAAGAATGCAATTAAGGCAGGTCTTAAGTTAGTAGACTGCCCAATCAGACATTTGGGAACGGAAAAGGCACAGCAGCTTTATTACAATATTCAGGAATGGTTGTTACAGCATGGTGTTGAAATGAAATTTGAAATAGAATGTGAAAATATCATTCTCGATGAAGAAGGCTGTAAAGGTGTTATCTTAAGAGAAGGTAATGAAAGTGTTCATTATTATGCAGATGAAGTTGTTATTGCAACAGGAAGAAGAGGAGCTGATTGGTTAGAAAAACTATGTGCAGAACATAATATTGCACATAAACCGGGAACAGTTGATATCGGTGTGCGTGTAGAATGCAGAAATGAAGTAATGGAAAAGGTTAACGAAGTACTTTATGAGTCAAAGCTTATCGGATATCCAAGACCATGGAAAAATAAGGTACGTACATTCTGCCAAAATCCGGGAGGATTTGTTGCGCAGGAAAATTATGACAATGATTTGGCTGTAGTAAATGGTCATAGCTTCAAGGAAAAGAAGAGTAATAATACAAACCTTGCAATACTTGTAAGCCATAACTTTACTGAGCCATTCAACAAGCCGATTGAATATGCACAAAAGGTTGGTGAGTTGACAAATATGTTAGGCGCAGGTCATATTATGGTACAAAGATACGGAGATATTCTCGATGGAAAGAGAACATGGCCTAAAGAATTAGCACAGAGTAATGTTAAACCTACACTTAAAGATGCAGTAGCAGGTGATATAACAGCGGCAATGCCATACAGAGCAATGACAAATATCATTGAATTTATAAAAATGCTTGATAAAGTTGTTCCGGGATTCGCTTCAACAGAAACATTGTTGTACAGCCCTGAGTTAAAATTCTATTCAAATAAAGTAAAAATGGACGAAAACCTTAATACAAACATTAAAGGTTTACATTGTCTTGGAGATTCTTCAGGATGGACAAGAGGTCTTATGATGGCATCAGTTATGGGTGTTCTTATGGGAAGAAAATTATTAGATAAATAAACGGAAGCAACAATCTGTCTGGATAGATGGGTTGTTGCTTCTTTTGCCATGAGAATCAGCCGGATTTATTAAAAATAGAATAAACACAAAATAAATGAAAAGAATATATTAGAGAAAAGATAAAATACACAATATATTTTTTATTAAATAGGATTAAGTGCCTGTATCAATAGTATGAATTTACAGTTTTAGTGAAGAAAGTAATACATTACAGTAAAAGAAAATTGCATTTAATTGTTATACATTTGGCGAAATTTGTATATTTTTTAGAAAAAATATGTATAGTATAATTCAATTTAAGATGTAGAAATCTACAGAGAATATAAGCTTTAGATGTTTATGAAAATGTTATAGCTTATGAGATTTTAAGAAAGGTGGTGTCTTAATGATTAAAGAAACAATGGCTTCCATTAAAAAAGCTGAAAAACAAGGGGAAGAAATTGTTAATAAAGCAAATGAAGATGCTGAAAAAAATATAAAAAAGGCAAATGAAGATGCTGAAAAGAGCATTGATGATGCAGTAAAAAGGCAGAAAGACAAGATAGAAGAATATTGTCAAAAAGCCAGAGAAAGAGGAGAGAAAGAAGCAAAAACAATTAGAAGTGATAATGAAAAGAATGTTAAAGAACTGTATGACAAGGCTTTAACTCTCGAAAATGAGGCTGTAAATAAGGCAGTAGAAGAAGTAATGAAATTTTAATTGTTTGTGATTTGAAATTTAAGATTATTAGATTGCATATAATGAAGGAATTGATGCTTAATCGATATAATTAAATTATCATATAACTATAAATTGTTATTTCTTTAGAAATAAAGAAGGGAGGCATGATAAAATGGCAGTATTAGAAATGCAAAAAATATGCATTTGTGCCCTGAAAAAAGAACGAAAGCCTATCATAGAATATATTCAAAGAAGTGGTGTTGTTGAAATCAAGGAAAGAAAAGTAAAAAAAGGCTTTTCCAAGATGGATACAAGTGTTGCTAAATCAAGTTTTGAAAGAAATGCAGCTTTAGCAGAAAATGCTTTGGAAGTATTAGAGCAATATGAACCGGAAAAGAAATCAATGTTTTCGTCTCTAGAAGGAAAGAGGCAGGTTGCTTCAAATGAATTTAAAAGAATTTCAGATAATAGAGATGAAATAATGGATAAAATATCAGCTATTCTTAATTTGCAAAAAGAAATCTCAGCAAAACAAAATGATATTTTGAAATTAAAAGCAAATATAGAAGCTGTAAAACCATGGTTAAACATGGATGTTCCGGGTGCGACAACAGGAACTGATAAGACGACATTTATTTACGGATCATTTCCCGGAAATATTACTCAGGAACAACTGTATCAGCAAATCCAGTCAAATGAAAAGTTCCCTAAAGCGAGCGATGTAAGAATATTTTATTCAGACAAAAATCAGACCTGTGTTGCAGGATTTTGTATGAAAAAAGATGCAGAACAGTTTGAGGAAGCATTGAGGCAGATGGATTTTTCAAGACCTTCGCTGATAATGAGAAGTATCCCTGAGGTATCTAAGGAAAAATGGACAAAGAGGATTGCTGAGTTTGAAAACAGCATAGATAATCGCATTGAGGAACTCAGGCAATTAGCAGAGGATAGAGAGGACATTCAGTTAGCGGCAGATTATTTTAACAGCAGAGCAGAAAAATACGATGTACTTGGAAGGATTCTTCAAACAAAACATGTATTTATAATTACAGGTTATATTCCAAAAAAAGAATTTGAGAAGCTTAAAGAAACACTTACTGATAAATTCACGGTTATGATTGAGGCAGAAGAGATATCGGCAAAAGAACAACCTCCGGTTTTACTTGAAAACAACGCTTTTGCAAGACCTGTAGAGGGTGTTGTTGAATCATTTGGATTACCAAAGAAAGGCGAGTTTGACCCAAGTGCAATAATGGCAGTATTTTATTACATTTTATTTGGAATGATGCTAAGCGATGCAGCTTATGGATTGATAATATTTTTAGCATGCTTTATAGCGATAAAAAAATTCCCTAGAATGGGCGATTCGTTAAATAAATCATTGCATATGTTTATGTATTGCGGAATATCAACGACAATATGGGGATTGCTATTTGGAGGATTTTTTGGTGATGCAATTACAGTTGTATCGAATGTATTTTTCCATAAAAATATAGAACTTAAAGCGTTGTGGTTTGTTCCGCTTAACGATCCGATGAGACTGTTAATGTATTCAATGGTAATAGGAATTATTCATATGTTCTTAGGACTTGGAATAAAAGGGTATATGCTTTTGAAAGACAATAAAATAGTGGATTTTATATGTGATGTATTATTGTGGTATTCACTGTTAATCGGATTAATATTGTTATTATTGCCAACTGATTTATTTGCATCTATTTCACAGATGACATTTGTATTTCCGGTATGGCTGACAATCCTGTCAAAAGTTTTAACAATAATAGGACTTGTAGGATTGCTTCTTATGTCCGGCAGAAGAAAAGGTAACAAGTGGGTTATCAGAATTGCTCTTGGAGCTTATGATATTTATAACGTAACAGGCTGGCTAAGCGATTTGCTGTCATATTCAAGACTTTTAGCATTAGGTCTGGCAACAGGAGTTATTGCATCAGTTGTAAATTCTATGGGCAGCATGATAGGCGATGGCCCGGTAGGAATAATAGTTTTCATAATAGTATTTATTGTAGGTCATACACTAAACCTTGCAATCAATCTGTTAGGAGCTTATGTTCATACAAACAGATTACAGTATGTAGAATTTTTTGGAAAATTCTATGAAGGAGGAGGCAGAGCCTTCAATCCATTCACATTAAAAACAAAATATGTTGAGTTAGATAAAGGAGAGAAATAATAATGGAATTAGGAATTTTTTATGCCATTCTTGGCGCAGCGTTAGCAACTTTATTGGCAGGAGCAGGATCAGCAATGGGTGTAGGTATTGCAGGTCAGGCAGCAGCAGGTGTAGTAACAGAAGATCCGGGTAAATTTTCAAAGGTTTTAATTTTACAGCTTCTTCCCGGTACACAGGGTATTTACGGTTTATTAGTTGCATTTATCACATTAAGTAAAATCGGTTTATTAAACGGAAATCTTGCATCAATATCAACAGGAACAGGACTTATGATTTTAGCCGCATGTCTTCCAATTGGTGTTGTTGGTTTAATCTCAGGATTACACCAGGGAAAAACAGCAGTTGCAAGTATTGGAATCGTAGCTAAGAAACCTGAACAGTTTGGTAAGTCAATGTTATTCCCTGCAATGGTTGAAACATATGCTATTTTAGCACTTCTTATATCAATTCTTTCTGTAAGTAATATTCCGGTTTAATAGAAGTATATAAGCAGAAAGGAGTTGCCCATGGGTGGATTAGAAGAAATATTAAACCAAATTAAAGCTGACGCAAATGAAGAAGCGGCAGATATTTTGGCAAAGGCACAAGACACCTGCGACTCTATAAAAGAAAACGCTCAAATTGAAATTGATAAAATAGAGACTGCAGGGACAAAAAAGGCTGAGAGTGAAGAAAAATTACTATTTAGTAAAATTAAGTCAGCAGCCGGAATGGAAGCAAAGCAGAAATATCTTGAAGCAAAACAAAAAATTATTTCAGATATAGTGAATAAGGCATATAACAAAATGGTAAATGCTTCGGATGAGGAATATTTTGGTTATTTAATAAAAATGACAGAGGAATATGCTCAGCCGGCAGAAGGAAAAATGTGCCTTAATAAAAAAGATTTAGAGAGACTTCCTAAGGATTTTCAGGAAAAGATAAGTGAAGCAGCAAACAAAAATAATGGAAAATTATCAGTAAGCAATGAACCTATAAATATTGAAAATGGAATGATTCTTGATTACGGAGATATAGTGGAAAATTGTACTTTTGATGCTGTATTTCACAATAAAAAAGATGATTTGCAGGATGAAATTAACAGATTCCTGTTTAAATAGTTGAGGAGAAAAATATATGTCAGAAACCAATTATACTTATGCGGTTGCCCGTGTTCGTGCAAAAGAGGTCTCACTATTTTCTGATTCAGTGATTGAACAGTTGATGGCTTGTAAAGATTATAAAAGCTGTATGGCATTTCTTCATGATCATGGTTGGGGAAATGGAGAACCGGCGGAAACAGAAGATGATATGCTTGCATTTGAGAGAAAGAAAACCTGGGATGACATACATGAGTTAGTAAATGAGAAAGATGCATTTACTGTAATCACAGTACCAAGAGAGTATCATAATTTAAAAGCAGCAATTAAACAGGTATGTAGTGGAGATAAAGCAGAGCATGCATATTATGATAATTGCAGATGGTCACCTGAGCAGTTGAAGGATATGGTTGAAAGAAAAGATTTTGACAGTTTGCCTGAAATGATGGCTTATGCAGCGAATGAAGCGACAGAGGCATTGCTACAAACTCAGGATGGACAGTTATGCGACATAATAATTGATACTGCGACATTAGAAGCTGTTAAAGAAGAAGGAGCAAAATCAGATTCAAAATTAATAAAACAATATGCTGAAGAAATGGTTGCAGTTGCAAATATAAGAGTTGCAGTAAGATGTGCTAAAACAAAGAAATCAAAAGATTTCATGGAAAGAGCAATTGTTGCCTGTGATTCTTTAAGCAAAGCTTCTTTAATTAAAGGCGCGGAATCAGGAATTGATGGAATATGCAGTTATTTACAATCGGCAGGATACAGCGAGGCAGCTGAACATATAAAAGAATCACCGTCAGCTTTTGAAAGATGGTGTGATAATAGAATAATCGATAAAATCAAAGAAGAAAAATATAATTCTTTTTCGGCAGGCCCAATACTTGCATATTTTCTTGCAAGAGAAAATGAAATAAAAACAGTTAGAATTATATTGACCGGAAAGTTAAATAACTTAAGTGATGATTATATTCGGGAAAGGTTAAGGAAAATGTATGTATAAGATTGCAGTGTTAGGTGATTATGACAGTATATATGGGTTTGGCGCAATCGGAATGGACACATTCCCGGTAACCGACCCGGAAGAGGGAATTAAAACCCTTAGAGTGTTGGCTAAAAGCGAATACGAAATTATTTATGTGACGGAAGGTCTGGCAGTTCAGATTAATCATGAGATAAATAAATATAAAGAAATGCTGTCACCGGCAATAATATTAATTCCCGGCGTATTTGGAAATACCGGGGAAGGAGTTGCAGGAGTTAAGGCAAGTGTAGAACAGGCTGTAGGCAGCGATATTTTGTTTTCATAAATTAAAGTGAAGTGATTTTATTTCACAGTAAGGAGACTAGTATGAGCAAAGGAGTAATTAAGAAGGTTGCGGGACCTTTAGTTATAGCAGAAGGGATGAGAGATGCCAATATGTTTGACGTTGTAAGAGTAAGTAAAGAACGTCTTATTGGCGAAATCATTGAAATGCATGGTGACCAGGCTTCGATTCAGGTATATGAAGAAACAGCAGGACTTGGACCGGGAGAAGAAGTTGAGTCAACAGAAGCACCATTATCTGTAGAATTAGGTCCGGGACTTATAGCAAGTATATATGATGGAATTCAAAGACCACTTGATGATATTATGAAAGTGGCAGGAAACAACTTGAAAAGAGGAGTTGAAGTACCATCTTTAAAGAGAGAGTTAAAATGGAACTTTGTACCTTGCATGAATGTTGGAGATGAAGTTGAAACAGGAGATGTTATTGGTACTGTAAAAGAAACAGAAGTTGTAACTCAGAAGATAATGATTCCATATGGAATTAAAGGAAAAATAAAATCAATAACAGCCGGAAATTATACAGTTACAGAGACAGTTGCAGTTGTAGAGACAAAAGACGGCGATAAAGAAATTACATTAATGCAGAAATGGCCGGTTAGAAAAGGAAGACCATATGCAAAGAAACTTCCACCAACAAAACCATTGGTAACAGGTCAGAGAGTAGTAGATACATTATTCCCAATTGCAAGAGGCGGTGTAGCAGCAGTTCCGGGACCATTTGGTTCAGGAAAAACAGTAATTCAGCATCAGTTGGCAAAATGGGCAGAGGCAGATATTGTTGTATACATTGGTTGTGGAGAACGTGGAAATGAGATGACAGATGTACTTAATGAATTTCCGGAATTAAAGGACCCAAAGACAGGACGTTCCCTGATGGAGAGAACAGTATTAATAGCAAATACATCAGATATGCCTGTTGCAGCCAGAGAAGCTTCTATTTATACAGGAATTACAATTGCTGAGTATTTTAGAGATATGGGATATTCAGTAGCACTTATGGCAGATTCAACTTCAAGATGGGCAGAAGCGCTTCGCGAAATGTCAGGACGACTTGAAGAAATGCCTGGTGAAGAAGGTTATCCGGCATATTTAGGTTCAAGACTTGCTCAGTTTTATGAAAGAGCAGGTGAGGTTATTTCACTTGGAAAAGAAGGAAGAGAAGGAGCACTTTCGGTAATTGGAGCTGTATCTCCTCCGGGTGGTGATATTTCAGAACCTGTGTCTCAGGCTACACTTCGTATCGTAAAGGTATTCTGGGGACTTGATTCAGCATTAGCTTATAAGAGACATTTTCCTGCAATTAACTGGTTAACAAGTTATTCCTTATATGTAGATAATATAGGAAAATGGTTCGAAGAAAATGTATCAGAAGAATGGCTTAAATTAAGACAGGAGCTTATGAGTCTTTTGCAGGATGAAGCACAGTTGGAAGAAATTGTAAAAATGGTAGGTATGGATGCACTTTCAGCACCTGACAGACTAAAAATGGAAGCAACAAGATCAATAAGAGAAGATTTCTTACATCAGAACTCATTCCATGAGATTGACACATACACTTCTCTTAATAAGCAATATTTAATGATGAAATTAGTACTTGGATATTATTATGAGGCAAATGAAGCTCTTTCAAATGGTGCTTCAATTGACAAATTAATAGCACTTCCAATAAGAGAACAAATCGGAAGATTTAAGTATACTAAGGAAGAAGATATTCAGAGTAGATATGATGAAATCTTAAAGGAACTTGAAATTCAGGTTGCAGGAGCATTTGATAAGGAGGACTTCTAATATGGCAAAGGAATATAGAACAATTCAGGAAGTAGCAGGTCCTTTGATGCTTGTTAGGGACGTAGAAAATGTTACTTACGATGAACTTGGAGAAATAGAACTTGCAAATGGTGAAACAAGACGTTGTAAAGTGCTTGAAATAGATGGCAAAAATGCACTGGTACAGTTATTTGAAAGTTCTACTGGAATTAACCTTTCAAACAGTAAAGTAAGATTTTTAGGTCGAAGCATGGAACTTGGCGTTTCGGAAGATATGCTTGGAAGAGTATTTGACGGATTAGGTAACCCAATAGATGACGGACCCGCAATTCTTCCGGAAGAGAGAAGAGATATTAATGGTGTACCTATGAATCCGGCAGCAAGAAATTACCCTTCAGAATTTATTGAAACAGGAATTTCAGCAATTGATGGATTAAACACATTAGTAAGAGGACAGAAATTGCCAATTTTCTCAGCTTCAGGTCTTCCACATGCACAGTTAGCAGCGCAGATTGCAAGACAGGCAAAGGTAAAAGGAAAAGATGAACAGTTCGCCGTAGTATTTGCAGCTATGGGTATAACATTTGAAGAGGCAAATTATTTTATAGATAGTTTCAAAGAAACAGGAGCGATTGATAGAACAGTATTGTTTATAAATTTAGCAAATGACCCGGCTGTTGAACGTATTGCCACACCGAAAATGGCATTGACTGCAGCAGAATATCTTGCATTTGAAAAAGGAATGCATGTACTTGTAATTCTTACGGATATTACTAACTATGCAGATGCTTTAAGAGAAATTTCTGCAGCAAGAAAAGAAGTTCCGGGACGTAGAGGATATCCGGGATATATGTATACTGATTTGGCAACAATGTATGAAAGAGCAGGACGTCAGAGAGATAAAGACGGTAGCGTAACAATGATTCCTATTCTTACAATGCCTGAAGATGATAAGACACATCCAATTCCTGACCTTACAGGATATATAACTGAAGGACAGATTATTTTAAGCCGTGAGCTTTACAGAAAAGGCATTCAGCCACCAATAGATGTTCTTCCATCGCTTTCAAGACTTAAAGATAAAGGCATTGGGGAAGGAAAAACAAGAGCAGATCATTCAAATGTAATGAACCAGTTGTTCTCAGCATATGCAAGAGGTAAGGATGCTAAAGAACTGATGGTTATTTTAGGTGAGGCAGCACTTTCAGAAACAGACAGAATTTATGCAAAATTTGCTGATGAATTTGAAAAGAAGTATGTATCACAGGGATACCAGTCAGACAGAAGCATTGAGGAAACAATGGATATAGGATGGGAATTGCTTAATATTTTGCCTCGTGCAGAACTTAAACGTATTGATGATAAATATCTTGATATGTATTACAAAGAAAAATAAGTGATACAAAAAAGCGTTTAGAAAGCGAGGTGAGAGAATGGCAAACACTCAGGTTAATCCTACAAGAATGGAATTGACGAAACAGAAGAAGAAACTTGTATCTGCAGTAAAGGGACATAAACTTTTAAAAGATAAAAGAGATGAGCTTATGAGACAGTTTTTGGATTTGGCAAGGGAAAATATGGAACTTAGACTAAAGGTTGAGGAATCCATAAAAAAGGCAAATACAATTTTTGTTGTTGCTAAGGCGGGAATGAATACTGAAACATTAACAACGGCTTTAATGGCAACAAAGCAAAAACTTGAACTAAATGTAGATAAGAAAAATATAATGAGTGTAGATATTCCGGTATATTCCGTTAAATCTAAGACAGCTAATCCAAATGACATATATTCTTATGGATTTGCATTTACAACAGGAGACTTAGATGATGCAGTCACATCTCTCGCAGATATCAGAGAAGATATGGTACGATTAGCACAGATTGAAAAATCATGTCAGTTGCTTTCAAGTGAAATCGAGAAAACAAGAAGAAGAGTTAATGCCTTAGAACATGTTATAATTCCTGAGGCACAGAAAAATATAAAGTATATTACTATGAAATTAGATGAAAATGAACGAAGCACACAGATTCGATTAATGAAAGTAAAAGATATGATGTTAGAGGAAGCACATCATTATAAAGAAAAATAAAAGATGTAATGTCAGAATAGAGATTCTTATTAAAAAATGATTGACTATTAAAATGAAGACATAAACCTTTAAAACAATATAGCAGACATAAAGATTTTAAATTTACATCATATTGTAAATCCACATATAGTTAAAATATAAGTAGGATTAGTATTTGACAGTTGATGATAAAAGATAAATCCATATGTCTGCTATATTTTTATGCGAACATAGCAGTTATTAAGAAGTTACTGTTAAGTAGAGTACCAATATTAAAAGACAGCCAATACTAAAAGACAGCCAATACTAAAAGAAAGAAACGGCTTATACTTGACAGTTATGATTTTTTAAAATATCATATATAAAGTAAAAGATTATTGGGGATATTAAGCCTGACAATAGTGTATGAATTACTTGATTTTTGAGACAAAAGGAGGCAGAAATGATTGATTTTCATTCTCATGTATTGCCTGGTATAGATGATGGAAGCAGTTGCGAGGAGGAATCACTTGACATGCTTCGTATAGCAAAGAGTCAAGGAGTTATTACAATGTTAGCAACTCCTCATTTTTATGCTCAAAATAATTCAGTCGGACATTTCCTAAAAGACAGAGAAAAGTCATTTAATAAATTAAAAGCATGTACCGAATACATGAAAGATGATGCGTATCCTGCTATAAAGCTTGGAGCTGAGGTGTGTTATTTTAATGGAATAGGACAGGCAAGAGAATTGGAAAAACTGTGTATAGAAGATACAGATGCGATTCTACTCGAGCTTCCTTTTACACAATGGAATAAATCTGTTTTACAGGATGTAATAATGCTGATGGAAGAGAGGCATCTAACGGTTATTTTGGCACATATAGAAAGATTTTATACTTTTCAGACAAGGAAAAAAATTTGGAAGGAAATACTTGAATTACCTGTTGTTTTTCAGGTAAACGCAGATTTTTGTGACAATAGAAAGAAAAGAAAAGTGGTAAAAAAGTTAATAGAAAATGATAAACCTCTTATTTTAGGAAGTGATTGTCATAATGTTGATAACCGAAAACCAAATCTGATAAGCGGATATGATTATATATCAGATAAATATGGTCAAAAGATGGTTGAACAAATAGATAATTTTGGAAAAAAAGTGCTTGGATTTGATACGAAATAAGAGTAATAGGGTGTTAATCAAATGAAAATGAAAAGAAAAAAATACATAAAAATCGTTGCAGGAATATTGATATTCATATTATTTATTATAGCTTTTGGATACGGACTTCAGTATATTGATAATAAGACGGAAAAGACGAATGTTTCGGATGAGGATTCTATTAATGACTGGAATGTTCAGGTCGCAAGAGGAAAAATAAAGCTTAATAAGAAAAAATATGATTATTATCATGATTTTGAAAATTACCTTCTTATTGGAACAGATGCTTCAGGAAATGATGGAGAAGGCGATGAATATCAGGGCAGTATGGCAGATTTTTTAATGCTTGTTATTGTTGATAAAACAGATGGAACTTATAGTTTTCTGCAATTTAACAGAGATACCATGACAGAGATATCATTAATTAATCATGAAGGAAAAGGTGCAGCAACGGCAACTCTTCAGTTATGTACGGCACATTGGTATGGTGGAAATAAAGAACAAGGCTGTAAGAATACAGTAAAAGCCGTAAAGAAATTATTAGGTGGTATGGAAATTAATGGCTATTATGAACTTAATATGAGTGAAATTCCTACACTTAATCAAATTGTCGGTGGAGTTACAGTAACATTAGAAAAAGATTTTACAGACAAATATCCTGAAATGAAAAAAGGAGCAACATTACAACTTACTGATGATGAAGCATACGCTTATGTACATGACAGATATGGTGTTGGTGATGAAGAAAATGCATCAAGAATGAAGCGACAACAACAGTATATGACAGGTTTCTTCAAAAAATTACAGGATAAAATTAAGTCAGACAGTAATTATACAACAGATATATTTAATCAGTTGCAGGATAAGGCAACAACAGATATAACAATTGGAACAATATCTAATATAAGCAATATATTTGCAAGTGGAACAAATAAGGGGATATATGAATTACAGGGAGAATCAAAGGTTGGCCAGGCACTGGGAGATAATCTTGATCATATTGAATTTTATGTAGATAAAGATTCTATGGTTACAACTATGGAGGATTTATTTGGAATAAAGGAACATAACAACAAGGAGTAAAGGAAAGAAAAAATGAAACAACAGGTAGATAAGATTAATATGAATGAAAAAGAAGATGAAGTAGAAATTAATCTTTTAGACTTATTCAACTATTATCGCAAAAAGATTATTTTTATCATAATTGGTTTTGTAGTTGGAGCTATATTAGCAGGTCTTGGAACAAAATTTTTAATAACACCAAAGTATACTGCTACAGCTAAAGTATATATGGTATCTGCATCAAATAATTCAGTAGTTAACCTTGCAGATTTGAGTATAGGAACTTCATTGTCGGAAGATTATGCGGAATTGTTACATGTACGTCCTATAGTAGAGGCAGTAAGCAAAGAAAATGATTTAGGGTATACATATGAGCAACTTAACGGAATGATTAGTATTTCTACAGTAGAAGATACACGTATTTTGAAAATAGCAGCTGTTAGCACTAAACCAAAGGAAGCTAAGATTATAGCGAATGCATTGGCTGAAAAGGCAGTTACTGAAATTCCTAAATTAATGGGAACTACAGCACCAAATATTGCAGAAAGAGCAATTACACCTAAATTTAAAAGTTCACCAAGTCTTAAGAAGAATACAATGCTGGGAGCACTTGGAGGGATGGTTTTAGTATTAGCAGTATTGACATTCTTATTTATTACTGATGATACAATTAAGACAGAAGAAGATATTGAAAAATATTTGGGAATTATTCCATTAACTGTTATTCCTGATGGAAATGTGAAATATGGTTCATATAGCAATTATGCAAAAGGAAAAAAAGATTATACACCGAAAAAATAAGCTTGAGGAGAAAGTAAAATGAATAAAATTAAAATGGATTCAATACAGGAACTTCCTTATGCTGTAGAAGAATCAATAAACCGTCTTCGTATAAATGTCAGCTTTTTAGGAAATGAAATAAAGAAAATTATGGTTGTAAGTACATTGCCAAATGAAGGTAAAAGTTTTGTTACAATGCAGATGTGGAAACAGATGGCTAATGCCGGAATTAAGTCAGTGTTAGTTGATGCTGATATGAGAAATTCAGTATTAGTGAAGAAAAATGATATGGAGCGTCAGGATGGGAAAGAAATGAAAGGTCTTGTAAATTATCTTGCAGAAGATTTTTCTCTAGATGAAGTTATATATGAAAGTCCTTTTGAAAATGGATACATTATTCCAAATGTAGAAAATATAATTAATCCATCAATGTTACTTGAAAGTGACAAATTTGGAAATATGTTAAATGAACTTTCAAAAGATTACAGATATGTATTTGTAGATGCACCACCACTAGGACTTGTTTCAGATGCTGAAAAAATTGGAAGCATGTGTGATGGAGCGATTCTTGTTATAAGAAGTGGAGAAATCACAAGAGCAGAAGTTAAGAATTCAATAAAACAGCTTGAAAGATCAGGATGTAAAATATTAGGAGTGGTTTTAAACCGTGCAACAGATTTGAAAAATAAATACAGTAAACAGAAATATTATAGTGGTAAATAGTAATGATTTATAATACTAAGGAAAAATCTATTAATAATACACAATATTTATGTATAAATTTTACCGAAAATGTCAAAAATATATAGTTTTATATAAAAAGGTATTTAAAAAGACACTCTTTAGTAGTATAATGTGCCTATGGTGAGCTTTTATGATTGTAAAAAGTTTGCTATAGGGCAATCGACTTGGCTTTGGTCGATGTTGCGAATTAATAAATAAAGCTCAATAGAGGACAGGAGGAACTTAATAATGATGAAGAAGTTATTGAAAGAAGTTGCTGTATTAGCAATGGCAGCAGTAGTAGCAGTTAGTTCAGTTTCAGGAGTACAGGCAGCAGTTGCTAGTCCAACAGTAAGTGTTGTACCGGTTGATAAGAAGAACGTTGCAGCTACAGATGGTAACAATGTAGATACAAAGGCTGATGGAACAGCTGAGGTTAACAATGTTACAGTTAGTAAGAATATAGCTACAGTACCTGCTACAGTAACAGTTGATGGGGTAACTTACACAGTAACAGTAATTAAGGCTAAAGCATTTGCTAAGACAGCAAAGAAAGCTAAACAGATTGTAATTCCAGCTACAGTTAAGAGAGTTAACAAGATGGGATTCACAGGAGCTAAGAAAGTAAAGAAGATTATTGTTAAAGGAACAAAGAGCTTCACAGTAAAGAAAGGTGCTTTCAAGGGATTAAATTCAGCTAAGATTACAGTTAAAGTTAATAAGAAGATGAAAGCTAAAGAATTCAAGAAATTAAAGAAGAATTTAAAGAAAGCCGGATTCAAGGGAAAAGTTACAAAATAATAATAATTACATAAAGAAAAGGAGCTATGAAAGCTCCTTTTCTTTTTATAGAAGGAGAATGAAATGAAGATAAAAGAAGGGTTTATTTTAAGAAAAGTAGGAGGAAGTAACGTAATTGTTCCTACAGGAAATGAGACAAACGAATTTAATGGAATGATAACAACAAATGATACAGGTGCATTTATATTTGAGAAATTACAAAGTGGAATGAATAGTGATGAAATAGTCAAAACGATAACTGAAGAGTTTGAAATAGACAGTGAAACTGCAACGAAGGACGTAGAAAAATTCATTGAGAAAATGAAAGACGCAAATATATTTGAATAGTTATTCTGGCAAAAAAAGGGATAACTGATTACAAATATATTATTTATAATAATAGAGAAAGAATTTGATTTAGATAATGAAAGATAGAGAAAGTCTTGTATGGATAAAAGCTAAAGCTAAGAAGCAAAGCTTTAGAATAATTATTTTAAGTATAGCAAATATAATTCTTGCACTAATTGGAACAGGCTTATCGGTTTTAAGTAAGTTTGCAATAGATGCGGCAGCAAATGCAGCAGATGCGCAGGGACACGATGAATTTATTAAATTTAGAAACCAGATTATAGTTGTGGGCATTATTATTTTATGCACAATTTTGTTTAGAATGATTCTTAGAATTGCAACGCAGAGCATGACTGTTAAGGCACAGGCAGGTCTTGAAATGAGCATGAGATCGCAATTGTATCAGAGCATTATAAGAAAAAATTATAGTGATATAATGAAATATCATAGTGGAGAGTTAATTAACCGTCTGACAAGTGATATGAAAATAGTTACAGAAGGAGTTACATCAATTATTCCAACTATTTTGTTTTGCGTTTTCCAATTCTTAGGTGCTTTTATAGTGCTTGTTTCATTTGACTGGAGATTTACTATTTTATTTTTAGCAGCAGGAATTGTATTGTCAGTAACAACATTATTTTTTAGAAAAAAATTAAAAAGTCTACATAAGGCTGTTCAGGAGACAGATGGAAAAGTAAGATCATTTTATCAGGAATCAATAGAAAGCATTCTAGCTGTAAAAACATTTGGCGTAGAGGATAAGTTTGCTGAAAAAGGCGACATACTTCAAAAGAAAAATTATGATATGAAAATGAAACGAAGGGTCATAAGTATATGTGCAAACACAGGATTTAGTTTCATTTTTAATGCAGGGTATTTGTTTGCATTAATCTGGTGTGCATTAAAAGTATGCGCAAAGACAATGAGTTTTGGTACTTTGACTGCAATGCTTCAGTTAATATCCCAGATACAAACTCCATTTTTCAATATAACTAAGGTTATTCCGCAATATTACAGTATTTTGGCTTCGGCAGAAAGAATAATCGAGATTGAGAATATACAGGATGAACAAAGAAACGAACCAGAGGAAACGGTAAAAGAACTCTATGATAAATTCGATAAAGGTATATTTAAAAATATAAGATTTAGCTATGGAAGAGATATTGTACTTAAAGAAGGAAATGCAGATTTTAGTAAAGGTGAATTTGTGGCGATAAGGGGAATTTCCGGAATTGGAAAAAGTACTTTGTTTAAACTTTTGCTAGGAGTTTTCAGACCAGATGAAGGTGAGATAAAGTTATGCTTTAAAGATGGAGAAGAAGTTACTGTTTCACCTGATACAAGAAGAATGTTTGCGTATGTACCTCAGGGAAATTTTTTGTTTAGCGGTACAATAAGAGAGAACCTAACTTTAATCAAAGATGCAGATGATGAAACAATAAAGCAGGCATTAATAGCAAGTGATATATATGATTTCGTAAGCAAATTACCAAATGGAATGGATACTAAGATTGGTGAAAACGCCATGGGATTATCAGAAGGTCAGGCACAAAGAATTGCAATTGCGAGAGCAGTTATAAGTGGAGCACCAATCTTATTGTTAGATGAAGCAACATCAGCGCTTGATGAAATGACAGAAAAGAGAGTGTTGGAAAATATAAAGAAATTAAAAGAAAGAACATGTATCATAATTACTCATAAACAGGCTGCGTTAGATGTATGCGATAAGGAATTTATAATTAAAGATAAGTGCTTATATCAAAAATAAAGTGGCATCAGGGATTATTTCCTGATGTCACTTTATTTTTGTGCCTTTTGTGAAATCCGGCATCATTTTATAAGTACATATTTATTCACCATATCCCACAATGAATCATGAAATACCATTGCAAGTGCTTTCCATTGTTTATGCTTTTGTGATTCGTATTCTAACTGCTTTTTCAACTGCTGTATTTCAAGAAGTAAATCTTCCGTTTCCTTTAGTAGAAGTTCATTTTCATTAATCATTTTAAATGTCCTCTTCTAAATTATTGCTGTAAAGCCTATTAAATTATATCAGAAATATGAAGAAATATGGAAAGAATATATCGACACAAAATAGACAATTATGACAGTAATAAAGGAAAAAAAGTCGGAATTAAATATATATCCTGTAGATAAATGTCGGATTATACAATTTATCATACTTGAGGGTCGGATAAAGGGTCGGAATATAGGGTTCAGGTTGTAAATGAAGATGGAATATTATATAATAAAAAGAGTGCCAAATGAAATGAATTTGGATATATGACGTAAGGTCATAAAAATGATGAAAGGAAATTGTCGGTGCTTATATTCAAATATATAGTAGACAATGAATTAGTGGAAATGGGAAAATATTTTGGAACAGATGGTTTTAGAGGAGAAGCAAATGTTAATTTAACAGCAATGCATGCATTTAAGATAGGACGATTCATAGGATGGTATTATGGAAGATATCATAAATGCTCAGTTGTTATTGGAAAAGATACAAGAAGAAGCAGTTACATGTTCGAAGACGCTTTGTCAGCAGGGCTTACATCTACAGGTGCAGATGTATACTTATTACACGTTACTACAACACCAAGTGTTTCATATGTTGTAAGAACAGGAGATTTTGATTGCGGAATTATGGTATCAGCAAGTCATAATCCATTCTATGATAACGGAATTAAGTTAATTAATGGCAATGGTGAAAAGATGGAACAGGAGGTCATTGATGAAGTAGAAAAATACTTAGACAGTGATTTAGAAAGTATTCCATATGCAAGAATGGAAAAAATCGGAAGAACAGTTGACTATTTTGCAGGAAGAAACAGATATATGGGTTATTTGATGTCACTTGCAACACATTCATATAGAAATATCAAAGTTGGTCTTGACTGTTCTAATGGTAGTGCATCTTCAATTGCAAAAGGAGTATTTGATGCACTTGGTGCAGAAACACATGTAATTAATGATGCACCGGATGGAACTAACATTAATAAAGAATGTGGTTCAACACATATTGAAGAATTACAGAAATATGTTATTGGAAATAAGTTAGATATCGGATTTGCATATGACGGAGATGCTGACAGATGTTTATGTGTAGATGAAAAAGGAAATGTTGTTAATGGTGATTTAATTTTATATGTTGCCGGAGTTTATATGAAACAGAAAGGAACTCTTGTAAACAATACAGTTGTAACAACAATTATGTCAAATATCGGTCTTTATAAAGCATTTGATGCAGTAGGCATTGATTATGAAAAGACAGCAGTAGGTGACAAATATGTTTATGAATGCATGAGAGAAAATGAATATAAACTTGGTGGAGAAGAATCAGGTCATATTATTTTTGGTAAGTATGCAACAACAGGAGATGGTATTTTAACATCAATCAAATTAATGGAAGTAATGCTTGCAAGCAAGAAAAAAATGTCAGAACTTACATCACCTGTTACAATCTATCCACAGTGCCTTAAAAATGTAAAGGTTAAGAGTAAACCGGAAGCACAGCAGGATGCAGATGTTCAGGCAGCAGTAAAAGAAGTTGCAGATAAGCTTGGAGAAGACGGAAGAATTCTTGTAAGAGAAAGTGGAACAGAGCCTGTAATTCGAGTAATGGTTGAAGCAAGAACTGATGAAGAAGCAGAAAAATGTGTTGACTATGTAGTAGATGTAATTAACAAAAAAGGTCATGCATTATAAAAGATATTTGATCATTGACACATTAAAGTAATTTATAATGTACAATAACTGTTTAATAGTTAATAAAGGAAAAACTTTTAAAATGAAAAAAATATACATAGTTAGAATAGTCTTAATTGTTTTGATAGGATTCTGGATGGGAACCATATTTGGATTTTCGGCTGAGAATGGTGAATCATCTCAGTCTCTTAGTGATAAGATTACTGTTAAAGTAGTTAAATATATAGAGCCTGAATATGACAGCAAGGATTTATTAAAGCAACAGGACATATTTAATAAAACCAGTTTTTTTGTAAGAAAGACAGGACATTTTGGAGAATATGCAATATTGGGGATATTGATAACTATGTTTGCAATGACATTTAGAGCATACAGAAGTAAAAAGATAAGATACCGGTTAATGACAATTGTCGTTCCGTTTATTTATGCGTGCACAGATGAATTCCATCAGGGATTTGTAGATGGAAGAAGTCCTAAATTTTTTGATGTATGCATAGATACGTGCGGAGCATTTACGGCAATAGTCATAATGATTGGAATTAATATATTGATAAAGAAGATAATGACAGAAAGGGATAGAAATGAAGACTTGGGAACAGTATATTAGAAAAGTAACTCCATACACACCCGGCGAACAGCCAAAGACAGCGAATGTAGTAAAATTAAATACTAATGAAAATCCTTACCCACCGGCACCGGGAGTGAGAAAAGCACTTTGTGATATGGATTCGGCAATTCTTCGAAAATATCCGGACCCGGATGCAACAGAATTAGTTGATGCAATTGCTAAATATTATGGAGTTAAATCAAACCAGGTATTTGTAGGAGTAGGTTCAGATGACGTTTTAGGAATGGCATTTTTAACATTCTTTAATTCAGATAAACCAATACTATTCCCTGATATTACATATTCTTTTTACGATGTATGGGCAGATTTATTTGATATTCCTTATGAAACAATAAAATTAGACGATAATTTTGAAATAATACCTGAGGATTATTTTAGAAAAAATGGTGGAATCGTATTTCCTAATCCAAATGCTCCAACAGCAGTAGAGATGTCAATAGACAAGGTTGAGAAAATTATAAAAAATAATCAGGATTCGGTAGTAATTGTTGATGAAGCATATGTAGATTTTGGAGCAACTTCAGCATTAAAATTCATTGAAAAATATGATAATGTGCTAGTTGTAAGAACATTTTCAAAATCCCGTTCAGCAGCAGGTCTTAGAATCGGTTATGCAATGGGAAATGAAAAGTTAATCAGTGCAATGCTTGCTGTTAAGTTTTCGTATAATTCATATACAATGAATTTTCCAACAATCTATGCAGGTGTAGAAGCTATAAAAGACGATGCTTATTTCAAAAATCTTGTGGAAAAAATAATTACTACAAGAGAGAATGCAAAAACAAAACTTAAAGAATTAGGATTTACATGCACTGATTCAAAGACTAATTTTTTATTTGCAACTCATAAAAGCGCGAAAGCTGAGGATATATTTAATTATCTAAAGACAAAAAATATTTATGTAAGATATTTTAAGAAGCCAAGAATAGATAATTATTTAAGAATTACAATTGGCACGGATGATGAAATGGAAAAATTATATTTGGCATTAGAAGAATATTTAAAATAATATTGTCTGACACATTAATAAATATATATCGAGACAGGAAAAGTGTTAATAAAATTCCCGGAAGAAAAATTCCGGGAATTTTTGAATTTAAGTGCATCTGGCGGCGTACAATGTAAAGATGATAAAAAGTCGGAGTCAAAAAAATCCCCGACTTTAAAATAATTATTTTAACAAATAATAAGTGCTAAAATAGCAATTTATAGATTAACTTAATCTAAGATTCTTCCATCTGTAGAAATTGTAACTACATTCCATGGAATAAATTTTCCACTGTTTTTTATTGCATCTTTTGCAGCATTTTCTAAACCACCACAGCATGGGACTTCCATTCTCACAATACATACTTCTTTAATATCATTATTTTTAATTATTTCAGTTAACTTAATTGAATAATCAGTGTTGTCTAATTTAGGACAACCTACAATAGTTACATGATTTTTAATAAAATCCTGATGGAAGTTAGCATATGCATAAGCAGTACAGTCAGCGGCAATGAGTAATTTAGCACCGTCAAAAAATGAAGCATTAGGTGAAACTAATTTAATCTGAACAGGCCACTGCATTAATTGACTTGAAGGTACAGAAGTCTGCACATTTTCAGTATTTGCAGGCTTTAATGCTTTAGCTCTCATACCCGGACATACAAAAGATGCAGGTGCAGCCTTTTTAGCCTGAGCAGCTTTTACAGCAGCTTCATTATATTCAGGAGCTTCACGTTCAACAAAAGAAATTGCATTCATAGGACATGTAGGAAGGCAGTCTCCTAAACCATCACAATAATCTTCACGAAGAAGCTTAGCTTTACCATTAACAATCTCAATTGCACCTTCATGGCAGGCATTTGCACAAATACCACATCCATTACACTTTTCTTCATTAATTTCTATAATACGACGAATCATATTAGACCTCCAATTTGAAATTTATTACAATTATTTGTATATTGATTTGATAATGCTAGTATAGTACAATCAGTATGACAAATCTGTTGTTAAAACAACAATAAAGACAGTTAATTATATGTTATATGTAAAATTATTTTATGAGGTGCAACGATGAATTATCAACTCTTGTCCAATTCAAAATTATTTAAAGGGATGAGTGAAGAAGAAATAAAGACAATGTTAAGTTGCCTTGGGGCAGTTACAAAAAAATATAAAAAAGGTGAAGATATTTATAGAGTAGGGGAATCAATACAATTGTTTGGAATGGTTGTTGAAGGCGGAGTAAATATTGAAAGCGATGATTTGTGGGGAAATAAAAGCATATTAAGTCATATAGAGCCGGGATTTATATTTGGAGAAACATATGCAAGTATTCCTGGAGAGGCACTGCTTGTAAATGCAGTAGCAACGGAAAATACAGAAATTTTGTTTTTAAATGCTTACAGAGTTCTTGAAACATGCCCAAATACATGTGGTCATCATGAAAAACTGATAAAAAATTTGCTACGGATATCAGCACAGAAAAATTTAATGCTTTCAAGAAGAATATTACACACATCATCTAAATCCATTCGAGGAAGACTGTTAGCATATTTTTCAGATCAGGCGAAATTAAGTGGAAGTTATAAGTTTACAATTCCATTTAATAGACAACAGCTCGCTGATTATTTAAATGTAGACAGAAGTGCAATGAGTAATGAGTTGTCTAAAATGAAAAATGACGGAATAATAGAAATAGATAAAAATACATTTACGTTAAAAGAACAATTATAAATATAAAACAACAATAAAAATAAAATGCAAATAAGCAAAAATACACAGAAAAAGGAGTGGTAAAATGCATTCACCATTAGAGATAGCAAAAAGTTACATAGAAATAGGAATACACAAAAGCAATCTGCCAATTTTCAAGATGATATTACTTGGATTTTTCGCAGGAATGTTTATAGGATTTGCAGGTATAGGTTCAACAGTAGCAGCAAGCAGTATATCAGTCGCTTCAGTAGCTAAGCTTGTAGGGGCAATGGTATTTCCGGCAGGAATGGCAATGGTTCTTGTTGCAGGAAGTGAATTGTTTACAGGGAATAATCTGATAATTTTATCTGTTTTGGCAGGGAAAAACAGCGTATGGAAGATGTTAAAAAACTGGTTATTTGTATATATAGGAAATTTCATTGGAACAACTTTTGTTGCAGTTTTAGTTGTATATGGACATACTCCTAATTTATTTCAGGGAGATTTGGCAGGTGCAATAGTAAATGCCGCAAAAGCGAGAACAGATTTAGCGGTTTCAGATAGTTTTGTGAGAGGAATATTATGCAATATATTGGTATGTATTGCAATTTGGATGTCATTTGCAGCAAAAAGAGTGTCAGGAAAATTAATGACAAGTTTCTGGCCGGTAATGATATTTGTATTATGCGGATTTGAGCATTGCATAGCGGATATGTATTTTGGAGTTGCAGGATTGTTAACAGCATCAGAGTATGGTATAACAGCAGATGGACTTACATGGTTTAATTTTCTTGTAAATAATTTGATACCTGTAACACTTGGCAATATTGTCGGAGGAGCAGGAATTGTAGGATGTGGATATTATATGGCATTTCTTCATAAGTCTCCACTTTCAGGAGAAACAGCAGAAAAAGAGGCAAAAGATATAGACATTGCGGAAGAATATTAATAGTGGAGGAGCAAAGTGGCAGAAAATGAAAAAACATATATAGCCATAGATTTAAAGTCTTTTTATGCATCAGTTGAATGCAGGGAAAGAAAGTTAGATTGTATGACTACAAATTTGGTGGTGGCTGACAAAAGCCGAACTGAAAAAACAATATGTCTGGCTGTTTCGCCGTCACTTAAAGCTTATGGGATTCCAGGCAGAGCTAGATTATTTGAAGTGATTCAAAAAATAAAAGAAGTTAATGAGGAAAGAAAGGCAAAATTGCCGGAAGGAGTTTTCCATGAATTATCGTATAATGATAATGTTATAAAAAAATCTCCATACGTAGGGGTTGATTATATTGTAGCGAAACCAAGAATGGCACTGTATATGCAATACAGTGCCAGAATTTATGAAATATATCTTAAATACATTGCATCTGAGGATATACATGTTTATTCTATTGATGAAGTATTTATGGATGTGACGCATTATTTAAAAACATATGAATTAACTCCTAAGCAGTTGGCAAAGAAAATAATAAAAGATATTCAACAGACAACGGGAATTACAGCAACGGCAGGTATAGGTACAAATTTATATTTGTGTAAGATTGCAATGGATATTATGGCAAAGCACATTCAGGCAGATGAAGATGGCGTAAGAATTGCTTATTTGGATGAAATGCTTTACAGAAAACAATTATGGAATCATAGGCCAATTACAGATTTTTGGAGAGTCGGAAGAGGATATGCAAAGCAACTTGAGAAATATGGTTTGTATACGATGGGAGATATTGCCAGATGTTCAGTCGGAAAGGAAAATGAATTCCATAATGAAGAACTTTTGTACAAGTTATTTGGTGTAAATGCAGAATTACTGATAGACCATGCGTGGGGATGGGAGCCATGTACAATTGAAGATGTTAAATCCTATAAACCTGAAACTAACAGCTTAGGTTCAGGGCAGGTATTGCAATGCCCATACACGTGGGAAAAGGCAAGAGTTGTTGTTGGAGAAATGATTGAACTTCTTGTTCTTGATTTAGTTGAAAAAGAACTGTTTACTAATCAAATTGTGCTTACAGTAGGATATGACATAGAGTGTATTAAAAATCCTGAAATAAGAAAAAAGTACGATGGAAGTGTAACAACGGATTATTATGGAAGAAAGATACCAAAACACGCTCATGGGACAACAAATTTAAAAGAACATTGTTCATCTACAAAGCTTATAACTGAGGCAGTTTTAAAATTATATGATGAAATTGTAAATAAGAATTTGTTAATACGAAGAATAAATATAGCAGCAAATCATGTTATAAATGAAAAAGATGTTGTGAAAAAAGATGATTATGAACAGTTAGATCTATTTACTGATTATGAAGAACAGGCTAAGAAAAAAGAAACAGAAGAAAAGCAGTTACAAAGAGAAAAACAAATGCAAAAGGCTATGCTAGAGATAAAAAAGAAATATGGGAAAAACGCAATTTTAAAGGGAACTAATTTGACAGAAGGTGCTACAGCAATAGAGAGGAATGAAATGATTGGTGGGCATAAAGCATAAAATTAAGTTTGTTAAAAAGATATTTATATAAATTATAAATGAAATTTTATTAATTTAACATTATGTAAAAGTTAGAGATGTTAATAAGGTATGGAAAGGCAGATGGCAAAATGAGTAAAGAGGCAAAGAATACTTATGAAGATATTATAAATATGGAGCATCCAACATCAAAAAGGCATCCAAGGATGACGGTTTATAACAGAGCTGCACAATTTTCACCATTTGCTGCACTGACAGGTCATGAGGAGGCGTTGAAAGAAACTGCAAGAATTACTGATAATAAAATTGAATTAGATGAAAATGTTAAAAGAGAACTTGATTATAAATTACAACAGATATTAAATAAAAATGACTTTATTCAAAATGTGCAGATTACTTATTTTAAAAAAGATGAAAATAAAGAGGGCGGGGCATATTTAAATATATGCTCCAAAATAAAAAAGATAGATGAGTATAAAAAAACAGTTGAATTTACCGATGGAAAAGAAATTTTTATAGATGATATTATATCTATAGAGGAAGAAACAAAATGAAATAAGTTTGTTTTTAGAATGTTTTCTACGATTAGCCGCCGACAAAAGTACGGGGCAGTACATAGTTTTAAAGGAGCTTTAAGATGAAATATTTAAAACAATTTTTAATAATACTTGTAATTTCATATGCAGGAGAGTTGTTGAAATACGTGTTACCTTTACCGATTCCGGCTAGTATATACGGAATGGTTATTTTACTTGTAGGATTGCTTACAGGATGGATTGCACTTGATGCAGTTAAAGACGTTGGCAAATTTTTGATAGAAATAATGCCTGTTATGTTTATACCGGCAGGAGTAGGACTTATGTCGTCATGGGGAATACTAAAACCATTGATATTGCCTGTTAGTATAATAACAGTAGTAACAATAGTTACAGTTATGGCTGCAACAGGAAAGGTTTCACAATGGGTTATACGAAAAGGAAAATCTGATAAAGAGGAGAATGAAAAAGATGAATAATTTGCTTGAAACATCTTTATTTGCGGGCGTAAGCATAAGTCTTGTATCATATATGATTGGTCTTGCATTAAAGAAAAAATTTAAACTAGGGATATTTAATCCGTTATTGATTTCAATTATATTTACAATTGTTATTTTGGTTTGCGCAAATGTAGATTATGAAACATATAACAAGGGTGCAGTTTATTTAAGCTGGTTTTTAACTCCGGCAACAGTGTGCCTTGCAATTCCATTATATGAACAGTGGCAATTGTTAAAAAGAAATTTTAAAGCAGTAATTTTAGGAATATCAGCCGGAGTGCTTACCAGTTTGTGTACAGTGTTGATTTTGGCAAAATTAATGAAAATGACACACAGGGAGTATGTTACTTTACTTCCAAAGTCAATAACTACAGCAATCGGTATGGGCGTTTCAGAGGAATTAGGCGGATATGTTACAATTACGGTAGCAGTAATTGTAGTTACAGGAGTTTTAGGAAATATATTTGGAGAACTTATTTGCAAGATATTTAAGATTACGGAACCTATTTCAAAGGGATTGGCATTAGGAGCATCTTCTCATGCAATTGGAACTGCAAAGGCAATTGAAATGGGAGAAATCGAAGGTGCAATGAGCAGTCTTGCAATAGCTGTTACAGGCATTTTGACGGTAGTTTTAGCATCTGTATTTGCAAATTTTTTATAGAAATATATTAAGATGCAGGGTCAAAACGTTTAAAATCTCGTAAATTTGCTCATAAGTGGATAACTATAAATTTTACAGATTACTTAAAGAAGGAGTACAATTATGATTATTACAATAGCCAGACAGTGCGGATGTAATGGAGATGAATTAGGAAAAGCATTGGCACAAAAATATAATTTAAAATTATTTGACAAAAAAGCAATTTCTAAAATGGCAAAGGAAAAAGGGTATTTTGAAAGATACCCTGACTTTTACGGAGAAACACCTATGGATATGCTTATGCATTCGATTACGGTTTCTGAAGAAGATTCGTTGTTATACAGTACAGCAGGTAAAGCGTTGAAAAATGTAATCGATGAAGACAATTTTATTATAATTGGAAGATGTGGCAATTATGTATATAGAGATGATGTTAAATGCATTTCAATTTTCCTGTCAGGTAGCAAAAAAGTAAGAGAAGAAAACATTGCTAAGAAACATAACATTTCAGTAAGAAAAGCTCATAATACCGTGCTGCAGACAGATGAAAGAAGAAGCAAATATCATGGATATTATACCGGTGAAGAATGGGGAATGGCCGGAAATTATGATTTGTGCATAAATGTTGATAATTTAGAAGTAAATGAATTAGTTGAAGTCATAGATAGTTATATTAATAGAACCATAGGTGAAAAATAAATAATATAAGTGGTTTATGAAAAATAAAGAAATATAACGACGCCAGTTTAAAAAGATTATAGTGATATAGCTAAAAAACTAGTATTGACACAGAAACGAAAGCCGTCTATAGTTGAAGAAAAGAATGAAATTGATAATTAGTTTAGTTACTGATTAAAGTAATAACAATTAAAAAGATTGTTATTTGTGAAAATAAAAGGGGAGCTTGCATAAGCTTGCTGAGAGTAGGTTGTATACCTTGACCCATAACCTGATTTGGATAATGCCAACGTAGGAACATAATTATAGCAGATTTTGTGAGACAACAATATTTGTGCGGATGTGTTTATAGGCATATCCGCATTATTTTTGTAAAAGGAGGGAATTGTGCATGTTAGGAAAATACATAGAAGAGGTCAGAAATAATACACCTTTGGTTCATAATATTACAAATTATGTAACAGTTAATGATGTGGCAAATGTTTTATTGGCATGTGGAGGAAGCCCGATTATGTCTGATGAACCGGAAGATGTTGAGGATATTACAAGTATTTGCCAGGGCTTAAATATTAATATTGGTACATTGAATAAGAGAACTATAGAAAGTATGTTTATTGCAGGAAAGAGAGCAAATAAATTAGGGCATATGGTATTACTTGACCCTGTTGGAGCAGGAGCTTCAACACTTAGAACAAATACTGCAGTGGAGTTAATGAAAAAAATTAAATTTAATGCAATTCGTGGAAATATATCAGAGATTAAGACCTTAGCTTATGGTAGCGGAACAACAAAAGGTGTAGATGCTGATGTAGCAGATGCAGTGACCGAAGAAAATTTGGAAAATTCAATTAAATTTATAAAAGAATTTGCAAAAAAGAGTGAAACAATAATAGCAATTACAGGAGCAATTGATTTAGTAAGCGATGGAAAAAGATGTTTTGTTATAAGAAATGGTCGTCCTGAAATGGGAAAAATAACAGGAACAGGATGTCAGCTTTCAGGAATGATGACAGCATTTTTAGTAGCAAATCCTAACGAACAGTTAGAGGCAGCTGCAGCAGCAGTTTGTACAATGGGTCTTGCAGGTGAAATCGGATGGAGTTATATGAAAGAGGGAGACGGTAATTCTACATATAGAAATAGAATTATTGATGCAATCTATAATATGGATAAGGAAACTCTCGATAAAGGAGCAAAATATGAAATTAGATAAAAAAGATTTGTTATTGTATGCAGTAACAGACAGATATTGGTTAAACGGAAGAACTTTATACGAAGTAGTAAAAGAAAGTCTTGACGGAGGAGTTACTTTTCTTCAGTTAAGAGAGAAAAAATTAGATGAGGAGCATTTCCTTGAAGAGGCAAAAGAATTACAGAAGTTATGCAAAGAATATAAAGTACCTTTCATTATAAATGATAATGTGGATATTGCTGTAGAAATAGGAGCAGACGGAGTCCATGTAGGACAAAGTGATATGGAAGCAGGTATGGTAAGAGAAAAATTAGGACCTGATAAAATCATAGGTGTATCCGCACAGACAGTAGAACAGGCACTTTTGGCAGAAAAAAGAGGTGCAGATTACCTTGGAGTAGGAGCAGTATTTCCGACAAATTCAAAAGATGATGCAAAAGAAGTAACGTATGAAACTTTGAAAGAAATATGTGAAGCAGTGTCAATTCCTGTTGTAGCAATAGGAGGAATAACTCATGACAACATTAAAGAATTGGCAGGAAGTAAAATAGACGGAATTGCAGTAATTAGTGCAATTTATGGAGCAAATAATATAAAAAATGCAGCTAGTGGCTTAAAAGAAGAAATAAGCAAAATTGTAGAATAATATTATCAGGTAAAGTAAGACTAGAGAACATATATAGAATTACTATATATGTGACAAAAAAGAAAATTAAATAATAAATAGTAGGAGAATTATATGAAGACAGCCCTTACAATTGCAGGAAGTGATTCAAGTGGTGGAGCAGGTATTCAGGCAGATATAAAGACGATGATGGCAAATGGAGTGTATGCTATGAGTGCCATTACAGCCTTAACTGCTCAAAATACTACAGGTGTGGCGGCAATACAGAATGCAACACCTGAATTTCTGGCACAGGAAATTGACAGTATATTTACGGATATTGAACCGGATGCAGTTAAAGTAGGAATGGTTTCAGAGAAAAAACTTATAAAAGTTATTTCTGATAAATTAAAACAATATAAAGCGAAAAATATTGTTATTGATCCGGTAATGGTGGCAACAAGTGGCGCAAGGCTTATTAATGAAGATGCTGTAGATACATTAAAAAAAGAATTGTTTCATTTGGCAACGATTCTTACTCCAAATATTCCGGAGGCAGAAGAACTGGCCCAAATAAAAATAAACAACTCAAAAGATATGATAAAGGCAGCAGAAAAAATTGCAAAAACATATAACTGTGCAGTCCTTTGCAAAGGAGGACATAACCAAAATGATGCCAGCGATTTATTATATAAAGATAATGAATTCAAATGGTTTCATGGGAAAAGAATAGATAATCCAAATACCCATGGAACAGGGTGTACATTATCATCAGCAATAGCATCAAATCTGGCAAAAGGATATGATTTGGAAGAATCAGTTTTTAGAGCCAAAGAGTATATTTCAGGAGCATTAGCAGCTATGCTTGATTTAGGAAAGGGAAGTGGACCTATGAATCATGGATTTGCTATTACAAATGAATATACTAAAGTAAAATAATAAAGGAGAATTACGATGGAAGAAAGATTATATGCAACACAGATGGAAGCTGCAAGAAAAGGAATTGTAACAAAGGAATTAGAAATTGTAGCAAAAAAAGAAAAAATGGAAGTAAAGGAGCTTTTACCTCTTGTAGCAAGTGGTAAAGTTGTAATTCCTGCTAATAAGAATCATAAGTGTCTCGATCCTGAAGGAATAGGTTCTATGTTAAAAACAAAGATTAACGTAAATCTTGGAATTTCTAAGGATTGCAAAGATTATGATGTTGAAATGGAAAAAGTTATGTCAGCCGTAAAGATGGGTGGCGAAGCAATCATGGATTTATCAAGTCATGGAAACACACAGCCATTTCGTAAAAAACTTACAAGTGAATGTCCTGCAATGATAGGAACAGTACCTGTATATGATAGTGTAATTCATTATCAGAGAGACTTGGATACTTTAACAGCAAAAGATTTTATAGATGTAGTACGTTTACATGCACAGGATGGTGTTGATTTTGTTACACTTCATTGTGGAATTACAAGAAAAACAATAGAGCAGATTCGCAAACATAAAAGAAAAATGAATATTGTATCAAGAGGAGGTTCACTTGTTTTTGCATGGATGTGCATGACAGGAGAAGAAAATCCGTTCTACGAATACTATGATGAAATTCTTGATATATGTAGAGAATATGATGTTACTGTTTCATTAGGAGATGCCTGCAGACCGGGTTGTCTTGCAGATGCAACAGATGTATGTCAGATTGAAGAACTTGTTCGTCTTGGAGAATTAACTAAGAGAGCATGGGAAAAAGATGTTCAGGTTATGGTTGAAGGACCGGGACATGTACCAATGGATCAGATAGCAGCTAACATGAAAGTTCAGCAGACAATTTGTATGGGAGCACCATTTTATGTTTTAGGACCTTTAGTTACAGATATAGCACCCGGATATGATCATATAACAGCAGCTATTGGTGGTGCAATTGCAGCAATGAGTGGAGCAGCTTTCCTTTGCTATGTTACACCTGCAGAACATTTGGCACTTCCAAATTTAGATGATGTAAAGCAGGGAATAATTGCAAGTAAAATCGCAGCTCATGCAGCTGATATCGCAAAAGGCGTAAGAGGCGCAAGAGATATAGATGATAAAATGGGAGATGCAAGACGAGTTTTAGATTGGGATGCTCAGTGGGAATGCGCACTTGATCCTGAAACTGCAAAAGCAATTAGAGCAGACAGAGCACCTGAACATGAAGATACATGTTCAATGTGCGGCAAATTCTGTGCAGTCCGTAGTATGAACAAAGCTTTAAATGGAGAACATATAGATATACTCTAAACTTTAATGAAATTAAGGCGGATAATAATACGTAAATACATAGTATATAAGATGTCAGGGTAAGCAAACCTATGATTTAATGACTACGGCTTGCTCTGTGCTACATAAAAGGAACTGTTGCGTTATTGATATGCAACAGTTCTTTTTATGAAAACAAAAGAAAAACTAAAAAAAAAAAAATAATTAGCACTCGCTCTTGACGAGTGCTAACAAAAGTGCTATAACGTATTTGTAGGAAAGGAAAATCCTAAGAAAGAGAGTGAAGAACTAATATTTAAAACAGAAGTTAAGGAGGTATAGAAGATGAACATTAGTAAATTTACACAGAAGTCAATTGAAGCAGTTCAGAACTGTGAAAAGGTTGCTGAGGAATTTGGTAATCAGGAAATTGATCAGGAACATTTAATATACAGCCTTGTTAATTTAGAAGACAGTCTGATTTTAAAATTAGTTGAAAAGATGGAAATCCAGACAACACATTTTAAAAACAGAATTGAAGATTATGTTAGTAAGAAACCTAAAGTACAAGGCGGACAGAGGTATATTAGTCAGAGTCTTAATTCAGCATTGCTAGCAGCAGAAGATGAAGCAAAGAGAATGGGAGATGAATATGTTTCAGTTGAACATTTATTCCTTGCTATGATTGCTAAGCCAAATAAAGAAGTTAAAGAATTTTTCAAAGAATATGGTATTACAAGGGAAAGATTCTTAAAGGTATTAGCTGAGATAAGAGGAAATCAGAGAGTAACAAATGATAATCCTGAGGCTACTTATGATGCACTTGGAAAATATGGACAGGATTTGGTTGAGAGAGCAAGAAATCAAAAGTTAGACCCTGTTATTGGAAGAGACAGTGAAATTAGAAATGTAATTCGTATATTGTCAAGAAAGACAAAAAATAACCCTGTTTTAATCGGTGAACCCGGTGTAGGTAAAACAGCAGCAGTAGAAGGTCTGGCTCAAAGAATTGTAAGTGGAGATGTTCCGGATGGATTGAAGGATAAAAAGATATTTTCACTTGATTTAGGAGCATTGGTAGCAGGTGCTAAATACAGAGGTGAATTTGAAGAGCGTTTAAAAGCTGTACTTGAAGATGTAAAGAACAGTAACGGAGAGATAATTTTATTTATTGATGAGTTACACACAATTGTCGGCGCAGGAAAAACAGATGGTGCAATGGATGCAGGTAATATGTTAAAACCTATGCTTGCAAGAGGTGAACTTCATTGTATAGGTGCAACGACGCTTGATGAATATAGACAATATATTGAAAAGGATAAGGCTTTGGAAAGACGTTTCCAACCTGTTATGGTCAATGAACCAACAGTGGAGGATACAATTTCAATTTTAAGAGGATTGAAAGAAAGATATGAAGTCTTCCACGGAGTTAAAATTACAGATAGTGCATTAGTTTCAGCAGCAACATTATCTGACCGTTATATAACTGACAGATTTTTGCCTGATAAGGCAATTGACCTTGTTGATGAAGCTTGCGCGATGATAAAAACAGAACTTGATTCAATGCCTACAGAACTTGATGAACTTAGAAGAAAAGTTATGCAGATGGAAATTGAAGAGGCAGCCTTAAAGAAGGAAACCGATAATTTGAGCAAAGAAAGATTAGAGGAACTTCAAAAAGAATTAGCTGAACTTAGAGATGCATTTAACAATAAGAAAGCTCAGTGGGAAAACGAAAAGAATTCTGTAAACAAATTACAGGAACTTCGTGAACAGGTTGAACAGGTCAAGAAAGAAATACAGATTGCCCAGAGCAAGTATGATCTTGAAAAGATGGCTGAGTTACAATATGGTAGATTACCTCAGTTACAGAAACAGTTAGAAAGTGAAGAGGCAAATGTAAAAAATAAAGATTTGTCTTTGGTACGTGAAAGTGTTACAGATGAAGAAATTGCAAAAATCATTTCACGTTGGACAGGAATACCTGTTGCTAAACTGACAGAAACAGAAAGAAATAAAACTCTTCATTTGGATGAACAGTTACACAAACGTGTAATTGGACAGGATGAAGCAGTTACAAAGATTACTGAATCAATAATCAGATCAAAGGCGGGAATAAAAGATCCTGGTAAACCAATAGGTTCGTTCCTGTTTTTAGGACCTACAGGTGTAGGTAAAACAGAACTTGCTAAAGCACTTGCGCAGAATTTATTTGACGATGAGACAAATATGGTTCGTATTGATATGAGTGAATATATGGAAAAATATTCAGTGTCAAGATTAATCGGAGCGCCTCCGGGATATGTTGGATATGATGAAGGCGGTCAGCTTACTGAAGCAGTTCGTAGAAAACCATATTCGGTAGTACTTTTTGATGAAATTGAAAAGGCTCATCCGGATGTATTTAATGTATTATTACAGGTATTAGACGATGGTAGAATTACAGATTCTCAGGGCAGAACAGTGGACTTTAAAAACACAATATTAATTATGACGTCAAATATTGGTTCTTCATATTTGCTTGAAGGAATCAATGACAATGGTGATATAAAGCCTGAGGCAGAAGAGATGGTTATGAATGATTTGAGAAATCATTTCAGACCTGAATTCTTAAACAGATTAGACGAAATTATTATGTTTAAACCACTTACCCGTGATAATATTGGCGGAATTGTAGATTTAATAGTTGCAAATTTGAATGAAAGACTTGCAGACAAAGATTTACATTTAGTGCTTACAGACGAGGCAAAGAAATTTGTCGCAGATAATGGATATGATCCGGTTTATGGTGCAAGACCGCTTAAGAGATATTTACAGAAGAATGTAGAAACCTTAGTAGCAAAGATTATTTTACAAGGAGATGTAAATATGGGAGATACTATTACGGTTGATGCAAAAGATGGAAAACTGATTATAAGATAAAGATATCAGACAAAGATATCAGACAAAGGTCTTTCGACCACTTATAAGCAAACTTATGTGGGCTTAGGTCTTTTTGACTCTGGTATTATATAAAAGCTGAATTATTAGCATAAAATATGGACTTGTGTAATAACAGGAATCGTATTAACATGTTGGTAATTCAGCTTTTTATTTTGTTTAAAACGTCCTATTAAACATATTCCACTTTACAAATATATATAATTTAAAGAAGATAAAAAAACATAAAAATAAGATTTAGAGGATTTAAATGAAGTTAAAAAAATGGTGGGTTATTGCATTAATTATGATATTGCCGCTTTTATTTATAATGGGAAATTTGAAGAAAAAAACTATAGAAACAGCAGAAAATAATTTGAAAACAATAAATAAATATAAAAACATAAAGAGGGTTGCGTTAACTTTTGATGACGGACCAAGCAGTGAATGTACCCCAAGACTGTTAGATATTTTGAAAAAAGAAAATGTAAAGGCGACGTTTTTTTTAGTTGGGAAAAATATAAAAGAAAACGAAGATATTGTTATAAGAATGAAAAATGAAGGACATCTGATTGGAAATCATACATTTAATCATAGTCAGTTAACGAAATTAGGATTTGATGAGGCGGTAGAGGAGATTAATACTACAAATGCATGGATTACAAATATTTCAGGATATACCCCGGAATACATACGTCCACCGTTTGGCAGTTTTACTGATGAACTTTTAAGCGAAACATCAATGTCTGTAGTTATGTGGAATGTTGACCCGTTAGATTGGAAATATAAAAATAAGGACATTGTAACTGATAAAATTTTAAAAAACGTAAAAAATGGAGATATTATTTTAATGCATGACATATTTGAAAGCTCTGTTGATGCAGCACAAACGGTTATAAAAGAATTAAAGAAACAGGATTATGTATTTGTTACAGTTGATAAAATGAATTCAAATAAGCAAATTATAAGAAGAGATAAATAGTAAATAAAAAAATAAGATTGCTTAATTTGGGGTCATTATTAACGTAGAGAAGCAACAAAGCAATCCACAAAAGGACTTGTGAAAAACAATAGGTAATGTTATACTTCAAAATGCTGGTATAGTATTAGAAAAATTATTTAAGGAGAGTTTTATGTTAAATTACATCATAATATTTTTGATTTCAATGGTTCCTCTTGTTGAACTTAGAGGAGCGTTAATTTATTCACAGGCAATTGGAATGCCTTTATTAGCTTCTTATATTATTTGTGTTATAGGAAATATGCTTCCGGTTCCAATCATTTATCTTTTTGCGAGAAAAGTATTGATTTGGGGAAAAGATAAAAAACATATTGGAAAATTCTTTACTTTTTGTATAGAAAAGGGCGAAAAAGGCGGAAAGAAACTACAGGAAACAGCAGGAAAAGGACTATTTGTAGCATTGTTTTTATTTGTGGGAATTCCACTTCCGGGAACAGGTGCATGGACAGGAACTTTAGCAGCAAGTTTTCTTGATATGGATTTTAAATCAAGTGTAATTGCTGTAATGGGTGGAGTTCTTTTGGCAGGAATTATAATGGGACTTGGAAGTGCAGGCGTATTTGGAGCGTTAACTGCATTATTTTAAGAGAATAGAGGCACTAAATGGATAAAAAATATGATTATTTAAAATATACACCAACATTGCCGGGAAAAATTGCTATAGGTATTGCAACACCATCAGCCATTATTGGAATTATTGCAGTATTTTTTGCTTTTAAATTTCCGGAGGCGTTTATTATAACTTTGATAGCAGAAGCGATAGCTGTTATAGGTGGAATTGTTCTTACAATAGACATTGTAAGATTTAATATTTCACAAAAGAAAAAACAGGACAAGATACAAAGTAAGTCAAAGAATAAAGAAAATACACCAAAAGAAATGGATATAATGAGAATTGTGCATATGATTATAGGAATAATTGCAGGAATCATTATAGGATATTTGATATGGGGTGTAAGATAAAAGGAGAATTATTATGACAGGTTTACCAAATGATCCGGTTATGTTACTTAGCGTAGTTAACACAGCACTTAGAGACACTCATCAGGACTTGGATGGATTTTGCAGAACAAGGGATGTTGAGAAAGACGAGATAATAAGCAAATTAAAAACAATTAATTATGAGTACAATGTAGAATTAAATAAATTTGTATAATATGTATAATAACAGTGTGAATTTCAGTAGCATATACGGAACTTGCATAGGAGAATCGGATGTGTCCGGTTCTTTTTTTATAACACAAGCCCGGCAAACTAATTGCATTTGCATAGAATATCATTTGTCGGATGTAAGAACTTCGAAAAGCTATGCACCATTATGATAGCCTGATATAATCGATGAGTCAGCCTATGCGATTGAAAATATACAAAAAAAATAACGAAAAATACAAACTGCAATACTGAATAAAACTATAAGAATATAAAAAAATGTAGTATAATCAAATAGTATGTATTTTATATGAGTTAACTGCGAATACATAAAGTAAAAATTTATAAAAATATCAACAAAGGATTAAGAATGAAAAGATTAAAAAATATAGTTAAAGCAATTTTTGCAATACTTATAATTATAATAGTTGTAGCTTTAGTGTATGTAGCATATGTCTTTATTTCATATGACAGAATAGATGACAAGCAGAAACTAAAAGTAAATGAACCTAAGGTTAAAAATGAAAATGTCAGTGATGAAGTTAATACAGGTGTAGAATATACAATAGGAACTTATAATGTTGGATTTGGAGCATATCTTCCTGATTACAGTTTTTTTATGGACGGAGGAAAATATTCCAGATGTTATAGTAAGGAAAGCAGTGCCAAAGCAATAAGAGGTGCAGCTACATTAAGCAGTGGTTATAATCCTGATTTTATGATGTTTGAGGAAGTGGATAGAAAATCAACAAGGAGTTATGGAGTAAATCAGGAAAATATTATAACTGACATTTTTGATGATTATTATAGTAGTTTTGCGGTAAATTATAATTCAGCATATTTATTTTATCCATTTTATAAACCTATAGGAAAATCATATTCGGGAATTGTCTTATATTCTAAATTCAAAATAACAGATTCATTGCGAAGAAGTCTTCCAATTTCAACAGGATTTTCTAAATTCCTTGATTTAGACAGATGCTATTCAATAAGCAGAATAAATGTTGAAAATGGGAAAGAATTAGTTTTATTTACGGTTCATTTATCAGCATATGGAAATAGCGATGAAATAAGAGAAGCTCAATTAAATATGCTTTTTAAAGATATGGAAAAGGAAGTAGAAGACGGAAATTATGTTATTTGCGGCGGAGATTTTAATCATGATTTGAAAGCAGATGAAGCAAAAAGTGACGAAACTGAAAGTTGGGCATATCCGTTCCCAAGAAGCGAAATGCCACAAGGGGTGACGTTTGCAATGGATAAACTGTCACAGGATGAGTTAGAACAAATGCCTGAATCGGCAAGAAATGCAGATATGGAATACATTCCGGGAAAAACATATGTAGTTACATTAGATGGGTTTATAATATCTGATAATGTAGAAATGACATCATATGAGGTGGTTGACACAGGATTTGCATATTCTGATCATCAGCCGGTTATAATGAAATTTATGCTTAAGTAATTGCAAATTTTTTACAGTAAAATTCGTAAGCAGAAAACAAGAAAATTTGAAAAAATTTGATATATATATGTATAAACATATTGTTGCTTACACTTGTAAAAATAGCTAACCATATGAGAGGAGGATTTCATGAATAAGAAAAAAGTCGTATTTGTATGCGTACATAATTCGTGTAGAAGCCAGATTGCGGAAGCATTGGGAAATCATCTTGCAGGAGATGTGTTAGAGTGTTATTCAGCAGGAACAGAGACAAAGCCGCAGATTAATCAGGATGCAGTAAGAATTATGAAGAAGTTATATAATATAGATATGGAAAAAAATCAGTATAGTAAGACCTATGATAAAGTTCCAACACCGGACATAGCCATTTCCATGGGGTGCGATGTTGGCTGCCCATATATTGGCAGGAACTTCGATTATAATTGGGGATTGCAGGATCCAACCGGCGGTAGTGACGATGCGTTTATGGAGGTAATATCTGAGATTGAAAAAAATATTTTAAATTTAAAAGAAAAGATGAGCAAATAAAGATAATTAATATTTTAGATTTGAGAGATATTTGATAATGAAATATTTTTTACGTTGAATTACAAGCTACATTTTTATATAATTAAACTAATTGATTGAGAGGGAGAAAATTATATTCCTAAATTCACGGTACAATTTTAGCACTAAATAAAACTGTTCAAGTGGAACCATCAATGCAAGTAGAGGCTAAAGCAGACAAACCTGCAATGGTTAAAAATGTTAAAGTTAAAATTGTAGGGAATAAGGCTTCTGTAAAATATAAAAAAGATACTGCGGATATATTAGAAAATCCGTAGTATCTTTTTATGCATTAATATCTAATTTTAAACTAATATCTAAATCAAATATATATTATACAATAGTTGTATGTCTGTCGTTAAGTGCAACGTACTTTGTCTTTTTCGCAACATTCATATATGCAGGTCTGATAATCTTTCCGGCATTAATGATTTCTTCTATACGATGTGCACACCAGCCTGAAATTCTGGCAGATGCAAACATAGGAGTAAACAATCCGTCAGGAAGTCCAAGTGAAGAATATATAAATCCACTGTAGAAATCAACATTTGCACTTACATTTTTCTGCATTGGCTTGCAACTTGCAATAACCTCAGGAGCAAGTCGGGCAACATTATTGTAAAGCTGATACTCATCCATAAGACCTTTTTCCTGTGCAAGCTTTTTAGCAAAGCCTTCAAGAATTTTTGCTCTAGGGTCAGAAATAGAGTAAACAGCATGACCGATTCCATAAATCAAACCTGATTTATCAAAGATTCTCTTATCAAGTATTGCATGCAAATAATTTGAAATTTCTTCATCGTCGTTCCAATTAGAAACTGTTTCTTTCATATGGTCAAACATCTGTTTAACTTTAATGTTAGCGCCACCATGTCTTGGACCTTTAAGTGAACCAAGAGAAGCTGCGATTGCAGAATAAGTGTCCGTTCCTGAAGAAGAAACAACATGAGTTGTAAATGTAGAGTTATTACCACCACCATGTTCAGCATGAAGAACAAGAGCTAAGTCAAGGATTTTTGCTTCAAGCGGAGTAAAACTTCCATCAGGTCTAAGTAATCTTAATATATTCTCAGCCGTGGACATGTTAGGGTCCGGTGTGTTTATATGAAGGCTTTGTCCATGATGATAGTGATTATGGGCATGGTATCCATAAACACTGATAAGTGGAACTCTTGCAATAAGACTTAAACTTTGACGTAAAACATTTGGAATTGATGTATCATCAGGATTATCGTCATAAGAGTAAAGTGTAAGTACACTACGTGCAAGCATGTTCATCATATCTCTACTTGGTGCTTTCATAATAATATCTCTTACAAAGCTAGGTGGAAGAGTTCTGTATTCAGATAATAAATTTGTGAAATTTTCTAATCTTTTTGCTGTTGGAAGTTCACCAAATAATAAAAGATATGTAACTTCTTCAAAACCAAAGCGGTTTTCATCTAAAAAACCTTTAACAATATCTTCAATATCTATTCCACGGTAAAAAAGTTTTCCTTCACAAGGAACAGCTTTTCCGTCAATCATATCGTAGGAATGAACATCACCGATTTCGGTAAGGCCTGTAAGAACACCTTTACCGTTTTTATCACGAAGACCTCTCTTAACATCGTATAAATTATAGAGAGATTCATCAATACATGAATTATTAATGCATCTGTCTGCATATTTTAATATCTGTGGTGTAATCTGATCAGGTATGTTTTCATTTATGTTGTTCATAGTGACCTCCTATTGTACATAGAAAAATCTATGTTTAGTAATTAGAGTCTATAGCTACATTAGTATAGACGTCATTAAGTAGAACTTTAACATAATTAAGAAAAGACAACAATAAAACTTAAGAAAAACAAAAAAAGAAAAGTAAAAACTTAATTAAATTAAGCAAAATGCGCGAAAAAAGCATAAATATACTTGATAAGCTTACTATCAGGGCATAATAATCTAAGCCTTAAAGTAAAATTGTGGAATGTGAATAAACATTTATTATGATGTTAGGGCAAACGCCCCAACTTTGATGCCATATTTAAGCAGTAATTGGTAATACTATTCTAATTCATAGATAATGTACAAAAAGAAGGTAAAATGTGATAAAATAAAAAACGGATATGCCTTAAAGTACTATTCTAAAGGTATATATTGTTAAAATAATTTTGATTATTGGGTCAGATAATTCACAAGTGAGTAATTAAAAGTAAAATAAGGAAGTGAAATCAATGGATTTATTTGATTTTATGAGAAATGAAAATATGGAGAAGGATTCTCCATTAGCAAGCAGGCTAAGACCAACAACATTAGACGAAGTAGTTGGACAGGAGCATATTATAGGTAAAGATAAACTTTTATATAGAGCAATTAAAGCAGATAAGTTAAGTTCAATTATTTTTTATGGACCGCCGGGGACTGGGAAAACAACATTGGCAAAAGTAATTGCGAATACAACAAGCGCAGAATTTACTCAGATAAATGCTACTGTTGCAGGCAAGAAAGATATGGAAGAAGTAGTGGAAAAGGCTAAACAGACAATGGGAATGTATGGAAGAAAGACTATATTGTTTGTAGATGAAATTCATCGCTTTAATAAGGGACAGCAGGATTACCTTTTACCATTTGTAGAAGATGGAACGTTAATTCTTATAGGGGCAACCACTGAAAATCCATACTTTGAAGTTAATGGGGCTTTAATTTCACGTTCTATTGTGTTTGAATTAAAGCCGCTTTCGACAGAGAATATAAAACAGCTAATTTTAAGAGCAGTTAATGATAAAGAAAAAGGAATGGGAGCGTTTAATGCGAGAATAGATGATGATGCGGCTGACTTTTTAGCCGAAATTTCAAATGGTGATGCAAGAACAGCATTAAATGCTATTGAATTAGGAATTTTAACTACTGATAAAAGTGAAGATGGAACAATCCACATAACAATGGAAGTTGCAGAACAATGTATTCAGAAAAGAGCCATCCGATATGATAAATCAGGAGACAACCATTATGATACAGTATCTGCATTTATAAAAAGTATGAGAGGCTCAGATCCTGATGCGGCACTTTACTATTTGGCAAAAATGCTTTATGCAGGTGAAAGTGTTGAATTTATAGCAAGACGAATTATGATATCAGCGGCGGAAGATGTGGGAATGGCAGATCCTAATGCATTAACAGTTGCCGTGTCTGCTGCAAATGCCGTCCACCAGATTGGAATGCCTGAAGCAAAGATAATATTGGCAGAGGCAGTGGTATATATGGCTACTGCACCGAAAAGCAACGCTTCTTATATGGGATTAGAGAAGGCGATGAGTGCAGTACAGAATACAAAGATATCAGGAATACCGGTTCACTTAATGGATGCACATTATAAAGGCGCAGCAAAGCTTGGACATGGTGATGGCTACAAATATGCACACGATTATGAAAATCATTATGTTAATCAGCAATATTTGCCGGATGAGCTTGTAAATGAAGTATTTTACAATCCGGGAGATTTAGGATACGAAGTTAAAGTAAAAGAACATTTTAAAAAGATAAAGGGATAGCACTAGAGTGATTAGAAAGGTGATAAATTGAAAGCATTAATAGAAAAATTAGCAATTGGAAATGTAGATTATGAAGTGCCTAAGGCACAGATTTCCCATAATAGCTTTGATATGGTGTTAGCAAAAGGGGAGATAGCCTACGGCTCATTTAACATCCGCTCTGAATCAAATATGAATATAAAAGGAGTGGTATATTCTTCAGATTATCATTTGAAACTAAAAAATGATCAGTTTTTAGGAAAAGACAATACAATCAGATTTGAGGCGAATACTGAACATCTTTATCCGGGAGACGATGTGTCAGGTAAAATAGACATAGTATCAAATGCCGGAGAGTTTTCTGTTAATTTTAATATTCATGTGAAGGAAGAAAATATAGAATCTTCAATGGGACCAATAAATAATCTTGAGGATTTTACAAAATTAGTTCAGTATTCTCATGAGGAAGCTATTAAATTGTTTATGTCAAGAGAATTTAAACACAACATTATCGGACAGGATGTTTATACAAGAGCCTTGTACAATGAATTGATGAAAAATTATAACAAAGAGATAGCAATGGAAGAATTCCTTGTTAAAAAAGGCCTTAAAGAACCTGTTACAATCAGTATTGTAGATAATGAAAAGACATACGAAGATATAAAGGAATCTTATGCAGACTCTCTTAAAATTACAAAGAGTGGTTGGGGATATGTAGACATAAAAGTTGAAATTAATGGTGAAATACTTCATAACTGCAAAAATGAAATAAATCTGGACAATTTTATTGGAAACACCTGCGAATATGAATATTTGATAAATCCATTCAAATTACACAGGGGCAGTAATTATGCAGAAATTGTGTTAAAGACAGTTAATCAGACCTTAACATATAAAATTCATGTTAACAATCCTACAGAAGATATATCTAAATATATCGAAAATAAAAAGGATATTATTGATGTGATGAGATTATATATGAATTTCCGTACCGGAAAGATAAACTCATTAGATTGGAAAAAGTCAACAGAGGACATTGCAGAGAAAAGATTACATTATAACAATGAAGATATAATGGCATTGTTGATAAAAACTCAACTTACAATATTAGATGGTGAAGAAGAACAGATTACTTCATATCTTATGCAATTGTCAAAATTAGTATCAGTAAGTAAGACAAATAACAAACTTAAGAGTGTTGAAGCATATTGCTATTATTTATATTTGAAAACGATATATAAGCAAAATGCTACTTACACAGAAGAAGTTCGAAAAGAAATAAAGAACTATTATGAAAATGGTTATGATTCATGGAAATTATTGTGGATGTTAATGTACATGGATGACAGATATGACCAAAATCCAAGTCTTAAATATACTTTGGTAAAAGATCAGTTTAATAAAGGATGTACAAGTCCTGTGATGTTGTATGAAGCGGCAAAAATAATTTCAAAGCAACCGGAACTATTAAGGGTTATAAATAAATTTGAATTATTACTTTTGAGATTCATAAATAAATATGATATGTACAATGACAATTTAAATAAGCAGATAGTTACTTTGTTTGAAAAAGAAAAACAATTTGACAAAATAAAATTTGAAATATTGGCTGATTTATATGAAAAGACAGAAGATGTGAAAGTACTGGAAGGAATTTGCCAGATGCTTGTAAGCGGAGACAAAAAGAAACAGTTCTATTTTAAATGGTATGATGCCGGAGTTAAACATGATGTCAAAGTAACAAAACTTTACGAGTATTATATGTACACAATTGATACAACAAAAATGTTTAAATTATATCCACAGATATACAAATACTTTGCGTTTACAACGGAAACGTTAGCCTATAATAAAGCATATTTATATCAGAATATAATTAAATATTTTGACCAGGCAAGTGAGATGTATAAAAAATACAAAGCCGGATTAGAAAAATATGTAGAAGAAGAGATTATTAATAAGCATATTGATAATAATCTTATTGAATTGTACAAAAAAATGCTCACACCACATTTTGTTAACAACAGAATGACAAAATCATTACCTAGTATATTAAATGCATGGAGAATAACTGTTGATAATCCAAATATTACAGAAGTTATAATATACCATAAAGAATTAGACGAACCTCAGCAGGTTCACCTTAATGGAGGAGAGGCTTTTGTTGAAATATATACAGACAACCCTGTAATAATATTTGTGGACAAAGATAGAAACAAATACGTAAATATAGAATATACATGCAGGAAAATTTTAAGAAATGTTAAGATTTCTGAGGTAGATAATGGAAGCATCTACTTAAAGTTAGCAAAGATAGAAAAAAACATAAAAAAATCAGCAAATGTTGATATTTTACAGATGTTAAAGGATATGCTTAATGTTGAAAATATAAGAGGAACATATAGAAAATATCTTTTAAATGAAATTGTTTCTTACTATTATAAGAATTCTTATTTAGATGAGTATGATGATTATGTAATGGAAATGAATATGAACGAGTTAGATAAAGACTCCAGAAATAAAATAATGTCAATACTTATTGCAAATAAGAAATATAAGAGTGTATATCCGTATATATTAGAATATGGTCCGGAAAGATTAAGCGATGAAAGTGTTGAAGAATTTTGTACAGGAATAATTAAAGAAACAGAGTTTGAAGAAGATGCTTTTATACTTGAAATGTGTGTGAAATTATTTAGGATGAATAAGGTTACAAGAGTAATTCTTGCTTATCTTGGAAGATTTTTCCTTGGAACAAACGAAGAAATGTTTATGTTATATGAGGAAATTAATAAAAAGAACATAATTGAAAACACATTGACGGAAAGACTACTTGTTCAGTGCATTTTTGAAGGGGATGTAAGTGAAAGAATTCATGGAATATTTAATAAATATGTACAGAATCCTTCATATGCAACAATTAGAAAAGCGTTTTACACATATGTTTCATATAATTATTTTGTTAAAAATATTCCTTGTCCGGATTCAACATGGGATATAATGCAGCAGGATATTAAGGATGGAACGGAAGTGACAGTTATTTCAAAAATCGGATATTTGTCACATGTGATTGAAAGTGAGCATGTAACACAGGAACAGATTGAAACATCAAAGAAACTGATGAGTCAGTTAGCTAAAAAGAATATTGTATTTGAATTTTATAAGAAGTTTAATAAATGGTTTGCAGTTCCATACAATATAGTGGATAAAACCATAATTGACTATCGTACAAATCCAAAGAATAAAGTATACATTACTTATAAGATAAAATCCATAACAGGCGAAACAAAGGAAAAAACTGAAGAAATGCGTAGTGTTTATTCAGGAATATTTACAAAAGATGTAATTATGTTCTTTGGAGAAGAAATAGAATATTATTTTGAAGAAATATCTGAAACTGATAGTATTGAGACAAAGAAATATACAATGAAAATAAATCAGAAAGATATTTTTAATGATGAAGGAAGATTTGGAATGCTTAACGGCATGATGATTTGCAAAGAACTTCACAGAGACAAGGATGCAAGAGAACTTATGGAAACATATGAACTTCATACGGATGCATCAGAACAGTTATTTAAGTTACTATAGGCAGGAGGAATAACAATGAATAATAAAGCACTTATTCTTGGAATAGATTTTTCAAGTGATTTTTCTCAGTTGGCATTTTTGAATGATGCAGGGGAGCCTGAATCAATTAGCGTTGGACAGGATAAGCATTTTCTTGTACCTACAGTTATGTTTTTTAATGATGAATTAAAAGAATGGTCAGTAGGCGAAGAGGCAATTAACAGAAGCCAGAGAGAAAGTGGAAAAGTTGTTACAAACCTACCGGAAGCATTGTTTTATGATGAGTTAAAAGACCAGAATAGAGCAATGATGAAAGCATATATAGCTTATTTTGTAAAATTAGCGGCAAATTACACAAACGGGCAGATAATTAAAAGCATTGTAATGACAGTAGATAATTTGACAGTGGAAATAATGGAATGCTTTTATGAAACTATAGAAGCTTTAGGATATAAGAAAGAAAATACAAAAATATTAAGCCATTCAGAAAGTTTTATCTACTATGTGTTAAACCAGCATAAAGATGTGTGGGTAAATAATGTTTTAATGTTGGATTTTTCACAGCAGGGGCTTGTTTATAGAAGACTTAGCATAAGACATACAAGAGAAGCACATATAGCAGATGTAGAAACGAAAAAATTAGATGATGTTTTAACATTTGATAATATTAAAACAGATATTGATGAGGCTGACAAAATTCTTGAAGATTTTATGGACGAAGAATTGAATGAACACGTTATTTCAGCAGTATATTTTTCAGGTGAAGGTTTTTATAGTGGAGACTGGAAAAATACACTTAAAAAAACATGCAACAACCGACGTGTATTTAAAGGAAATAACCTGATAGTAAAAGGTGCAGTTTATGGTGCTAAAGAATTGTTTTATATTTCAAATTTTAGTGATTATATCATATCCTGTAAGGGAAGAACTAAGGTAAATGTTTCTATGGAAGTAAACCATCAGGGAAGCGAGAAACAGCTTGTGCTTTCAAAAATAGGAACTAACTGGTACGAAGCAGGTGCTGTTGCAGAATGTATTTTGGATAAACCGACAATAGCAAAATTCACAATACAGTCACCTATTACAAAAGAATCAGAAAACTTTTACATTGATTTACAGGATTTCCCGGCAAGAAAAAATAAGACAGTAAGAATCCAGATAAAATTTGCATATGTAAATGAAAATAAGTTTGCAATAGAGATAAAAGATATCGGGTTTGGAGAATTCTATGAAAGCTCAGGAAAAGTAGTTAGAGAGGAAGTGACAGTATGAGTGACATCACAATGTGCACATTGCACTCAGAAAAACCTTATTATATAACTGAAATTAATAAAAATATATATTCGATAGAAGAATTAAATTATTATCTTTATAATTATCTTTATTTAGTGGATGAAGAATTTTTTAGTGAAAGTCTGATTGATTATATTGAAAATGAATTAAAGCAGACAACAATAGCAACAGGGCTAAGACAGGCATTAAATAAAAATGGTAATCTAGGCGAAATGATTGCATTTGTAATAAAAAATTCAGGATATTACACACAAAAGGAAGCAGATGATTTGGAAAGACATTTAGTAATGCTTAATTCAAAAACATCTGCCGAAAGAATAAAGGCTAAGGCAGACATATTACTTGATAATCATAAATATAATATGGCAATTTCTTTTTATCAGAGCATTATAAATAAGGGAACAAATAGTGAATTATCAGAAACTTTTTATGGAAGTGTTTATAATAATTTAGGAGTTGCCTATACAAGACTGTTTGAGTACGATGAGGCTTTAGTGGCATTTAGAAATGCATATAGATTAAATAGTGCTGCAGAATCATTAGAGTCAATAATATTGTGTGACCTTATGTCAGGTAATGCTACTAATTTGAAAAACGATGTTGAAAAATACAAAGTAAGTGATCAGGTAGTTAACAGACTTAGAACAGAAATCATACAGCTTAAGGCTCATATTCATGTAAATTGGAACGACACAATTGAGAAAGATTATATTAGCCGACGTAAGAGAGAATATATTGTAGAAATAAATAGTTAAGAAATTGTGAAGGTTTAGCTTAGGCAGTTGACAAATAACTTTTTAATTATTATGATAAAAAACAGAAAAAAATAAATGCTATGATGAAGAGGAGTATCTTGTAACTGCTTAACAGAGAGTAGGTTGTTGGTGGAAGACCTATAAGTAAGTGCGAGGGAAGGTAGCTTTGGAGCAGCATCAGTGAACAGTTAAAAACTATCAGTAGCTGATGACGATTCGTCCCCGTTAAGGATATGATAAGTAAAACAAAAGGTGGTACCGCGGATATTCGCCCTTTTAGGAAAATGTCTGTGGATTTAAACATACAAAAGAGACAGCATTTTAAAGCTGTCTTTTTCCGTTCATAAGGATGATAATTTGCAGACTGGATTACAAATTATTTTAAAGGAGTACACAATGAAGGAATTAGAAAAGAACTATAATCCTGCCGATATTGAAGACAGATTATATGAAAAATGGCAGGAAAAGAAATACTTTCATGCAGAAGTAGACAGAAGTAAGAAACCATTTACAATCGTTATGCCACCACCAAATATTACAGGGCAGCTTCATATGGGACATGCCCTTGATAACACAATGCAGGATATACTTACACGTTTTAAGAGAATGCAGGGATATGAAGCATTATGGCTTCCTGGAACTGACCATGCATCAATTGCAACAGAAGCTAAGATTGTTGAAAAGATGCGCGAAGAAGGAATTACAAAGGAAGATTTAGGAAGAGAAAAATTCTTAGACAGAGCATGGCAGTGGAAAGCACAGTATGGTGGACGTATTGTTTCACAGCTTAAAAAAATCGGTTCATCATGTGACTGGGACAGAGAAAGATTTACAATGGATGAAGGCTGTTCAAAGGCTGTAAAAGAAGTATTTGTAAATTTATATAATAAGGGACAGATTTACCGTGGTGAAAGAATCATTAACTGGTGTCCACATTGTCTTACTTCTATTTCAGATGCAGAAGTAGAATATGAAGATCAGGCAGGAAAATTCTGGCATTTAAGATATCCTTTAACAGATGGTTCAGGATATATTCAGCTTGCTACAACAAGACCTGAAACATTACTTGGTGATACAGCAGTAGCAGTTAATCCAAATGATGACAGATATAAGCATTTAGTAGGAAAGACTCTTACACTTCCTTTAGTTGGAAGAGAGATTCCTATTGTAGCAGATGATTATGTAGGTATTGACTTTGGTACAGGTGTTGTTAAGATTACACCGGCACATGATCCTAATGACTTTGAAGTAGGCCTTAGACACAATCTTCCTGTAATTAATGTCTTAACAGATGATGCTAAGATTGTTGATGATTATCCAAAATACGCAGGTATGGACAGATATGAAGCAAGAAAAGCAATTGTTGAAGATTTGGATAAAGAAGGATATCTTGTTAAGATTGAAGATCATGAACATAATGTAGGTACATGTTACAGATGCCATACTACAATTGAACCAAGAGTATCAAAACAGTGGTTTGTTAAGATGGAAGAAATTGCAAAACCAGCAATTGAAGCAGTTAAGAATGGAGATACAAAGTTTGTACCACCTCATTTTGACAAAACTTATTACCATTGGTTAGAAAATATTCGTGACTGGTGTATTTCACGTCAGTTATGGTGGGGTCATAGAATTCCTGCATTTTATTGCGATGACTGTGGAGAAATGGTTGTAACAAAGGATAACCATGCAGTATGTCCTAAGTGTGGTAAAGAAATGAGACAGGACCCTGATACACTTGATACATGGTTCTCATCAGCATTATGGCCTTTTTCAACACTCGGATGGCCTGATAATACAGAAGAGATGGATTATTTCTATCCTACAAATGTTCTTGTAACAGGATATGATATTATTTTCTTCTGGGTAATCAGAATGATGTTCTCAGGGCTTGAACATACAGGAAAAGTTCCATTTGATACAGTACTTATTCACGGCCTTGTAAGAGATTCACAGGGACGTAAGATGAGTAAGTCTCTTGGAAACGGAATTGACCCGCTTGAAGTAATTGATAAATATGGTGCAGATGCTCTTAGATTTACATTAATTACAGGTAATGCTCCCGGAAATGATATGCGTTTCTATTGGGAAAGAGTAGAGGCAAGCAGAAACTTTGCTAACAAAGTATGGAATGCTTCAAGATTTATTATGATGAACATGCCTGAAGAAGGTATTGATTTAAATAATAAACCTGAACAGCTTACAGATGCTGATAAGTGGATTTTATCTAAGTTAAATACATTAGTAAAAGACGTAACAGATAACATGGAAAAATACGAACTTGGTATTGCTGCAGATAAGATTTACGAATTTATCTGGGAAGAATTCTGTGACTGGTATATTGAAATGGTTAAACCTAGACTATACAGTGAAACAGATGACACAAGATATGCAGCACTTTGGACATTAAAGAAAGTGTTAATTGATGCATTAAAGATGCTTCATCCATATATGCCATTTGTAACAGAAGAAATATTCTGTACAATTCAGGATGAAGAAGAATCAATTATGATTTCATCATGGCCTGTATACACAGAAGAATATGCTTTCGCTAATGAAGAAAATGCAGTAGAATTAATTAAAGAAGCAGTTCGTGGTATTAGAAATACAAGAGCTGAAATGAATGTTAAACCAAGCAAGAAAGCAAAAGTATTTGTTGTATCAGATGATGAAGTTACAAGAAATATATTTGAAAATGGTAAAGTATTCTTTGCAACACTTGGTCATGCAAGTGAAGTAATTATTCAGGCTGATAAGACAGGCATTGATGATGATGCCGTATCAGTAGTTCTTCACAAAGCAATTGTATATATGCCATTTGCAGAATTAGTTGATATTGCAAAAGAAATAGAACGTCTTGAAAAAGAAGTAAAAAGATTAAATAAGGAATTAGCAAGAGTTAATGGAATGCTTGCAAATCCTAACTTCGTAAGTAAGGCACCTGAAAAGAAGATTAATGAAGAAAAAGAAAAACAGGCTAAATATCAGGAAATGATGAAGCAGGTTCAGTCACAGTTAGAAAACTTAAAGAAATAATTGTGGCAGGTTTGATTACAGTTTATGGTGGTATAAATTTATATTCACCAATAAACTGTATCAGGTTAAAAAGGAGGAATCAGAATGATTAATTTTGATGAAGAAATTAAGAAATTTCATCCAAGTCTTGAAATTGAAGAAGCTGAAGATGCCATATACAATAACGATGTGTCAGATATAACTGATATTATGATTGAAATGGTAAATGGATTAAAAGGAACTAATAACCAGTAAGTCGTTTTAGCCATATAACATATGTGTATGGCTTAGACTGAGGGCAACATAGATGGAGAAATAATATGATATGCTTTAACTGTGGTAATGTCCTTACAAATAGTGATTATTGCAGTCATTGTGGTATGGATGTCAGCATATATAAAAAGATTGTGAAGTTGTCAAACACTTATTACAACATGGGGCTTACAAAGGCACTTAACAGAGATTTGTCAGGTGCAGCAGATGCCTTAAGAAGAAGTGTAAAATTAAACAAAAGAAATACTGATGCAAGAAACCTTTTAGGCCTTGTTTATTTTGAAATGGGTGAAACAGTTCAGGCTTTTTCGGAATGGGTAATGAGCATGAACCTTCAGCCGGACAATAATGCAGCAGATAAATATATGGCGGCAATTCAGGCCGATAAGGGCAAAATTGATGAATTAAACCATACAATTAAGAAATTTAATATTGCATTAGAATATGCAAAAGATGGAACAGATGATATGGCTATTATTCAGCTGAAGAAGGTTTTGAATCAGAATCCAAACCTTATAAAAGGATATCAGTTGTTAGCCGTACTTTACATGAAACATGGTGAGTACGAAAGAGCCAGAAAAGCAACAAAGAAAGCTTTAAAGATTGATAAGTGTAATCCACTTTGTGTAAGATACTTAAGAGAAATTACAAATTATTTAGAAGATGAAAAGAAAAATAATCCTGAACGTAGAAGAAAACGTAGAATGGATCTTCGTGGAACTATGATAGACAGACCATATTTAAGTGGTGATGATGTTATAATTCCAAAGAATAATTTTAAAGAAGCAACTTCAAGTGCTCAGAGTATAATTCATATAGTTATGGGTGTTTTGTTAGGTGCAGCTTTGGTATTTTTCATTGTAACACCGGCAAGAGTATCAACTGTTAGTGATCAGATATCACAGGTAAAAGTTGATTACAATCAAAAAATTGCGATTAAGGATTCTTCTATTTCAGAGTTACAAAAGAGTGTAGATACTTTAACAGCTGAAAAGGAAGATTTGGCAGCAAGGCTTGGTGAATATACAGATACAGACAATACTTTAAGTAAGAATTATACTCAGTTATTATCAGCGGTTGCAAGTTACTTAAAGAGCGATTATGATGCCAGTGCTAAAAGTATTTTAAAGGTTGATACATCTTTGGAAATGAACTCATCAGCATTTACTGAAGTATATAATACTTTGAACAGTAAGATTGCATCAAGAGTAGCAGAAACAAGTTATGATGCCGGAATGGAAGCATTAAATAAAAAAGATTATTCTGCCGCCATTACTAATTTCCTTAAGGCAATAGAAGCTGATTCTAATAATGATGATGCTTATTACTATTTAGCATGGTCATATAAAAATAACGGTGATGAAAAGAATGCTAAAAAATATTTCAAGGAGATAGTGGACAAATTCCCTAACTCTAAGAATTACACAACAGCAAAGACTCAGGCAGGAGTTGATGATACTACAACATCAAGTGATGAAACTACAACTTCTGAAGAATAAGAGTACAATTAAATATAAGAATATAAGATACAAAAGAAAAAGCTATTGCGATAAATGCAATGGCTTTTTCTTTTGTTGTATAAAAATAATTTTCAAATGGAGGTTTTATGGAAGTTTTATATGAAATAAGAGGTGAAAATTTAATTGTATTTTTGCCGGAGGAATTAGACCATCACAATTCAAGAATGATAATGGAACAGTGCGATTGGTATATATTAGCTAATCAGTTAAAAAATGTAATATTTAATTTTAAAAGAACCACGTTTATGGATAGTTCAGGAATAGGGGTCATTTTAGGCAGATACAAACTTGTAAAGAAGGCATGTGGGGAAATTACCGTGTTAAATATAAATGATACAATAGATAGAATTTTTTCTATTTCAGGACTATATAAAATTTGCAAAAAATCAGAAGCTTCAAGTCTGACTGTAAATATTTAGGAGGAGACAAATGGTAAAGAAAATATTTGAAAATAATATGAAGTTAGAAATGGATAGCGTGTCTGAGAATGAGTCTTTAGCAAGAATGGGTGTAGCATCCTTTTTAACAAAAATTGACCCTACTTTAGAGGAGATAAATGATATAAAAACAGCTGTTTCTGAGGCAGTTACGAATTCAATAATACATGGATATAGAGATAAAAAAGGAATCGTAGAAATTAAATGCCATTTAAGAGAAACAATAATTGAAAAAGAAGATGAAATTTTACATATATCGTTAATAACAATCATTGTAAGAGATGATGGAACAGGAATAGATGATATAGAAAAAGCAATGGAGCCTATGTATACATCTAAACCGGAGAATGACCGTGCCGGAATGGGATTTGCATTTATGCAATTATTTATGGATACGGTAGACGTGTGGTCTAAGCCGTACATAGGAACAAGCGTGACAATGACAAAAGAACTAAAAAGAATTGAAAAGAAGGGAAATAATGGATGCAATAACGCTGATTAAACAGGCTCATGCAGGTGATAAGATGGCTAGGGATAAATTAATTCTTGAAAATACAGGACTTATATGGAGCATTGTAAAAAGATTTACAAATAGAGGATATGAGGCAGAGGATTTATTTCAGATAGGATGCATCGGGTTAATTAAATCAGTAGATAACTTTGATATGCAATACGATGTTAAGTTTTCTACATATGCAGTACCTATGATAGCCGGTGAAATAAAAAGGTTCTTAAGAGATGACGGACTTATAAAAGTAAGCAGGGCGTTAAAAGAACTGGCGTATAAAGCATATCAGGAAAATGAAAGAATTAAAAATGAGCTTGGAAGGGATGCAACTATAAGTGAACTTGCTAGTAAGTTGGAAGTGAGTGAGGAAGAAATATCGATGGCAATAGATTCGTCAATGGAAGTTGAATCACTGCATCAGACAATATACCAAAATGATGGAAATGAAATATATTTAATGGATAAATTAAAAAATGAGGAAGGCTGCGAAGAGGAAGCAATAAATAAAGTAATGATTTCACAAATATTAAATGAAATGACAGACAACGAGCGCCGATTAATAAAAATGCGATATTTTTCAAATATGTCACAAAAAGATGTAGGAGAGCAACTGGGAATATCACAAGTTCAGGTATCGAGGCTGGAGAAAAGAATTTTAACGAAAGCAAGGCTGGAGAGGCAAAGCTAGAAGCATTTACCAAGCTAACTAAAATTTTATTAGATAGTAAAAGGTATGAAGATTTAGATAGGGCTACTAAAGATATTGAATATCAGAAGAAATTAATGAAAGATTATAATATTACAGATTAATGAAAAAAGTATAATGTTGTAAAATGATGAAAGGCAGATGAAAGATATTCCTTAAGAATAAAAAGGAATAAGAATCCATCTGCTTTTTTTACTAATGAAGCAATAGGCTGGAAAGAAATTGGATAATCGAAGCTTTTGAGAAACTAATCTAGTTGAGGTTAAGTTAGGAGTGTACTAAAAAAAATTCGATTATCCTTATTTTTAAACCATAATTTTTTAGTATTAATTATTAAAAAATAATAAAATTACAAAAAATGTACATAATAAGTGTTAATCAAGTGAAAGGCAGAAAATGTAATGAGTGATACAGTTTATATAAAAATGGACAGAAGTGTGGAAGTAACTCATGAGAAGGTGACAATAGGGGATATAGCAAAAATAGAATCTAAAAATAAGAATATAGTTAATAATATAAAACCAATAAAAATATTAGCAGATAAGCCTGAATTAGGTAACAGATATGTTATTTCGATTATGAAAATAATAGAAATAATAGATGAAAAATTTCAGAATGTTGATATATCAAATATAGGAGAAACAGATTGTATTGTAGAATTTAAAAAATCAAATACTTCATGTAAACCATTAGAAATATTAAAGACAGGTATTATATGTATTTTATTATTTTTCGGAGCAGGATTTTCTATTATGTCATTCAATAATGACGTGTCTATAGACCAAATGTTTTTGCAGATAAGTGGACAGATTAGCGAAGATACAGTTGGTGGAGCAAAAATTTTAGAACTTACTTATGCCATAGGTTTGGCAGCGGGAATAACAGTATTTTACAATCATTTTGGACCAAAGAAAATTACTAAAGATCCAACTCCAATAGAAACAGAAATGAGAAAATATGAAAATGAAATAAATGATGCACTAGTTGATGGGCATAACAGAGAAGATGGAAAACTGGATTTAAAATAAAGTCCTGAAAATAAAATGTAGAATATGGAGAAATTCATGAGTATTGTACAAATAATAATTTTATCAATAATAGGACTTGCAGGTGGTGGAATAATAGCAGCGGGAGTTTTTGCACTTATAACGACTACAGGCGTAATGACAAGATTTGCTGAAAAGACACATACTGCAAAATATGTAAGACAATATGAAAATGCAGTTGCTTTTGGTGCAATTCTATTTAATATATTCTGGGTGTTTGAACTAAATTATGAGGGAATGAAACTAGGAAATCAATTATTAGCATTAATAGGTTTGTGTCATGGGATATTCGTAGGATGTTTGGCAATTTCTCTGGCCGAGGCGTTAAATGCGACAGCTATATTTGCAAGAAGAATGAAGTTAGCAGTAGGATTGAGCTTTATTGTGTTAAGTGTGGCTCTGGGAAAAGGAGTTGGAGCTTTAATTTATTTTTTTAGTATGAATTAAAGCTGATGGAACGTAAATTAGTCTGATATATTACAGTAGTAGAACGACGTAATTAAAATAAATTGTAGATGGAGAAGAAAAATGAGTGGAGACAAAACAGTAAATATAAATGATGAGAAAGAGTTTAAAAATAATAGCAGTGACAAATGTGTTGGGAATGAAAATATAACAAAAGAAGAGTATAATCAATATGTTGAAAATATAACACCTTCATTTCCATTATGGAAAAATATGCTAAAAGCGTTTATTACAGGTGGATTAATTTGTCTTATGGGGCAGGTTTGGATTGAATTATTTAAATACTTTGGAATGGACAAAGAACAGGCAGTCAATTGGACAACGGTTGTATTGATAGCGGAAAGTGTAATATTAACAGGTCTCAATATTTATCCTAAGATTGGAAAATTTGGTGGAGCAGGTGCGTTAGTGCCGATTACTGGATTTGCAAATGGTGTGGCATCATCGGCAACAGAATTCGGTGCAGAGGGTCAGGTCTTTGGTATTGGATGTAAAATATTTACTATAGCAGGACCGGTTATTCTATACGGAATTTTTAGCAGCTGGGTATTAGGAATCATATATTGGATTATTAATTTAGTATGGTGATAATAATAAAAGTAATTGAGTCAAAAATAGAGAACAGTTGAAATAAAGAAAATAAGCGTTTAGATTTTAACTGATAATAAAATAAAAATGATATATTATAGAATAAAAAGACATTTTACAAGACATTTTTTAGGTAAATTGTGTTACAATAAAACTAGTAATCAGAAGAAAAATAAAGATAGAAAATATAGAATGAGTTGAGAGTTAAATTCTTATTTTAATAGTATAAACAGAATAAGAAATTAACTTGAAAAATACAAAGTAATGACGATAAATGTGATTAATGAAATAAAAAAAATAATTAACAATATTTTTAAGGATATAAAAAAGTATTATCCGCTTATAAGTTGCGTGATAATTTACATTTTTATCACATCTTTGATATTTAATGATATATGTCCAAGTAAGATATTATTTAAAATATCATGTCCGGGATGTGGACTTACCAGAGGCAGTATTTCACTTCTTACAGGGCATTTTAAAGCTGCAATGCATTATAATGCAGCAGCTGTCATTTGGGATATTGGAATTGCAATGATGTTTGTGCAAAGATATATACTTGAAAAGAAATATAAATATATGGATTATTATTGGATTGTATGTTGCGGACTAACCATAGTGTATTACATCATTAGAATGATTTACTATACACCTGCAGGTTTTCCGATTTAATATTTAAATTTACAGGAGGTTACATAATGGAATTAAAAGGATCAAAGACAGAAGAAAATTTATTAGCAGCATTTGCAGGAGAATCAGAGGCAAGAAATAAGTATACTTATTATGCTTCAAAAGCAAGAAAAGAAGGATATGTTCAGATTGCCAATATTTTTGAAGAAACTGCAGCAAATGAAAAAGAGCATGCAAAAATATGGTTTAAATTATTAAAAGGTGGAATTGGAACTACTGCAGAAAATTTAGCAGATGCGGCAGCAGGTGAAAACTACGAATGGACCGATATGTATGCAACATTTGCAAAAGAAGCCAGAGAAGAAGGATTTGACGAAATAGCAACTTTATTTGAAGGCGTTGCAGCAATTGAAAAAGAACATGAAGAAAGATACAAGAAATTGTTGGAAAATGTTGAAAAAGGTTTAGTATTTTCAAAAGATGGTGATACAATCTGGCAGTGTAGCAATTGTGGACATATATGTATTGGAAAACAGGCTCCTGAAGTTTGTCCTGTATGTGCACACCCACAGTCATATTTCCAGGTAAAAGCTGAAAATTATTAAATAAAAATAATTAAAAGACTCTCCGAAAACAAAAATTTTAAAGTGAACATAAGAAAAGCATTTTGGAATTTTTATTTAGGAGAGTTTTATTTTCGCTCCGGAATATTTTTCTGTAATAAAAAAGAAAGTAAATCTTAAGAATTTACATAAAATTTACTTAATCTTATATTGATATAATATGATAGCAAAATCAAAAGGTATAATCCAACATGAGTTTGATTATAAGTGGGTGAAAAAACTCGGAACACCGACATCAGATATTAGAGTTATAAATAAATTGTAATAATTAGGAGCGACAACAATGTATAAAATGAGTAACGGAAACTTAAATATTAAAAATAAATTTCAAAGAGATAAAAAACAGTTAATAGCAGATGTAATATTATGGATTATAATGTGCATAATTTATATTGCCTTTTGGAAGCAGAATTTAATGTATCTTAGACATAGATTTATTCCATCAAGGATTGTTATTATTACATTTCTTTTTATTGTAGGAAGTATAGGAATATTAATCAAAGACAAAATCCCACAAAAATATAATACAATAGCCTCATTTCTATTTGTAATTTTATCGGTTCCTTATAATTTTGTTATGTTAGAATATACATCACATCATAGAATATTGGATTTCTCGATAAATAAGATAATGACTAATCTGATAATTATATCAATAATAGTATTAATAATATTTGCTATTACAAATAGCTTTAAAGCATCAATAATTGGAATAAACATAATATCAGTTGTATTTGGTCTGGTTTACTATTATGTAATAAAATTTAGAGGTACAGCGGTTTTAGCCGTTGATATTTTTTCAGCAACAACAGCAGCAAATGTGGCTGGAAATTATAATTACAGGATGAGCTACAGATGTTATTTATTTGTTATATTAACATATGTATTGAGCATTTATGTTTTGAAATTAGACAGGCATAATTTATTCAAGGAAAAGAAAAGACTTATTTCAGTAGGAATAGCAATCTTAGCAGTTGTTTGTGGTTTCTCTTTATTTATACAGAGTAGCAGATTTGATAATTCATTAAAAATTAAAATGTTTAAACCACAGGAAAGTTACAGAAAATATGGGGATTATCTGACCTTTACACATAGTATCAGATACATAAAGGGGCATAAACCGGAAGGATATTCTGAAGATAAGGTTGAACAGATTTCAGCACAATATCCCGGAATAAAAGGCAATGGTAAAAAGCCTAATATTATAATGATTATGAATGAAGCACTTGCAGATTTTTCATCAATATCAGATATCGAAACAAATGAAGATTATATGCCATTTATACATGGATTAACTGAAAATACAGTAAAAGGTGATTTGTTTGTTTCTATATTTGGAGGTGGAACATCAAAAACAGAGTATGAAGCGCTTACTTCAAATAGTATGGCATTTATGCCAAAAGGTTCAACTCCATATGTGACTTATATAAACAGAAAAACATCCTCTTTAGCTACAACTTTAAGAGCACAAGGCTATGGTGGAATGGTGGCCATGCATCCGTATAAGGGAAGTGGATATAAGCGAAACAAAGTATATCCTCTTTTGGGATTTGATAAATTTTATGATTTACCGGAATTTAATAACGCTAAAGTTATAAGAAATCATGTTTCTGATGAAGGAAATTTTGATAAAATAATTGAAGTATACGAGCAAAATAGAAAAAAGGATAAAAAACCATTTTTCTTATTTGATGTGACAATGCAAAATCACAGTAGTTATGATAGAAAATGGGACAATTTATCCGATGACATATCAACTATTAAAGATTATGGTGATGATGTAAATATTTATCTTAATCTGGTGAAAGCATCAGATGACGCTTTTAAAAAATTAGTTGAATATTTTTCAAATGTAGATGAACCTACAATGATTATAATGTTTGGTGACCATCAGCCAAAGCTAAATAATCATTTTTATGAAAATGTTGAAAAAGGATTTTCATTAGGTGATGAATATAAAATGTTTGAAAAGTATAATACTCCATTTGTAATATGGGCAAATTACGATATAGAGGAACAAACGGATGTAAAGATAAGTGCAAATTATATGGGAACAATGGTAGATGAACTTGCAGGAAATTCTATGAGCGGATATCAACAGATGGTAAACGAAATCAGAAAAGATATTCCAATAATTACTGCCGGAGGATATATAGGAGCTGACGGAAAATATTATCACACATTTGATAAATCTTCGCCATATTATGATAAAATAATGGACTATTGTTATTCTGAATACAATAATGTATTTGATAAGAAACATTTGGTAGATGAGTTTTTCAAAATAAATGATAATAAATAAAATGCATCGAAAAATATAAAAGTATATTGAATATTATTTATGTTAATACTTTGAAATCAAATATAGAATTTTTATAAAGTGGATTGTAATATGAAAGATACCTTCATGTATATTATTTTACTTTCAGGTAAAAAATAAACATGGAGGTGTTTTTTATGTATGATGTAGTAATTATTGGTGGAGGACCGGCAGGACTTTCGGCAGCTCTTTACTTGGCAAGAGCTAAGGTTAAGGCGGTATTATTGGAAAAATCAGGCTATGGAGGACAAATTGCCCTTACGCAAAAAGTAAAGAATTATCCCGGAATTTATGAAATATCAGGAAAAGATTTGGCAGACAGTATTCATGAACAGGGAGAAAGATATGGAGGAGAATTTTCTTTTGAAGTTGCCAAAGAAATAATTGATGAAAATGATAAGAAAATTGTTATTACTGATAAGAGAAAAATAGAATGTAGGGCAATAATTATAGCTACAGGCGCAGCACCCAAAAAGGCAGGTTTTGAGGGCGAAGAAGAGTTTATAGGAAAAGGAGTGTCTTATTGTGCAACATGCGATGGAAGATTTTTTGAGAAAAAAGAAGTATTTGTTGTAGGAGCAGGATATTCTGCATGTCAGGAAAGTATATTTTTAGCACAATTTGCATCAAAAGTTAATTTGATAGTAAGAAAAAATGAACTTTCCTGTAGTGGAGCAATTGTTAAAGAATTGAATGACAATTCTAAAATACAGGTATTCTATAATTCTAAAATAGAAAAAGTATCAGGAAATGATTTTGTACAGAGAGTTGGAATAATTAAAAGTGAAGCGGAATACAATGAAGAAACTATAGGAGATATAGAATACGAAAACAATAATAAAAATACAAAGGAATTTGAAGATAACGAAGGTTATGGTGTATTTGTTTTTGTGGGTTATGAACCTGAAAGTAAAATTGCTCCTAAAAGTGTTAAGCGTGATGAAAATAACTATATTTATGTCGATGATGATAAAAAAACGTCAGTTAATGGGATATACGCAGTAGGTGATGTTACACATAAAAAAATACGGCAGGTCATTACATCTGCAAGTGATGGAGTAGTAGCAGCAAAAATAATTGAAACCATTTTATTAAAATAATGAAAAATTTAGTAAAATAAGTTTACAAAATGAATTTTATGTACTAGAATACATAGAATGCAAAAGTACAAAGGCTAAAACTAATAGAATACAAGATATAAGAAAAATCAACTGTTTAGCAGAAATTGATGTATTAGGAGAGAAAACTTAATGGAAAGAAAAATGTTAGTGTTAGATATTGATGGAACACTTACAAACAGTAAGAAGGAAATTACATCTAAGACAAAGGAAGCAATAATTAAGTTGCAGAAAAATGGACACATAGTTGTTATAGCATCGGGAAGACCAACAGCAGGAATAATAGATATAGCAGATGAATTAGAACTTGATGTTTATGGTGGATTTGTATTATCTTACAATGGAGCTAAGATAACAAGCTGGAGAACAAATGAAGTTGTATACCAGCAGGTATTACCGGCAAAATATATTAGAATATTATATGATTTTGCAAAAGAAAATAATGTTGGATTAGTTACTTATGAAGATGAATGTGTAGTTACAGGAACACGTCATGATAAATATATGGAGCATGAAGCTAAGATTAATGGTATAAGAATTAAAGACGTAGCTCCATTCCCGGACTATGTAAACTTTAATGTAAATAAATGTCTTATGACAGCAGAACCTGAAAAAGCATTGGAAGTAGAAAATAAGCTTAATGAAATGTATGGAAATGAATTGAGTATATATCGTTCAGAACCGTTTTTCGTTGAGATAATGCCACAGAATGTAGATAAAGCAGCAACTTTAGATGTTCTTGTAAATATGTTAGGACTTAATAAAGAGAATACAATATGCTGTGGTGATGGATTCAATGATTTATCAATGATTAAGTATGCCGGAATTGGTGTTGCAATGGAAAATGCACAGGAAATTGTAAAAGAAAGTGCAGATTATGTTACAAAATCAAACGATGATGATGGAATTGTACATGTAATTGAAAAGTTTATCTTCAATGAAAAGAAGGCAGTATAATTATTAAATTTAGTTTATAAACAGAAAAAAACGACTTTATATTGAAGCTTATAAAGCTTACAAATAAAGTCGTTTTTTTATTAAATAGTAAATCGCATCTAATTAAAATTAGCCGATATTAATTTGTCATTCTCTTTACTTTGTCAAATTCATCGTAAATTTCCTGCTCAGGTTCAGGAGTAAGTAAACTTACAACAACAATGAATAGTGAGGCGATAATAAATGCAGGTAATAATTCGTAAATATTCCATGAACCACCGATAGGTCTAACAAGAAATTTCCATACAAATACCATAATTCCACCTGAAATCATTCCGGCAATAGCACCATATTTATTTGAACGCTTCCAGAATAATGAGAATAAAACAACAGGACCAAATGTTGCACCAAATCCCGCCCATGCAAATGAAACAATCTGAAATACAGAACTGTTAGGATTACTTGCAAGGAAAACTGCAATTATTGAGATTGCAATAACTGAAATACGGGCAACAATAATGTTTGCTTTTGCAGATAATTTAATATTAAATACACCACCAATAAGATTTTCAGTAACACTTGATGAAGCAGCAAGTAACTGTGAATCAGATGTTGACATTGTTGATGCAAGTATTCCGGCAAGAATCAATCCTGCAACTATTGCAAATAAAAGTCCGTTATTGCTTAAATGGTGAGCAATCTGTACGATAATTGTTTCAGCTTCTGAGGAAGAACCAAAACTTGGAACAATTCCATTTATAGACATGCTGTATCCTATTATACCAATTGATACTGCAATAGCCATTGAAATAACAACCCAGATTGTTGCAATTCTTCTTGATAAAGTAAGTTTTCTTGAATCTTCAATAGCCATAAATCTCAATAAGATATGAGGCATACCAAAATATCCTAATCCCCAGGCAAGAGTAGATGCAATTGACAAGAATCCATAATTTGTTGCTGAATTTGTTGTTGCATCATATAAATGAGTTAAACTTAAATATCCTGATAAATCTTTTACATTTGAATATACAACATCCATTCCGCCTACAGAATTAACTCCATAGAAAAGGACGATTGCAAGTGCTATGGACATAATAATACTCTGGATTAAGTCAGTTGTACTTGCAGCTAAGAAACCACCAAGTGAAGTGTAAGCTACAATAACGATAGCACTAAAAATCATGGCTGTCATATAATCAATTCCGAATAAACGGTTAAATAATTTTCCACAGGCAGCAAAACCTGAAGCTGTATATGGAACAAAGAAAATAATTATAATAGTTGCGGAAATAAATTTTAAAATATTTGAATTATCTCTGTATCTGTTTGCAAAGAAGTCAGGTAAAGTAATAGAATTCCTTGAAACATATGAGTAATGTCTGATTCTTTTAGCAACAATTAACCAGTTAACATATGTACCTATTGCAAGTCCGGCAGCTGTCCAAAAAGCATCAGCTACGCCTGTAAAGTAAGCAACTCCGGGCAATCCCATAAGTAACCAGCTGCTCATGTCAGAAGCTTCGGCACTCATTGCTGTAACAAAAGGACCAAGCTTTCTACCCCCAAGATAAAAGTCATGTGTTGTTCGGCTCTTTTTTGTATAGTAAAAACCTATACAAATCATTCCTATCATATAGCCAATAATGGCAATAAGAATGCCAATTTCAGATGTAGTCATTTTTCCTCCTTACTGTTCAAAATTAGAACCACACGAATTAGACTAATATTCGTGCAAAAATAAATTTACTATAATTTGGTTTATTTCATTTGTTATTCGCTAGAAAATCAGAAATCATAAGTAAAGTATAATCGTAAATTTTCATAAGCAATAAAAATGCCGTAAATAAACGCATATATTCTACTATTTTATGAAAAAAATAAGAAATTATCAACAAAAATCTACAAATAAGCAATTTTATAAACAAAATAAAGTGAATAATAAAATATTACAATGCAAATACTAATTATAGAAAAATTAATGAAATCGGGAGGAAATCAATATTATGGGAGAAATGATAGGAAAGCAAAGTGTTAAATTTGCGGAAGCCCCATATATTTTTGAGGGAGCATCTGTAGTTGGACCTAAAGAAGGAGAAGGCCCACTTGGAAAATTATTTGATGTGATTGAGCAGGATCCAATGCTTGGAAGTAAAAGCTGGGAAGAAGCAGAAAGTTTACTGCAAAAAGAAACCGTGCAAAAACTGTTGTTAAAATCAGGATTAAAAAAAGAGGATATAAGATATATTTTTGCAGGTGATTTGTTAGGACAGTTAATAGCAACCACATTTGGAATAATGGATTATGAAATCCCATTTATGGGACTATATGGTGCATGTTCAACTATGGGCGAAGGATTAAGTCTGGCAGCAATGATGGTTGCAGCAGGTTATGGAGAAAATGTAATAGCCATGGCGTCAAGTCATTTTGGAAGCGCAGAGAGACAATTTAGATTTCCATTAGAATATGGAAATCAAAGACCATTTTCGGCAACATGGACTGTTACAGGGTGTGGAGCGGCAATAGTTACAAAAAGAAAAGGATTTGCAAGAATTACAGGAGTAACAACGGGAAAGATAATTGACTATGGAGTGAAGGATGCCCAGAATATGGGGGCATGTATGGCTCCGGCGGCAGCAGATGTTATTTATAATCATTTAAATGATTTTGGAACCGCTCCTGATGATTATGACAAAATAATAACAGGTGATTTAGGATATGTAGGGCAGGCGATACTAATTGATTTGCTGAAACGAAAGGGAATAGATATTTCGAAAGTGCATATGGATTGTGGAATTGAAATGTTTGATAAAGAAAATCAGGATACTCATTCAGGAGGAAGTGGATGCGGATGTTCTGCGACAGTACTTACAAGTTATGTATTTAAACAACTGAAGAAAAAAGCGTGGAAGAAAATTTTATTTATCCCAACGGGTGCTTTGATGTCACCTATAAGCTTTAATCAGGGAAAGTCTGTTCCGGGAATTGCTCATCTTGTAGTGATTGAAAGTGTGTAATGATTTAGAAAATGAAATTGTAAAACGAAAATTAGGTTAGAAAGTGAGAAAAAATGATATTTTTAAAAAGTTTTTTAATAGGCGGAATAATTTGTGCATTAGTTCAGATTTTACTGGATAAAACAAAATTGTTACCGGGAAGGGTTATGGTTTTATTAGTAGTTTTAGGTACTATACTTGGTTTCTTTGGTTTATATCAGCCTTTAATTGATTGGGCAGGAGCAGGGGCAAGTGTACCTCTTATTGGATTTGGAAATAACTTATGGAAGGGAATGGCAGAACATATAGACAAGGATGGACTAATTGGAATATTTGAAGGAGGATTTACCGCAAGTGCCATTGGTATATCGGCAGCATTAATATTGAGCTATGTTGGTTCATGGTTCTTTAAATCAAAAATGCAATAGAAATAAATATATTTATGATTTATTTAATGTATAAAAAACATAAAATAAATGTTTATTTTATAAAGGAAAATGTTAATAAATTAACAAACAGACGGATAAAATGAGGTGCTGACTACATTAAAAAAAGTCAATACTTTTGATTATTAAGTTTAAACGTTGAAAATAAAGGATAGAACTTAATTTGTGCTTAAAATTATCAATCATTACTTAATTTATTAAATAAAGAACAGAAGAATAGTTGAAAAAATAAAGTCTATATAATATAATTGTAGTCATGTGAATGGCATCGGAAGATAAATTTTGACGCATTTACAAGGATTAAGTAAAAATATATTAAGGAGGACTACAAAATGTCATATGTAGACGAGGTATTAGCAAAGGTTAAAGAAAAGAATGCTAGTGAACCAGAATTTTTACAGGCAGTTGAAGAAGTATTAAATTCACTTAGACCTGTAATTGATGCAAACGAGGAAAAGTATAGAAGAGAAGCTTTACTTGAAAGAATTTGTGAACCGGAAAGACAGTTTAAGTTCAGAGTTCCTTGGGTTGATGATAAGGGACAGGTACAGGTTAACACAGGTTACAGAGTACAGTTTAACTCAGCTATTGGACCATACAAGGGTGGTTTAAGACTTCACCCATCAGTAAATATTGGTATTATTAAATTCTTAGGTTTCGAACAGATTTTCAAGAATTCACTTACAGGCCTTCCAATCGGTGGTGGTAAAGGTGGTTCTGATTTCGATCCTAAGGGAAAATCAGATAGAGAAGTTATGGCATTCTGCCAGAGCTTTATGACAGAACTTTGCAAGTATATCGGTGCTGACACTGACGTACCAGCAGGTGATATCGGAACAGGTGCAAGAGAAATCGGATACATGTTCGGTCAGTATAAGAGAATCCGTGGATTATACGAAGGTGTTCTTACAGGTAAGGGACTTACATACGGTGGTTCTTTAGCAAGAACAGAAGCTACAGGATACGGATTACTTTACTTAACACAGGAATTAATGAAAGACCATGGCGAAAGTATGGAAGGCAAGACAGTAGTTGTTTCAGGTGCTGGTAACGTTGCTATCTATGCTATTCAGAAAGCTCATCAGATGGGTGCTAAGGTTGTTACATGTTCAGATTCAACAGGTTGGATTTATGATCCTGAAGGAATCGATGTAGACCTTCTTAAAGAAGTTAAAGAAGTTAAGAGAGCAAGACTTACAGAATATGCTGCTGCAAGACCTTCAGCTGAATATCATGAAGGACGTGGAGTATGGCAGATTAAATGTGATATCGCTCTTCCATGCGCTACACAGAACGAATTACTTATCGATGATGCTAAACAGTTAGTAGCTAATGGATGTAAGGCAGTTTGTGAAGGCGCTAACATGCCTACAACAATTGATGCAACAGAATACTTACAGGAAAACGGAGTTTGGTTCGTTGGTGGTAAGGCTGCTAATGCAGGTGGTGTTGCTACATCAGCTCTTGAAATGTCACAGAACAGCGAAAGACTTTCATGGACATTTGAAGAAGTTGACGCTAAATTACAGACAATCATGGTTAACATTTACCATAACATCAGTAATGCAGCTAAGAGATACGGATTTGAAGGTAACTACGTAGTGGGTGCTAACATTGCCGGATTTGAAAAGGTTGCAGAAGCTATGGAAGCACAGGGTGTTTGCTAATTAGAAAACACATTATAATGCAATAATTGACGTTATAACGTCTTAACAGGGCTATCGTGTATGCGATAGCTCTTATTAAAATCAGTAAGAAAATTAATAAAATATATACAAAGATATTGTCCTAATGCGAATAAGATAATAAGACATTTTGATGTTAACGGAAAACATTGCCCGGCACCAATAATGGATGATAAAATATGGAAAAAGTTTAGAAAAGAAATATTAAAAAAATAAAAAAAACAAAGACTGTATTTTCGATAAATTTAATATTGTAGAGTAGATACGATAATATAATCGACATCTTTATTTACGGTATCGTAACAATATTAAGTGATAGCAAAAATGCAGTCTTTTAATATATTTTAATAATATCTGTTCATAGAAAAATGTAGTGTTTTTAATATATTAGATTTTACTGTTTTTTCTTCTTAATATGAATCTCCGGTATAGCTGTATCATAGTTTACAGAAGGCTGATCCTTAGTGGCTTTTAAAGTATCATCCTGCTTGTGTGTATGAATCTCAGGGATAGCTAAATTATCAATAGAAAGATTAAAGTCGTGTTTTTTATTAATTTTTTTTGATTTCTTAAACTCCATAATTACCTCCAAATACTTTATAAATAGATTTACAATTTTGTTATGAGAGTGAAACGTATCTTAATTCATTGATATTTAAATTTTTATAGTTAAATTTCAATACTTTGTAATCTACAACAGGTTGATGAAAAATGTAATAACAAGACTGTTAATAAAGTCTGCAAATAAACTACCAACAAGCGGAATTAACAAATAGGCTTTTATTGAAGGTGCATATCTGTCGCATAGAGCCTGCATGTTTGCCATTGCATTTGGTGTAGCACCCATACCGAATCCACATGTTCCCGCTGCAAGAACAGCAGCATCGTAATCCTTCCCCATAACATTGAATATAACAAAATATGTGAAAAGAAAAATTAAAATAACCTGTGCACCTAAAAGCATAACAAGTGGTAATGCCAAAGATGCTAATTGCCACAATTTAAGTGTAATCATGGCTATACCTAAGAATAATGAAAGACAAATACCACCAAGGTCATTTATTTCACCCATACATATATCAAATTTGCCTGAATATTCTCCAATATTTCTTATTAAAGCAGCTGCAATCATTGCTCCAATATAAATAGGAAATGTTAAGCCTGTTTTAGTTAACATCCATGAAAAAATAGTTCCTATACCAATAGCAAGAATCAACTGATATACTGCCATTGCATACATATTTGCATGTCTTTCATGCCTTTTTTCGTCTTCGATTAAAAGACTGTCATCTTCTGCAACAACTGTGTTCAAAAGATTTTTCTTCTCAATAAGACGACGACCAATAGGACCACCGATTAAACTTCCTGCAATTAAACCAAATGTTGCAGCAGCAGTACAAATGGTTGTAGCTCCGCTAATGTTAAAATCTTCAAGTACAGGACCAAATGCTCCGGCAGTTCCGTGTCCTCCAACCATTGGAATTGAACCGGTACACATTCCTATAAGTGGGTCTAAGCCAAGAAAATGTGACATCCCAACAGCAAGAAAATTCTGAAAAACAATAAGCGTTATAACTAGTAATAGGAAAATAAAAAGAGATTTACCACCACTTTTTAAAACCTTTAAATTGGCTTGAAAACCAACTGATGTAAAGAAAAATACCATACACACTTCACGAAGGGTATCATCAAACGAAAATTCGATTAATCCCGTTGAATGACATATACATGTAAATATGGCAAATAGCAAACCACCAATAACAGGGGCAGGAATGCAAAACTTTTCCAAAAAATAAATTTTATGCTTCAAAAACTGCCCGAGTATTAAAACGACTACTGCGATGGCAAGTGTCTGATACATATCTAATTGTATATCCATAAAACTCCTTTCCTTTGACAAATTTATTCAGATTTTACTTTTATGTTGTGCTTTTTATAATATTTTACTGCACCTGGATGAAACGGAATGGAAATACCTTTAACGGCAGAAGTTTCATCGAGCTGTAAATTCAAAGGAACGGAATATTGAAGATCCGCTGAATGTTCAAATAAAAATTCTGTTAAAGATTCTACAACGATGTCAGACAATTCGTTGCTAGCAAGTAAAACAGCCTGAACAGCTACTGTTTTTATTTCTTCAGTTTGTCCGGTATAAGTATTCGCCGGAATTGTATAGTCAACATAAGTATCGTAAGCAGATTCAAGTTTTTTAGAACATGAATCGCTAATGCTTAAAAATTTAATAGGACATTGTTGCGCTAATTCTTCTATTATTGTTGTGCGCAATCCTGCAGTACAGAAAAATGCATCAATTTCACCGGATTGTAATTTGCCGGCGGCAGTAGTATAGTCATAATTTAAAGTGTCTACTAGTTTGTCTGATAAGCCGTTAAGTTGTAAAATTAAATTAGCAGTCTGCTCAGTACCTGAATCACTTTCACCGATGCTGACTTTTTTACCTAGTAAATCATCGATTGAATTTATGCCTGAATCATTGTGAACAACAATCTGGCAAGCTTCAGGGTATAATGCCGCGATTGCCTTGTAACCAGAACACTGGGTACTGACAAATATTCCGGTTCCGTTATAGGCATCATTAATTAAATCAGCCTGAGCAATTCCCATTTCAATATAATTTTTAGATAATAATCGTATGTTTGCTGCTGAACCGGCAGTAGATTTTACTTCAAAGTTAAACTTATCGTTTTCTTTAGAAGCAAGTTCCGTGAATGCATTTCCAAAAGTATAATACATTCCACCAATACCGGCAGAGCCAAAGCGAATTTTTTCATTTTTAATGCCACAGCCGGATAACATAAGTGTTGTGAGGCTAAGTAAAATACATAAAAATTTTTTCAAATTAAAATTCTCCTTTACGTAAATTTAGGACATACCTAATTAATATTTTACAATAAAATAAAGTTAAATGGAATGAAAAAATAAGAAATAGGAAGAAAAAATAAAAAACAGGATAAAAAGAAAAGTACACATATGCGCTATTTTAATCAAATATCTTGACCAAAGTAGTAAAATGAAATATACTATATTAATACGCAAAATATGCCGTTGAAAAGAATAATTTTTGATTGATATATATATAACTTTAACGTAGAACAACAGGTACATATAATGTACCTGTTGTTCTACGTTTAGGAAAAGTTAGTTGTTGAAAACAAATATAATATGAGTCTAATTTTGATAAGTGTTAAATAATATTAAAAGAGTGCAGATATAGATGCTTAAGAAATAAATATTAGTTGTTGGTAAAAAGCATATCATTTTATAAAAGCAATATCATAATATTAGATGAAAAAATTTTTTTTAGAGGGAATAGAAAATGGTTACAGCATTGGCTAAAATTTTTTTGAAAGACGTAAAGATGAATGATTCTCAAGGAAGAAAAGCATATGGCACATTGTGTAGTGTAGTTGGAATTTTTTTAAACATATGTTTATTTGTTGGAAAATATTTTGCAGGAGTGTTAACGGGTGCAATTTCAATTACAGCAGATGCATTTAACAATTTGTCAGATGCAGGTTCATCAATAATAACATTAGTAGGCTTTTGGTTTGCAGGAAAGAAACCTGATACAGAGCATCCGTTTGGACATGGGAGATTTGAATATGTATCAGGAATGGCAGTTTCCTGCCTGATAATATTAATGGGACTTGAACTAGCAAAGAGTTCTGTTGATAAAATTATTCATCCACAGGAATTAGAATCTAGTATTTTGGCTATAACAATATTACTTATATCTATTTGTGTAAAATTGTATATGGCATTTTACAATACGGGTATAGGAAAGAAAATAGATTCAGTAACAATGAAAGCAACAGCAATTGACAGCTTAAGTGATTCCGTGGCTACAACAGTAGTATTAATATGTGTACTTGTTAATATGAAGTTTGGAATAAATATAGATGGTATATGCGGACTTTTAGTAGCAATTTTGATTATATATGCAGGAATTGGTGCGTTTAAGGATACGATATCTCCGCTTTTAGGTAAAATACCAGAGCCTGAACTTGTGGACAAAATTCGTGATATTGTAATGAAACATGAATTAGTATACGGAATTCATGATTTGGTTGTTCATGATTATGGCCCGGGTAGAATGATGATTTCACTGCACACAGAAGTTCCCGGAAATGAAAATGTATATAAATTACATGACATGATAGACAATATTGAATCTGAACTACAGGAAAAAATAGGATGTGAGGCAGTAATTCACATGGATCCGATTGAAGTTGATAATCAAGTGGTTACAGATACAAGAAGTAAAGTTGAAAACATAGTTAAAAGTATAGATGAACATATGTCCATACATGATTTTAGAATGATAACAGGAGATACACATACAAATCTTATATTTGATGTTGTTGTTCCATTTTGTGTAGAAAAGAAACATGATGAAATAAAAAATAATATTGAAGAGAAGATAAGTGAACTTGATGATAAATATAGAGTTGTGATGAAAATAGAAGAAGATTATATTGGAAATTAACAAATCTGCATCAAAAGTAAAGTAAAATAGTTTGAAATAAAAATGGGAAGATATTCTATATAGAAAATGTGTATTAATATAAAAAATAAGAGACTATGTAATAATATATATTAAAATATTAGAAACATATTTGCAAAACAGAATTAAATGTGTTACCATTTAAAGTCGACGTCAAAAAGTAAAAGTGTCTTTGTGATGTTTTTATTTTTTGACGTTTTTTGCTTTTTATAACAGAGAAAATTTATATTTATAAAAGTCTATTTTTTATAAAATTAATATTGAGAAAGGAAAAGTAAGGATGAAGTTTCAGGAATTAAATATATCAGATGAAATAAAGAAAGCAGTAAAAGATTTAGGATATGAAGAAGCAACTCCAATACAGGAAAAAAGCATTCCGGCAATTATGGAAGGAAAAGATGTAATAGGATTTAGCCAGACGGGAAGTGGAAAGACTGCTTCATTTGGAATACCGGCGATAGAACTTGTAGACATGACAATGAACAAAAAATTAAATCAGGTTCTTATACTATGCCCAACAAGAGAATTAGCATTGCAGGCAGCAGAAGAATTAAGAAAATTTGCAAAATACATAAAAGGATTAAATGTAGTATCTATATTCGGAGGGCAGAACATAGAAAGACAGTTTAAACATTTGCGTGAAGGAAGTCATATTGTAGTTGGAACACCGGGAAGAGTTATGGACCATATCCGTAGAAAAAGCCTTAAATTAGAACAGTTAAAGATGGTCGTGTTAGATGAAGCGGATGAAATGCTTAATATGGGATTTAGAGAAGATATTGAAACTATATTAAAGGCTACACCTGATGACAGACAGACAATTCTGTTTTCAGCTACAATGCCAAAGGAAATATTGGATATTACAAATAATTATCAGAAAAATCCTGAATTAATTAAAATAAAAAATAAGCAAATGACTGTAGACAGTATCGAACAAAGATTTTATCTTGTAGATAAAAATAAAAAGAAAAGTGCTACAGCATTGTTGCTTAGATATTACAGACCAAAACTTGCAATTATTTTTTGTAATACGAAGAGAATGGTTGATGAGTTGGTAGATTTCCTTGGAAAAAATAAATTTTTAGCACAGGGGTTACATGGTGATGTAAAACAGCAACAGCGAACAAATGTAATGAACCAGTTTAAGAAAGGTACATTTAATATTCTTGTTGCAACAGATGTGGCAGCAAGAGGAATTGATGTTAACAATCTTGATATTGTAATTAATTATGATTTACCTGAAGATAATGAATATTATGTTCATAGAATCGGAAGAACCGGAAGAGCAGGAAATGAAGGAAAATCATTTACATTAATAGATGGAAGAAAACAACTAGAAGATTTACGATACATTGAAAGATATGCTAAATGTGAAATTATTGAAAGTAAACTTCCGACAGTTGATGAAATAAAAACTCAGGATTATCAGCGAAACATTAACAGATTAAAGAAATTTATGGATAAGCACAATAGTTCAAATCAAAAAGAAATTGTTGAAATGTTAATTGAAGAAGGATATTCTTTGGAAAAAATTACTTTAGCATTAATGGATATGATGAATAGAAAAAATAATGATTATAGCGGCTTATCAGATGTTAAACCACTTGTAATTGTACGAAAAGAAAGAAAAAATAATGGTATAGGTAGAAAAAATAAAGCAGTAAAGAACAGACGTACAGAAAATGGGAAACAAACAGAGAAAGGAAGAAAGAACATATATAATAGAAAAAATAGTGAAGCAGAAAAGAAGAAATATAATGGTAAAAATAATGAATCAGATAAAAAAAGAAGAAAAAAGGGATTTGTAGAATCCGAAAATAGTAGCAGAAAATTTACAGAAAAAAAGAATAAAAAATCTGAAACAAACAAAAGAAAAAATAAACAAAAATAACGTAAAAATTTTGTAAAATAATTTATGGAAAATCTAAAACATAAAGGCTGCAAATGTTGACATAACAACCTAAAAGGAGTAACATTAATAAGTGATAATAGAATAAATGACCGAAGTAAAAATGCTGTTAGAATGAGAAATTTATGTTTCGCACTGATAGCATTTTATTTTATAAAAATTATGAATTAATACGAAAATTTCAGATTTGATTAGATATAAATTGCAACGTAAAAATAATTTGTAAGGAGGTAAATTTGCAAGCTAAACAATCCGGAATGTAATTAAAGGAGAAAAATTGAAATTAGAGAATAGTAAAAATAGTCATTTAGGACGAATGATGGGGAGTTTATCATTAGGGGTGATGATATTTGCTGTTGCTCTAGCAGTATTGATGAATATACAGACGACGAGAAAGAGAGTTTCGGAACAAACTGCACAGTATATAAAGATAAGTACCATGCAGAATGAACAGATAATAGACCGTCTGTTAGTTGATGCAAAGGAAAGTATTAAATCAATAGGTAAATTATTTGGACAAATTATTGATGAGAACGGAAATGTAACAGCACATGATATAGAATCGCTTAATCAGAATGTAAGTTTTGAAAGTCTGATTTATGTAAATAAACATGGAATAGGAATTGACCAGAATAATATCGAATATGCATTTGCAGATGCAACAGCGTATTATGATGCGTTAAAAGGTGATACAGTTATAGCACTAAATCCATTAGGTAATTCTGATATGCAAAACAGAATATGCTTCTTTGCCCCGGTAGAGAAGGACGGAGAGATAGCGGGAGTATTAGTAGGAAATTTTGATGATGCAACATTAAAGAAATTTATGAATACAAAACTGTTTGGTTATACTTCAACAGCGTTTATTTGTAGTGAATCAGGAGAAATAGTTGCAAATTCAGTAGGTATTTTACAAAGAACAACATTAACAAGTTACCTTAAAGAACACAATCTGATGGATGATAATGGTATAGCGGAATTAAGAAACAGCTTAAAGAACAAAAATCAATATGCATTTGAAATACATGGTAAAAATTATGAATCAAGTGCATATATGATGAGGCTTGAAAACAGTGGTCTTATTTTAGTTCAGGCATTCCCTGTTGAGGCTACGAATAAACTGAATGCAACTGCCAATAAGGATAGTTGGAGACTTGTAACTATTTTAGCGGTATTTTTCATTATTTATTTAATAGGAACGGTTGTGTTTAATGTAAAAAAACAACGTAATATAATGAATGAAAAAGAATCTGTTGAGAATATTGTAACTGCAATAACGCAGATGTTTGATAGATTTATTTTAGTAGATTTAGATGAAGATAAATACGAATATATAATAGAAGATGAAAATAAAAAGCTACCCGGAATCGGATTTGAAGGTAGTTATGGCGATATCCTTCAGAATATATTTAGCAAATGTTTTAAAAATGATGAAAAGCATACATCAGTAGATACGATGTTGCAAAGAGAAAAACTTATAGAACAATTAGATTTTGGAAAAGATAGTTTTAGCCTTGAATATTCAGAAGAATTTGATACAGATAATGAATTTAGATGGACAAATCTGGCTGTTCTTTGTGTAGAAAGAAGGAGAGGTGTACCTACAAAGGTATTAATGGCATCTCAGGACGAAACGGAACTAAAGAAAAAAGAAGTCCGTGATCAGGAAGCACTTAGAGAAGCGTATCAGGCAGCAGAAAATGCAAGTAATGCAAAAAGTGATTTCTTATCAAAAATGTCTCATGATATAAGAACTCCTATGAACGCCATTATTGGAATGACGGCTCTTGCAGGAAGTTATATAGATGATAAAGACAGAATGTTAGAATGCTTAAAGAAGATTACTTCTTCAAGCAAACTTTTGCTTGGATTAATCAATGAAGTTTTGGATATGTCCAGAATTGAATCAGGTAATATTAAACTTGTGGATGAAGATATTGAGTTATCAGTATTGCTTGAAGACGTCCTTGAATTGGTAAAGGGCGATGTGAAAAATAAGAATCTTGATTTGAATGTGTCGATAGAAAATATGAAGCATGAAAAGGTTATAGGCGACAGTATTCGAATACAGAAGATATTTACCAATATTATAAGCAATTCAATTAAATATACTCCAAATGGAGGAAAAATTAGTATTACGGTAAATGAAAAACCTACACATAGCAAGTCAACGTCCTGTTTTGAATTTATATTTGAAGACACAGGAATTGGTATGTCTAAAGAATTTGTCAAGAAAATATTTGTCCCATTCGAGAGGGCAGAGGACAGCCGAATTGATAAGATACAGGGTACCGGTTTAGGAATGGCTATTGTTAATAATATAATTCACATGATGGGAGGAGAAATTCAGGTTGAAAGTGAAATAAACAAAGGTTCCAGGTTTACCGTTACAATGGTTCTAAAGTTACAGGATGATAAAGAGGAAACAGATAAGGAATTAATAAACTTAAAGGTTTTAGTTGTTGACGATGAAAAAGTTGTATGTGATTCAACGTGCAAAGTTTTAAATTCTATTGGAATGAACAGCGAAGGTGTTACAACAGGAAAAGAAGCCGTTACAAGAGTTGTTGAAGAACATGAAAAGAATGATGATTTTTATGCAGCTATAATTGACTGGAATATGCCGGAAATGAACGGAATAGAAACAACAAAAGAGATAAGAAAAGCTGTTGGAAAAGATGTTCCGATAATAATTATGTCGGCATATGACTGGAGCGATATAGAAGAAGAAGCAAAAGCAGCCGGTGTTAATGCATTCATTTCTAAACCGTTGTTTAAGTCAAGGCTTACGACGACATTTAAGCAATTGCTTAATAATAATCAGGAAGAAGAGAATCCGCTATCTGTACTTAAGAATGAAGACTATAGTAATCGTAGAGCACTTGTAGTTGAAGACAATGAACTTAATGCAGAGATTATGAGAGAAATGCTTAATATGACTGGAATCAAAGTAGACCGTGCAGAAAATGGTAAAGTTGCAGTTGAAAAATTGGAAAGCGAACCTGAGAATTATTACGATATTGTGTTCATGGATATACAGATGCCGATTATGAATGGATATCAGGCTGCAGAAGCAATTCGACAAATGGATCAGAGAAAAGATGTTCATACAATTCCAATTATAGCAGTAACAGCGAATGCGTTTGTGGAAGATATTCTTACAGCAAAAGCAGCAGGAATGAATGAACATATAGCTAAACCTGTAGATATAAAAGAATTAGATGAGATACTACAAAAATGGCTGTAGATTAGCTTATAAGAAAAATTAAATACGGTTTATAGTATCATTTAATACATAAAAATGCGTAGTGTAAATTGAAACACTACGCATTTTTATTTGTATATTGTAAGACAAAGTTTATAAACTTAATTTTCAAATAAAACATTGTTTTATTTGTGGTTCTTTGTTTATTATTCTTTAGCACCATTAGAACCGGAAGAGCCATCATTTGAGCTACCTGAACCGTCTTTAGCATCATCAGAACCTGACGAATCAGAAGAACCACTTGAAACTGAAGTCTTTCTGTCAGCAGCATTGTCAGCAGCATTTGCCGAGCCAACTGTTACAGTCCCTGAGGTTGTTGCTTCTGTAGATGATTCGTTAGTAGTCTTTTTAGGAGTACCATAATGATAACTACATTTATTTGTTGGTGCAGTATCTTTTGAAAAATACTCTGTATAAGTATGAGGACATACGCCTTCGATTGCTAATGCACCTGATGATGAACAAAGAGTAACTTCTTCAACATCATCACTCATTTCAAAATCCTTAATTTTATAGCCCTTAACCTGATCAATTTGGCTCATAATTTTTGACCATAATCTTTCATGATATGCTTGATCGGAACCAAGCTCCTTGTTTTCATCATATCCTGTCCAAATTGATGCAGTAAGATATGGTGTATATCCGCAGAACCATAAGTCGTAAGCACTTGAAGTTGTACCTGTTTTACCTGAAACAGGCATTCCGTCTGTAAGCGCACATGCTTTACCTGTACCTTCAGTAATAACACTTGTCATTCCCTGAGTTAAAAGTGAAGCAGTAGATGACTTAAGAACTGTATGTGTAGTAGGAGTAGTATTGTCTAATAATATTCTTCCGTTACTATCAACTACTTTTGAATAAAATACAGGTCTTGTATAAGTTCCCTGATTTGCGATTGTTGCATATGCAGCAGTTATTTCCAAATTAGTAATACCATCAGTAATACCACCAAGTGCTAAAGGCTGTTGAATATCAGAAACAACTGAACCGTCTTTTTCAGTTCTGTTTTGAACTAATGTTGTAAAACCAAAATTTAATAAATAATCAAAGCCAAGTTGCGGTGTAATTTCTGTAAGTGTTTTTACGGCACATACATTCATGGAATCAGCTATAGCCTTTCTGACTGTAACAGTACCACGGTAACCGCTATACCAGTTTTTAACAGGACGTCCATTAGAATAATTAAAAGGTTCATCCTTTATTTTAGTAGTTAAAGTATATCCCATTGTATCAATTGCCGGTGCATAGGTTGATAAAACTTTAAATGTTGAACCCGGCTGTCTTGTTGATTGAGTAGCACGGTCAAGACCTAAACTAACCTTCTTAGAACCTCTTCCACCAACAATAGCTTTAACGTATCCTGTATATTGGTCCATAACTGTGAATGAAGCCTGAGGTTGAGGAGTGTAATATAAAGTTTCATATTCAACATCATCATCAGCTAATCCATCAGGATATAAATATTTTTTATATTGTTTTACACATTCTTTTGCAGCTTCTTTTGTTGAAAAAATTAATTTAAAAGAAGATTCGTTCAAAAGAACTTTGTGATAATAATTGATGTAACTTTCTGAATAGTTTTCAGTTGTTCCATCAGCGTGCTGAATTGTCCATGCCCAGTTAATGGAATAAGAAACTGTATTGGGATAGTTTTCAGCGTTTGATAATTCTTTATTGCAAATTTTTTGGATTTTTGAATCCTGAGTAGTGTAAATTTTTAAACCACCACTATATACGGCGTTATAAGCCTGAGTATAAGTATAACCTTTTTGTTCCTGTAAATCGCTCATAACCTGAGAAACCACTTCATCAACAAAGTAAGAGTAAACATTGTTGCTCTGAGTAATCTGATTATCTACAGACTGAATACGACTGTATACATCATCTTTCATAGCCTCATTATATTCATCTTTAGTTATATGACTGGCATCTAGCATATTTTTTAGAATTTTCTTCCTACGTTTAGCGTTAGCCTTCGGGTGATATATAGGGTTGTAAGCAGCCGGATTCTGTGTGATTCCGGCAATTACGGCACATTCTGATAAAGTTAAATCACTGACATCTTTATCAAAATATCTATGGGAAGCAGCCTGAACTCCTAATGTATTAGAACCAAGATTGATTGTATTCAAATATGTTTCAAGGATAGTTTCTTTTTTAGTAACTTTTTCAAGTTGAATTGCAAGATACTGTTCCTGAAGTTTACGTTTGACCTGATCACCTAAAGTTTCCTCTGAAGTCCAATCAGTAAAAACATTATTCTTTAAAACCTGTTGTGTAATAGTGCTTGCACCTTCGGAAGGGTTTAAAGTTGTAATTGCTACAACAACAGCTCGTCCGATACCCTGAATATCAATACCGTTATGTTCATAAAAACGGGCATCCTCAGTATCGATAAAAGCCCATTTTAAATTATCAGGTACCTGATCAATTGAAACCTTTATTCTGTTAGAACCGGAAGTGACAAGTTTTGCAATTTCCTTTTCTTTATTATTATAAACAGTTGTTGAATAAGAAGAAGGTACAATTGATACATCTTGAATATCAGGTGCAGCATCAATAATTCCACGAACAATACCAAAAACAAGGGCACATCCCGTTATACATATTAAAAGCAAAATGTATAATAAAATCTTGAAAAATACCACTAAACTCTTTTTTGAAAGACGTTGACCGGTTGAAACAAGATTCTTTTGTTTAGATATTGTTTCTCTATAACCATAGTTCATAAATAATCCTCCTATCCGCTACATTATAGCAAAAGTATATATTTTTATAAAGTAAAAAAGAAAAATATAAGACAAAATTCATAAATTTATCGAGAACAATGTTGAAATATAAAATATTACCTATTAAAATATACCTAAATAATTTAGAAAAACACCAAATCCTTTTTGAGACGGATGGCATATTTAATTAAAAAACGCTCGCGCTGCTTGACACTCGTAGCGGTTCTAAACCTCCATCTCATATTTTCCTTAGGACTTATGTTCCTAAGAAAAATATAGCTGTCGCTTTGAACCGACGGCGTCAAATGCATTTTATTTAAATATGCCATCCGTCTCAATTTAGATTTGGTGTATTTTTAAAAATTTTATGGGAGTATTTTAATGAGTGAATATAAAATAGTTGCAAAACCGGGAGTTGGTGAGTTTGTAGATAAAAAATCCAGGTTTATAGCGCATGTATATGCAATAGATTCGGAAGAGCAGGCTCAAGGATATATAGAAGAATTAAAGAAAAAATACTGGGATGCAAGACATAATTGTTACGGATATGTAATTGGTAAAAATAATGAAACACAGAGGTTCTCAGATGATGGGGAACCAAGTGGTACAGCTGGAAAACCAATACTGGAAGTTATAAAAGGAAATGATATTCATAATGTTTTAATTGTTGTAACAAGATATTTCGGAGGAACTCTACTTGGAACGGGTGGTTTAATAAGAGCTTATACAAAATCTTCTCAGGATGGAATTGAAAATGCTTCTATTGTATGCAAAATTCAGGGAATAAGAACAAAAATAGAAACTGATTACAATGGCATTGGAAAGATTCAATATATTGCTGCAAGCATGGGAATAAAAAACATGGATACAATTTACACTGAAAAAGTCATAATTGATATCACGGTTAAGAAGGAAGATTATGACGGATTTGAAAAGAAAGTTGTAGAAGCGACAAATGGAAAAGCAGTATTTGGAGAAAAAGAAGAAGCGGAATTTGTTGTGGAATAATAATAGACAGAATAATAATAGGCAGGTGTAAAAATTATTGAAAACGATGTTTCTATGTGGTAAAATGAACATTTGTGATACAATAAACAAAGATTTATTTAAGTAGGAAAGAGAAAAAATGATTAGAGAAGATGTAAGAAACATAGCTATTATAGCTCACGTTGACCACGGTAAAACAACTTTAGTAGATGAATTGTTAAAGCAGAGTGGTGTTTTTAGAGAAAATCAGGAAGTAGCAGAAAGAGTAATGGACTCAAATGATATTGAAAGAGAGAGAGGTATTACAATTCTTTCAAAAAATACTGCCGTAACATATAAGGATACAAAAATTAATATTATTGATACACCGGGACATGCTGACTTTGGTGGAGAAGTAGAACGTGTACTTAAGATGGTAAACGGTGTTGTTCTTGTTGTAGATGCATTTGAAGGTGCAATGCCACAGACAAGATTCGTTCTTCAGAAAGCATTAGAACTTCAGCTTCCTGTTATTGTATGTATAAATAAGATTGACAGACCGGAAGCAAGACCTTTAGAAGTAATAGATGAAGTATTAGAATTATTTATAGAATTAGATGCAAATGAAGAACAGTTAGACTGCCCATTTGTATTTGCTTCAGCAAAACAGGGATTTGCAACATTAGATTTAGATAAGCAGACAACAGATATGAAAGACTTATTTGATACTATCGTTGATTATATTCCTGCACCACAGGGCGATCCTGATGCAGATACACAGGTATTAATCAGCACAATTGATTACAATGAATATGTTGGTAGAATCGGTGTTGGTAAGATTGATAACGGTACTTTAAAGATTAATCAGGATGTAGCTTTAGTCAACCATCATGAACCGGACAAAATGGAAAAGGTTAAGATTACAAAGTTATATGAATTTGACGGATTAAATAAAGTAGAAGTTAAGGAAGCAACAGTAGGTTCAATTGTTGCTATAGCCGGAATTACAGACCTTCATATCGGAGATACACTTTGCTCTTTAGATAATCCTGTAGCAATTCCATTCCAGAAGATTTCAGAACCTACAATTTCTATGCATTTTATGGTAAATGATAGTCCGCTTGCAGGTCAGGAAGGTAAATTTATTACTTCAAGACATTTAAGAGACAGATTGTTTAGAGAATTGAATACAGACGTAAGTTTAAGAGTGGAAGAAACAGAATCAACAGACTCTTTCAAAGTATCAGGAAGAGGAGAACTTCATCTTTCAGTATTAATTGAAAATATGAGAAGAGAAGGATACGAATTTGCCGTAAGTAAAGCTGAAGTTATTTATAAAGAAGATGAAAGAGGCAAGAAATTAGAGCCTATGGAAATCTGCTATATTGATGTGCCTGAAGAATTTGCAGGAACAATCATTCAGAGATTAAGTGACCGTAAAGGCGAACTTCAGGGGATGGCTCCAACAAATGGTGGCTATACAAGATTGGAATTTTCAATTCCTTCAAGAGGATTAATTGGTTACAGAGGTCAGTTTATGACTGATACAAAAGGTAACGGAATTATGAATACAGTATTTGACGGATATGGTCCATACAAGGGAGATGTTCAGTATAGAAAACAAGGCTCATTAATTGCATTTGAAGCAGGTGAAGCTATTACTTATGGATTATTCAACGCTCAGGAAAGAGGAACATTATTTATCGGACCTGGTGAAAAAGTTTATGCAGGTATGATAGTTGGTCAGACAGGAAAAGCAGAAGATATCGAAGTTAACGTATGTAAGACAAAACATTTGTCAAATACAAGAACATCAAGTTCAGATGAAGCTTTAAGACTTGTACCAAAGAAAGTATTAAGCTTAGAGCAGTCACTTGAATATATTGATACTGATGAACTTTTAGAGATTACACCTGAAAGTCTTAGAATTAGAAAGAAAATTCTTGACCCAACAATGAGAAAGAGAGCGCAAAGAAATAAATAAAATTATAATTTGCAAATCAATAAGAAACGATTACCTATGATTTATGTCATGAGTAATCGTTTTATTATTTTTGTGAAAATAAAGTGAAAGGCATAGTTTGGCTTCAGTTTATTAATTTTGAAGAAATCACGCTATGAAACAGAAATGAAATTAAAAAAGTAGAAACAGAAATAAAATTAAAAAAGTAGTTGATTTTTATTTGGAAATATAATAAAATCAATTTGGCTATAAATGATTTGTAACATTACACGATATTAAGTGTAAAGGGGTACAAACCAATGAATTATGAGAATTTTGTTAAGAAAATTCACGGGGAATTTGAAATGCTTGCTGAAAGAAAAGGTCTTTCAGGCAGAGTTGTTATTAGGGACATAGTAAAGAATAACAATGTACATCTAAAATCTATAAGTGTTGTTAATGATGAAAATCGGGCAACGCCAACAATCTATTTGGAATCTTACTATGAAGAATTTTGTCAGGGAAAGGATATTTCGGATATAGCGAATGAGATATTTGAAATGTATATTATGAATTCCTGTGGACTAAATTTTAGTATGGAAGATTTTATGAACTATTCCTATATAAAGAATAAAATAGCATATAAAGTAATTAATTACGATATGAACAGAGAGATGCTTAAGACTGTTCCACATTTACATATTTTAGATTTGGCAATTGTGTTTAATATTGTGATAGAAGAAGATGCGTATAATTCAGCTACTGCGATGATTAAGAAAGAACATTTAGATATGTGGCAAGTCAGCAAAAAAGAAATTGAAGAAGTAGCGTTAACTAATACACCTGAATTAATGCCTCCGGTTATAATGAGAATGGAAGATTTACTTGCTGAGATGATTATTAATGATATTTCGATGCAATGGGATGATGAGGATGAACAGGAACAATGGGATTTTGTTAAAGAAGATTGTGCTTATGGTGGACATCCGAAAGAAAAAGTGTCAGAATATGTACGTGAAGAAATTGAAAAAATGAAATATGATGATAAGATTGATATGTATGTTCTGACAAATGAAAAAAGAATTAATGGTGCAGGAACGATGTTTTATGATGGATTACTTAAGAAGTTTGCGGATAAAATAGAAAAAGATTTAATAATAATTCCAAGTTCTGTTCATGAAGTAATATTGATACCAAAAGATAATGAAATTTCAGATGAAGAAATAAATGAGATGATTGGTGAAGTTAATGAAAATGAATTAGAAACAGTTGAAATTTTATCAAATCATATGTATTTATACTGCAGAAGAGACGACAGAATATACATGTAAAATAAAAAAGGACAACAGTTAATTTGACAACGGTTGTCCTTTTTTATGGTATAAAATAAATAAACTATCTATATTCTAAATTATCTAATTCACGCTGAAGTGCATACATATTATTTCTTACTTCGTCAATTTTAGCTGTATATTGATTGAAAAATTCAACCTCTTCTTCATCTGGATCGCGCTGCTCGAGAATAGCCTGTACTATCGCAGACTGTGAACGTGAACGTTTAGATTCAAGTAGAGTGATTTCATCTTTACATTTTTTAATACCTTTACGTAATTTTGATTTCTTAAACATAGTCCATTCTCCTTTATAAATAGTTTACATTGTAAACTAAAATATTAATTAAATCCTAGCAAAACCTCTTTTTAAATTGTATCAAATTAATAGGCATAATGCAATAAATATATGGCTCTTTGTCAAGAGTGGGGGTAAAAAGATTTTTGACACAGTTGTGAACTATTGTTCACAACTGTGTTTTCTCTTTTAAGCAGAAGTCATAAGGATTCTATTCCTAAAGTTCTCAAAATTTCTATATCCGTAAGCATTTCGCTTAATTACTTTAATCTTGTTGTTGGTTCCTTCTGTAAATCCGTTGGAATAAGGACAGTCAAAAGCATTCAGTATGTATTTGACCCAGTTTGATAACATTGTTAATGTAGCGTTGAATTCTTCCAGTTCGCTTGCCTGCACTGATAGTATAAATTTTCTAAGTTTCCTATAAGCTTCATCCCTGTTTTTAGATTCCATAAAGTCATAGAACTGTTCTTTTAAATAATAAGCTACAGCTAAGTCATTTGACTGCATAAGCATGACTTCCAATGCCTGCTTACTTTCGTCATTAAGTTTCCAATAATGAGATAACGATATTCGCCGGCTTCTCTTAAAATACTTACGCTTTGAAGGAGGCATATCCTTTTGAATACGTTTTCTTACATTTTCTAAAGCCCAGGTAATATATCTGACCACATGAAACCTGTCAATGACTATGTTTGCATTAGGAAAATAAGTTTCTGCAATGTCTCGATAAACATAGTTCATATCTATAATAAAATATCGTACATCTTTTCTGTTTTGAAATTCTAATAGATAATCCTTCAGTTTATATTGAGTTCTTGAAGGAAGAATATCAAATATTTTATGATTTTTCGGATCCGTTAGTATTGCCTGAAACTTCTCGCCACCGGCGTTTCCTTTGAATTCATCAATGGATAAAACTTGTGGAAGAACAGAAGGTTTAGGGTATTTAATATCTTCCATTCTTCTAAAAATAGTAGAAGGTGATATTCCAACCTGCCGGGCTACTGCAGAAACATTTTGAGCCTCTTTAAGCATATTTATAGCAAGAAAATTTAGTCTGTTTGTAATTCTGCAATGCTTAGGAAGTAAAGTAAAGTTCTCGTTGAAATGTTTGCCACAACAATCACAGTGATATCTTCTTTTTGAGTAATGAAGATACGTGTTTTTACCCATTATTGGTGCATCTTTTATAATTGAAGGACGATAGTCATGAACTTTATTTGTCACTGCACCACAACATGGACAAACGTGATCACGACGTTCAATTTTAAAGTAAATATGCATTTCTTCTGGATATGATTCAACATTTGTTATAATTAAGTCTTTTATTTCTAGGATATTTGATATAAAATCATTGTTAGGAATAGGCAATCTCCTTTCGGTTATTTTGTGGTGATTTAATTATAAAGGTTATAGGTTCCTGTGCCTACTTTTTTTACTTAAAAATTAAAAAGGCTCTAAACCTTACCCACCCCAAGTAAAGTTTAGAGCCTTTATTTTGCTTTTTATAACTGAAAATAGTGAAAAACAATGGGAAATTATCGAATTATGGATAATAATAATTGAGTTAAATGTGAATTTGTAAAAAACGCGCCTAACAGGAGTCGAACCTGCGTTACCGCCTCCGGAGGGCGGCGCTCTATCCACTAAGCTATAGGCGCATAAAAATATAATACAGGAATCTTAAGAAAATATCAAATATTTTTGTTGTATAATAAATAGTGTCGTATTGAATTTGGAGAAATAATTTGATATAGTTTAAGGAGGTTTTGTTTAAAATAATATAGAAATATTTAAATAAAATTATGTATTGGACAATGAGTATTGGAAAACGACAACAGGAAGTCGATAGAAATACAAAGATAATACAAGGAGCATTTAATAATGGGCTTTAAAAGTAATGGAATAAATGATTTTGATATAGAAGCATTAAAAAGAGAACAGGAAGAAAAGAAGAGATTAGCTAAGCTTGAAGAAGAAAGAGCAGCAGCTGAGAAGAAAAGACTTGAAGAAGAAGCTTTAAAACAGCAGGAATTACAGAAGCAGGAAGAACAGGCAATTTCTAATGACACAGAAGTTGTTGAACTTCAGGATACACCTGACGGATTAACAATGATGGGTGAAGATGGCAATGAAATTTCAATAGATAAAGAACAGAATGGTAATCCGGTAGATGTATCAACAGATATAACAGAAGATACAGTATCTGAATCACAGACATCAGATACAGTTATAAATGATACAGAAAGCGAAGATGAAATTAAGTCGGAAGAGGCTACGCTTGAAACGTTAGATAATGCATATTTAGATGAAGTGATGAAACAGCAGCCGGAGGAAGAAGAACCTCAGGATGAAGTAAGTAGATTGTTAAAGCAGATTTATGCTGATGAAGAAGCTGCCAAAAAGGCAAAGAAAGCCAAAGAGGAAAAAGAAGAAAAAGAAAAGAAACAAAAAGGAAAAAATAAAAAGAAGAAAAGTGCTAAGAATAATAAACAAAAAGCCGGATATAGTCATTCAATATATGGAGAAAATGATGATGATGACTACGATGATGACGATAAAGGTATTAGCAGATTTATTCCTGTAATAGGAATTGTTGTGGTAGTTATAGCGGTAATTGCACTTATAGCAGTTGGAATTAACGCAACAAATTATAAGAAAAATGACGAACCTGAAACAACATCATATGATCAGGCAAGCAATCCATTACAGGAAGATTCATATGAAGATATCTCTGATGTTGTAAAACTTTACTATCAGGCAAAGGCAGCAGGTGATGTTAATGCATTAGCACAATATGTAGACAATATGGATGGTATTACTGAGGATAGCTTAGCAGAAGAATCATCTTATATAACAGGATATTCAGATATAACATGCTATACAAAGAATGGATTATATGCTAACACATATGTAGTATTTGTAAGATATTCATTACAGATTAAGAATATTGCAACTCCAGCACCTGGAATCTCTATACTATATGTAATCAGAGATGATGAAACGGGAAATATTTATATTCATAATGGAGTTACAGATAAAGAAGTTCTTGATTATATTAGTATGATTTCTCAGGATGATGATGTTGTAGCATTGTATACGGAAGTTAATAATTCATTAAATGATGCATTGAATGCAGATGGAGATTTAAAGAATTTCTACGATGCACTTGCAACTCAGAACAATGCAAATCAGAGTACAAATGATGGAGCAGCTCAGTAGCATTTGAAAATTAGAAACTTTAGAGATATATAAAGAGAGAACAAAATGAATAATATATGCTATATAGTTGGTGCCGGAGATAATACCGGCACCAATTTTACAAAAAAAGAAAATGATTATGTAATAGCAGTGGATGGCGGATATAAGATTGTTAAAAAATTAGGAATTAGTCCTGATTTGACATTAGGAGATTTTGATTCATTAGGTTATGTTCCTGATGAATTAAATATAAAGACTTTTCAAGTAGAAAAAGATTATACAGATACAATGATTGCCGTTATGGAAGCTATTAAGCTAGGATATACAGATATTAGAATTTACGGTGGTACAGGTGGAAGAGCTGACCATACATTTGCAAATATACAGACTTTGCTTTATGGTGCAAAAAAAGGTGCAGATATGCGTATGGTAGATAGCGATAGAGTTTACAACGTAATAAATGATTCTAAAATCATATTAAAAAATAGAATTTGCGTAAATCTGTCCATTTTTGCTTTAGGTGATAAAGCGGAAGGAGTTTCTATTTTAGGAGCAAAGTATGAACTTAAAGATGGAACTTTGACAAATGATTATCCACTTGCAGTAAGCAATACATTTGTGGGAAATGATGTAAGTGTTGAAGTGAAAAAAGGTGCACTTTTAATTATTTATGACCGTTAAAATATTGGTGATAAGATAGATGTAGAAAAATGTAAATAGCGTTGGGAATAATCCCGGCGTTTTTTATTCTAAAGGAACATGATATGGATAATAAAAAGAAAGAAGTAAAAGACGAACACGAATTAATAAGGTTAAATAAATTTTTAAGTGATGCAGGAGTATGTTCAAGAAGAGAAGGGGACAGACTTATTGAAGCAGGTAAAGTAGTTGTTAATGGTAAAGTCGCATTAATGGGACAAAAAGTGACTATAAATGACGATATTGTTGTAAATGAACAAAGGGTTTCAAGAGAAGACGAAAGAATACTTATAGCACTTAATAAGCCTGTTGGAATAGAATGTACAACAGATTTGAATAATAAAGATAATATTGTTGATTTTGTAAATTATTCAAAGCGAATTTATCCGGTGGGACGTTTGGATAAAAATTCACAGGGATTAATATTAATGACAAATGACGGCTCGTTAGTTAATAGCATTTTAAAAGCGTCTAATGGACATGAAAAAGAATATCACGTGTGGACAGATAAGCAGATAACAGATGAATTCGTTGAAAAGATGAGTAGTGGAGTTGAAATATTAGATACGGTTACAAGACCTTGTAAAGTAGTCAGATTAAAGAAAAATATGTTTTCAATAGTTCTTACACAAGGGCTTAACAGACAGATTAGAAGAATGTGTGAGGCATTAGGTTATAGGGTTGTAAAATTAAAGCGCATCCGTATAATGAACATCGAGTTAGGAAATCTTCCAATTGGAAGTTATAGAGATGTGACAAAAGAAGAATTTGAAACAATGGCAGAAAGTTTTAGAAAATAAAAATTATAAATAATTTTGAAAGGTAAATAAAATGGCGCAGTTAGATAGAATAAAGGAGTTAGTTGAGCTTTTAAACGAAGCTTCAAAGGCATATTATCAGGAGAGCAGAGAAATTATGCCTAATATTGAATATGACAGGTTATACGATGAATTAGTAGAACTTGAAAAGGAAACAGGCATTGTATTGGCAAATAGCCCTACTGTAAATGTAGGTTACGAGGTTATTAGTGAATTACAAAAAGAAACACATGAAAGTCCTATGTTATCTCTTGATAAGACAAAGGATGTAGCAACACTTGCTTCATTTGCAGGAGAAAGAAAAGCACTTTTGTCATGGAAACTAGACGGACTTACTGTAGTTTTAACATACAATAACGGAACTCTTGAAAAGGCAGTTACAAGAGGAAATGGTATTGTAGGAGAAGTAATTACAAATAATGCTAAAACATTTAAAAATATTCCAATTAATATTTCATATAAGGGACAGCTTGTGCTAAGAGGAGAAGCGGTAATTAAGTATTCGGATTTTAAAAAAATAAATGCCACAATAGAGGATGCGGATGCAAAATATAAAAATCCCAGAAATTTATGCTCGGGCTCAGTACGTCAGCTTAACAATGAGATAACTGCAAAAAGAAATGTAAACTTTTTTGCATTTGCCCTAATTAGTGCTCCGGGAGTAGATTTTGGAAATTCTATGGCGAATCAGATGAAATGGCTTGAAGAACAGGGATTTCAGGTTGTAGAACATAAAGAGGTAACTGAAGCAAATATGCAGCAGGCTGTAGAATATTTTGCAGAAAAAATAAAGACATTTGATGTTCCATCAGATGGACTTGTATTAATGTATGATGATTTAGCTTATGGAGCATCTCTTGGCTCGACAGCAAAATTTCCTAGAAATGGAATAGCATTCAAATGGGCAGATGAGCAGGCCGAAACAAAATTAAAATACATTGAATGGAGTGCAAGCAGAACAGGTCTTATAAATCCTGTGGCTGTGTTTGAACCTGTTGAACTTGAAGGGACAACTGTTAGCAGGGCAAGTGTTCATAATGTAAGTATTATGGAAGAACTTGAACTTGGTGTGGGTGATAGTATTTTAGTTTATAAAGCAAATATGATTATCCCGCAGATTGCAGAAAATCTTACAAAAAGTGGAAATGTAGAAATTCCTGACAAATGTCCTGTATGTATGGGCAATACAATAATAAAGAATGAAAACGGAATTAAGACTTTGTATTGTGACAATCCTAAATGCCCTGCAAAACATGTTAAGGCATTTTCTCATTTTGTATCAAGAGATGCAATGAATATAGAAGGACTATCAGAAGAAACTTTGGAAAAATTTATAGATGAAGGTTATATTAAAGAATTTGCTGACATTTTCCACTTAGACAGATTTAAAGAGGAAATAGTAAATAAAAAAGGATTTGGTGAAAAATCATATAATAATATAACAGCAGCAGTTGAAAAATCCAGAAGAGTAACTCTTCCATCGTTTATCTATAGTCTTGGAATTGCTAATATAGGAATTTCAAATGCAAAGATGATTTGTAAGCAGTTAGATTCTATCGACAAAATCAGAAATGCAACAGTTGAAGAACTTGTGGCTATTGATAGAGTTGGAGAGATTATGGCAAAGAAGTTTGTTGAATATTTTGCAGATGAAGAAAACAATAGAAAGCTTAATAATTTATTATTAGAGGTTGAACTTTATATTGAGCAAAGTAATGATGAACAGGTACTTGAAGGAAAAACGTTTGTTATAACAGGAACTGTAAATGAATTTGCAAATAGAAATGAACTTAAAAAGTTTATTGAAGATAGAGGGGGAAAAGTAACAGGTAGTGTTACAGGAAAGACAAATTATTTGATTAATAATGATATAAATTCAAATTCATCAAAAAATAAAAAGGCAAAGGAACTTGGTGTTGAAATAATAGATGAACAGGGATTTATGAAATTAGTGGCACAGAATTAATTCTAAAGGGATTTTATGATTGGGTAGGATTGTGGGGAACAATCCGTAGGCATCAAAGTTGAGGCTTTTGACCTCAATATCATTTTATAAAAATATAAAGCAACAGAAAATTGGAAAAGTTAAACAAAAAACTTTTTTAATTTCCTGTTGCTTTTTTAATTATAAGTGTTATAATGATTTGGTAATTTAAAAATAAAGTTATAATACATATAACTAAAAAGTAATAACTCAACTCGAGAAGGAGAAGAAAATGAGAAAAAAGGTTATAGCATTAGCTATGATAGCTGCAATGGTAGTATCATTAACAGCTTGTGGAGGAAAGAACAACGATAAGCAGGGAAAGGATAGTACTGAAACTTTAAAAGTTGCATATCAGTCAGGAATTGCTTATGCACCAATTTTAGTAATGAAGGATCAGAAACTTATTGAAAAGAATTATGATGGAAATGTTGATATTGATTGGCAGTTGCTTTCGGGTGGAGCAGCAATCAGCGAGGGATTAACTTCTAATACAGTTGATGTAGGAGCAATAGGAACAGGAGTTGCAATTACAGGGGCTAAAGCAGGTGCACCATATAAGATTTTTGCAGGAATGTCATCACAGCCTTATAGAATATCAACAAATAAAGAAGAAATTAAGACTTTAAAGGATATAACAAAGGAAGACCAGATAGCTATTACAGGAATTAACAGCCAGCCACATATAGTTTTGGCAATGGCAGCTAAAGCTTATCTTGGAGATGCTCATGCATTGGATGCTAATCTTGTAGCACAGCCAAATGCAGACGGATATACATCATTAGTAAGTGGTGCAGTTCAGTGTCACATGATAATGTCACCGTATTGCTTTATGGAACAAAACAAAGAGGGAATTCATCAGATTGAGGTTGATGAAAGTGTATGGCCTGTAGGAGATACAACTATTGTAGGTGTTGCAACAGAAAAATTAAAAGAAGAAAGACCAAAGTTATATGAAGCAGTTTGTAAGGCAATGGATGATGCAATTGAATTTATAAATGATAATCCTGAAAAAACAGCAGATATTTTAAAAGATTATTACGATGCATCGCAGGAAGAAATTGTGTCGTGGTTAACTAATGATGCGTCAGTATTTTCAACAAAGCTTCAGGGCGTTAAGAAGTTATCTGATTTTATGGTAGAAGAAGATTTCCTCGATAAAGGACCTGAAAGCATAAGTGAAATAGCATTTGATAATGTGGAAGGAAATTAAATTGTTTAAATAACAAAGTTGAATAAGACTAGCCTGTTTAAATATTTTAGCTTGTTATTAATAATAGTTGAAAAATAAGTAACACAAAAGAGAAAATTAAACATTTTACAAAATGAAACATAAAGGAGCATGGAGATGAAGAAAAAAATTGTGGCATTGATTATGTCAATGGTATTGGCAGTAACATTTACAGCGTGTGGAAGCAGTTCAGACAATACAGAAAGTAAGAAAGATAACGGTAAAGAAAAAATCACAATAGCATATCAGTCAAGTATTGCATACGCACCGATACTGGTAATGATGAATCAAAAACTTATTGAGAAACATTATGACGGAGAAGTGAATATTGACTGGCAGATGCTTGCAAATGGTGCAGCTATTAATGAAGGTTTAACATCAGGCTCAGTTGATATTGGGTGTATGGGAGCAGCTCCTGCGATTACAGGTATTAAAGCAGGAATTCCGGGAAAGATTTTTGCGGGAATTTCATCACAGCCATATGGTATTTTAACAAATCAGGATGATATAAATTCATTAAAAGATATTACAGCTCAGGATCAGATAGCAATTACAGGATTGAACAGTCATCCACATATTTTGTTAGCAATGGCGGCTAAGGCATATCTTGGAGATGCACATGCACTAGACGGAAAACTTACGGTTTTATCAAATGCAGATGGATATACATCATTATTAAGTGGTGCAGTCCAATGTCACATGGTAATTTCTCCATATAATTTTATGGAAGAAGCAGCGGATAATGTTCATAAAATTGAAATAGGTGAAGATGTATGGCCTAATGGAAATACATTTATTGTAGGTGTTGCTTCAAATAAGTTAAAAGAAAATAAACCTGAATTATATCAGGCAGTTTGTGATGCAATGGAAGAAGCAATGGAATACATTAAGGAAAATCCACAGGAAACAGCTGAAATATTGTCAGATGGATATGATGCAACAGCAGATGAAATTCTTTCATGGATGAATGATCCGGCTTCAAGTTATACAACACAACTTCAGGGAATTATGGATTTAGCAGACTTTATGGTAGAAGCAGGATTTCTTGAAAATGGTCCAAAAGATATAAGTGAAATTGCATTTGATAATGTAAAAGGAAATTAATATAAAGTAGAAGAAATTGAGTAATCACATAAATGAAAATGCTGCTAAGTAGTGTAAAACGACTTAGTAGTATTTTTGTGTGAATAAATGTGAAAACCGTATATGGATAAAAGCATAAGAAAGTAGAAAGGAACAGGAAAAGCAGTGAAGAAAAGTACAAAGAGATTAATTGCACAGTTAGTATTTATAGTTGCAGTTTTTGCAGTGTGGGAATTGTATTACTATAACGTAATTGAACCAAGTGGTAAGACACTTTTATTCCCTGAACTTAGAAGTGTAGGTAAGGCATTTATGAATGCGTTTACGGTAAATGGGTTTGGAGCTATGGTTGCACATTCAATGCAGCTTATGTTAAAAGGTCTTTTAATAGGTGTAATATTGGCACTTATTTTTTCAAGTTTAGCAGTTGTAAGTGATACATTTTATGCTATTTACAATATGATTGTATCAATGTTTGACCTGATTCCGGGTATTGCGTTGACACCGATTGCAATTCTTTGGTTAGGAATTGGAGATGCATCAATTATATTTATCGTAATTCATTCAGTTGTATGGCCGATGTCAAGAAGTATTATAGATGGCTTTAATGCAGTTCCAAAATTATATTTGGAAGTAGGAGAAAACATTGGACTTAGTCCTGTAAGATTAGTATTTGGTGTATTTTTGCCGGCAGCTCTTTCGAGAATTTTCTCAGGTATAAAAATGGGATGGGCAAGAGCATGGAGAGGTTTAATAAGTGCAGAAATGCTTTTTGGAAGTGGCGGTTCAAAAGGAATTGGTTACTACATTACAGATAGAAGAACAAATATGGATATCGCCGGAGTATTTGCAACAATTTTAGTTATCATTTTAATTGGTTTAGTTGTTGAATACGGAGTATTTAGAACTATTGAGAATCACACATTTAAGAAATGGGGGATGTCAAGATAATGGATAAGAATATTTTAAAAATCAGAAATTTGGTAAAACAATACGATAATTCACAAAATGTAATTTTAAAAGGAATTGATTTAGATTTAAATGAAGAGGATTTCTTATGTATATTAGGACCGTCAGGATGCGGAAAATCAACAATGATTAGATGCATAGCGGGATTTGAAGGATACGAAGGAACGATTGAAGTTAGCGGAGAAAAAGTTACAAAACCGGGACCTGACAGAATTATGGTTTTTCAGGATTTTAATCAGTTATTTCCGTGGAAAACAGTTTTAGGAAATATAACATACCCACTTAAAGTAGGTGGAATGAAGGATAAGGAAGAAAGAAAAAAGAGAGCTGAAAAGTACTTAGAAAAAGTAAATTTATCACAGTACAAAAACTACTATCCACATCAATTGAGCGGTGGTATGAAGCAGCGAGTAGCCATTGCAAAAGGGCTTGCATTAGGCTCAAAGATTATTTTAATGGATGAACCATTTGCCAGCTTAGATGCCATGACTAGAAATAAAATGCAGTCAGAGTTACTTCATATAAAGGAAAAGGAAAAAATGACTGTAATTTTTATTACACATAATATTCAGGAGGCAATTTCTCTTGGAAACAAAATTATGGTTATGTCTAAAAATGGAACAATTAAGGAAAAAATGGATAATCCGATTTCTAAACCTGTAACACCTGCAAGCGAAGGATACGGAGAATTGTGGGAGCATTTGAATAATGCATTAACAGAAGAAAATAAAGAAAAATGATCAGAATCAATATGAGGAGAAAGCAATAATGAATAATGAAGTAGCATCAATTTTAGAAGCAATAAAGATACATGCGAAAGAAACTCCTGATAAATTATGTGCCGGGGATAAGAAAAAATCAGCAACCTACAGCGAATTTTGGGATATGATTCAAAGGGCAGCGACATATTTGAAAAATAGTGGAGTAAGAAAGGATTCCATCGTCGTAATAAGAGGAGTTCAGAAGGTGGAATATCTTGTGGCAGCACTTGGAATACAGTTAGCAGGAGCTGCATATCTTCCTCTTGAAAAAGCAGTAAAAGATGATAGAATTCTTGAAATTATGAGGTTTGTTGAGGCAGATGTTTATGTGGCAGAAAAACCTGTGAATAATGAAAATGTGAAAAATATAAGTTTAAAAGAATTGCTTAAAATTGTGACGGATAAGACAAGTCCAATAGAAACATTTGAAATGCCTAAGTCGAATCAGTTGGCCGAAATTTTATTTACAACTGGTACAACAGGAAAATCAAAAGGAATAGAAGTTACATTTAAGACAGATATTGCTATTGCACAAAATGTTATAGACAGCGTTGAAATGGGCAAAGATGAGGTGGAATTGCTTTCAACTCCGATTAATCATTCTTTAGCAATTAGAAGATTTTATGGAGCAATGTACAATGGAAGTACAGCCATTTTGACAGATGGTTTTGTATTTGTGGAAGATTTCTTTAAGCTGCTTGATAATTATAAAATTACAGCTATTACATTTGTTCCTGCAATATTAGATATGGTTTTAAAATTTGCAAAAGATAGATTTGCAACATATGACAGTCAGTTTAATTATATTCAAATGGGTTCAGCACCATTGTCAGAAGCAGATAAGGAATTATTAACTAAGATGTTTCCTACTGTAAGACTTTACAACACATATGGTGCTACAGAATCAGGGTGTACAGTAATCCTTGAATTTAATAAATATGCTGATAAGAAAAACTGTATCGGAAGAACTACAGTTAATACTACAATTTTCTTTGTGGATGAAAATAGAAACGAGATTGAAGCATCATTTAAAAATCCGGGATACATGGCATTTAAAGGTGACATGAATATGCGTGGATATTACAAAGAACCTGAAATTACAAAAGAGGCATTGGAGAATGGAAATATTTATACAAATGATTTAGGATATGTTGGAGATGATGGACTCGTATATCTTCTTGGCAGAAAAGGAGATGTTATTAACATGGGTGGACTAAAGATTGCTCCTACGGAAATAGAAGAAGTTGTTGTAACGCATGAAAAAATCAAAGATTGCGCATGTATTCCTATTAAAGATGAAATTACAGGTGAAGCACCAAAACTTTTTGTCGTAATGAATGAAGGATGCGAATTTGATCAGAAAGAAATTGCAAAATTTATGCTAAATAAGCTTGAAGCGTTTAAAGTTCCAAAAGTTTTTGAAGTTATAGATGAAATTCCAAGAACTTTTAATGGAAAAATTATAAGAAAAAAATTAAAAGAATTGAATAAGTAACAAATATGTGGTAGATATATATTTATAAAAATATTGCCATGAGGAGGAAGATGAAATGAGAGATGAAGTTATTGAAATTTTAGCAATGATTAATCCAGCAATTGACGCTGAAGATGAAGACCTAAATATTGCAGAAGATCTTGACTCTATGGATATCATCGCATTAATTGCTGAACTTGAAGATAAGTTTGATATCGAAATCACAATGGAAGAAAAGACAGAAGAAAACTTCCAGAATGTAGATACTTTAGTTGAAATGATTAAGCGTTTACAGTAATTTAAAATAACAAAATAGGAAAAAGGAAAACAAAAAGAGCCAAGCGAATTATTTTTATGAAAAATAAAAATAATTGAACTTGGCTTGTTTAATATAAAGAGGAAAAAAGATGGCAATTATTGATTATAATTTTATGTCTCAATCACTAATGCATCCCACAACAGTCAAACTAGTTATGCCTTGTAATAATAAGCCTGAATATGTAATGATTTTTTTGCATGGAGTGTTAAGTGATGCTAATAATTGTGTTAGTAATATGGATGTGCAGGGAATGGCTGATAGATATAAAGTAGCATTTATAATTCCAAGCTGTGGAAACAGTTTTTACATAGATCATGGAGTCGCATTTGGAAATTATGGAAAATTTGTAGGCACAGAACTTCTTGAGAGAATGAGAAAGCAATTCAGTCTTCCAATGGACAGGGAACACACCATTATTGCAGGATTCTCAATGGGAGGATATGGTGCAATAAGAAACGGTGCAAAATATTGTGATACATTTGGCACCGTAATAGGTTTATCTTCGGCATGCCTATATGAAAAATCAGTCAATGAACTTAATAAAGGAAAATTTGGTTATTACAAATTACAAATGTTTGATAAGGTCTTTAAGGAAAAATCAGTTCCGGGTAATTTTAGCGAGAATTACAAATATGTAATTGAAGAGAAATTAAAGAAAGGAAAAAAATTACCATTCTTTTACATTTCATGTGGCAGGGAAGAAGAACTCAGACAGATTAACACTGAATTTGTTAATTATTTAAAAGAATTACATGTAAAATGTTATTACAATTTATCTCACGGCGAACATAATTGGCAATTGTGGTCTAGGGAAATAGATAAGGCTCTTATGTATGTTACCGGTGGTGAAGGTGAAAATAGTTTTGTGGGTAAAGGTGTATAAAAATAATGAAAAAAATTGAAATTAGGAAAATGACATATACAGAAAAAAGGTATTGGGACTAAATGAAAATTGCTGTAATGACGATGAATTAAATTTGTGTCTCGTAAAGGAATTATAATTTGTATAATTGTATTGCAGAAATTAGTCATGCAGTAATATTAAATATAATCAATATATCTATACAGAAAAATCAAAATAAAATATTAAATAAAATCAAGGATGTTTTAGAACAAACATAGAGTTAAAGGGCTTTTGACAAAATTATAAAAATAAATTTAGTCTTATGAGTATTCAAATGTTGACATTGAAATAATTTGTGAGTAAAATTTATCTTATGGGTCGAGTAAAGTATATACGAGACTAAATAAAGTGCAATAGCAATCAGAGATAACTTGCCTTTTGCAGGGCACCAATCCTTACTGATAGTATTACACAGATAAATCGGAGGAAAAAAATATGGACAAGAAGAATATTGATTGGTCAAATTTAGGTTTTGGTTATGTTCAGACAGAAAAGAGATTTGTCTCAAATTTTAAAGATGGTAAATGGGATGATGGTCAGTTAACTGATGATGCAACAGTTGTTATCAGTGAATGTGCTGGTGTATTACAGTATGCACAGACATGTTTTGAAGGAATGAAAGCTTACACAACAGAAGATGGTCGTGTAGTAATATTCAGACCTGATTTAAATGCAAAGAGAATGGAAGACTCAGCAAAGAGACTTGAAATGCCGGTATTCCCTCAGGATAGATTTGTAAAAGCAATTGAAGAAACAGTAAAAGCTAACTTAGATTATGTACCACCATATGGTTCAGGTGCTACATTATATATCAGACCTTATATGTTTGGTAGTTCATCAGTTATTGGTGTAAAACCTGCTGAAGAATATCAGTTCAGAGTATTTACAACACCTGTTGGACCATACTTCAAAGGTGGCGCAAAGCCTATCACAATCAAAGTAAGTGATTTTGACAGAGCAGCACCTCATGGTACAGGTCATATCAAAGCCGGACTTAACTATGCTATGAGTTTACATGCAATCGTTACAGCCCATGCAGAAGGATTTGACGAAAATATGTACTTAGATGCAGCAACAAGAACAAAGGTTGAAGAAACAGGTGGAGCTAACTTTATATTTGTTACAAAAGACAACACAGTAGTTACTCCTAAGTCAAACAGTATTCTTCCTTCAATCACAAGACGTTCATTAATGTATGTTGCAGAACATTATTTAGGGCTTAAAGTTGAAGAAAGAGAAGTATATTTTGATGAAGTAAAAGATTTTGCAGAATGTGGTCTTTGTGGTACAGCAGCAGTAATCTCACCTGTAGGAAAGATTAATGACCATGGTAAGGAAATCTGTTTCCCAAGTGGAATGGAAGAAATGGGACCTATTACTAAGAAATTGTACGATACATTAACAGGAATTCAGATGGGAAGAATTGAAGCTCCTGAAGGATGGTTATACGAAATTAAATAAAAGTATATAATCTAAAAAAGAATATACAAGTTAAAAGATGCAGTTGTGGACGAGTGTTTGCAGCTGCATTTTTGATTTTAAATGACCACTTTATTTCTTGATAATTAATTTGATTAATTATATACTTAAGTTGCAATAGCAAAGTATGAATACAATAGTAAGAATTTGAAGTTTTGATAAAAATTAAATTACGAAAGAATAGGAGTGACAGGTTGTAACCTGAGAAGATAGAAAATTATGCAAAATAAAGACAAATGTATTGCTATATTTAAAACATTTATGAAAATTGGAGCGTTTACTTTTGGTGGTGGATATGCGATGTTACCTATGATTGAACGTTCCATGGTTCAACAGAAAAAGTGGATTACAGAAGAAGAAATGACAGATATGGTTGCAATTTCAGAAGCAACTCCGGGACCGATAATGGTGAATCTTGCTACATTTGTAGGAAGTAAAATCGCAGGAGTGCCGGGAGCAATAATGGCTACATTAGGAGTGATTGTTCCATCATTTTGTGCAATAACAATTATAGCTATGTGTATGAGACAAATAAGTGATATGATGCTTGTAAAATACGCTTTTGTTGGAATAAGAGCGGCGGTTTTAGTATTAGTTGTAAAAGCGATAGGAGTTGTTTATCGTGGATGCAATAAAAGTGTATTTGCCTATATAATAATGGGACTGGCATTGTTGTTGGTTGCATTTTTTAATGCTAATGCAATAATGGTACTTATAATAGCAGCAATATTAGGAATAGTGTATTCAAAACCATGGAAAGGGGAAGATAAATGATATATTTAAAATTATTTATTAACTTTTTCAAAATTGGTCTTTTTACCTTTGGTGGCGGATATGCAATGATTCCCATGATACAGGAACTTGTACTTAGCAACAAATGGATGGACACAAAGCAAATGGTAGATTTTATTGCAATCAGCGAAACTACACCAGGACCGCTTGCAATTAATATGTCAACTTATGTTGGATATGAGGTCGCAGGAATACCAGGAGCATTCTGCAGTACATTTGCAGTAGCATTACCATCATTCATAGTTATTATTCTTGTCGCAAGAGCTTATAAAAAATTTAAAGATAATAAAGTCGTTGTTGCAGTGATGAACGGAATAAAACCGGCAGTCGTAGGACTTGTCGGAGCAGCGGTTTTATCTGTTGCAGGAAATGTATTTACCGTTGGAAACTCAGTTTCAAAAATATTAACATCGGATAATCTTATATCATTAATAATAGTTATTACGTCAGCAGTTATGGCGATAAAAAAGAAAAATCCGGTAATCATTATATGTATTGGAGCCTTGTTGGGCATTATATTAAAATTTGCAGAAAGCATAATAATGTAGAACTGCAAATTAATTGTTTAAATCTTAAAATAAAAAATTAGGAGGGTTTTATGGAAAATTTATACGACAAAGCAAGCGAAATTTTAAATCAGGTAAAACAGGCGGTTGTTGGCAAAGATGATGCAATAGATAATATATTTGCGGCAATTTTAGCCGGTGGACATATTTTGATAGAAGATATGCCTGGAGTAGGAAAAACAACAATGGCTTTATCATTTGCAAAAGCAATGGGAATATCAAAGAAAAGAATACAGTTTACTACGGATATTATGCCGTCAGATTTGGTAGGTTTTTCAATTTATGATAACGAAACAAAATTATTTAAATATCAGTCAGGAGCTTTGATGTGTAATTTATTTTTGGCGGATGAAATAAATAGAACATCACCGAAAACACAGGCAGCGTTATTAGAGGTAATGGAAGAAAAACAGATAACAGTAGATGGTGTTACAAGAAGTCCGGGGAAACCATTTGTTGTAATTGCAACAGAAAATCCGGAAGGCTCAGCGGGTACACAACCGTTGCCGGATTCTCAATTAGACAGATTTATGATTTGCATTCACATGGGGTATCCGTCAGTTGATGAGGAAGTAGAAATTTTAAAAAGAAGACAAAAAGGAAATCCAATAGAAAATGTAAGACAGGTTTGTACTGCAGAAGATATTATTGCAATGCAAAATGAAATAAATGATATTTATATACATGATTTAGTATTTGATTATATTGCAAGGCTTGCAAAAGCAACGAGAGAAGATGAATTACTTAAAGCAGGTTTAAGTCCAAGAGGAACAGTTGCACTTGCAGGTATGAGCAGGGCATTAGCATGGATGGACAAAAGAAATTATGTTATTCCTAAGGATGTAAGCAATGCATTTGAGCCGGTTGCATTACATCGAATTACATTAAGCACAAAAGCAAAAGTAGGAAATGTAAAAAAAGAAAGCATTACAAAGAAAATAGTGGCACAGGTTAAAGCACCAATTGTTAGAAATAAGTAGAGAGGACGCTATGATAAAAAGATTAATAGAGTATATTATTTTGATTCTACTTACGATAATATTATTTTTCTTATACGATGATGAGATAGTAGGAATGATGCTTGTTATGGAGATAGTGTATTTACCGGTTTCTGTTATTTATATAAATTTGTGCAAATTATTTGTAAATGTACAAATGAAAAATTTGCAGCCTGTTGTAGAAAAAAATGAAAAATGTTCAATATTATTTGAAACAAGCAGTAAAGCATTTATTCCTTCGGTAAATATTGTGCTAAATATAGCTGTCAAAAACAGATTTACGGGAAAAAGTAAAAAGATAAAATTACGTGGGAAAACAAATGGAAAAAATAAGAATGAAATATATTATGACGTTGAGTTTAACCAGTTCGGAAGCGTAATTATCTCATTTGACAGTTATGAAGTACTAGATTGGTTTGGCATTTTTTCTTTAAAGAAAAAAGTCGAAGAGAAAGAAAATATATTAATATATCCGGAATTAAAACTTGTAAATGTAGAGGTAAAACAAAGTACAAGAAAATTTATAACTGAGGCGGACTATTATTCTACATATGAATCGGGAGATGATCCGTTAGAAACTTATCAGATAAGAGAATATAGAGAACAGGATTCAATACATGATATACATTGGAAACTATCAGCAAAAAATGACAAGCTTCTTGTTAAAGAAAGGGGAAAACCTGAAGGGTGTGCAGTGTTGATATGGGTTGATTTCTGTGGCAATAGCAAAGATAAAAAAAGCATAATTGAATCAATAGAAATTGCAACCGATATTTCATTTTCACTGCTTCAGGAAAAATGCAACAATGTGGTTTCATGGTATGACGGACAAAGATTGAAAACAGTTAATTTTAAGATAACATCATTGGAAAATTTATACCAAATGCTAAACGAAATATTGATTACAGATGTACACAAACTGCAGGAAGAAAATAGTTATGCATTAAATGATAAATTAGAAAAAGAAAACTATAGTACTGTCATAGAAATGAAATCTAATGGAATTATAAAAATTAATGATAATGAGCTTAGAATAACGAAAAACAAGAATAAAATACAATGGGATAAATTATATTTTGAAGTATAAAAAGCAAATTTATATTAATAAAATTGTCTAAATTATGTTTTAAAATAAAATAGTAAAATAGTTTATTACTAATTTTAAAATTAGCAAATTTCGTTGAAAGGCTTATATAAAATTATGGAGAAAAATGCATTGAAGGGTTGGAATAAAAAAAACATACTAGGTGTTGGTGTTAAAATCAGTATTTTAGCTTTTTTAATTGTGACTTTTTTTAATACAATTTTTTACGAATTTAAAATAAATGCAAATATAAACAGATTAATATTATTTGTATTAATTATAGTAATTATTGCGTTTATATGTGTGTATTATTTTAGATATATTTATAAATGGCTGCTTATAATCGGAGCAATGAGTGGTGTAACTTTAGGTATATGTATTTTTAGAAATGTTGAGGCTGCATGTGCTCATCTTATAAGAGGTATTTCGCCTATTTCTGAAGCCTATTATTCTATTTATAAAAAATATAATAATATTTTAAATTCAAATTATATCCTTGATTATTCAAATTTAAATAAAATAGGAATTAATAAATATTTGTCATTAAAAGAAATAACTAATGTAAAAGATAACTGGGAATTTTGGGTTATTGTAACATTAGTGATTTTTGTGATTTCGATTACATTTGTCTTAATTACAAAAAAGGAAAAAGGATTTTTCGTGGTTACTTTATTTATGGTAATTCCTATTGCATTAACATGTACTGTTGGAGCATTCCCATCAACTGAAAACTGCTTATTTATAATTGGCGGAGTAATGGTATATAGATTATATTTTGTTTTGAAAAAATATGGAAATGCAATTGGGAGCATAGTTGCCGGAGGGATAGTTTTAACTGTTCTTATATGTTTGGCTTTTGGAACAAAATCCTACATTAAAGAAAATAGAAAAATAAATGAAATTCAATATTTAGAGGCAAAATCAAGTATTCAGAATTTTCAACTTAAGGAATTGCCAACACAAATATTATCATTTTTTGGAGGACCATTTAGAAATGATAAAATAGTTTTAAATGGTAATTTGAATAATAGTAGTGAACGTACAATTACAGGAACAAAAATGATTAAAGTAACATTAACTCAAATGCCTGATGGAACGTTTTATATTAAAAATTTTGTGGGTGAAACTTATAAAAACAATAAATGGAGTGAGTTTAGTTTATCTGATTTAGAAAAAGATTCTAGTGGCTATAGATTGATGAAAGAAGCTGAGAACCGAAAAAGAATATATGGGGAAACTTACAATAGAATAAATCATTCAAGAGTGCCGGCAGCATTACAAATTGCAACATTAGATGTTTTTGCAGAATGTAAGAATATTGCATTTGTACCATATTATGCAAAAGTCACAGATGATGATACGGTGAATGGACATGGAAATCTAAATTTTATAAGTGGAGAGAATTCAAAAACATATCAGAAATATAATTATTTTCCAATGGAAGATGCTATGGCATTAGATGAGATGGATTATGGTAGTGATTTTGAAGACTGGAAAATTTATGAAAACAAAGTGGCGAAAATTGTAGATGAGCAGATTCCGGACAAATTGAGTAAAATAAGAGAATATAAAAGTAAGATATATTCTGACAATATAGATGATGTATCAAGTAATATTGATAAATTATTTTCAAATGGATTTAAATATACTTTAATGCCGGGAAAGACTCCGTCAGGGCAGGATGTATCAGAGTATTTTTTGACAGAGAGCAGAAAAGGATTTTGTGTTCATTTTGCTACAACTGCAACATTAATGTATAGAATGTGTGGAATCCCAGCAAGATATGTGGAAGGATTCGCAATCCCATCGAGTGCATTTGAAAGAGATAAAAATGGACATTATACGGCAGTTGTAACAGATAAGATGGCGCATGCATGGACAGAAGTGTTGAATTCATATATCGGGTGGGTTGTTAAAGATCATACAATAGCTGACACATCCTTAACTGAAGCTGAATCTGTTAATAGCCCGGAAGAAAAAGAGAATGAAAATGTAACTAATAAAATTGTAGAAGCAACAACTTTACAAAAACAGGTTAATGAGACACAAAGCAATGAAAAGAAAAATACTGATTTAGAAAATTCAAATGAGAGTGACACGAAAAATAGTGATAATACAAACATAAACGGAAATAGAAAAGTGATGGTTGGCATTATGTTGCTAGTTATAATTGCAGTCGTGATTTTATTTGTCGAATTTAATGCATTAAAGAAGAAAAAATTACGAAAATGCAGAAATATGTCTGCTGTTGAAGCGTATACTTATCTTTATTGCGTTGGAAGAAGAATGTGCGCAGGCAAAAATAATTTAAAAAGAAAAACATTAAGTGGTGCAAATCCAATAAATGTGAAGGCTAGAAGTTTAAATAAAGGAAACAGAGAAGAATCAAATATAAACAAGAAGAATAATTTGAATAAACAGACAATTGAATATGATGAATTTGAATATATAATGAATGAGTTGGATATTGTGAATAAAGAAGAGTGGAACTGGTTATACAAAAAGGCTTTGGAAGAAAAATTTTCTGATAAAAAGATAGAAAGTGAAGATGAGAAAAAAGCATATTTTATTTATATTAATTTTAGAAATAAATTAATTAAGAAAATGAAAAAAGATAATAGATATGGTAAACTAATTTGGCTTAGAATTAAAGGAATGTAAATTTTATAAACTATAGAAATGTTTTTCCTTTAATTATTTAAAAATTCGATATTTTTCACCTAATTTTTTATATTTCACTAGACAAAGAAAATATAATTTGTTAAAATTATAACAATCTCAGTGGACATAGGGATAACTGCGTGAATTAATGGTATTCACACAAATTTTACATATATTTTAAATGCGGTTTATTGCAAGATATATTGGCCTATGTTATCATTGAACAAGAGTGTGTCGTAAGGGATTACTTAGAATATATATTACAAAAGCGACGCGTAATTAAATTATTTTATATGGAGGATATTTATCATGTCAAAGAAAGTAGTTATTGCAGGCGCATGCCGTACAGCTATTGGTAAAATGGGTGGAGCTTTAAGCACAACTCCAGCACCTGTTTTAGGTTCTATCGTTATTAAGGAAGCTCTTAACAGAGCAGGCGTTCCAGCTGATCAGGTTGATCACGTATATATGGGATGTGTTATCCAGGCAGGTCTTGGACAGAACGTTGCACGTCAGGCAGCACTTAAGGCAGGACTTCCAATTGAAACACCAGCTGTAACAGTTAACGTTGTTTGTGGTTCAGGTCTTAACTGTGTAAATATGGCAGCACAGATGATTCAGGCAGGAGATGCTGATATCGTAGTTGCAGGTGGTATGGAAAACATGTCAATGGCACCATATGCTTTACCACAGGCTAGATTTGGTTACAGAATGAACAACGGAACAGTTGTTGATACAATGGTTAATGATGCTTTAACAGATGCATTTAACAATTACCATATGATGATTACAGCTGAAAACGTAGCTGATCAGTGGGGACTTACAAGAGAAGAATTAGATGAATTCTCAGCTAACTCACAGCAGAAATGTGAAAAGGCTATGGCTGAAGGAAAATTCAAAGATGAAATCGTTCCTGTTGAAGTTAAAACAAGAAAACAGACAATCATCGTTGATACAGATGAAGGACCAAGAGCTGGAACAACAGTTGAAACTCTTAGCAAGTTAAGATGCTGCTCAGGTAAGCCTGATGGAGTAGTTACAGCAGGTAATGCATCAGGAATTAATGATGGTGCAGCAGCAGTTGTAGTTATGAGCGAAGAAAAAGCTAAAGAATTAGGTGTTACACCAATGGCTACATTCGTAACAGGAGCACTTGGTGGTGTTGATCCATCAATCATGGGTGTTGGACCTGTTGCTTCTACAAAGAAAGCATTAGCAAAAGTTAATATGACAATCGATGATATGGACTTAATCGAAGCTAACGAAGCTTTCGCAGCACAGTCTGTAGCAGTTGCAAGAGACTTAAAATTCGACATGAGCAAAGTAAACGTAAACGGTGGTGCAATCGCACTTGGACATCCTGTTGGAGCTTCAGGTTGCCGTATCCTTGTTACATTACTTCACGAGATGCAGAAGAGAGACGCTAAGAAGGGTCTTGCTACATTATGTATCGGTGGTGGTATGGGATGTACTACAATCGTTGAACGTGACTAATAAAAAATAAATGAAATGCAGATGATGGATTGTTAATTGAAGTTAATAACTTTTTAATCTGTTAGAGAATAAGTTAATAATTTTTACATATGCATTTCGTCTTAAGCAATCAGGTGAGCTCTTTCACATATTGAAATAACGGTGATGGGGCTTACCTGTTTGAAGTGTAAATTGTTTTTTTGAGATGGCTCAATATAACAAATATTTTACTTTTATAGCCCAAAGCGTAGAATGCTATTTGCTTTGACTTTTATATTAAGGAGAATAAATATGGAATTTATCACATATGAACAGGAAGGATTTGTAGGTGTTCTTACAATCAACCGTCCAAAGGCACTTAATGCTTTAAATAGCCAGGTACTTACTGAATTAGAAGAAACAATTGATGCAATTGATATTAATACAACAAGAGCATTAATTATCACAGGTGCAGGCGAAAAATCATTCGTTGCAGGTGCAGATATAGGAGAAATGTCAACACTTACAAAAGCAGAAGGTGAAGCTTTTGGTAAAAAGGGAAATGATGTATTTAGAAAGATTGAAACATTAGAAATCCCTGTAATCGCTGCTGTTAATGGATTTGCATTAGGTGGTGGATGCGAAATTTCTATGAGCTGTGATATTAGAATCTGTTCTGAAAATGCAATTTTTGGACAGCCTGAAGTAGGTCTTGGAATTACACCTGGATTTGGTGGAACACAGAGACTTGCAAGAATTGTTGGACCGGGAATGGCTAAACAGATGATTTATACAGCAAGAAACATTAAGGCTGCTGAAGCTTTAAGAATTGGTCTTGTTAATGCAGTATATCCTGTAGAAGAATTAATGGATGCAGCTAAGAAGATGGCTAATGGAATCGCTATGAACGCTCCAATTGCTGTCAGAGCTTGCAAGAAGGCAATTAACGAAGGACTTGAAGTAGGTATGGACGATGCAATCGTAATCGAAGAAAAATTATTCGGTAGCTGCTTCGAAACAGAAGACCAGAAGGCAGGAATGGGTAACTTCCTTGAAAAAGATAAAGAAAAGAAATTAAAGGTAGTACCATTTGCAAATAAATAAGCGGAATGCTGAATTTATATTCAGATAATATTTATATTTTCATTTAGGAGGAAAAACAATGATAGTAGGAGTTATTGGTGCAGGAACAATGGGTGCAGGAATTGCACAGGCATTTGCAATGACAGACGGATATGAAGTACGTCTTTGTGACATCAAGCAGGAATTTGCTGATGGAGGAAAGGCAAGAATTGAAAAGAACATCAACTTCCTTGTTGGTAAAGAAAAAATCACAGCAGAAAAAGGTGCTGAAATTTTAGGAAAAATCCAGACAGGATTAAAAGACATCTGTACAGACTGCGATTTAGTAATCGAAGTTGCTCCAGAAGTAATGTCAATTAAGAAAGAAACATTTAAGGAATTACAGAGCATCGTAAAACCTGAATGTATTTTTGCTACAAATACATCATCATTATCAATCACAGAAATCGGTGCTGGACTTGACAGACCTATGATTGGTATGCATTTCTTCAACCCAGCTGACAGAATGAAGTTAGTTGAAGTTATTGCTGGTGGAAACACACCTAAGGAATTAGTTGAACAGATTAAGACAATCGCTACAGAAATCGGAAAGACTCCAGTAGAAGTTGCTGAAGCTCCAGGATTTGTTGTTAACAGAATCTTAATCCCAATGATTAACGAAGCAATCGGAATCTATGCTGACGGAATCGCTTCAGTAGAAGATATCGATACAGCCATGAAGCTTGGTGCTTCTCATCCAATGGGACCATTAGCATTAGGTGATTTAGTAGGTCTTGATATTGTACTTGCTATTATGGAAGTACTTCAGGCTGAAACAGGTGATCCAAAGTATCGTCCACATACACTTCTTAGAAAGATGGTACGTGCAGGAAAGCTTGGAAGAAAGACTGGCGTTGGTTTCTACGATTACAGCAAATAATACAATATACATGAGAGTTAGGGAGTGCCACTAGTCGATGATTAGTGGTATCCCCTTATATATTTATTTAATTTACATGGAGGAATTTAATAATGGATTTTACATTAAGTAAGAAACATGAAATGGCTCAGAGCCTTTTCAGAGAATTTGCCGAAAATGAAGTAAAACCTCTTGCACAGGAAACAGATGAAAATGAACAGTTCCCTGTAGAGACAGTTGAAAAAATGGCAAAAAATGGTTTCCTTGGTATCCCAGTTCCTAAGGAATATGGTGGACAGGGATGTGATCCTTTAACATACGCTATGTGCGTTGAAGAATTATCAAAGGTTTGTGGTACAACAGGTGTTATCGTTTCAGCACATACATCACTTTGTATCGATCCTATTATGACATTTGGTACTGAAGAACAGAAGCAGAAATACGTAGTTCCACTTGCAAAAGGTGAAAAATTAGGTGCTTTCGGTTTAACAGAACCAGGTGCTGGTACAGACGCACAGGGACAGCAGACAAAGGCTGTTTTCGATAAAGAAACAAATGAATGGGTATTAAATGGTTCAAAATGTTTTATTACAAATGGTAAATATGCAGATATTTATATCATCATTGCAGTTACAGGTAAAGTTGAAAAACGTGGTAGAATGATGAAAGAAATTTCAGCATTCATCGTTGAAAAAGGAACACCTGGATTTTCATTTGGTACAAAAGAAAAGAAGATGGGTATCCGTGGTTCAGCAACATACGAATTAATCTTTGAAGATTGCCGTATTCCAGCAGAAAACTTACTTGGTAAGCAGGGTAAAGGTTTCGGTATCGCTATGCATACACTTGATGGTGGACGTATTGGTATCGCAGCTCAGGCTCTTGGTCTTGCAGAAGGTGCTTTAGAAACAACTATTGCATACGTAAAAGAAAGAAAACAGTTCGGTAGAACAATCGGACAGTTCCAGAATACACAGTTCCAGTTAGCAGACATGGCTACTAAGGTAGAAGCTGCTAAGATGCTTGTATACAAGGCAGCTAAGGCTAAAGAAACACAGAAGACATATTCTGTAGAAGCAGCTCAGGCTAAATTATACGCAGCAGAAGTTGCAATGGAAGTTACAACAAAGGCTGTTCAGTTACACGGTGGTTATGGTTATATCAGAGAATATGACGTTGAGCGTATGATGCGTGATGCTAAGATCACAGAAATCTACGAAGGAACTTCAGAAGTTCAGCGTATGGTAATTTCTGCAAACTTATTAAAATAATTTAGGAGGTACTTATCGTGAAAATTGTCGTTTGTGTAAAACAGGTACCTGATACAAAGGGTGGAGTTAAATTCAATCCAGATGGTACATTAGATAGAGGTGCAATGCTTACAATTATGAACCCTGATGATAAAGCAGGTCTTGAAGCAGCACTTAGATTAAAAGATCAGTATGGCGCAGAAGTAACAGTAGTTACTATGGGTCTTCCAAAGGCTGAAGAAGTTCTTCGTGAAGCTATGGCTATGGGAGCTGATAAGGGAATCTTAGTAACTGATAGAGTTTTAGGTGGAGCTGACACATGGGCTACATCAACAACAATCGCAGGTGCTATCAGAAACCTTGATTATGATATTATTATTACAGGACGTCAGGCTATCGATGGTGATACAGCTCAGGTTGGACCACAGATTGCTGAACATCTTAACATTCCTGTTATCTCATATGCACAGGATATTAAGGTTGATGGAGATAGCGTAATTGTAGAACGTCAGTATGAAGACAGACATCACGTAATTAAAGCTCAGATGCCTGTATTAATTACAGCACTTTCAGAATTAAATGATCCTCGTTATATGACTCCAGGTGGAATTTTTGATGCTTATGATGCAGAAATTACAACATGGGGAAGAGCAAATCTTGTTGATGTAGAAGATGGAGACCTTGGATTAAAGGGTTCACCTACAAAGATTGCTAAAGCATCTGATAAAGTTCGTAAAGGCGCTGGAGAAAAAGTTACTCCAGATAGCCCGGCTGAAGCAGTTGATTACATCATGGATAAGCTTTTAACAAAGCACGTTATTTAATTAGAGAGGAGATTTAATCATGCAGAATATAAATTTAGAAGATTATAAAGGCGTATATGTCTTCGCTCAGCAGGTAGATAACGAATTAAGCTCAATCGCGTTCGAACTCCTCGGAGAAGCAGGAAGACTCGCAAAACCATTAAATACAGAAGTTACAGCAGTACTTCTTGGATCAAACGTTGGAAATCTTGTAGATCAGTTAGCTGAATATGGCGCTGACAAGGTTATCGTAGTAGATGATCCTGAACTTGAAACATATAGAACAGAACCATATGCACATGCTTTAGCAGAAGTTATCAACAAATATAAACCTGAAATTATGTTAGTTGGTGCAACAGCAATTGGTAGAGATTTAGGTCCTACAGTTTCAGCTAGAGTTGCAACAGGTTTAACAGCTGACTGTACATTACTTGAAATTGGTGACTTCCCATTAGTTGCTATTCCAGGTAAGGAACAGAAACACAATCAGTTATTAATGACTCGTCCGGCATTTGGTGGAAACACAATTGCTACAATCGCTTGTCCTGATAACCGTCCTCAGATGGCTACAGTACGTGCAGGTGTTATGCAGAAGGCTGAACCAAAGCCAGGTGCTAAGGCAGAAGTTATTGAATTCAATCCAGGATTTACACCTAACAACAAATATGTTGAAATCATGGATGTAGTTAAAGAAGTTGCTGAAACAGTTAACATCATGGACGCTAAGATTTTAGTATCTGGTGGACGTGGAGTTGGAAGCAAAGAAAACTTCAAGATTCTTGAAGATTTAGCAGAAGCTCTTGACGGAACAGTTGCATGTTCTAGAGCAGTTACAGATAACGGTTGGTTACCAGTTGACAGACAGGTTGGACAGACAGGTAAGACAGTTCGTCCACAGGTTTACTTCGCAATTGGTATTTCTGGAGCAATCCAGCACGTTGCAGGTATGGAAGAATCAGATCTTATTATTGCTATCAATAAAGATGAAGATGCTCCTATCTTTGATGTAGCTGATTATGGTATCGTTGGTGATTTAAACAAAATCGTACCACAGCTTACAGAAGCTATTAAGGCTGCAAAGGCTAATGCATAATTAAATATAATATACGTTAAGTTATATTAACATATTTAGGAATCTCCGCATCTTTGGATGCGGGGATTTTTGACTTCTCGACATCATGTATAATAAATCCTCAATTATTCATATAAAATTAATATAGAAAAAAGAGTGAAACTTTGTTATAATTTTGTGGTTACAATAGTAATAAAAATAAAGAAAGGAAGTATAAGATGACAAACAAGTTATCTATACAAAGGAGAAAATGTTAGAAAAAATATTCAAACTTAAAAAAAACAATACTTCTGTAAAAACTGAAGTTATTGCGGGTATTACAACATTTATGACAATGGCATATATTCTTGCTGTAAACCCTAACATCTTAAGTGCCTCAGGAATGGACAAAGAGGCTATTTTGATTGCTACATGTATAGCATCATTTGTTGGAACAATGTGTATGGCATTTATGGCAAATCTTCCATTTGCCTTATCAGCAGGTCTTGGATTAAATGCATACTTTGCTTACACAGTATGTGGAGAAATGGGATATTCATGGCAGATTGCTTTATTTGCGGTATTTGTAGAAGGTATTATATTTATAATTCTTTCATTAACAAATGTACGTGAAGCAATTTTTGATGCTATTCCTCTTAATCTTAAAAAGGCAGTATCAGTAGGTATTGGTTTATTTATTGCATTTATCGGATTACAGAATGCAGGATTAGTAAATGATTCAGAATCTACACTTGTTACAATTACAGATTTTACAAGTAACTTCCATACAGCAGGAATTTGTGCATTATTAGCAGTAATCGGTGTATTTATTACAGCTATTCTTTACATTAAGAGAGTAAAAGGTTCAATCTTAATAGGTATCGTTTCAACATGGGTTTTAGGAATTATTTGTGAACTTACAAAGATTTATGTTCCTGATAACGAAAGCTTTTTCTCAGTAATTCCAACACATTTTGTAAGCTTTGATTTTTCAGCTTTAGGAGAAACTTTTGGACAGTGCTTTAAACTTGATTTTAAAGCAGTAGGAATTGTTAACTTTATTATTGTAGTATTTGCATTCCTCTTTGTTGATTTATTTGATACATTAGGAACAATTATTGGTGTTAGTACAAAGGCTGGAATGCTTGATGAAAATGGAAAGCTTCCTAACATTAAACCAGCTCTTATGTCAGACGCTATTGCTACATCAGCAGGTGCTATTTTAGGTACATCAACAACAACAACATTCGTAGAATCTTCAGCAGGTGTTGCAGAAGGTGGTCGTACAGGTTTGACAGCAGCAGTAACAGGTTTATTATTCCTTGTTTCAGTTGTTCTTTCACCATTATTTATTACTATTCCATCATTTGCTACAGCACCGGCATTAATTATGGTAGGATTCCTTATGTTTGGAGCAGTAACAGATATTAAATTTACAGATGATAATTTGACAGATGCAATCCCTGCATATCTTTGCATTATTGCAATGCCATTGTTCTATAGTATCTCAGAAGGTATCTCAATCGGAATTATTTCATATGTATTATTAAATGCTATTTGCGGTAAAGCAAAAGAAGTAAAACCATTGATGTACATTCTTGCAGTATTATTCGTATTAAAATATATATTCTTATAAGAAAAAAATAGAATTTAATAAAATTCTAGAAAATTTAAGAAAAAACAACAGAAAAACAAAAGACCTTTGTCATTATTAGATGTCATCAATATGTTAGAAAAAAACTAATTATTGATAGTCATTGTGGCAGAGGTCTTTTTGATGAAAAATAAATTTTGGGATAGTTGAATTAAAATAATGTATAAGATATTTATAAAATTCAAAAATTCTTAAAGAAATATTTATTTATTTAATGTCGAAAATTGTTATTATACTATTTAGATAAGCAGAAAGAAGGTACGATATGTCAAGAAGAGCAGAGAACTTAAGAAGAAAAAGACAAAGAAAAATAATGTTAATTAGAAAATATATAAGATTTACATTTTGCTGTGTACTTATAGTAGTTTTGGCATTTGCAATTAATTATCTAAAGAAAAATATGAATAACATATCTGAAGGTGGAAATAGTGGCGGAAATAATGTAAAAAAAATAAAAGAATCAAAAGAGGAATCAGCAAAAGATGTAATAAAAAACTATGCAGAAAAACATGGTTACACTTTAGAGGATTATCCGGAAAATATAAAAAAATTATTTGAAAGAAATAAAGAAACAAAAGATTTTGTCTTGAAATATCCTGAAAAAAAGGGAAAAGCATACGATATTGATTTTTCAAAATATAAGAAAACTACAGAGGTTCCGCTATTTATGCAATGGGATCAGAGATGGGGTTATTATACATACGCAGGTGATTGTATGGGAATTACAGGCTGTGGACCGACATGCCTTTCGATGGTGGCTGTTTATGTGACAGGAAACATAAAATATACTCCGAAAATGATTGCAGATTTTGCAATGAAAAATGGATATGCAGATGAAGAAAATGGTTCATCATGGTCGCTTATTTCAGAAGGTGGCAGGCAGCTTGGCATGCAAGTTATAGAAATACCGTTAGATGAACAAAGAGTAAAAGATAATTTGGAAGTAGGTAATCCAATTATATGTGTAGTAGGGCCAGGAGATTTTACGACACAGGGACATTTTATAGTATTAACTAAATATAAAGATGGAAAAGTAAGTGTTAATGATCCTAACAGTAAAGCAAATTCGAATAAGCAATGGGTGTTTGAAGATATAAAAGACCAGATAAAAAATCTATGGGTTTTAAGATAAATTAAAGGATTAAAAATAAAAAATGAAAGAAAATTTGATTTTTAAAGCAGGAGATATAAATAGATTAGAGGATATTTTTAAATTGTATGTTGATGCAAGAAAGACTAAAGGATGTACATGGACAGAAGAATATCCAACAAAAGAAATAATAAAAAATGATATTTTAAGAGGGGATAGTTTTGTTATAGTTAATAAAAAAAACAATGAGATAATAGCAGCAATTTCAATAGATGATGATAAGTTAGTAGAAGAACAGAAATGCTGGTCAAAAGAACTAAAACCGGCAGGGGAACTGGCAAGACTGGTAATAGCTGAAGAATATAGAGGTAATGGACTTGCAGGAAATTTGATACAAGGAGCCATGGAAAACTTACAAAAAAGAAAATATAAGGGAGTACATTATCTGGTAAGCCCAAATAACGCTAACGCACTGAGAGCATATAAAAAAATGGAATTTAATGATTGTGGAAGAATATTTTTGTATGACCATGAATGGATATGCTATGAAAGGGGAATATAAAAAGGTATAAATATAATAAAAAGTGTAGAAAAGGTGCAATAAAAAAGAATAACATTAAAAAATGATTCAAAAAACAATAAAAAAGTATAAAAAGCATAATAAAAAAGTTACCAGATTAGTAATTGAGTTTTGTTGAATAAAACTGTATATGTAGTATAATATTCATATGGAATAACGGAAAATTAATATTCAATTTAGAAAAATTATAATAATGACTATAGATTGATTATAAATGCGAGATAATAATGACTGGAGGACATATGAAGAAAACGGTTTTAGTTGTTGAAGACCAGGAAATGAACAGAGAAATTCTTAAAGCCTTATTAGAAGACAGATATACTGTTATTGGGGCTGAGAATGGTCTTGAGGCATTAGAAATTTTAAAAACAGACAGTGAACGTATTTCTGCAATTTTATTAGACATTGTAATGCCGGTTATGGACGGATATGGATTTCTTGAAGAATTTAAGAAAGAACCGGAATATAATAAAATACCTGTAATTGTAACAACAGATAAAGATGCGGATGAAACGGAAGAGAAGGTCTTGGCTTTAGGCGCTAATGATTTTGTAAATAAGCCATATAATATCAAAGTATTGCTTAGAAGAATCGATAATATTATCGATATGAAAGAATCCATTTACAGACTTAGAGATGCTGAAAGAGATTCTTTGACAGGAGCTTATAACAGAAAGGCTTTTTATAGAAAGGCAAAAGAAATAATAAAAAGTAATCCGGAAGAAAAATATCAAATTATTGCGTCAGATATAGAAAAATTTAAATATTTTAATGATGCATTTGGATGGAAAGAGGGAGACAGCCTTTTAAAATTTTATACTGAGATGCTAAATGGAGCGTTTGAAAATAAGGATGTGTTGTTTGCCCGTGCCCATTCAGATATTTTTTACTTTTTATCTAAGGAATCCGATAATATAATTAATACTTTAATATATGCTACGAAGATGGTATATCAGAGATTTTATGAAGCAAAAATAAGTTTTAAATTTGGTGTATACAATATTGAAGATAAGAGCATCATTATAAATTCTATGTGCGATAATGCTATTGCAGCATGTAATCAGGCTAAACTCACATATGATCATGATGTGTACATATATGACGATGCATTAATGAGTAAAAATCAGCAGAATATTCAGATTACAAAAACTATGAAACAATCTCTTATGAATGAGGATTTCAAGGTGTATTATCAGCCTAAATATGATATTCAGACTAATAAGATGATTGGAGCAGAGGCACTTATAAGATGGCAACATCCGGAATTAGGATTTATTTCGCCGGGTGAATTTATTCCGATATTTGAAGAAAATGGATTTATTACTGAACTCGACATATATATATGGGAGCATGTATGTGGATTCATTGAGAAAATGAAGAATGAACACAATAAGATTCTTCCGGTATCTGTCAATGTATCAAGAAAAGATATTTACAAAGAAGGACTTCCGGAGATTCTTAAAAGTATGGTTGAAAGACATAATCTATCACCTACATACTTACACTTAGAAATTACAGAATCAGCATATATGGAAAATACTGAAAATCTTTTAGAAGTAGTCAGAAGATTAAAAGAATATGGATTTATTATAGAGATGGATGACTTTGGAAGTGGATATTCATCATTGAATATTTTAGCTGAACTTCCAATAGATATAATTAAGCTTGATATGAAATTCATTCAGAATGAACAGAAAAATAAGAATAGCCATAATATTATCAGTTCAATAGTAAATCTGGCAAAATGGATGAATCTTATAATTGTAGTTGAAGGTGCAGAGACAGAAGAACATATTCAGTATTTGAGAAGATTAAAATGTAATTTTGTACAGGGATATTATTTCTCAAGACCGATACCTGAACAGGAATTTAAAAATAAATTATTAAGTGAAGATATAATTCCAATTTTTAATTTAGAGAGTTATAAAGAGTACAAGAAATTATCAATAGATGACCAGAACGGCGAGACAGAAGTGATAGTCCTTGTGGATGAATTACAAAGAAACCATGAAATGTTTAGAAACTATCTGGATACGGAATATAGATTTGTAGAGTTTGACAATGAAGAAGAAGCTTATCAATTTATAAAGAAGAATTATTACAACATTATTTTAACAGTTGTAGATACTAATATAAATGAAGAAGATAAGTTTCATTTACTTTACGAAATGAAAAAGAACGATAAATTAGATGAGATTCCGGTATTATATACAACAGGTGACAATGAAAATGTATATAAAGATATTGCATTTAAAAACGGTGCAGATGGTATGCTGTTTAAACCATATGACAAATATGAATTAAACAATACGGTTGAAAGATTATTTGAAGAGCATCGTAAAAAGGTAATTCAGAAATTACGAGTTGTTGAAGGTCAGGTTAAACTTGATACAATGACAGGACTTCTTAACAGAAAAGAGTTTGAAAGACAGGTAAGATTGTTCTTGAGCAGTTCAGGAAAAGAAGCTATATTCCTTATGATTGATATTGATAATTTTAAGGGAGTAAATGATAGTCTTGGACACATTATGGGTGATCAGGCAATAATTAATGTGGCCAATATTCTTGACAGTGCTTTTTCAGAAGAAAATTTATCGTGTAGATTTGGTGGAGACGAATTTGCTGTATTTATAAAGCGTGGAATGACAATAGATGAACTTAATAACGAAATGGAAATATTGAGAAATAAACTACGTATTAATGTGGGAGAAATGAAGATTTCATGTTCAATAGGTGTTGCAATGTTTCCGGCTCATGCGACAGAATATAAAGAACTTTACAGATGTGCTGACATGGCACTTATTCAGGCTAAGAAATTAGGAAAGAATCAGTTCCAGATATATACAGGTAATGAAGAAATGTCAATGCCTATAGATGTTAGAAACATGGGATGGCTTATTGAAGAATCACATGAAATTATATTTATATGCAATGAAAAAACAAAAGAATTATTGTATATGAATCGTGCAGCAAAGGAAGAATTAACTTCTGATAAAACAAAAGAACTTATTGGATTAAAATGTCATGAGACAATATGGGATTCGAATACACCATGTGAACATTGTGATAAATTCTGTAATGAACTTATTAAAGAAGTTGACGTTAAGAATGAGGATACAGGTAAGACATATAATATTAGAATAAGAAAAGTACCTTGGAATTCAGGGTATGCGCTTATACATTTTGCAGAAGATATTACAAAGAAAATACAGGATGATAATATTATTAACGGAATGCTTGATAATATCAGGTTTGGACTTGAAGGAGAAAAATATACTTATTGGCATGTGGCAATGGATACAGATGTATGTGATGTCGGAACAAAAGCTAAAGAAATTTTTGATTTAGATACTGATAAAGTAGATTATGTAGAATTTATGAAAGAAAAAGTTGTTTCAGATGAAGAGATTGATAAATTTATTAAATTCTATGAAGAAACAAAGTCAGATAAATCAAATAAAAAAATACAATTAAATTGTTTTGACAAAGATGGTACATTAAGAAAAACTCTATTAAGTCATATAGTTTTAGAAACACCAAATGAGCAGTATAATGGAATAATCGGATTGTTAAATTATGTTGATTAAACCATGATTAATTACTTTCGTTAGAGATATTTTATACTGCTAAAAAGAGAATATGCATTTTTGACACCTACATTTATATATTGTATAATGTGTGTGTTTGCAGCTATAAGGAGCCGTAAGGCTCCTTATGTTATATATCGGGGAAGAGAAAATGATATATAAAGACTATATGTGAGTATGTAGTTGTTGCATACAAAGGCTTCTATAGTTTATATAAGTCAAAGAGGTATCACTTTTATATAAGAGAATTTCAATGAACAAAGGATTATGGGTATCCTTAATTAACCCAAATATAAAAAGGAGGAAATAAATGTTCGGATTAAAAAAAGATAAAAAACCGGAAGCACAAGTGTTTGTTGACTATGAACATTGGTATTATGCATACAGAAATAAGTTTCAGATGAAGCCTAATATTGAAGAGTGGATTGAAGAACTAAAACAGGAATATAATATTACAAGATTGTATGTTTTTGGGGATTTTTCAAAATATAATATAGGAAATGATTTAGAAAGATTAAAAGGAATTACTAAGAATATTATACATACAGCCAGCGATAAAGAAGGCGTAGATAAAGATTTTACAGATGTAATTATTTTAGATGCAATTTATAGAAGCGCTGCAAAAAAAGATAAAACAAAAGTATATGTTTTGTTTACAGGTGACGCACATTTTACTAAAGTTGCAGAATACTTAAAGGAAATAGGCAAAAAAGTTATTATTTATGGGGTTAAATATTCATTTAGCAATAAACTTAAATCAGTCGCAACAAGTTATGTCGAGATGCCAAGACAGTCACAGGAAAAACATCATTATAATGAACTTATTCTAAATAGTTTATATAAACAGAAACAGAAAAATCGTTCAGTTGTTACATATTGGAAGACCATTCAGTGTGTAGCGGATTATAATAAAGTTCCGAAAGATAAAGTAAAGGTTGCTGTTGACGGATTAATAAAACAGAAGTATTTATATCAGGAAGAGAAGAAATTTAAGAGGGGAAAAGTTGTTTCTGTATTGAAAGCAGATTGGAATAAGATTTCAAATGATGGTATTTGGGAGAAGGAATAAAAATTCCGTTTATCTAAAAGCAAATTCCACAGCACGATGGAAGAGTGAAATTTAAAATTTTAATTTTGGAAGGAATAAAAATATTAAAAAACAGTTGATTTTTTTGCTACAAAAAGTTAGTATAGAAAAAGATTAATTATTTATAAGACGTTGAGAGGAAGAAGTAACTTAATTGTACTTGCAAGAGAGTAATCGGTTGGTGTGAGATTATGAAGTAGATTTTGTGAAATACATCCTGGAGTTACAACCTGAAAAGAAATGAGTAGGGAATGTCGGGAGCGCCCGTTATAGCGCAAGAGTGTGTTTGCACTCGTAGAGGAAGATTTCGTGAGAAATTTTTATTTAGAGGTGGTACCGCAGTTAATGCCCTCTGTATCGTAAGATGCAGAGGTTTTTTTTATGTATGGCAAGGTCATATTTATGAATCTAAGCTTAAAAAATGCAATTTTAATTTTCGCAGATAATAGAAAATTGCATATCGGTATCAAAAATTTAATAAGTATCCTAATAACTTGAAACACTTATAAAGAAATTTAATGAATTTTAATTTAAGAAAGGAAAAAAAGATGACAATTTATGATGAATTAGTAGCACGTGGTCTTATAGCCCAGGTTACAGATGAAGAAGAAATTAAAGAATTAATTAACACAGGAAAAGCAACATTTTATATTGGATTTGATCCTACAGCAGATTCACTTCATGTAGGTCATTTTATGGCTTTATGTCTTATGAAGAGATTACAGATGGCAGGCAACAGACCTGTTGTATTGCTTGGTGGTGGAACAGGATACATAGGTGATCCTTCAGGACGTAACGATTTACGTCAGATGCTTACACCTGAAACAATTGAACATAACTGCGAATGTTTTAAGAAGCAGATGGAAAGATTTATTGATTTTGGAGAAGGTGGAGCTATTGCAGTAAACAATGCTGATTGGTTATTAAAACTTAACTACATTGATGTATTACGTGAAGTAGGACCATGTTTCTCAGTTAACAATATGCTTCGTGCAGAATGCTACAAGCAGAGAATGGAAAAAGGTTTAACATTCCTTGAATTTAACTATATGATTATGCAGTCATATGACTTTTATCATTTATTTAAAGAATATGGATGTAACATGCAGTTTGGTGGAGATGATCAGTGGTCAAATATGTTGGGTGGTACAGAATTAATCCGTCGTAAACTTGGAAAAGATGCTTATGCCATGACAATTACACTTCTTATGAATTCAGAAGGAAAGAAAATGGGTAAGACAGCTAACGGAGCAGTATGGCTTGACGCTAATAAAACATCTCCATTTGAATTTTACCAGTATTGGAGAAATGTAGGAGATAAAGACGTATTAAAATGTATCCGTATGTTAACATTCCTTCCACTTGAAGAAATTGATAAGATGGATGAATGGGAAGGAAGCCAGTTAAATAAAGCAAAAGAAATTCTTGCATTCGAACTTACAAAGATGGTTCATGGTGAAGAAGAAGCAAAGAAAGCTGAAGAAGCATCAAAGGCATTATTTGCAGGTGGTGGAGATGATTCAAATATGCCAACATCTACAATTACACATGAACAGTTAACAGATGGTGGAATTGGAATCATGGATTTAATGGTAACTTGTGGATTAGCAGGAACAAAGAGTGAAGCAAGAAGACTTGTACAGCAGGGTGGCGTATCTGTTAATGATGAAAAAGTTTCTGACATAGGCTTTGTTGTTACGGAATCAATGTTAAAAGAAGGAGCAAAGATTAAAAAAGGTAAAAAGAAATTCCATAAGGCAATTATGGACTAAGATTTAATTCAGAATCGATAATACAAAAAGTAGAACACTTATTACATTCTAAGTAATTATGGTAAGAAATTTTCATAGAATGTAATAAGTGTTTTTTTAGGTATGTTTATGAACGGAAAAATAGAAAATTTATTGAATGTTGCCTTGGAAGCTAATATTCAGGAATTAGATAAATGCCGGGAACTATCAGCAGGTTTTAATCCAATAGATAACTCCTGGGATTTGATTATAAGGTTCACGGGAACTCCGGATTTTTTAGAAAAATATAATGGAATACAATATGAAATATTGTCAAATAATTTTGCAATATTATCTGTGCCAAAAGAAACTATTGATAAACTTGCTGAGGATGACAGTGTTATTTATATTGAAAAAGCAAAACCGTTATATTTTGCAGTTATAAATAACAGAAGTGAAGCATGTGTTACAAATGCACAGAATCAGTTTGGTATATATGGAGAAGGGGTAATTATTGCGGTAATAGACAGTGGAATAGATTATGCAAATTCAGCATTTATAGATGAATTTGGGAAAACTAGAATTATTGAGATTTGGGATCAGACAATAGGGAATGGCGAAAATACATACGGTTTTAACAGAGGAACATTTTATACGGATAGTCAGATAAATGCAGCAATAAATGCACCGGATTTTAGAGAAAGATATGAAATTGTACCATCAAGAGATTATTCAGGACATGGAACTCATGTAGCAGGTATTGCTGCAGGAAATTTTGCAAACGATAAAAGAAATAATATCGGAATAGCAACTAAAAGCAAATTGTTAATTGTTAAATTGGCGACACCGAGAGAAAATTCGTTCCCGACAACAATAGAACTTATGGAGGCAATTGATTATGTGACAAAAAAGGCAGAAGAATTAAAAATGCCACTTGTAATAAATTTGAGTTTTGGAAATAATTATGGTTCTCATGATGGCACATCATTGCTTGAAACATATATTAACGAGATATCTGCAAAGGAAAGAATATCCGTTGTAATAGGTTCAGGAAACGAAGGAAATGCGGGAGGACATACAAGTGGAAAAATAGATACAGGTGAAACAGAAAATATAGAATTTGCAGTATCAAATTATCAAAATTCCCTTAATTTGCAAATATGGAAGTCTTATGCAGATATATTTGAAATAGAATTAATTTCACCAACAGGCGAAAGTACCGGAATTTTTACTGATGCAAATGAAGTTATGAAATATAATATCTCTTCAGATAGAACAAGGTTGATGGTATATTATGGAACACCTAAACCTTATAGCATATATCAGGAGGTATATGTTCAATTCGTGCCTGAAGATATGTATATTCAGTCAGGTATTTGGACTGTGAGGATAACATCGGTTAAATCAGTGTTAGGAGCGTATAATATGTGGTTGCCTGTTGAGGCTTCATTAGGGACAAATACAAGGTTTTTAAATCCTATACCTTACACTACGTTGACAATTCCATCAACTGCTTCTAAAGCAATTACTGTAGGAGCGTATGATAGTAACAGGCAGACATATGCAGACTTTTCAGGAAGAGGATTTACAAGAGAAACAAATCAAATTAAACCGGATATTGTAGCACCGGGAGTAGATATAATATCTGCAGCAGTTGGCGGAGGACTTTCAGTAAAAAGTGGGACTTCAATGGCAACCCCATTTGTTTCAGGGGCAGCAGCATTGCTTATGGAATGGGGCATAGTTAATGGAAATGACAAGTATTTATATGGAGAAAAACTTAAGGCTTATCTGATAAGAGGAGCAAGGAAAATAGATGGATTTGAAAAATGGCCTAATCCTATGATGGGATGGGGAGCATTATGTATTAGAAGTAGTATACCGAGATGATGTTTGAAATTTGTACTATAGGACTATAGACTTTATGGACAGATAATGGTATAGTTGTCTAGTTAACCGTTTAAAGTTGTTTATTTTATAAAGTAAATTGCGTGGCATACAACATATGCCAATTAATTAGTGGGATATATTTTGATATTTGAATTTGATAATACGTTAGTTTGTAGTTATATATACATTTGGAGGAATAATGATGAAGAAGACAGGAATTTTAACTGATAGTCATAGCGGAATAACACAGGAAGAAGCTAAAAAACTTGGGATATATGTGTTGCCAATGCCATTTTACATTAATGATCAATGTCATTACGAAGGTAAAGATATAAGTAGAGAAGAATTTATAGAATTGCTTAAAAACGATGAGAATGTAAGTACATCACAGCCATCACCTGAGGCAGTTATGAACTTATGGGATGAAATTTTAAAAGAATACGAAGAATTAGTTTATATACCAATAAGCAGTGGACTTAGTGGCTCATGTTCAACAGCAATGGCTATGGCACAGAATGATGATTATGATGGTAAAGTTTTTGTAGTTGATAACGGAAGAGTTTCAACGCCTATGAAACAGTCTGTTTTAGATGCAATCGAGTTGTTAAATGAAGGTTGTAGTGCGAAGGAAATAAAGAACAGACTTGAAGATGCAAAAGGAAAAATGGGAATTTTTGTTGCTGTAGATGATTTGAAATATTTAAAGAAAGGTGGAAGAATTTCATCTAGTGTAGCACTTGTAGGTGGAATGCTTAAAGTTAAGCCAATTTTAAAATTTGATATTGGTACACTTGATTCTTTTAAAAATTGTAGAGGATTGATAAAGGCAAAAACAGTAATGATAGAGGAAGTGAAAAGAATAGTTACAACAGACTATGCAGAAGACTTTGAAAAAGGAAATGTACATATTTTAGCAGCATCAAGTGCTGATGAAGAAGAAACAAAGAAGTGGGTTAATGAAATACAGGAAGCTTTCCCTGGAATAAAAGTGTTATGGGATTATTTACCAATGGGAATAACATGTCATATTGGACCGGGAGGACTTGGAATAGGATATTCTGTAAGACCATAAAGATGTAAATATTTATTATTATGAAGATATTGTATTAAAAGTAAAATTTTCTTAACACGTTTTAGTACAATTTTATACATAGATAGTTGAAAGAGATAGCAAAATTATGATATAATTTGCATATAATATATGTGGAGGTGATTATAATGTTATCTATACAGGAATCAATAAGACCATCTGCTGATTTAAGAAATCATTATAATGAAATATCTAAGCAGTGTAAGGAAAATAAAGAAGCAGTAATTATTACAGTAAATGGTAGAGGAGATACAGTTTCTCTATCATATGAAGAATATAAAAATATGAAAGCACGAATAGAGTTGTTAGAAGTGCTAGCTGAAGCAGAGGATGATGTAAAAAATGGTAGGGTTGCCCCGATAAGTGATACATTTGATGATTTACGTAAAATGTTTCAGGAGGGGTAAGTGATGAAATATGAGGTGATAAGAACTGATACAGCTGATGCAGGAATTAGAAAAATAATACTATATATTGCTCAGAATTTTGGAAATACGGTTGCACTTGAAAAACTAGATGATATTGAAAAGAGAATTCTTCAGTTAGGTGAAGATCCATATATTGGAACAAATCCAAGATATTCTATACTTAGGCGACAGGGCTATAAAGTACTTATTTTAGAAAAAAATTTAGTTTTTTATAAAATTGATGAAGTAAACAAGCAGGTAGTTGTATATGCAGTTATAGATCAACGACAGGATTATTTGAATATTATACAAGGTTTATAAATTAATAAAAAGTTTTAAATTGAATAAAAATGTTAAAGGGAATCCTTCTTAACGAGTATGTTAAGGAGGATTTCCTGTATTTAGAGAATGTTTTTATGTCAGATTTATAGTAAAGAAAAATTGTTTATAGGTCAGGTTTATATTGTAGAAAATTTAAAATAGTTTCAGGTGTGACAGGATGATTGTAAGAGTTAATTTACTAATCACATTCCGTGTTACATATGTGAATGTGTAAAAAGCATGAATGATATAAAAAATATAGTCAAAAATAAGTAAAAAGGAGATATAAAATGAAAGATAAAATTTTTGGCGTATTACAGCGAGTAGGAAGATCATTTATGCTTCCAATAGCAATTCTACCGGTTGCAGGTTTATTGCTTGGACTTGGTAGTTCATTTACGAATGAAACAATGTTAAAGACATACGGACTTTGGAATGTAATGGGACCGGGAACATTATTTAATGCTATATTTCAGGTTATGAGTGATGCAGGGAATATAGTATTTGCTAATCTACCTATTATATTTGCAATGGGCGTTGCCATTGGTATGGCTAAGAAAGAAAAAGAAGTTGCAGCACTGTCGGCAGCAATAGCATTTTTTATAATGCATGCATCAATTGGCGCAATGATAACAATTAACGGCGGAGCAGAAAAAATGTTAGAAGGTGCTACAGCTGATGTTGTGGGCATAACTTCTCTTCAGATGGGAGTTTTTGGCGGTATTATTGTAGGATTAGGAGTTGCAGCATTGCATAATAAATTTTACAAAATACAGTTGCCACAGGTGCTATCGTTTTTTGGAGGAACAAGATTTGTCCCTATTATATGTTCTTTGGTATATACGTTAGTAGGTATTTTAATGTTCTTTATATGGCCTGTAATTCAAAGTGGTATATATTCCGTTGGTGATTTAGTACTTAATTCAGGATATGCAGGAACCTGGGTGTATGGATTTATGGAAAGATTATTGATTCCATTTGGTCTTCATCATGTATTTTATCTTCCGTTCTGGCAGACAGGTGTTGGTGGAACGATGGAAGTTGGAGGACAGCTAATAGAAGGTGCTCAAAATATATTTTTTGCACAGCTTGCTGATCCTACAGTTACTGAATTTTCAGTTTCAGCGACAAGATTTATGTCAGGAAAATTTCCTCTTATGATTTTTGGGCTTCCGGGTGCTGCACTTGCAATGTATAAAACGGCAAAACCAGAGAAAAAGAAAGAAGTTGAAGGACTTTTATTATCAGCTGCGCTTACATCCATGATTACCGGAATTACAGAGCCGTTAGAATTCACATTCCTTTTTGTTGCACCTTTACTTTATGGCATACATTGTGTATTTGCGGGACTTGCATATATGCTTATGCATGTATTTAAAGTTGGTGTAGGGATGACTTTTTCAGGCGGTCTTATTGATATGTTTCTTTTTGGTATAATGCAGGGAAATGCAAAGACAAACTGGATATGGATTGTTATAGTAGGTGTGGTATATTTTATTGTCTATTATCTGTTGTTTAGTTTTTTAATAAATAAACTTGATTTAAAAACACCGGGAAGAGATGATAGTGATGAAGTTAAATTATATAGAAGAAGTGATGTCGAAGCAAAGAAAAAAGGTGAAGCAAAAGCAGATAATGTAAATTCGTCAGATGAATTATCAGAAATGATTTGCAAAGGACTAGGTGGAAAGAAAAATATATCAGATGTAGATTGTTGTGCCACAAGACTTAGATGTACGGTTTATAAAGCAGAATTAGTAAATGATTCATTACTAAAAAATACAGGAGCGTCAGGGGTTGTCCATAAAGGAAATGGTGTGCAGATTATTTATGGACCAAGAGTAACAGTTATTAAATCTAATTTTGAGGATTATCTGGAAACAGCTCCAAATATAGAGTATAATAAAAAAGATAATGCCGTTAAAAATGAAGACAAAGAAGATGATATTTTTAATGAAGATAAAGACAAAAAGAAAATAGTTAAATCAATTGTAATTTCAAGTCCTATTACAGGAATATCTGCAAATTTGGATACAGCAGCAGATGAAGCATTTGCAAGTAGAATGATGGGAGATGGCGCGATAGTCACTCCGACAGATGAAATTGTTGTGGCACCTGATGATGGAGAAATTATATTTGTATTTGATACTAAACATGCAGTAGGGTTTACAACTAAAGATGGAATAAGTATGATTATTCACATTGGAATTGATACTGTAAAATTAGGCGGACAGGGATTTAGCGTATTAGTAAAAGCAGGTGACAAAATGAAAAAAGGTGATACAATAATGAAACTTGATTTAGAATATTTAAAACAAAATGCACCATCAGTTGCTTCACCTGTTATATGTACTGAATTAGCTGACAATCAGAAAATCAGATTAGTTGCAGAAGGAAAAATAAATGCAGGCGAAGAGTTATTTGCAATTGATTTTTATGAGTAAAATACGAATGTATTAAGATATGTATAGATATGCATATTTACAAAAATACAATTGGAGAATTATATAAATTATGAGAACAATACTTTATGCTTTATTTGGATATATTTCAGGTAGTGTTTTATATGCTAAAAATTTTATGAAATTATTTAATAAAGAAGAATTAATTGAAGAAAGTAAAGATAAGAATCCGGGAACAGCAAATGCATTTATGTACGGAGGAATGACTTGTGGAATCATGACACTTATATGTGAACTTTTAAAGGGAATTGTACCGGTACACATGTATATAAATGGAGCAACACCACAGGAAATGGGAATAATTCCGCTAGCAATTGTTTTAACTATGCCTGTTGTTGGCCATGTGTGTTCTATGTTTGACAATTTCCATGGAGGAAAAGGAATTGCCGTAACATTTGGATGCCTGTTAGGGCTAGCACCTGATATAAAGGCTGTAATTATTTTGGCATTATTTTTTATATTTTACTCACTAATATTTAGAGTAATTCCACATTTTTACAGAACAATAGTTACTTATGTGAGTACATTGGCGGGACTATTCATATTAAATGAAAATCAGGCAGTGAATATTGGATTTTTATTTATTACATTAGTTGTGTTAGTAAGACTACATCAAAGTACAGAAGTTAGAGAAAAGTTAAGGATTAAATTATTATGGATGCGTTAATATTATCATGTGGCACAGGCGGTGGACATAATGCAGCAGGTGCAGCTATAAAAGAAGAACTAATTAAAAGAGGATATAATGTTAAATTTTTCAATCCATATGCTTTAAAAAGTAACAGGCTTGCAAGAGTTATAGACAGGGCATACGTAGGACTTGTACAGAAAGCTCCAAATGTATTTGGAGTTGTGTATAAAATTGGAAATGCTTACAGAAAACTTCCTTTTCATTCTCCGGTCTATTATGCAAATGGAAGAATTGCAGCAATAATAGAAGATTATATTCAAAAAAACAAATGCGACATAATAATTATGCCACATTTGTTCCCGGCAGAAATCATAACTCAAATGAAAAGAAAAGGATATGAACTTCCACCTACAGTTTTTGTTGGAACTGATTATACATGTATTCCGTTTACAGAGGAAACAGAATGTGATTATTATGTTATTCCTGCCAAGGATTTGGAAAAAGAATATATTAAGCGTGGGATAAAAAAAGAAAAATTAAGAACTTTTGGAATTCCGGTTAGAGAGGTATTTGATCATAGCATTAATATGGATGAGGCTAAACTAGAACTTGGACTTAGTGTTAGTAACAGATATATTTTGGTATCAGGCGGAAGCATTGGTGCGGGAAATGTTGAAAAAGTTGTAAAGAATTTATCCGATTATTATGATGGAACAAATGTAAAACTAATAATAATTTGTGGAAATAACAAAAAACTTTTGAATAAACTTAAGGACAAATATAGTGAGAAATGTATTTTAATAGGTCATACGAACGATATTGCAAAATACATGATGGCAAGTAATTTAATTATCGGAAAACCCGGTGGGTTGTCTTCTACCGAGGCAGCAGTTGTAGGAAAGCCTTTTATCCATATTACACCTATTCCGGGGTGCGAAACTTACAACATGAGATATTTTTACAGCAAAGGAATGAGTATTCCGGTTAAAAGAATTACAGAAAAATTTGGAAAGATATGTGATAAAACAATGGAAGAAGACAATAAAAAGAAAATGATTTGTCAGCAGAAAAATAATATTTCAGCTAATGCAAGAATTCTTATTGGTGATATGGCTGATGAATTGTGTAAAACTAAATTGTAATTTGTAGTAAGTTTGTTTGATATCATATCGTATATTTTGCCAATATAATCATAAAAGTCAATGATATTTGAAAAAATCAAATATTGTTGGCTTTTTTTAAGTTCATTTAAGGTTGGCATTTTATTATATGACCATAAGATGAAACTCAGTTAGATAAGTGAAATGAAGTGTAAGATATGAGACATAAATTTTTAGTAGGAATTATGGCAGTAACAATGGTAGGTGCATCTCTTAGTGGGTGTGCAGGCAGTTCAGGAAAACAATCAAATGAAGAAAAGACTGTTTATGGACAGGTAAGCAAGGTATATGATGATGAAATAACTATAAAGCTTGGAACCTTAAATGTATAGCGAATTATATTATAAAAATTTACTTCAAATAAAAAACGGAATTGGAAAAATCCAACTCTGTTTTTATTTGATTAAACAACGTTCTTGATTTTAGACCATTTGCCATAAATCTTTTTACCATTTACAGTAGTTCCGTCATCTAATAAAACAATAGAAGTTTCAGTCCCAGTAGTATCAGCATAAACTGATTTTAGGTTAATACATCCAATTCCCAAAGAAACTATATTTAATGATAATATTGTTGATAAAATTAATTTGTCTGATTGTTTCATATAACAAATCCTCCTTTTAATATTTTAATTGTTGTACATATAATAGAATGCGAAACTAAAATGAACTTTAAATGGCAGTCGGTGTTGAAAAATAATCTAAATTTAATTAAAATTTATTGTGTAATAACAGATAAAAATAAAATGAGTAAGGTTAATTTTTTATAATAAATATTTTAGGTGGTTAATCCGATTAAAAAAGAAAATACATATTAGAAGAGGAGTAGAAAATTATGAATAAGGGAATAATATTTGATGTAGACGGAACAATTTTAGATTCAATGAAAATCTGGATGGATGCAGGAAAAATATATTTGGATAAGTTTGGAATTGAGGAAAAAGAAAATATTGCAGAGGTTTTATTTGATTTAACGATGGCTGAAGGTGCAAAATACATAAAAGAAACATATAAATTGGATAAAACTATACAGGAAATTATTGATGGAATAAACAGTGTTGTATATGAATTTTATGAAAATGAAGCAATGCCAAAGGATGGAGTGTTGGAATTTATAGAGTATTTATATGAAAATAAAATTCCAATGACAGTTGCAACATCTACAGACCGACCAATGATTGAAGCAGCTTTTAAGAGATTAGGTTTGGAAAAATATTTTAAGAAGATATTTACAACAACAGAGGTTGGAAAGGGAAAAGACAATCCGTTAATATTTGAAAAAGCAATGGAAGAAATGAAAAGCGATAAAGCAGGTACATGGCTTATGGACGATGCATTTTATTCATTGAATACAGCTTATAATAATGGAATTAATACAGTTGGAATATATGATGATTCTAGCAAATTGCATCAGGAAAAGGTTAAATCAGTATCTACAATCTATATTAAAGATTGGACTCAGGTAAAACAGTTAATTGCTGATATGAATTTGTAAAGCATATGAACATAAACTTATAAGCTAAATAACAATAATATATATAGATGATGTATAATTATTTATGATAATAATAAAATACAACTCCCACATATGGATTTTTTGTGTGCTAGAGATATTAACTTAAGTGCATTTGCAACTGCGTGCGTTATTAAGTTAATACCTCAAATCTGCACAATTTAAAACCTATATGTGGGAGTTTTTCTTGATTTCTATGAAAAAGAATGTATAATCATAAATAAATAGGTAGCGATGACTAACTATAGTTAGAAATACACAACGTAAAAGATTAATAAAAAATAGAGAGGAGTAAATATGTTTTTAGAAATCAAGGACATAAAAAAGAGTTTTGGAGACGATAAAAATAAGACAGAAGTGTTAAAAGGAATTAATTTTTCCGCACAAAAAGGTGATATTTGTGTACTGTTAGGACCTTCCGGTTCAGGTAAATCAACACTTTTGAATATTATTGGTGGAATAGACGAGGCAGACAGTGGAACTATAACAGTTAATGGAGAGGTTATTCAGGACATGAACGAAAAATCTCTTACACAATACAGAAGAAAGCACTTAGGATATGTATTTCAAATGTATAATCTTATACCGAATTTGAATGTAAAAGAGAACATAGAAGTAGGAGCATATTTGAGTGATAATCCATTAGACATAGATGATTTGCTGAAAACGTTAGGCCTTTATGAACATAGACATAAATTGCCAAATCAGTTGTCAGGAGGTCAGCAGCAGAGAACATCAATTGGAAGAGCAATTGTAAAAAATCCAAGTATTTTACTTTGCGATGAACCTACAGGAGCGCTTGATTATAATACTTCTAAAGAAATACTAAAGCTGATTGAGGATGTTAATCATAAATATGGTAATACGGTAATTATGGTTACACATAACGACGCAATAAAAAATATGGCAGACAGGGTTATAAAATTAAGAGACGGACAAATCAGAAAAGATTATGTTAACGAAGAAAAAATTCCTGCTATGGAATTAGAGTGGTAGGAGGTTAGATAATGAAAAATCCGTTACATAAAAGACTTCCAAGACAGTTAAAAAGCGAATTTGGAAAATATGTGGTTATTTTTCTACTTCTTATAGGCTCAATTGGGTTCATTTCAGGATTCCTTGTTGCGGCAAAGAGCATCAGCAAAACATATGATGAAAGCTTTAAAGTATACAACATTGAAAATGGTAATTTTGAAATGTTGTCTCCATTAAGTGATGAGGCGATAAATGAAATAGAAAATCAAGAAAAAATTTCCATATATAATAATTATTACATAGAAGAAGATACTGATACAAATTTAAATGATAAATATGACAGTACACTTAGAATATTTAAAGACAGAAAGAAAGTTAATAAAGTATGCCTTATGGAAGGTAAAAAGCCGGATAATAAAGATGAAATTGCCATAGACAGAATGTATGCAAATAATAACGATGTTGAAGTTGGTGATTATATTAAAGTTTCGGATAAGAAATTAAAAGTCACGGGTTTTGTAGCTTTATCAGATTATAGTGCATTATTCTCAAATAATGGAGACTTAATGTTTGATGCAGTAAAATTTGGTGTCGCAATAATGACAGATGATGGATACAATCAGTTCGGAGATGAACACAAATTTTACAGTTATTCATGGAAATATGATAAAGAGCCTTCCACAGAGAAAAAAGAAAAGAAGGTATCAGATAAGTTATTAGAAGTTATAGCTTCTAAAGGAATTGTGAAAAATTTCATTCCAAGATATACAAACAATGCAATTAATTTTACAGGTGATGATGTAGGAAGTGACAGAGGAATGATGATTGCTTTACTATACATTCTAATTGTAATAATTGCATTTATATTTGCAGTAACAATAACAAATACAATTAATAAAGAAGCAACGATAATAGGAACTCTTAGAGCGTCAGGATATTCAAAAAGAGAAATAACAGCTCATTATATGGAAATTCCATTAATAGTTACGATTATTTCAGCAATAATAGGAAATATACTTGGATATACGGTATTTAAATATGTATGTGTCGGAATGTATTATGGAAGTTATAGTCTTCCAACATATACAACGATATGGAGTGCAGAAGCATTTGTGCTTACAACACTTGTTCCGTTTATAATAATGCTTGTTGTAAACTATGTGTTTATAAGAAAGAAACTTAGACTTTCACCAATGAAGTTTATAAGAAATGATTTATCAACTTCAAAGAAAAAGAAAGCCATAAGATTACCACATTTTAAGTTTTTTAACCGTTTCAGAATTAGGGTTATTATTCAGAACAGATATAATTATCTGACTTTATTTGTTGGAATCGTATTTGCAAATTTATTGCTTTTATTTGGATTAATGCTTCCGGCTTTGCTTGATTCGTACAATGACAGCATAATTGAACATATGGCTGCAAAGTATCAGTATGTATTGAAAGCACCTCTTGAAACAGAAACAAAAGATGTAGAAAAATATTTTATGAGCACAGTTGAAAAAACAGGTGATAATGGGGAAAAAGACGATATATCAGTATATGGAATATCAGATGACAGTAAATATTTATCAATGGATTTTGAGAGTGGAAAGGTTTATGTTTCAGATGTATTTGCAGATAAGTACAGATTGAAAAAAGGTGATAAATTTACTTTAAAAGAAAGCTATGGAACTAAAAAACATACTTTTGAAATTGGTGGAGTTTATGAATATCCTATTGGACTTACGATATTTATGAATGAAAAGGATTTTTGCAAAGAGTTCAATGTAAAAGACAATGAATTTACAGGATATTTTTCAAATGTAAAAATAAAAGATATTGACCAGGAGTACATTTATTCTGTTATTACTCAGGATGATTTAACTAAAATGGCAAGACAGATGGATGTATCTATGGGTAGCATGATGAATATGGTAAACATTGTATCAGTTATTTTATCAATGCTTGTAATGTATCTTTTAATTAAGCTTGTTATAGAAAAGAATAGTTTATCGATTTCTATGGTAAAAATTTTAGGATATGATAATAATGAAATAAGAAAACTTTATCTGACTGCAACGACATGGGTTGTAATCGCATGCGTAGCATTAAGCATTCCGGTTGTAGTATGGATTATAAAAGATTTGATTTACAGACCAATGATGATGGATATGAAAGGATGGATTATACTGAAAATGGATCCTGTTGTATATGTCGAAATGTTTATTCTTGGCATGATGGCATATATATTAGTTTCGTTCCTCGAATTTAGAAAAATTAAGAAAATACCTATGACAGATGCATTGAAAAATGTAGAATAACAAGATACCCACAGATGTATTCCGGTTTTGTGAGGGTTTGTGATATTAACTAAATAACGCTTGCGCTGCTTGTCACTCGCAGCAGTTCTAAATCTCCAGCTATATTTTGTTGTTAGAACCTTTGATTCTAGGCAAAATCCGCTGTCAATTTGAACCAGCGGTGACAAATGCCTTTAGTTAATATCACAAACCCTCACAATTAAGAATTAATCTGTGGGTATTTTTGTGTGGAAAATTATGAAAGTATAGATTACGGTATTTAAAAATCATATCGCAAAATATCACCTGTCATTGAAAGAAAAAAGAATCAGTCGTATAATAATAAAAAGGCACAGTTCGGAAAGAGTTATATAACGAGGAAATTATATGAAACAAAATATTGAACAGGAAAAATCAATTATTAATGAAACACTGTTAAATTCAATTCCAGGTGGAATAATAATTGTAAAAGTAGTTGAAAACAATATAGAATGTCTCTATTTTAATGAGGCATTTGCAAAATTATCAGGAAGAACGCATGATGAATTACAACGTTATCTTGATAGTGGGGTAAATGTTATAGATATTATATATGAGGCAGATAGAAAAAAGTTTTTGACGAGTATTTTATGCAAAATACAAAGTGATAATGAAGTAGATGAAAGATATAGATATTATACAGCCACGGGAAATGTTCAGTGGATTAATTTGGTCGCTTCAAAGATTAGAGAAGAGGATGGATGTCCTGTTTTTTATTGTGCATGTACAAAGTTGTCAGATGAATTAGATTTGTATATAAATTTATCAGATGAATCTCCGGTTGCAACATATGTAGCAGAGAAAAAGGAAAGACGAATATTATATGCAAATGCTGAGTGGAAGAAAATAGAAAATATCCCTCAGGATATAAATGTAATTGGAAAGAGTGTGTATGAATTAATACCGGCTGAGAGAATAATATTTAGCGAGAAAGAAATAAATGAATTAACTTCTCAGGCTTACAGACAGATACATATTAAAAGAAATAACAGATATTATAGTCTGGGTACAAAAAGCTATTTATGGAATGATATTGATGCATACATGGTATATTTTGTTGATGAAACTGAAAGCATATTAAAGCAACAAAAAAAATTAGAAATATATCAGGCAGAACTTAAAACAAGAGAGGAAATGTCACAGGATATAATTGCTTCATATCAGATAAATCTTACTAAAAACAGAATTGAAAGAAGTAACTTTAAAAACAATTATGCTAATTCGACAGATGATGTTGTAAATGAAAACACATCATGTGAAGATGCTGTTGAATATTTTATCGGATTAATTTTATCTGATGAAGTAAAAAAAGAAATAAGAAATAAATTTTCAGTCGGAAACATTATAATGCAATACCATAATGGAAAAGAAAATATTGACTCTGAAGTTCAGATTGTAATGAAAGATGGAGAGATTAAATGGGTTAAGATTGTTGCTAAAATTTTAAGCAATCCCATTACTTCTGAAATTATGGAATTTGTGTATATACAGGATGTGACTGAAAAGCATACTATAAAATCAATAATGGATAAGTGTATACATACGGAATATGATTGTATAGGTTTGATAAATACAATCAATGGCCAAATTATGATTTTTAATTATAGAAACACATATGGCGAAATGAAAATGCGCAAGAAGAATTTTTTCGCAGATGAAATAGATACATTTATAAATAATAATATTGGAGAAGAAGAACGCGAAACGGCAAGAAAAGAATATGCGTTAGATAATATTAAAAAGCAATTGAAAAAAAATGACAATTATTATTTTTATCATAATATAACATCTAACATTGAAAAAGGAGTACGAAGAAAGAAAATTCATTTTCAATATTTAGATTCTGCCGTAAATAAAAATGAAATTTTATTCATGGTAACAGATGTTACGGATATTTATGAAAAAGAAAGAAAAAATAGCGAGAGATTAGCAAAAGCGCTAGAAGAGGCAAAACAGGCAGCTAAAGCTAAAAGCGAGTTTTTGGCACGAATGAGTCATGAAATAAGAACACCTATGAATGCTATTATTGGAATGTGCGAAATTGCTAAAGATGATGTTGATAAAAGAGAAGTTATAGCAAAAGAAATAGACCAGATTAATGAGTCAGGTAAATATCTGTTAGGACTTATTAACGATATATTAGATGTAAGCCGTATTGAAAATGACAAATTTGAACTTTATACGGAATGGTGCAGTATGTATAACGTTGTTAAACCTATTGTTTCAATGATGAGTCCATTAATGAAAGAAAAAAATATAGAATTTATTTATCCTAATTTTATCAAAAAAGAAAAAGATAAAGAAGTTTTATGTTACATTGATAAAATGCGTGTACAGCAGATGATTATTAATCTTTTAAACAATGCTTATAAATTTACTAAACCGGGTGGAAAGATAACCTGGAAAATAGAAAACATTAATGTAGATGATAAGACTGCAAAGGAAAGAATAGTAATCAGTGATACAGGCTGTGGTATGAGCAAAGAATTTGTACAGAAAATAGGCGAGCCTTTTATGCAGGAGAGAAATGAATTTTCATCAGAACTTATAGGCACGGGACTTGGACTATATATTGTTAAAAAAATTGTAGATGCGATGGGATTTACCATGAAAATAGAAAGTGAACTTGGTAAGGGAACAACATTTATAATTGAGACAGAATATAGTTACAAATATAATGAAGATGATGAAAATCAGTTGGAAAATAGTAATGTTTCGGGAATGAGAGTGTTACTTGTAGAAGATAATGAAATTAACAGAGAAATTGCACAGACTCTTTTAGAAAGAGAGAAAATAATTGTGGAAACTGCAGTTGAGGGAAAAGAAGCAGTTGAGGCATTTGAAAAATCTGATTTAGGATATTATGATGCAATTTTAATGGATATTCAAATGCCTGTAATGGACGGTCTTGAGGCTACAAGAACAATTAGAAAATTGAATAAAGCCGATGCAAAAACAATACGAATAATTGCAATGTCGGCAAATGCGTTTGAAAGTGATATAAAGGCAAGTATTGATGCAGGAATGAATGCTCATTTAACAAAACCAATAGAAATGGAAAAGGTTTTAGAAGAAATTGCTAAAAGTAAATTAAAAAAATAGATATAGAATATGTAATGTAAATTATTAATATTTTATAAATTTAATCGTCAAAATGATGAATAAACAAAAGAAAGATGTATAATTACAGGAAAGAAGGACATAAAAGTGTACGATATAACATCAAAATCGGCAGATGACTTTATTAATCATGAAGAAATTTTAGATACAATTAAATATGCAGATGAAAATAAAAATAATATAAAACTTATTGATTCGATTCTTGAAAAAGCCAAATTAAGAAAAGGACTATCCCACAGGGAAGCGTCCGTATTGTTAGCATGTAAAGATGAAAATAAAAACAATGAAATGTTTAAACTTGCTGAACAGATAAAAAAAGACTTTTATGGAAATCGAATCGTAATGTTTGCTCCACTTTATCTGTCGAATTATTGTGTTAACGGATGTGTATACTGTCCTTATCATGCTAAGAATAAGCATATTGCCAGAAAAAAACTTACACAGGAAGAGATTAAAAAAGAAGTAATAGCTCTTCAGGATATGGGACATAAAAGATTAGCACTAGAGGCAGGAGAGGATCCTGTTAATAATACAATGGACTATTATCTTGAATGTATTAAAACAATATACAGTATAAAACACAAAAATGGAGCTATCAGACGTGTAAACATTAATATTGCTGCGACGACTGTTGAAAATTACAGATTATTAAAGGAAGCAGGAATTGGAACTTATATACTTTTTCAGGAGACTTATCATAAGGAAAGCTATAAGAAATTACATCCGACAGGACCAAAGAGTGATTATAATTATCATACAGAAGCAATGGACAGAGCAATGAAAGGTGGAATTGATGATGTAGGTCTTGGTGTATTATTTGGACTTGATAAGTACAGATATGAATTTGCAGGATTATTAATGCATGCTGAACATTTAGAAGCCGTCTTTGGAGTTGGACCACATACTATAAGTGTGCCTAGAATTTGCGATGCAGATGATATAGATAAGTCATCATTTTCAAATGGAATAAGTGACGATATTTTTGCAAAGATTGTTGCATGCATAAGAATTGCAGTTCCATATACAGGAATGATTGTATCTACAAGGGAAAGTCAGAAGACAAGAGAAAGAGTATTACATCTTGGAATTTCTCAGATTAGTGGTGGCTCAAGAACAAGTGTGGGCGGATATTTTGAAGCAGAACCTGAAGAAGAAAATTCAAGTCAGTTTGATGTAACTGATACAAGAAGTCTTGATGAAGTGGTTAACTGGCTTATGAAAATGGATTATATACCAAGTTTTTGTACAGCCTGTTATAGAGAAGGCAGAACAGGTGACAGATTTATGTCTTTATGTAAAAGCGGTCAAATACAGAACTGTTGTCTACCAAATGCATTAATGACTTTACAGGAGTATTTAATGGATTATGCTTCATCTGAAACAAAAGAAATAGGCGAAAATTTAATTCATAAAGAAATTGAAAATATTCCTAATGAAAAAGTAAAGGATATTGTAATAAAAAATTTAAAATTAATAAAAGATAATAACAAAAGAGACTTTAGATTTTAAAACAAACGTTAAAATCCTCTCTAGGAGGTTTATATGAAAATAGATATGCATTGTCATACAAAAGAGGGCTCGCTAGATGGAAAAGTCCCAATTAGTGAGTATATAAATATATTAAAATCTCAGGGTTATGGGGGTATGTTAGTAACAGACCATGACTCTTATGATGGGTATAGATATTGGAAACATAATATAAAAAATGTTGACAAGGACTTTGTAGTATTTAAAGGAATAGAGTATGATACATTAGATGCAGGACATATCATTGTAATTATGCCGGAGAATCTTAAATTAAGGCTTATGGAACTTAGAGGAATGCCGGTACAGTTGCTTATTCCAATAGTTCATAATTATGGAGGAATATTAGGACCTGCGCATCCATTTGGTGAAAAGTTTATGAGTTTTATGAATTCAAAAGCTTATAAAAGAAATCCGGACATTTTATCTGAATTTGATTTTATTGAAGTGTTTAATGCCTGCGAATCTAAAATGGCAAATGATAAAGCGTTAGAAATGGCTGAAAAATATAATTTGACAGGAACAGCAGGAAGTGATTCACATAAGACGGAGAGCATAGGATATGCATACACAGTAATTCCTGATGAAATAAGAAAAGAAAGTCAGTTGATTGAGTATATAAAACACAGAAATAAGACTGAATGTGGTGGAAAAATATATGAAAATACTTCAAGAGGTAAATTAGGAAAAGCCAAGATAATAACAACATATTTATTTTGGATTTATAATAAATTTGGAGGTTGGAGTCGTGGAATCCAGCGTAATGGAAAACTTAAAAAAGGTTATATTGAAAGAATAGATATAATTGATAATGATAAAAAAGGAAATAAAGATAAAACAGAATATAAAGGAAAAGATAACAATAATTAACAGTTAAAAGAAATAATGGAGAAAATAATGGGCTTGAACGAAACAACTAGAGGTGAACGAATTCATATAGGAATATTTGGAAAGCGAAATGCAGGTAAATCCAGTGTAATTAATGCAATTACAGGTCAGAAATTATCGATTGTATCAGATGTTTGTGGTACAACAACTGACCCGGTATTAAAAGCAATGGAACTTTTACCTCTAGGGCCTGTTGTAGTAATAGATACTCCGGGAATTGATGATGAAGGAGAACTTGGCAAATTAAGAGTTCAGAAAACTTATCAGATGTTAAATAAGACGGATATAGCTGTTATAGTTATTGATTTAAATGAAAAGAATAATAATGATATGTCTCATAAAATTTTAGACGATGACATTTCTCTTATAAATGAAATAAAAAAACGAAAAATTTCTTATATTGTTGTTTTAAATAAAATAGATTTAATTATAACAGATTTAAAAGAAAATCAAGTTTATAAAAATTTATTAGAAATAGTGCCTGAAAATAAAATAATTGGAATAAGTGCTAAAGCAAATAAGAATATATATGAATTAAAAGAAAAGATAGCTACGTTAAAGCCGGAAAAAGAATTTGAATATCCGATAGTCAGAGATTTAGTTGATGAAGGAGATATTGTTATTTTAGTGACACCAATAGATTCAGCAGCACCTAAGAGCAGACTTATATTACCGCAACAGCAGACTATAAGAGAATTATTAGAAGTTGGGACAATTACGATTGTGATTCAGCCGGATAAACTTGTTGCTACTTTAGATAAATTAGTACAAAAACCGAAATTAATTATTACAGACAGTCAGGTATTCAAACAGGTAGCAAAAGATACACCTAATGATATGCTTTTAACTTCTTTTTCAATATTAATGGCAAGGCATAAAGGAAATCTTAAGACACAGGTAGAAGGTGCAGCTACTATCGAAAATTTAAATGATGGAGACAGAATTTTGATTTCAGAAGGTTGCACTCATCATAGACAATGTGATGATATAGGAACGGTTAAGCTACCTAATTGGATAAAAAAATACACAGGAAAAGATTTAAAACTGCATTTTACAAGTGGAACAGAATTTCCGACAGATTTGTCAGAGTACAAATTAATTATTCATTGTGGCGGATGCACATTAAATGAAAAGGAAATGAAATATAGATTAAAGTGTGCAAACGATAATAAAATTCCAATGACAAATTATGGTACATTGATAGCGTATATGAATGGAATTCTTGAAAGAAGTATAGAAGTATTTAATACTAATAAACGAAAATAATGGCTCGTTGTCAGAAATGGGGTAAAACAAGTTTATAACCAGGCTGCAAATAACCAAAATAATATTATATGTAGTGTTTTAGGTTATTTACTACACATATGATAAATGAGTAAAACCCACATCAATGGAAAATGATGTGGGTTTTACTCATTAAAGACTATAATAAATGTTTAAAATAATTAGTGTGATTTTACATGATTCTTTATAGCCGCAAAGCTTTCCTTGCTAATCACATGCTCAATTCTACATGCATCTTCTGTAGCAATTTCTTCAGGAACTCCTAAACGTACTAACCATGATGATAAGAGTTCATGTCTTTCATATATCATGTCTGCAATCTGTTTTCCAGATTCTGTAAGATAAATGTATCCGGCGTCAGTAACAGTGATATGACCTTTCTCTCTAAGGTTTTTCATAGCAATGCTGACGCTTGATTTCTTAAAACCTAATTCGTTGGAAATATCTACGGAACGAACAACGGGAAGTTTTTTGCTAAGAACAAGAATAGTCTCTAAATAATTTTCTGCCGATTCATTAATAATCATGTTGAAAACCTCCTTGTATTTCTCGTATTGTCTTTTGATATTGTATCACAAAGTGGAATATTACTCAAATTATATTGAATAAAAATACGAAGGTATTTTTATAAAAAATAGAAAAAAATTGAAATTTTAGTAAAATAATTATTGACATCTAATTTGCGTTAGCATATACTAACTGTTGAAAAATAAGGTTTATCTTTACTTAAGAAGAAAGAAGGAAACATGATGCCATTAACTATGATAAATGAAGGAGAACCAACGGTTATCAAAAAAGTTGGCGGTAAGGAAGAAACAAGAAGGTTTTTGGAAAACTTAGGATTTGTAGTAGGTGGAACTGTTACAGTTGTTTCACAGATGGGTGGAAACATGATTGTTAACGTAAAAGATTCACGTGTTGCAATAGGAAAAGATATGGCTAATAAAATTATGGTTTAGATTTAATAAAGAAAATTAAAGTTTTATTTATTTGATTAAATATTATTAAATCTTTTTTGTTGTGCAGGTATTTAAGAGTGCACAATCATAATTTTACATATAAAAAAGAAATATGAAAGAAGGATAGCAATGAGTACATTAAAGGAAGTTGCAGTTGGAAAGACTGTGAAAGTTAAGAAACTTACTGGAGATGGCCCGGTTAAAAGAAGAATTATGGATATGGGCATAACAAAAGGTGTTGAAGTATATGTAAGAAAAGTAGCACCTTTAGGAGACCCGATTGAAGTAACTGTAAGAGGATATGAATTATCTCTTAGAAAAGCAGATGCAGAAATGATTGAGGTAGAATAATTTTTTTACCCACAAGTTAGAAATGACTAATAAAAGTGAGTACGACATAATGAAAGTAAGTGATATGCAATAAAGGTAAGTGATAAAGAATTGCGGTCAGAATGATAAAACTTGCGCTTGGAATTTTGAGTTGACTTACTAATGACAAAATAGCATATTATTACACATTTGAAAAAGATAGTAAAAAAGGAGAAAGAAATGTCAATTAAAATTGCTTTAGCAGGTAACCCTAACTGCGGAAAAACAACTTTGTTTAATGCTTTGACAGGTTCTAATCAGTTTGTTGGAAACTGGCCGGGCGTTACAGTTGAAAAGAAAGAGGGTAAAATCAAGGGAAATAAGGAAGCTACATTGGTCGATTTACCAGGAATTTATTCTTTATCTCCATATACGCTCGAAGAAGTGGTTGCAAGAAATTATCTTATAACAGAAAAGCCGGATGCAATAATTAATATTGTTGATGGTACAAACATTGAAAGAAACTTATATCTTTCAACTCAGATTATGGAACTTGGTATTCCTGTAATCATGGCTGTTAACATGGTTGACGTATTAGAGAAAAACGGTGACAAAGTTAACATCGAAAAATTAAGCCAGAAACTTGGATGCGAAGTAGTGGAAATTTCAGCTCTTAAGGGAAAAGGAATTGATACACTTGTAAAAAAAGCAGTTGCTTTAGCTAACAAAAAACAGGCTTCAACAGCAGTTCATGAATTTACATTAGAAGTTGAAAATGTAATTAAAGATGTAGAAAATATGCTTGGAAGCAGTGTTGCTCCTGAGCAGAAAAGATTCTTTGCAATAAAGCTTCTTGAAAAAGATGATAAAATCAGTGAAATGATGACAGAAATTCCTGATGTATCAAATGAAATAGCAAAGCTTGAAAAAGAATTTGATGATGATACAGAAAGTATTATTACAAATGAAAGATATACATATATTTCTTCTATTATCGGAGAATGTATTAAGAAGTCTTCAAAGAAGGGATTATCAGTATCAGATAAAATTGATAAAGTAGTAACTAACAGATGGGTTGCGCTTCCAATCTTTGCAGTAGTAATGTTTGTTGTTTACTTTGTATCAGTAACAACAGTTGGTTCATGGGCTACTGACTGGGCTAACGATGGTGTATTTGGTGACGGATGGCATTTATTTGGCATAGGAACAAGTTCTTATGAAGATGCATCAGGCGATTATGAAAAGCAGACAGCAGCAGTGGATGCTTTCATTGAAGCAGCTAAGGACAAAGGAATCAGCACAGATAATATCGAAGAAGTTCTTGGGGACGAAGAAGCAAGTGAAGCTGATAAAACAGCAACAGTTGACGCATTTGTTGCTGAAGCCGGAGTATCAGACATTACTGCAAAAGCAGAAATTGAAGATGAAGATGGAAATGTAAAAGACAAGTTTGACGTAACAGTTAATGATTTTAAGACAGCAACAGAAGCTGAAGAACCTGATCCTGCAGATTATGGAGTTTGGGTACCAGGTGTTCCTGTGATTATTGGAAATGCACTTGAAGCAATTAACTGTGCAGGCTGGTTGCAGGGATTAATCCTTGATGGTATTGTAGCCGGTGTTGGTGCTGTACTTGGTTTCGTACCACAGATGCTTGTATTATTTATTTTCTTAGCTTTCCTTGAAAGCTGTGGATATATGGCAAGAGTTGCGTTTATCATGGACAGAATTTTTAGAAAGTTCGGTCTTTCAGGAAAATCATTCATTCCAATGTTAATTGGTAGTGGATGTGGTGTTCCGGGTATCATGGCATCAAGAACAATTGAAAATGACCGTGACCGTAAGATGACAATTATGACAACAACATTTGTTCCTTGTGGAGCAAAACTTCCTATTATCGCATTAATAGCAGGTGCGTTTTTTGGAAATGCAGGTTGGGTAGCAACAAGTGCATACTTTATTGGTATTGCAGCAATTATCTGCTCAGGTATTATTTTAAAGAAAACAAAAATGTTTGCAGGCGATCCGGCTCCATTCGTAATGGAACTTCCTGCATATCATTGGCCAACAGTTAGCAACGTACTTAGAAGTATGTGGGAAAGAGGATGGTCATTCATTAAGAAGGCAGGAACAATTATTCTTCTTTCAACAATCGTACTTTGGTTCTTAATGAGCTTTGGTTGGGTAGATGGAAAATTTGGAATGTTAGAAGCAGAACAGTTAAACGACAGTATTCTTGCTTCAATTGGTAGTGTAATCGCCCCTATCTTCACACCACTTGGATGGACAAAAGCAGGTGAAGGATGGAAGATGGCTGTAGCAGCTATTTCAGGTTTAATTGCAAAAGAAAATGTAGTAGCAACATTTGGTATGTTATTCGGTTTTGCAGAAGTTGCAGAAGATGGTACAGAAATCTGGGGAAATCTTGCACAGATTATGACACCAATCGCTGCTTATGGTTTCTTAGTATTTAACCTTCTTTGCGCACCATGTTTCGCAGCTATGGGTGCTATTAAGAGAGAGATGAACAACAAAAAATGGTTCTTCTTTGCAATTGGATACCAGACAATTCTTGGATATGTAGTTGCATTATGTATTTACCAGTTAGGTACATTATTTACAGCAGGAACATTTGGAGTTGGAACAGTAGTGGCAATCTTACTTGTAATCGGATTTGGATACTTATTATTCAGACCATACAAGGAAAGTACATCTTTAAAAATTGACTCTAAAAAATTAGCAAAAAACTAATTTAAACATAATAAAATATTTATACAGAGGACTTTATAGGATATGTAGGTTAATGCCAATCGTATCCTGTAAAGTCCTTTTTTGTTTTTAGCGTACTATCTTCCAATATATGGTGTAAACAAGACATTAAGGTTTTGTTTACACTAATTTTTTTGTATGTTAAGATATAATTTATAAGGAGTTTTACAATAGTTGCACAGTTATAAATAACGGATTTTAATATTTGAAAATAAAGTTATGAGGGTGTAGTGGTTAATTTTAAAATTACGAAGAGTAGGAGGATACAATGATTAATATTGCAATAGTTGAGGATGAAAAATTATACGTATCTCAATTTAAGGAATATATATCACGATATGAGAAGGAAAGTGGAAACAGAATTAATGTAAGTGTATTTCCAGATGGAGCAGAGATAGTGGAAAATTATTCAGGAGATTTTGATATAATTCTTATGGACATTCAGATGAAATATATGGACGGAATGACAGCTGCTGAACAGATTAGAAAATTAGACAGCGAAGTAATTATAATGTTTATAACAAATATGACTCAATATGCAATCAGAGGATATGAAGTTGATGCATTAGATTATGTTGTAAAACCGGTTGAATATTTTTCATTTTCACAGAAACTTGATAGGGCAATAGGAAGATTGCAAAATAAAAAGAAAGTGTTTGTATCCATTCCTGTAGAAGATGGTGTATTAAAAATGGAAATTGATGATATATATTATGTTGAAAGTATGGGACATTCTCTTATATATAGAACTAAAAAAGGCGAATTTACTGCAAGAGGTACAATGAAAGATATGGAGGAAATATTATCGCCATATGGATTTTTCAGATGCAATAAAGGATATATTGTTAATCTCAAATACGTCGATGGGGTAAAAGAGGGAGTGTGCCTTATTAATGACGAGGAGTTATTAATAAGTAGAGCAAAGAAAAAGCCGTTTATGGAGGCTTTAGTTAATTATATGAGTGGGGTGACTGAATAATGGAAACAATTTATCAGGATATTCCAAGATTTTATACGGCATTAGCAGAATGGGGAGCGTGTGTAATTTATATTTGCCTTATTAAGAATAGGTTCAATAATAAAATAACAGTTGCATTATCAACGTTATTTTTAGTTGCACAGATTGCGTTGTTAGTTCCAACGGGAGATTTGCCAACAGTATGGTGGATTCCATGTATGGTGGCTGCGGCACTTTTAATGTATTTATTCATATATACGGTAGGAAATGTGCATTCAATTACGGCGGCATATTTATGTGCGAGAGCATTTCTTATTGCTGAGTTTACAGCATCATTTCAGTGGCAGTTGGATTGTTATCTGAATGCAAGAGTTGATGTTGAGCATTTTGTATTTGCAAAGATAGTAATGCTGGTTGTTATATATACAGCAATTTTTGTATTAGTTGCATTTATGGAAAAGCCGTTAATGAATCCTGAATATTTAAATAAAATTACATATAAAGAATTTATTGCAGTTATAGCTATAGTGGCAGTAGCATTTACATTTAGTAATTTAAGTTTTATTTGGAAAAATACTCCATTTTCAAGTGGATTTAGAAGTGACATATTTAACATTAGAACATTATTTGATTTAGCAGGAATGACAATTCTTTATGCTTATCAAAGTAGAGTTTGTGAACTTATGGCTGAGTCAGAAATTGTAACAATGGATTCAATGTTAAAGAGCCAGTACAATCAATATAGAAATTATCAGGAAAGCATAGATTTAATTAATATGAAATATCATGATTTAAAGCATCAGATTGCAGGTCTTAGGGCAGAAACGGATATCGATAAAAGAACAGAGTGGCTTGATGCAATGGAAGATGATATTAGAGGATTTGAGAGTGTTACTAATACAGGAAATAAGGTATTAGATACTATTATAGCGGGAAAGATAATGCATGGACAGAAATATGATATTAAGTTTACCTGTGTTATTGATGGAAAATTACTTGAGTTTATGCATGTTACTGATATTTGTACTATATTTGGAAATGCAATTGATAATGCAATTGAAAATGTAGTAATGATTAAGGATATTGAAAAAAGAATTATACACGTGACTGTTTCTGCAAAGAATAAATTTGTACTTATTCAATTTCAGAATTATTGCGAAGTTAAACCAAATGAGGATAAAAGAGGAATTAGATTATTTGAGAGTTCAAAGGCTGACAAAAGAAATCATGGATTCGGACTTAAGAGTATTCAATATACAGTTGACAAATATGACGGAACCATGAAAGCAGGAATGAATAAAGATTGGTTTGAACTCACAATATTAATTCCTTGTAGTAACAAATAATTGTTAAATAAATGTGAAAAGTGCACATATAAGTGCACTTTTTTTGTGCAAAAAGTATATGTAAAATGCAGTTGATGAGTGATTTTCGACAGTTTATGACAGAAAACTCAAATTAAATTAGGATGTGGTAAATTATAGTTACAAGGAAACAGCGGATATCGCTCAGATGAAAAAGGAGGAAATGAGATGTTAGCTATTAACTGGGATGACGTTATAGGAGTTATTCAGAGTATTTCAACACATTTAATAGTAGGTGTAATAGCAATTATTGTCGGTATAATTGCTATCGTAGCAGTAAAAGGATTAAAGAAACCTTTAAAGCGTTTGGTTCGTGGAGAGGTTTTGGTAGCAATGGTATTGGTAATTGTTGTGTTAGCAAATTTAATTTGTACAGGACCAATGAACACATTGTTAACATCAGTAGCAGGAAAGCCGGTTAGCAAAATCGACGCAAAGACAACTGAAGAAGCTACTGATTTAGTTTCAGAAATTGTGGAAGAAGGAGCAGTTCTTTTAAAGAATGATGATAACGTTCTTCCTGTAACAAGTGGTAAGTTAAACGTATTTGGCTGGGGTTCAACAAATCCTTGCTATGGTGGTACAGGTTCAGGTGCATTAAATGATGCATATCCTACAGTTAATTTAATCAAAGGTTTAAATGACGCAGGAATCGAAACAAACAAGGAATTAACAAAATTTTACACAGATTATGAAGATAAACATCCTGAAGTAGGAATGATGAGTTGTGATTGGACATTACCTGAGCCAAATGTAAGTCTTTACACAGATGAAATGATGAACAATGCAAAAGAATTTTCAAACACAGCAATGGTAGTTATTTCACGTGTAGGTGGTGAAGGTGCTGACCTTCCAACAGATATGGCAGCAGTTGCTGACGGAACATACAAAGCAGATATTCCGATGACATATGATGATTCAGTAAATGAAGGAAAAGACTGGGACAAAGGAGATCATTTCTTACAGTTGTCAAACAGAGAAGAAGAAATGCTTGATTTTGTATGTAAAAACTTTGACAACGTAATTGTTGTATACAATGGTGCAAACCCATTTGAATTAGGATTTATTAATGATTACAAACAGATTAAGGGTGCATACTGGTGTGCAGGTGCAGGTCAGTCAGGATTTGACGGATTTGGACGTATCGTATCAGGTGAAGTTAACCCATCAGGTAGATTAGTTGATACATTTGTATATGATTTGACAAAAGCTCCAACATGGAATAACATGGGAGAATTTGAATATACAAATATGAGTGATTTCAAGGTTGATGCAACAGCTTTCAGTCCTGAAACACAGCCAACTTTTGTAAATTATGTTGAAGGAATTTATGTAGGATATAAGTTCTATGAAACAGCAGCTACAGAAGGTCTTATTGATTATGATAAGACAGTTCAGTACCCATTTGGATACGGACTTAGCTACAGCACATTTGAACAAAAAATTGTAAATTCAAGCACAGAAGGTGATACTGTAACATTGACAGTTGAAGTTAAGAACACAGGATCAGTTGCTGGTAATGATGTTGTAGAAGTATATTATAATCCTCCATATACAAATGGTGGTATTGAAAAATCAAGTGCAAACTTAGTTACATATACTAAGACAGGTTCAATTGAACCGGGTGCAACTCAAACAGTTGAGGTTTCATTTGATAAAGAAGATATGGCATCTTATGATTCAAAGACAGCTAAAGCATATGTTTTAGAACAAGGTGACTATGTGGTATCTATAAATTCAGATTCACATACAGTATTAGACAGCGTTAATGTAAATGTTCCTGAAACAATTACATATGGCGAAGATAACAAACGTGAAAGTGATGTATCAGTTGCAACAAACGAATTTGATTTCGCAGAAGGTGATGTAACATACCTTTCAAGAGCAGATAAATTTGCAAACTATGAAGAAGCAACAAAGGCTCCAACAAGTACAGAGATGTCAGATGAAGCTAAAGCAGGATTTTATAATGTATCAAATTATGATGCAAAAGCAGGTGAAAAAGATGAAGATCCTGATGCAGAATATCCAACAACAGGAAAGAATGCAGGAATTAATTTAGTTGACATGCGTGGTGTAGACTATGATGATGAAAAATGGGATACATTTATGGATCAGTTAACAATTAAGGAAATGAACAGTATGACATCTCTTGGTGGATATCAGACTGCAGCAATTAAATCAGTAGGAAAATATAGAACAAATGACTGTGATGGTCCGGCTTCTATTAATAACAACTTTACAGGACAGGGTTCTGTAGGATTCCCTGCAGCAGTAGTAATTGCAGCTACATGGAATAATGAATTAGCAAATAAATTTGGTGATTCAATTGGAACAATGGCAGATCAGATGGATACAGCAGGTTGGTATGGCCCGGCTATGAACATTCATCGTACAGCATTTGCAGGACGTAACTTTGAATACTATTCAGAAGATGGTGTATTGTCAGGAGATATCGCTACAAGCGCAATTCAGGGTGCACAGGCTCACGGAGTATATGCATATATGAAACACTTTGCATTAAATGATCAGGAAACAAATAGAACAAGTATGCTTTGCACATGGGCAAATGAACAGGCAATCCGTGAAGTTTACTTAAAGCCATTTGAAAAATCAGTTAAAGACGGTGGCTCATTAGCAGTTATGTCATCATTCAACTACATTGGAAACTGCTGGGCTGGTGGATGCTCAGAATTATTAGAAGATGTTCTCCGTGGTGAATGGGGATTCAAGGGATTTGTTGAAACTGACTACTTTGGTGTATATGGTTACATGAACGCTGACCAGGCAATTCGTAACGGTACAGACCTTATGTTAGTAAACTATGCAACAGAAGCAAATGATATGAAATATACTGAAACAGCAGGAGCACAGCAGAAATTACGTCAGTCAGCAAAGCGTATTCTCTATGTTGTAGCAAATAGCCGTCAGTACAGTGAACTTGGAATTGAACAGTCACAGCAGCCAAACCGTTGGGAAACAATTCTTAAAGTTGTAGATGTTTGCGCAGCAATTATCTTAATTGCCTGGGAAATCTTATTAATAGTAAACTTCAACAAGAGAAGAAAAGAAGTTGTTGTAGAACAGGCAGAATAATATAGTTGTTTAAGAATAATTATAGATTATAACTAAAGGTAATCATGCTACTTGTAGAGCATGACGACCGGAAAACTCCCTCAAATGCATCCTTACTTAAGTGATTAAAACTTAAGTAGGGATGCATCTTTTTTATGCACAATGAAAGAGTTTCAGCCTGATTAATGTCAAACTGATTTAAAGATATAATGTCCTGGGTTTAAGATAGTATTTATGCTTACAAATAGTGAAAGTGCTCTGCTAGTCCGGCTGACAATTATGCTTATAAGTAGTGAAAGTATTCTACTAATATATCTACAACTGTGATTACAATCAGTAAAAGCATTCCTTAAAGATACCCTTATAAAAGCACCGTTTATGTCTCCAAAACGGCAGTTTATGACAAAAGAATATATTTGATATTTTAGATGATATATTAAGATTAACAAAATGAAAGAAGAATTTAGCAACAAAAAAAGAAAGTTAGTACATAAATATTGCGATTAGAAAAGGAGAGTAAAATGAAACATCAGGACTTACTTAATAAAATGACTTTGGACGAAAAAGCAGCAATATTAAGCGGAATGACAGAGTGGGAAACAAGAAATATTGACAGATTAAATATACCGTCAATGTTTTGCTCTGACGGACCTCATGGGATTCGTAAGCAGGAAGGTGATGGCGATCATTTAGGATTAAATGCATCAGTTCCAGCAACATGTTTCCCAACAGCAGCAACAGTTGCAAACAGCTGGGATCCGGAATTAGGCGAAGAAATAGGAAAAGCTTTAGGCGAGGAAGCAGTAGCTTTAAATGTAAATGTAATACTTGGTCCGGGATTAAATGTAAAAAGAAATCCTTTATGTGGAAGAAATTTTGAATATTTTTCAGAAGACCCATATTTAGCAGGAAAAATGGCTGCTTCATATATTAAGGGAATTCAAAGTAAAGGTGTTGCAGCATGCCCAAAACATTATGCAGTAAATAGTCAGGAATTAAGAAGAATGGCTTCTGATTCTGTATTAGATGAAAGAACATTAAGAGAAATATATTTAACAAATTTTGAAATTGCTGTAAAAGAGGGAAATGCCAAAGCTATTATGAGTGCATATAATCAGGTAAATGAAGTATATGCAAATGAGAATAAGCATTTATTACAGGAAATTTTAAGAGATGAATGGGGATTTGACGGAATAGTTATTACAGACTGGGGAGCATCAAATGACCATACAGCAGGCGTTGCGGCAGGTTCTAATTTAGAGATGCCGGCACCGGGACTAGGTTCAGCAAGAGAACTTTTAAAATCAATTGAAGAAGAAAGACTTACTGAAAAAGAATTAGATGAGTGTGTAGATACATTGTTAGATGCAATTTTAACATTTGCAAAAAAAGAAAAAAGCAATAGTAAGTATGATAAAGAATTGCATCATGAGATAGCAAAAAAAGCAGCAGGAAAGAGTGCTGTATTACTCAAGAACGAAGAAAATATTCTTCCATTAAAAGAAGGAACAAAGGTAGCGGTTATAGGAGATTTTGCAATTGAACCAAGATTTCAGGGAGCAGGTTCCTCAGTTGTAAATGCTACAAAAATAGAAACAATAGCAAATACAATAGCACAATATAAACTTGAAAATATAGGAATAGCAAAAGGTTATGACAGAATAGGTAAGGAAAATAATCAATTGCTTGAAGAAGCAAAGGAAATAGCTTCAAAAGCAGATGTAGTTCTCTATTTCTTTGGATTAGATGAATTAAGCGAGTCAGAAGGATTAGACAGACAACATATGAAAATTCCTGCAAATCAGATTAAATTACTTGAAGAATTAAGCAAGGTGAATAAAAACATTGTAGGAGTATTAAGTGCAGGTTCAGCAATTGAAACATCTTGGGATGTTAATTGTAAAGGACTCTTGCATGGATATTTGTCAGGACAGGCAGGAGCAGGCGCATTACTTGATATTATTACAGGAAAGATAAATCCATCAGGAAAATTAAATGAAACATTACCTGTAAAATATGAAGATGTACCATCATATAATTATTTCCCATCAAAGGAACGAACATCAGAATACAGAGAAGGAATATTTGTAGGATATCGTTACTATGACACAGCTAAAGTTCCTGTAAAATATCCATTTGGATACGGGCTTTCATATACAACATTTGAATATTCAGATATAAATGTTGCAGAGGACAAGGTTACATTTACAATCACAAATACAGGAAAAATGGATGGCGAAGAAATTGCCCAGATGTATGTAAGCTGTAAGTCAGATAAAATATACAGACCTAAAAAAGAATTAAAAGGATTCAAAAAAGTATTTTTGAAGGCAGGCGAAAGCAAACAGGTTGAAATACCATTTGATGATAAGACATTTAGATATTTCAATGTAAAAACAAATAAGTTTGAAATTGAAACAGCAGAATATGTTATTAGTATAGCTTCAAATGTAGAAGACGTAAGAATTTCTGCAGAAATTTCTATAAAAGGAACAGAGGCAGAAAATCCATACGTCAAAGAAAAAATGCCATCATATTACAAAGCAGATATAAAAAATGTAGATGATAAGCAGTTTGAAACTTTGCTTGGAAGAAAAATCCCTGATGGAAGCTGGTCAGGTGAACTATCAATGTATGATGCATTTTGCCAGTTATATTATGCTAAAAGATGGGTTGGACGATTAGTTTACAAAATTTTAACAAGCATAAAGAAGAAGAGCGAAGCAAAAGGAAAACCAGATTTGAACATATTGTTCATTTACAACATGCCTTTTTATGCATTAGCAAAAATGACAGGTGGAATGGTTAGTACAGAAATGGCACAGGGAATTGTAAGCATTTGGAATGGACATTTCTTTAAAGGTGTCGGAAGGGTTATTAAAGGATTCTTTGCAAATAATAAAGCAAACAAAGAATACGAGAAAAGACTTTTAGAAGAAAAATAAATATTAATCAAATATAGAAATTGTTAAGAACAAAAAATATTGAATAATGTGAGAACTTAAAAAGATATAAGAAGTACAAGGAGAGATAAAATGAAACAGATTTGGAGCAATTTTAAAGAAAAACATCCTGAATTAGCAAAGTGGTTATACCAGATTTTCTACTTTATAGTATTCAGCGAAGGTGTAACAATATTTCAGTATTTAGTATTTACATTTATGCCAAAAATGTTAGGTGTAGGACTTGCAGGAACGGAATTTATGTGGCCACAGATTGACATGCATATATTTGGTGTAGATTTCACTTGGAGTTTACTTGGATACAATGTTGTAAAAAATGCAGCAGGTGCAGTAGTAATTGGTGGTGGATTAGGATACTTTATCAGTTATGAAGTAGGTTCATTTTTAGCACAGTGCATTAACTTCCCATTACAGAGAAATATTACATTTAAGAGTAAAGGAAATCCATGGTATCAGGCAATGTGGTATTTTATCGCATGGGTTGTAATTTCATTAATCTGTAACGGATTTAATAACTTATGGATGCCGATAGCATCAGCATATGTATCACCTGCAATTTACAATATTCTTGTAACATTTATTACAGGTGGTGTATCAATGGTAATATTCTTCTTCGTATTTAAAATTATTTTTCCTGAAGGAGAAAAGGATAAATAGATTACTTTATAGTAAATAAAATTATATTAAAAATTAAAAAGCCATAAGTAAATAATAAAGAGGATGCTTTCAGAAAATGGAAGTGTCCTATTTTGCTTGAAAAAATAATATCTTAAAAAATAAATTGAAAAAATAATAAATGAAGAATAAAATAAGGTAGAGAATTTAATAGTCAACAAACAGAAAAGAGGTAATGAAATATGTACAATTTTGAATATTACACACCGACATTTATAGAATTTGGAAAAAAATCAGAAGAAAAAGTGGCACAGCTTATAAAGGCACAGAATGGCAAAAAAGTATTGATTCATTACGGTGGACATAGCGCAAAAGAATCAGGATTAATTGATAAAATTGAAAAATTATTAACAGAAGAAAATATACCATATGTAGAATTAGGAGGAGTGGTTCCTAATCCAAGACTTTCATTAGTTTATAAAGGAATTGAGTTAGCAAAAAAAGAGAATGTTGATTTTATTCTTGCAGTAGGTGGAGGAAGTGTTATTGATTCTGCAAAAGCAATCGGATATGGAATTGCAAATGAAGGAGATGTATGGGATTTCTATGCACAGAAACGTGTTACGGATAAATGTGTTCCTGTAGGTGTTGTTCTTACAATTGCAGCAGCAGGAAGTGAAATGAGCAACAGCTCAGTTATTACAAATGATGAAACAGGACTAAAGCGTTCATATCATACTGAAATTTCAAGACCAAGATTTGCAATAATGAATCCCGAATTTACAATGACATTACCGGAATATCAGACGGCATGTGGATGTACAGATATAATGATGCATACAATGGAGCGTTATTTTACAGCAGGAGAAACGATGGAACTTACAGATAAAATAGCAGAATCTGTAATGCAGATAGTTCTTAAAAATGCCCCAATTCTTTTAGAACAACCGGATAATTATGAATCAAGAGCAGAAGTAATGTGGGCAGGAAGTTTGTCACATAACGGACTTACAGGATGCGGTATTAAAAACAAAGATTTTGCAACGCACATGTTAGAGCATGAATTAGGCGGAGTATATGATGTGGCACATGGAGCAGGATTAGCTGCTGTATGGGGAAGCTGGGCAAGATATGTATATAAAGAATGCCTTGGAAGATTTAAGAAATTTGCAATAAATGTAATGAATGTTGAAGAGGTAGGAAGTGATGAAGAGATTGCTTTAAAGGGAATAGAAGCAATGGAAAAATTTTATCATAGTATAGGAATGCCAACATCGATAAAAGAACTGGGATTAGAATTGTCAGATGCAGATATAGAGAAACTTGCAGACCAGTGTTGTGATGCGTGTGGTGGACATAAAGGTTCAGCAAAAGTTTTATATAGGGAAGACATTGTAAAAATATATAAAATGGCAAGATAATACGATGCCGGGGCCAAAAGTCCTAAGCCCACATGAGTTTACGCATAAGTTGGTAACTTTTACCCTTAACATCATAATATTAGATTAAGTGAAATATGGAGAAAAAATGAGTAAAATAAAGAAAAAGCAAATGGACATGATACATGGACCAATGTTTTATAAGATATTGTTCTTTGCACTTCCATTAGCCGCAAGCAGCATTCTGCAGCAGTTATTTAATTCGGCAGATGTGGCTGTAGTTGGAAGATTTGCAGGAAGTGCAGCTTTAGCAGCTGTAGGAGGAAACAGTCCCGTAATTAATTTGCTTATAAATATGTTTGTTGGATTATCAATAGGTGCAAATGTAATAATTGCAAATTTTATTGGACAGGGAAGAGAAGACAAGGTTAAAGAAGCAGTACACACTGTTATGTCAGTGGCACTTATAAGCGGAGTATCATTGCTTGTTATAGGTATAATCATAGCAAAACCAATTCTCTTAATGATAAATACACCATCAGAAGTTATAAATCTTGCAGTACTATATTTAAGAATTTATTTTTTAGGAATGCCATTTGTCATGGTTTATAACTTTGGAGCAGCGATACTAAGAAGTACAGGTGAAACCAGAAAGCCTTTATATTGCCTTATTATTTCAGGAATTATAAATATATTACTAAATTTATTACTTGTAATAGTATTTCATTTAAGCGTTGCAGGTGTTGCCATAGCAACAGTTATAGCAGATGGAGTTAGTGCTTTTTTAGTAGTATATTTTCTATCGCATAGTGATGATGCAATAAGATTAAATATTAGAGAATTATCGTTAAATAAAGAAATAGTTGTAAAGGTAATCAAAATAGGAGCACCGGCAGGATTACAGGGAGTTGTATTCTCTTTGTCAAATGTATTTATTCAGTCAGCTATTAATGGATTTGGAACACATGCGATGGCAGGTTCTTCTGCGGGATTAAATTACGAATATTTTACATATTACATGATAAATGCTTTTAATCAGACAGCGGTTACATTTACAAGCCAGAATTATGGAGCAAAGGATCTTGAAAGATGTAAGCGGGCATTTAGAATAAGTCTTGTTACAGGTATGGCATTAACACTTGTCATGAGTTTTATTTTTGTGGGCGCAACGGACTTTTTCGCAGGTATCTATACAAATGATCCTGTAGCAATAAAATATGCGATAATAAGAATGAAACATGTAACTTTACTAGAATGCCTTACAGGCGTATATGAAATATCAGGAGGAGCGCTCAGAGGAATGGGACATTCACTTCTTCCGGCACTACTTACTGTAATAGGTTCCTGCGGATTTAGAGTAGTATGGTTATATACAGTATTTAAGGTTGTTCCGACATTTACAATGCTTATGAATGTATATCCTGTAACATGGGTAATAACCGGGGCAATGGTAATGACCTCATATTTGATTATTAGAAAAAGAATAGAAGCAGGACAATAGGTAAATATTAGTAAAAGACTATATAAAATAAATTAAGACAAGAAAATTTCGGAGGAATTAGTTTATTCCTCCGAAAATTTTGCAATGAAATTATGAATTTTTTTATTTCTGCATATGATGGCATAAATGAAAGAAGTAAGAGGTATTATTATTAAGCAACCAATACATGATAATAATAAAGAAAAGATTTCCTGAAAAAATGAAGAAGAATTAATAATGGTATTAGTTGAATATACATAAGTACGGTAATAAATAAACAACATAAGAGATTCACCAAGGAAAACAAACGATAAAGTGTTTACTGTCGTTCCCAATATATCTTTTCCAATAACAGATCCTTCATAAATGAGTTTTCTTTTAGAATAGTCTGGATTATGAATAAATATTTCGTGTAAAGATGAGGATATAGCCATACTTGTGTCAATAACTGCACCTAACTGGCCCCACACAAAAGCAACCATTAAAATATTTACCATTTTAAATTCAACTGCGCTTCCTAAAAAGAAAACCTCTTCTTCCTGCATTTCAATCTCATTAAATCCACCAATATGTCCTTTAATACTGAAAATATAAATAATCACGCATGAAAAAATGCAGACCATTAAAACAGAAATCAGGCTGCTAACAGTTTTAATGTTTAATCCATTCTGAAATTTTATTGTAACAAGGCAAAATACCAAAGAACTTACAATTATAATCAAATAAGGTGAAACTCCAATTAAGAGGAGAAAAATACTAATTGCCCCAATAAAAACATTGCAAACTAAAGTTATAAATGATTTTGCACCTCTTTCGCCACCTAATACAAGCATTAGAACAAACAAAATGAAAAATAATATATAAACTATTCGCATTTTCTAAATCCTTTCTTAAATAGTAAAACAGCAATAATTCCTGAAATTGGAAGAGAAATAACAATCCCTATAGAACCAATTAAAAATCTTACAATATCAAAAATATAATCAATAGTAAAAACGGATATCAGATTGTATCCATTACTCAATTTTAAAATAATAATAGGTAAAGAACTGCTTAAGTAAGCAAAAAATAATACATTAATCATTGTTCCCATTACATCATAAATAATTTCATATATTGAATTTACAAGTTTACTGTAGGAAACAGATGGACTTGTGGCAACAATTTCACTTACAGCAGTATTAATGGTAATTGCATTGTCCATAACCGCACCTAAAAGACCAAGTAATGAACTTAAAAAGAATATATCTTTTAGAGGCAGTGATGCAACTTCGTATTGTTGCATGTCGTAAGGCAAATCACCATTTGCATAAATTGTTACATAGTATAAAGCGGCAATGATTAATACAGATGCTAAAGTTGAAATAATTGCTCCTAAAGTCTTTATATGAAAACCGCTTACCAGAATAAGAGTAACAACTGTGAAAAGAATTATTTCACATATCCACACGGGAAAATTGACTGAGTCTTCTGTAATAAAATTCATACAATATATAAAAGAGCAGATATTAATAATAACTGAAATTATAGTTAAAAATCCTAAACGTCCTGAGGTAAAGATAAGTAAAAGTATAACCATTCCAATAAGTAAAAATAGAAATGAATCACGTTTTTGAGAAATATTTGTTGCAGTTAAATTATCGTTACTTTTTTTTATAGAAGCAAATAATTTATCACCCTTATTATATTTTACTGAGGTAATTTCTGATTCAGAGTATGAATTATCAAATGAGACAGTATGACCTTTGTATTTACCATTTAAAATTTTTGCCTTAATGTTTTGCACAAATGTATTTTCTGTTTTATCGGTCGGACTTGTATTAACACCTGCATTTGATGTGGAAATATCAGTAATATTTATTATTGTCCTTTTGTAAAAAGATTCATTATTAAAAATAAATAATGTCATTATAAGAAAGCAACCGATTAAAAGACAGAATTTAAATATAAGTTTTTTATTGCTTTTTAAAAGTGCTTTAAAGTTCATAATAACTCCTGTTTTTTGTAATTATTCAGCCATGAAGATAAGAATAAATCATTGTTGATATATGAAAATTTTTTAGCACATATTCTGAATAATTATTATATTTTATTTAATCTATTCTAACAAAATAATATAGATTTTTAAAAGTAATTTGTCAAATGAAATTGTTATCTAAATTGTTATCTAAATTGTTAGCATTATGAAATTGTTATCTAAATTGTTAGCATAAATTTTTTATTAGTATAAATTTTATTTGTATTATTAGTGTGAAAATTTGGTGGCAAAATTTTTTTGTTGTTAATGTAAATTTTGGCAACAAAAATTTTATTCGTTTATAATATTTTAGATATGTGATAGTATATTATTGCTTAAATTAAGAAAGATAAATATACGTGAGGTAATGTATGATAGATAAATTGTTAGATATAGATGGTAATATTCTTCTTTGGATTCAGGATAATATAAGAAATGATATTTTGACTCCAATTGTTAAATTTATAACTTCACTTGGAAATGCAGGAATGATTTGGATTGCAATAACATTAATTTTGCTAATTTTTAAAAAAACAAGAAAATTAGGTGGAATATGTGCATTATCTCTTATATCATCACTTGTAATTAATAACTTTATTTTGAAAAATCTTGTGGCAAGAGTAAGACCTTATGATCAGATTTCTGCATTAAATTTGATAATTGAAAAGCAAAAAGATTGGTCATTTCCATCAGGTCATACTGGAAGTTCATTTGCATGTGCATGGGCAATATTTAGAAATGCTCCAAAGAAATATGGGGTACCGACATTAATCCTTGCAATATTAATTGCACTTTCACGATTATATGTCGGAGTTCATTTTCCGAGTGATGTTTTAGCAGGAGTTGTCACAGGAATATTGTCAAGTTATGTAGGTCAGTTTTTATTTGAAAAAATAAGCGAAAAAATTAAAACTGATAAACAGTAGGTAATCTATATGCTTTTAAATTAAAAAGAAAGACTTTAAAAAGTATATATAAGAAAAAATATAAGTAAAAAGCAATATAAAAAATTATGCATACAAAGAACATAATAAAAGGTGTATTTGCCATTTATGTAATAGTAATCTGTTACTGATTATTTTAATGGCTAATACACCTTTTATTTGCTATTTAACCTCCAAAATAAGAGAAGTGCATATAATCTTTACGCTCACCCCAGAATCCTCGGCTAAATCCATATTTTTCAAGAATTTTTACCAAATTACATTTCAAAGGTATTGAGTATTTATTTTTCTTTGGCTTCCAGAAAGAACCGGCAAGAATTTGTTTCCCCTGGACCATATAGTTTTCGTTTGAATTGATGTCAAAGGCAAGGCCTAAGCAATGCTCAGAAGTTGATGAATTTCCGCGCCAATTATAACAACCGATATCATGTATTGGGAATCTTTCCTTGCTTTTATAAATTTCTTTAAACATTTTATCTACAGAAGGAGCAACACCTTTATGAACATAGAGATAAAAAGTTCTCGTATATTTTTTACCATGCCTGTTTATATCCCAAACTTTAGCTTTTACTAATTTCATATTTTTCCAAGCTTGTTTGCTGTTTTTGTATTTATAAATATTTTTATTACCAAATATACGTTTATGTCTGCTTGTGTAATCTTCATCTTTGTATGTGTAGTAATCACAGTATTTTGTATATGTCTCAGGTTCAATACTTTCTAATTTTTTACCTTTTACATTTACATATCCAAATACTTTGTAATAATAAGCAACTCCATTTGTAAGTTTTTTCTGTGTATAAGAAGTGGTTGAGTTACTTTTTATTGTTTTTAATTTTTTGTAACCTGAGTCATAGGATGTTGAGTAATAAATAATATATCCGTCAGCATTATTTAAATTTTTCCAGGTAATTGTATTTGTACCAGGTTTATTAGATGCAGATTTTTTAATTTTAGTTGCATCGATTCTTACGATATCTGATAAAGCAGAAGAAATTGTACCTGAATATTTTTGGCCATTAAATAACACATAAGGGCATACTTTATAATAATAAGTTTGTCCTACAGTTAGATTACAGTCCGTATATGATAATGCTGAATTTTCATAGAAAGAATCATAATATGACAAATTATTATTTGTGGCTGAAGAATTTATATAATCACAAATTAAAGTAAAATCAGAATCCGGATTAGTGCTTCTATAGATATAATAACCTGAAGCATCTGATACAGGATACCAGTTTACTGTCATTGATTTTCCACTTGAAGCTGTAACAGATTGAAGTGCGACCTGATTAAGAGGTATGAGTATCTGATTAGAAACAACTTCATCACTACATATTTCGCCAAAATAATAGTCGTAAGTATAAGCTACGATTTTATAATAATAAGGAACACATTTTGAAATATTGTAATCAGTGTATGATGTGCTGTATCGTGACAATGTAGTTAATAATTCATAAGCCCCATTTTCTGAAGTGGCTCTGTAAATATAAAATCCATTAACATAATAGTTGTCATAGTTCCACGTAAGTGTAACAGATGAAGAGTAAGAATCAGATGAAACAGTTGCGGTAAAATCTGTAGGGGCATTAGGTTTTGTAACAGTTGTTTCTGTCTCTTTCTCGTCAAATGCAAATGCATCTACATGAAAAAATGCTCCTAGTGAAAGAGCAAATATAATAGTCATAACAAGACTAAACTTTTTCATAATAAAAATCCTCCTTTATTTACAAATTCATAGTGTGCTAATAAACATATTCTTGAAAGAATACCTGCGCTATTTGTTACTTTCCGGATTAGACATAATTATATATATCAAACACGTCATTTTTTCTTTTTTTCTGCGCCGTTTATGGTACCTAAAAAAGTAAAACTCGCCTAAAGGCTCAAACATTACTTTTTCAGGTACACTATGCTCGCAAAAATAGAAAAAATTTCCTATCGTTTGATACATATAATTATGTCTAATCTGAGATACAAACAAATATCTGTGGTATTAAACAAAAATTGCTTTTGTTTTGAACTGACAAAAATAAATGTTGTTTCCAGACAAAATAGTAACATATATATAATATGACATGTTTCTATAAAAATCTACTTTTATTAATTAGAATATTCAGCAAAAAATTTTGAACTAAAAATTTTGATTCCCCCAATATATATAATTAAATCCACTCTAGTAAAGATAAAAAAATAAACAGTATATAACAGTTGACAGAACAGTTTGTGCTGTTATATACTGTTTATATAAGGAGGGAGTTATATGAATCTTATAATTAATAATTCCTCGCAGACACCTATCTATGAACAAATTGTTGATCAGGTTAAGGAACAGATAATAAGAGGAAATCTTAAGGAAGGTAATGCACTGCCTTCGGTAAGGGCAATGGCGAAAGAACTTAGAATTAGTGCTTTAACAGTAAAGAAGGCATATGATGCATTAGAGCAGGAAGGTTATGTTGTAACAGTTCATGGAAAAGGCAGCTATATTTCTAATATTGGTAGCAATATTAAGTTAGAGGAACTTAGAAGAGAAGTGGAAAAAGATTTTGAAACTGCCATTAGAAAGGGAAAGAGAAGTGGAATGACTGATGATGAGATAAAAGAATTGTTAGAACTTATTTTGGAGGATATGTAATATGATTGAGATTAGTAATATAAAGAAAAACTATCAGAACTTTAGGCTTGAATGTTCGTTAAATATTGCGCCGGGTAGAATAACAGGAATCATTGGAGCTAATGGAGCGGGAAAGAGTACTTTGTTTAAGGCGATTCTTGGTTTAATTAATCTGGATGAAGGACAAATAAAGATTTTTGGAAAAGACAGCAGAAAGTTAGATGTACACGACAAAGAAAAATTAGGAGTTGTGCTTGCAGAGAGTGGATTTAGTGAATATTTAAAAGTTAAGGCACTGGTTCCGATATTAAAAAATATGTATCCGGATTTTGATGAAGATATGTTTTTGAATAAATGTAACAACTTTAACATTCCACTTAATAAGATGATTAAAGATTTATCTACGGGAACAAAGGCGAAATTAAAAGTAATAGTAGCTATAAGTCACAATGCTGAAATATTGATTCTTGATGAGCCAACAGCAGGATTAGATGTTATAACAAGAAATGAAGTTTTAGATATTATTAGAACATATATGGAAGAGGAAATGCGAACTGTAATCATAAGTTCTCATATATCAAGTGATTTAGAAAATTTATGTGATGATATTTACATGATTAATGATGGTAAAATAATTTTGCACGAAGATATGTATAAACTTTTAGATTTGTATGGAGTTATAAAGGCAAATGAAGAACAGTATAAAAATTTAAAATCAGATACAAATTATAAAAATATAATTCTTTGCTGCGAAAAGGAAAAATATGGATATAAATGTATAACTAACGACAGACAATATATAGTTGATAGTTATCCGGAAATAGTTATAGAAAAAGGCAATATAGACGAATTAATTATGGTTTTAGCGAAAGGTGAGAAGAGATGAAAGGTTTAATAATAAAAGATTTTCAATTACTTTTTAGTAATAAAAGGATTTTGTATATAGTATTTGCTATAGCACTATTCAGTGCGATGATGGGAGATGGAATAACACTTACATATATTTCATCTTTTGTTGCAGTAATGTTACAGGTTAGTGCATTGGCTACGATTTCATATGATAATTATCAGCATGGAAACACTTTTTTAATGACATTACCGTTAAGAAGAAAAGATTATGTGATAGAAAAATATATTTTTTGCAGCATTATTGCATTTGTTGGAATAATTTTTTCTTTAATCCTGGGTTTATTAGTTAAGATGAGAACAAATAATATGAAAATAGAAATAGCTGTCGGAATAGTTATTGCATTAGTATTTTTAATTTATTCGTTTATAGCAATTCCTCTGGAATTAAAGTTTGGAAATGAAGTAGGAAGGACAATACCATTTATTATAGGAGCGGTAATATTTTTAATTGCACAGATTTTAATACAGGTTAATGATAGTTTATTTGATTCAATTATGAATTGGTTAAATAAATTAGAAAATATAAGTGATATAACAGCTTTAATGATTGCGATTGCAGCATTTGTGATTGCATTAACAATAACGATTCCAATTAGTATAAAAATCATTAATAAGAAAGAATTTTAAAAAAATATAAAATCAAACGGTTGAAATTTATTTTATTAAGTGATACTATACTAAAAGATTAGATTAATAAAGGCTGTGAAGGAGAGGAGTAACTTTCGGAGAGTTTATAGAGAGAAGATGGTAGCTGGAAATCTTCAATGAACCGTTAGTGAAGCAGTTCCGGAGCTTTGAACCCAACGGCATTATTGCTTAGTAGGCTTCAACGGGTTCTCCCGTTACAGAGAAATGATGTGGATGTGCATCAGCAGAGTGCAGAATAATAAGTTCTGAATATTAGGTGGTAACACGGAGTAATTCGCCCTAAACGTTTAACAACGTTTAGGGCTTTTTTTATGCATGACAAATCCATATTTATGAAAGTCCGTTTTAAAAGAAAACGAAATTTTGATTATCAGGAGGTAAATGAAATGAGAACATTTGAGAAATCATCAAAATTAGATTATGTATGTTATGATATTAGAGGACCAATTATGGACGAAGCCCAGAGAATGAGTGAACAGGGAATTGATATTTTAAAATTAAATATTGGAAATCCTGCACCATTTGGATTTAAGGCACCAAAAGAAATAGAAGAAGCAATTGGAAATAATGCTGCAATTACAGAGGGATATTCAGATTCAAAGGGACTTGTATCAGCAAGGGAAGCAATCCTTAAATATTGTCAAAGTAAGAATATGCCTAATGTAACAATTGATGATATTTATACAGGAAATGGTGTAAGCGAATTGATTACAATGTCAATGAATGGATTATTAAATTATGGAGATGAAGTTTTAGTGCCAATGCCTGATTATCCATTGTGGACTGCATCAGTTACTTTAGCAGGTGGTAAAGCAGTTCATTACAGATGTGATGACAAGCAAAACTGGTATCCTGACATTAAAGACATGGAAAGTAAAATCACTCCGAAGACAAAGGCAATTGTTGTTATAAATCCAAATAATCCAACAGGTGCATTATATCCGACAGAAATATTAGAGCAGATAGTTGATTTGGCAAGAAAACATGAATTAATATTATTTGCTGATGAAATATATGATAGACTTGTTATGGATGGAAAAGAGCATATAGCTCTTTCGTCATTGGCACCTGATTTATTAACTGTAAGTTTTAACGGATTATCCAAATCACATTTAATAGCAGGTTACAGATGTGGATGGATGGTCCTTTGTGGAGAAAAGAAACATGCAAAAGGCTACATAGAAGGAATTAAATTACTTTCAGCTATGCGTTTATGTTCAAATGTTCCTGCACAGTCATTAATTCCGGTAGCGCTTGATAATTTGGAAAGCACAAAAGAATTACTTGTTCCGGGTGGAAGAATTTATGAACAGAGAGAAGTGATTTATAATGCTTTAAATGAAATAGATGGGCTTTCAGTAGTAAAACCTACAGCAGCATTTTATATGTTCCCTAAGCTTGATATTAAGAAATTTGGTATTATAGATGATGAAAAATTTGTTCTTGATTTCCTCAAGGAAAAACATATTTTATTTACTCATGGTGGAGGATTCCATTGGGATCAACCGGATCATTTTAGAGTTGTATTTTTACCTGAAGTGTCTGTTTTATCGACAGCAGCAGACAGACTCAATGACTTCTTAAGCACATATCATCAGAATTAAAGTATTATAATGAATTAATTTGAATATCGTGGTAAAATGAGACTAGGAATGTTCTTTGACTTGAAAGAAACTTTCCTAGTCTTAAATATGCAGTAAAAAAGTCTGCATAAAAAGAAATATATAACGGAGGTTGCTAAAATGAGTAATTTTAAAGAGATTACACCGGAAGAATATAAAGGAAACGTATTTAATGATATAGGAAAAAAATGGATGCTTATAACAGCTGCTAAGGATGGAAAAGTTAATACAATGACTGCTTCATGGGGCAATATGGGAGTTATGTGGGGAAAAGATATTGTATCAGTGTTTATAAGACAGACAAGATTTACAAAAGAGTTTGTTGATAATGCAGACTGCTTTTCAATTTCATTCCTTGACCATGAAAAGTATGCAAAGGAACTTAGTTATTTAGGAACAGTATCAGGAAGAGATGAAGATAAAATAAATAAAGCAAATCTTCATGTAGAATTTAGCGGAGATGTTCCTTATATAGAAGAAGCAGATGATGTTATGATTTGTAAAAAGATGTTTAGACAGACTATGGAACCGGACGCTTTTATTGATAAAGAAGCATTAGAAAAATGGTATAGCGATAAGAATTATCATGACATGTATATGGCATCAATAGAACATATATTAGAAAAAAAATAATAAATGCAGGGTATTTTGTACCACATGCAAAAGAAAGGATAAGTATTGAAAGTAGGGCATATTAGAGATTATTTCATCCGTGGAATACTAAAAACTGACACATTTCAGAAAGTGCATGAAAATATAATGCCAATGAATGAATTAATGGCATATTACAGATGTGCTATTATGGAGGTAGAAACTAAGTTTAAAGTACTGAATGAAGAATTTTCACTTCAGTATGACAGAAATCCAATTGAAACTATTAAATCAAGATTAAAATCAGCAGATGGTATTGTTGAAAAATTGAACAAAAAGAATTTACCATTTACTGTTGAGGCAATAGAAGAATATATTAAAGATGTAGCAGGTGTAAGAGTTATCTGTTCATTTGAAGAAGATATATATCTTTTAGCAGACTGCTTATTAAAGCAGGATGATATAGTTTTATTAGAGATGAAAGATTATTTCAAAAATCCTAAGGAAAATGGATATAGAAGTTTACATTTAATTGTAGAAGTACCGATTTTCCTAAAAGAGGGAAAGAAGTATATGAAGGTCGAAGTTCAGCTTAGAACTATCGCAATGGATTTTTGGGCTACGCTTGAACACAAACTAAGATATAAAAAGAACATAAAACCGGAAATACTAGAAGAATTATCACAGGAATTATATGACTGTGCAGAAATGACAGCAAAGCTGGATGCTAAGATGTCATTGATTAAGAACAGACTTTCACAGGAAAACGGAGAAGAAATCAGATGAAAAAACTAATATCATGGAATGTAAACGGATTAAGAGCCTGTCTTGGAAAGAATTTTATGGAATTTTTTGATTATGTAGATGCAGATATATTTTGTTTACAGGAAACAAAGATTCAGGAAGGACAGGTAGACTGGAATAAAGAAGGATATTATGCATATTGGAATTATGCAGAAAAGAAAGGATATTCAGGAACAGCAATCTTTTCAAAAGAAAAGCCTTTAAACGTTACTTATGGCATAGGCATTGAAGAACATGATAAAGAAGGAAGAGTAATTACATTAGAATTTGATAATTACTATATGGTTACAGTGTATACTCCAAATTCCCAAAATGGTCTTGCACGACTTGAATATCGTATGAAATGGGAAGATGATTTTAGAAATTATCTTTTAAATTTAAAGAAAAATAAGCCTGTTATAGTAACAGGAGATATGAATGTTGCACATAAAGAGATAGACCTTAAAAATCCTAAAACAAACAGAAAGAATGCAGGATTTACTGATGAAGAAAGACAGAAAATGACGGAACTTTTAGAGGTAGGATTTATAGATACATTCAGATATTTTTATCCTGATACAGAAGGAATATATTCATGGTGGTCATATAGGTTTAAGGCAAGAGAAAAGAATGCAGGATGGCGTATAGATTATTTCCTTGTATCTGATGATTTAAAAGATAAAATAATTGATGCACATATTCATACTGAAATAATGGGCTCAGATCATTGCCCTGTTGAGTTGACAGTAGAGTTATAAAAGAAATAGGTTGTGATTCAGTTAATACAATTGGTGATTGAGGTTGAGTTAACAGTAGAGTAATAAAATAAAGGTTACAGATTATCATATATAGTGATTAGTCTGTAACCTTTTTATAATAAGTTTAATTAAACATTTCTTCTTGTAAATGCATCATGTGCAATAAACAGGAATAAGAAAATGTGTATTGCAATAACGCTAACTGAAAAAATAGGTGTCATACCAAAGAATGTAAATGAATTTTCAACAATGTTTGAGAATGACATATTTGCAAATATCGTGTAACGTACAAAGTCTAATGATAACATTTGTGCAATTGAAACAGCCATATCCGAACCTAAGTAAATCATGATTGGAATTGCAATTGCTATAGCTGAATTTCTAAATAAAGCTGATAACATAAATGCTATGATGGCAGTAATCATTATTGTTCCAAATGACATAAAGAAATTGAAAAGGATAAATAATAATCCTGAATGTACAACAAGGCTTCCGTCTTTTAATAGTAATAGAGGAGTTGATAATTCTCCTGTACCAAATACAATAATAGTAAGTAGAAAAGACAATATATATGACAATAATGTTAAAACAAATCCATATGTTAAAAATGTAATAAATTTGCTCCAAAAGATTTTGTATCTTTTCACAGGTGTTATAAGTAAAAATTTAATTGTTCCATTAGAAAATTCAGATGAAACAGTAGTTCCGGCTAAAATAATCAAAATAAGTGCAATAATAATTGTAGCATTTATACATCTTTTTAAAGATAAAAATGCATTGCCTGTGTATATATATGGTTCATATGATGACATCTGAGGATCAGGGTTTTTATAAATAACTGAATCAGTATTATTTTCTAACTGATATTTTGCTATCAGATAATTTGATTCAGTAGTATTAAATTCTGTTTCGTCATATGAAGCACCACTTTCTTTTGTTGAAAGTAAATCGGAATAGCTAGTATCATATTGTGAAAAATTAGATATAAGACTGTATTTTTGAGCGTTTGAATCAGGATCTATATCATTTTTTAAATAGTTTTCATAAGTATCCTTTAATAATTTAGCACCGTCTTTTGTATGACCATCGTTGTTAATTGAATCGGCAGTTAACTGAATATAACTTTTCCAATCATTATCTTTAAGTGAAGAAACAATTGTATCACATAATTTTTGATAATGTTCACGGTCTTCATTTGAGTTGACTAAATCAGATGAACCATCTTTATCAAATGAATTAATTGAACTTAAATATGAATAGTAATCGCTTAAAGCATTTGATTCCCAACGTGAATTGTCATATATATCTTGCATTGTATAATCAAGAGATTTAGCAAGTTTTAATTCTTCTATATACGCATCGTCTCTATATTCATCAGTTTCACTAGTTGCATATTGTAATTCCTGATCAATAGAAGAGTAATAAATATCATCGTTATTATTACAGGAAAATTTTGTAAAAACTGAAATGCCAATTATAAATAATACAATGGCTGCAAGAAAGAAATAAGTGCTTTTTTTATGAAATAATTTTGAATATTCGTTTTTGATTAAATTAAGCAATTTGGTTACCTCCTTTTACGTTAGTTATTTCCATAAAGGCATCTTCAAGTTTCTGGTTTTCAATAGGAATAATAGCGTAAATGCTGATTTTGTTTTTAACAAGTAAATCTGTAATTGTAGAAACAATGTCTTTAGATGAATCCCTGTTAATCTTTAATTCAAATGTAGTATCGCCTGTTATTGAATTTACAATATCAGGGTTATAGTCTGTAATGATAGTAATAGCAGAATTACTGTCTGATACTTCAAAGTTGTAAGTTACATCCTGACCTGATACAATATGAAGCATATTTTCCATCGTATCAACACTTAAAATATTTCCGTTTGACAAAATAGCTACTCTGTCGCACATTAATTCCATTTCGCTCATAAGATGACTTGATACTAAAACACAAACATCTTCTTTGTGAGCCATGTTTGTTAAAATATCACGTAACTGTTTAATTCCTGCAGGGTCAAGACCGTTGGTAGGCTCATCTAAAATTAACACTTTAGGATTGTGCAATAATGTAATAGCAAGTCCTAAACGCTGTCTCATACCTAGAGAATATTTGCCTACTTTTTCATTTATACGATTTGATAAACCGACAAGCTCAATTACTTCGTTAACTCTTTCAATAGTTACTGACTTGTGTAAACGTGCATATTGTAAAATATTTTGCTTACCGGTCATATATTTATAAAATTCAGGATTTTCAACGATAGCTCCGATATTTTCCATGGCAGCTTCAAAGTCATGCTCAAGACTTTTTCCGTTGATTAAAATTTCACCATCATCTATATTGAGCAAACCTGTAATCATTTTAATTAAAGTTGTTTTACCAGCTCCGTTTGGACCAAGAAGGCCGAATACTTCACCTGTTTTTGTTTCAAATGATATTTTGTTTAAAACAGTTCTGGAACCAAATCTTTTTTCTATATTCTTAATTTCCAATGCTGTACTCATGTTAATCCTCCTTATCGTCAAGTTTTGTGCAGTTTGAGTCTGTAACATAACTGTCCCAGGTACTTATTTTCCATTTGCCTGATTCATAAGTGTAGTAAATAGTACCTTCGCAAGTGCAGTTTACTTTATAATAATCATTAGTTGAGGCGTTGTTGGAATCTTGTGAATCTTCAGAACCATCATCGTAATAATCATTATTGTAATCGCTAAGTGTACAAATAGTACCCGGTGTAAATACTGTAGATGTTTCTTTTCCAACGATATCTACTGTGTATTTTATATTTGCACTGGCAATTTTAGGACCGGCTTTTGAAATCTTAACTGACTGAACTGAACCTGATGCATCTTTTATATCAAATAAAGAATTGTCAGCGTCAAGAGTGGAATCTAAAGTTGCTTTCATGCCTGAGATAGTAGAACCACTTGATGAATAATGTTTATCTGTCCAATAATTATTTAACATGTCTGTAATAAGTTCGCGATGTTTATTTAAATCAACTGATTCAGAGTTTGTTTTTAAAACATCGTTTATATAATTTTCAGTTGTTTGTCTAATAGTATATTTTTGAGTTGAGAATGTTATGTAATCGACAGAAACGTAGATTACAAGAATAACAAGACAAATAGCAGACAATATAATTCCACGATTTGCCTTCTTTAAAAATTTCTTCATAAAAAATAACCTCCAATTTGTTTTGTGAATTTATAATATCAAACTAAAAAATGTTTTTCATTTATAAAAAATTAAAATTGTCTTAAGATATGAGCATCAAAGTCAGGGGATATGACTTCGTCATTTATAAGTAACATATAATAACAAATAATAAAAAATGATAGCAAATAATAAAATGTGTTTGAAAAAACATAAAAGTAATGTAAAATTAACTATATGAATGATAGGAAAGATTAAAAATATAGTTGGAAAAAGAATTTGTTTTATATATACCTTTCCGACCAATATCAGTTAATCAAAGGTAGAAAATAATACATACAAGGTAGGAAACAATACATATTAGAAGGAGGAAAGTGAATGATAAATTTTGCAACGATAGGAACAAATTTTGTAGTTGATTGGTTTTTAGAGGCGGTAGAACAATGTGATAATTTATGCTATGTGGCAACATATTCAAGAGATAAGGAAAAAGGAGAAGCATTTAGCAAAAAGCATAATGGGAAAATGGTGTTTACGGATTTGAATAAGCTTGCTAAATGTGATGAAATTCATGCAGTATATATTGCAAGCCCTAATAGCTTACATTATGAACAGGCTAAACTTTTGATTGAAAATGGAAAACATGTAATGATTGAAAAGACAATTACAAGCAATCAAAAAGAATTAGAAGAATTAATAAATTTGGCAATAAAGCATAATGTAGTAATAATGGAAGCAATGAGAAATGTAATTGACCCGGGATTTTTTGCTATAAAAGAAGCAATAGAACTTGTTAAGCCTGTTAGAAGAGTAAGCTTTCAATATTGTCAATATTCATCAAGATACGATAAATATAAGCAGGGAATATTTGAAAATGCATTTCGTAAGGAATTTTCAAATGGAGCATTAACGGATATAGGTGTATATTGTGTGCATCCGCTTGTAAAATTATTTGGTATGCCACAGGAAATAATGGCAATGGCACAAATATTACCTGATAGTATTGATGGACAGGGAACAATAATTGCAAAATATCCTGAAATGTTGGCAGAAGTATTGTATTCAAAGATAACAAATTCAAAGATACCTAGTCAGATTCAGGGAGAAAAAGGAGCAATTATTATTGAGGACATACCTAACCCGAGAAAAGTAAAAGTTATTTTTAACGATAATACGGAAAAGATAATTAAAGTGCCTGAATGTGAAAATAATCTTGTATTTGAAGCAAAAGAGTGGGCGCGACTTATTGAAATTGGAAAATTTACAGACGAACACATTAAATATTCACATATGTGTGTTAAAGTTATGGATGAAGCAAGAAGGCAACAGGGGGTTGTATTTCCAGCAGATTAGGGAAGAGGAGAAGTATGCAAAAAAAGAACTTGTTGATAGTATGGCGAGTTCAAATTCAAATGATACACCACAGGAATTTGTTGTAATTAGAATGAAATAGTTATAATTAAATTTTAAATCAGAACCACGTCTTTTAGGCGTGGTTCTGATTGTTTAACTTGCTAATTATATATACAAAAGAATAATTGTGCAAAATTATCTATCTCTTTTCTACAAATTGGAAGTTTTATTCAGCATCAGGAGCCTGACCATCATGTGCTAACCACTTACATTCTGTTATTTCCATATTTGTAAATGTCGCTTTAAATGAAGAATCTTCAGGACTACATGCATAAATTCCAAACTGGATTTCATCAGTTGCTTTATACATATGACAGATTCTCATCTGCTTATAATTAATGCCATCTTCTGAGCATTCAATGCAGTAATCGTCTTCACGTCTACTGAATCTATACCACATAGATTTAATTCCAGCATCAATTTCTGTTGTAGCCCAATCTGAATATCCTTTATTCGTTACAACGCTTCCAAGATGCTGAAACTTTTCATTTTAATCTTCCTTTCGTGGATAAATTTCAATTTGTTAAATTCATATCCGTATTATACCATAAAAATAACAGCACTGTATATTAATATTGTAACATACAGTGCCGTTATTTTTATTATTTACATAAGGAGTCATTCCGTCTTCGTTTAGCCTCTCCTTATGAAAACTAGTGGACTAGACGGGAGTTGAACCCGTGTCCAAAAGCCTCTCCATTGTACTTCTTCTATCATAGTCAGTTATTTAACATTCCCTTAAACAAACCGGAACTAACACCGTTTTGCTCTTGGTAGCTTCATAAAATCACTGAAAGCGCAAAGCTTAGCAATCAGAGTTTCCTGCTAAAGTCGATGCCAATATCAGGGCCGCAGGCAACCTTGTATTGACAGCTGCCATTAATTAGGCAGCGTAAGCTAAATTATCTTCAGCGTTTAATTTTAATTGTATGATTTAACGCATCATCTACGGATAGCTTCTCCAACTTCAAAACCCCTGTCGAAACCAGTACTAGCCCTTACTGGGGGTAGGTAAAAGTCTACCTTGGTCTTATATTTTAAATCATATTTTAAATATAGTCAATTGGAAATATTAGCTATTTTTGCTTTGGTGTATATAAGTTAGAATACCAATATAAAACACCAATTCCAACACCACCAATGATATTACCGATAGTTACAGGCAATAAATTTTTAACGATGAAGTTCCACCAACTAAGACCTGTTACATCTAATCCGTAATTTCCATACATCTGATTAATGAATAAACCACCACTTATATAACTCATATTTGCAACGCTATGTTCAAAAGCGCAAATAACGAAAACGATAATAGGGAAGAATAAACATATAATTTTGCTTGCAGCAGATTCGGCCATAAATGTCATAAATACTGCAACACATACTAAAATATTACAAAAAATACCTTTAATAATGGCATCAGTAAATGAAATATTGCATTTAGATACAGCAGTACTTAAAAGATTTGTTGCTAATTGTCCATTAAATAAAGTATAAACATGACCGTATGTGCATAAAAATGTAAATACAACACTTCCTATAAAACTTCCGATATAAACAACAACCCAGTTCTTAATCATTTTCGCTACAGAAAGTTTTTTCTCAAGAACAGAAATAATCATAAGGTTGTTACCTGTAAATAACTCACTTCCGTTTAAAACTACCATTGCTAAACCGGCAGGGAAGATACATGCATTTATCAATCTTGCTATAGCTGTATTTTCTAAAGAACATGATGCAGTGGCAGCACCGGTTCCGGCTATGGAAATAAAGAATCCGGCTATAATTCCTAATACCAACATTTTTAATGTAGGTAAATTACCTTTGACAACACCTACTTTTGAATAACGTTCAGTTGCTTCTCTTGTACTAATCATTTTTGTTACCTCTATTTTTATTTTTCTTTTTTGTCCCCTCAAATATATAAAAAACCAAAGATATTTTTACCATATATTAACGTGAATGTAAAGGTTGTAAACATAGAAGAAACACAATAAATGACAACAAATTATATAAAGTAACAAAATTGTTATTAAAAATTAATAAAATTTACGACAAAAATAATATTTTCTTTTTAAACAAATTATTGTATTATAGGCGTATCGTAAATAAGTATGCCTATTTAATAGGTAAGAAATAAAAATAATAGTTACGCTGTAGCAGGAGGGATTATGAGAAGATTAGCATTATTAATGATTTTTAGCATTGTAGCTACTATGACTTTTGGATGTGGAAAAACAGAAGGAGAAGAAAAGAGTACAAAAGAGGAAGTAACTACAATTCAGGAAACAGAAGAGCCATTGGAAACAAAAGATGACAAGGTTGATTTGCTAGAATACATAGATGAATTAAAAAGAGTAGCTTATTATTTTAATATGAAAGAATCTGATAGTGAAAAAGGAAATGTAGAGCAACATTGGAAAGGAAATGGCATCGAAATAAATGTAATTAAAGGTTCAAGTCAGAAACTTCATGACTATAACTATCCTGATTTTCAAATTATTGTAACTGATAATGATGAGATTTCAGTGCTTGGATACTCTTTAGGGGATGAGATTAATTATTACATGGATCCTGTAGTTGAAAAATTGGGATGGGATGTTAATTATGATGGAAGACTTGATGAAAAAAGAAGTGTTATATTTACGAAAGTTGCAGATGACAGAATACTCTATGTTTCATTTACATCAGATGACAAAGATATTACACAAATGGAAATATATACAGATTATAAAGAAGTAGTAAATGAAGTAGTACAGGATAAACAGAAAGAACTATATGAAAAATACGAAAAAACTTTGTATAAATTACAAAGCAAAGACCCAAATCAAAATGTTGAGTTCGCAAAAATAGGAAATAATTATTATCCATGTATGCTTGTGTGGAGTAAGGAAAGCCGCGAAATGAAACTTTATTATTTGAATAAAAAAGGTAAAATTGCCCATACTAAAGCATTTCAGTCTATGACATATAATCAGGATGGAACAGTTACGCTTGTTAATAATATAATTGGGAATACACAAATTGTTGTATGCCAATACAAGGATGAAAAGTTGAAAGTTATTTCAAGACTTGTAACTGACAACTCAGGAAATACAAAAAAATATCTAATAAACGATAATGAAGTAACAGAGAAAGAATATAATAAAGTCGTAAACTCATATAAGAGAGATAACGACAGATATAGAACATATTCTTATAATGGAGCTGAATACAGTGGATATGAAGACGTTTCACATGCACTTTCAGCATTAGAAACAAAAATTCAGCAAATTGAGCAGGCAGAAGCAGAAAAATAACTATATTTCATAAAATCATCACATATTTTGTGTTATATTTTACATTATAGAAGTTGAAATGTTATTTCTATATGAAATATTAGTGCTGCGGAGGTACACATAAATGGATGAATTAAAGATTTTAGTTGTAGATGATGAATCAAGAATGAGAAAACTTGTTAAGGATTTCCTTGTAAAGAAACAATATAAGGTATTAGAAGCAGGAGACGGCGAAGAAGCAATTGAGGTATTCTTTGGAAACAAAGACATTTCATTGATAATTCTTGACGTTATGATGCCTAAAATGGACGGTTGGGAAGTATGTAAGGAAATAAGAAAATTTTCAAAAGTCCCAATCATAATGCTTACAGCAAAAAGTGAGGAAAATGATGAACTTAAAGGATTTGAACTTGGAGTTGATGAATACATATCAAAACCTTTCAGTCCTAAAATATTAGTTGCAAGAGTTGATGCAATTTTACGACGTGCTAATAAAATTGGCGCTGATATGACAATAGAAGCAGGAGATATTAAGATAGATAAGGCTGCTCATATTGTTAAGGTTAAAGATAAGGAAATTGAACTAAGCTTTAAAGAATTTGAATTGTTGACATATTTTATTGAAAATAAAGGAATTGCTCTTTCAAGAGAAAATATTTTAAATAATGTATGGAATTATGATTACTTTGGAGATGCCAGAACAATAGATACACATGTCAAGAAACTTAGAAGTAAATTAGGTGACTGTGGTGATTACATAAAGACTGTTTGGGGCATGGGATATAAATTTGAGGTAAACTAATGAAACATTCAATTAAGTATAAACTGCCAATATTAATCATTGTAATTATGACAGTAGCTATTGCGCTTGCATCAACATTTGGAACAGCTTTTATTGAAAAATATTATATTTCACATAAAAAAGACGTTATTGTTGATGTATATAATAAGATGGCTCAAGTTGTAAAAGAAGATAAGGATTTATCTGAAAGCGACAACGTACAGGCGCTAAATGATGAGTGTGAAAATGCCGGTGTAACAATAATTATGATAGACAGTTCCGGAAACACAATATATGAATATGGTGCAGGAAAGACATTACAAAGACGTTGGCAGGAAATGATATATGGTGCGGCATTTGGAGCCGAAAGAGAAAGAACTATTATAGAAAAGAATGACAATTATACGATGCAAAGAGCCAGAGATTTATTGTCTGACCAGGAATATTATGAATTGTTTGGAACATTAGATTCAGGCTATTACTTTGTAATCAGGGTATCGGTTCAGAATATGAGGGAGACTCTTAACATTACAAATAAATTCTATTTGATTCTTCTTATATCTATGACTGTTGTAATGACAATTATGATGATTATAGTAACGAGAAGATATACGGACCCGATACTTGAACTTGCAACAATTTCAACAAGAATGTCAAATTTGGATTTTGATGCTAAATATACAGGAAAACATAAAGATGAAATAGGCGTTCTTGGAAATAGTATGAATGAGTTGTCAGCTAAATTGGAAGGGACAATCCTTGAACTTAAAAAGGCAAATATAGAACTGCAAAAAGATATCGAGCAAAAGATTGAAATTGATGAGATGAGAAAAGATTTTATTTCAAATGTATCTCATGAATTAAAAACACCGATTGCTCTTATTCAGGGATATGCAGAAGGTTTAAAGGATAATATTAATGACGACCCTGAAAGTATGGAATTTTATTGTGATGTAATTATTGATGAGTCAGATAAAATGAACAAAATGGTTAAAAAACTGCTGGCACTTACACAGATTGAATTTGGAAATAAACAGGTAAATATCGAAAGATTTAATCTTGTTGATGTCATGGAAGGCATTATTAAATCCGTTCAGTTAAGAGCGGAGCAGGAGAATGTTAAAATAATATTTGAAAATAAAGAACCTGTATATGTTTGGGCAGATGAATTTCAAATTGAGGAAGTAATTACAAACTATGTAAGTAACGCATTTAACCATATTGACGGAAAAAGAATAATTGAGATGAAAATTGTAGAAAAAGATGGTATAGTAAGAATGTCAGTCTTCAATACCGGTAAACAGATTCCTGAAAATGAATTGGAAAATGTTTGGATTAAATTCTATAAAGTAGATAAGGCAAGAACCAGAGAATATGGTGGAAATGGCATTGGACTTTCTATCGTTAAGGCGATTGCTGACAGTATGAATAAAAAATGCGGAGTATTTAACCATGAGGATGGTGTTGAATTCTGGTTTGAATTAGATGGAAAAGCTTCAGAGGAAGGACTGGAATATGATAGCAATAATTGACTATGATGCAGGAAATATTAGAAGTGTTGAGAAGGCGTTTCAATTTCTGGGAGAAGAAACGATACTAACACGAGACAAGGATGTAATCTTAGGTGCAGACAAAGTTGTACTTCCGGGCGTAGGCTCATTTGGTGACGCTATGGAAAAGCTTAATAAGTATGATTTAGTTGATACTGTGAAGGAAGTTGTGTCACGAAACATACCATTTCTTGGAATATGTTTAGGCTTACAGTTATTATTTGAAGAAAGTGATGAAACACCGGGAGTAAAGGGACTTGGAATTCTACCGGGCAAGATTATAAAGATACCTGAAGGTGAAAGTTTGAAAGTTCCACATATTGGATGGAATTCGTTAGATTTTCATAATAATGGAAGATTATTTAAAGGAATAAATGAGAAAGCATATGTTTATTTTGTTCACTCTTATTATTTGAAAGCAGATGACGAAAACATCGTAACAGCAACTACTGAGTATGGTGTACATATACATGCGTCCGTTGAGAAAGAAAATGTATTTGCATGTCAGTTCCATCCGGAAAAGAGTGGAGATATAGGACTGAAAATATTGAAAAATTTTGCAGAGATAAATTAAATTTTTTCGAGTAGGAAAATTCCTACTCGATTTTGTCGTATTTTATATTAGGAGGAAAATATGCACACAAAGAGAATTATACCTTGTTTGGATGTTAATAATAACCGAGTTGTAAAAGGAGTAAATTTTGTAAATTTGCGTGATGCAGGCGACCCTGTAGAGGTAGCAAAGGCATACAATAAGGCGGGAGCAGATGAATTGGTGTTCCTTGATATTACAGCATCATCTGACAATAGAAATACAGTTGTAGATATGGTAAGAAGAGTAGCTGAGCAGGTTTTTATACCATTTACGGTTGGAGGCGGAATCAGAACAGTAGATGATTTCAAAACGTTACTTAGAGAGGGAGCCGATAAGATATCAATAAACTCATCGGCTATTATGAATCCAAGACTTATAAGTGATGCCGCAGATAAATTTGGAAGCCAGTGTGTAGTTGTTGCTATAGATGCAAAAAGAAGAGCACACGACTCGGGCTGGAATATTTACAAAAATGGTGGAAGAGTAGATGTTGGAATAGACGCTGTGGAATGGGCACGTAAAGTAGATAAATTAGGTGCAGGGGAAATTCTTCTTACAAGTATGGATTGTGACGGAGTTAAACAGGGATATGATGTAGAACTTACAAGAATCATATCTGAAAATGTGTCAATACCTGTAATTGCATCAGGTGGAGCAGGTAAAAAAGAGCATTTTTATGATGCATTGACAGAAGGAAAGGCTGATGCAGCACTAGCAGCATCATTATTTCACTACAAAGAATTAGAAATAAATGACCTTAAACATTACCTTAAAGAAAAAGGTGTTCAGGTTAGAATATAATTGGAAAAACGAATTAAGATTCAGTACATAGAATTTTCCAGAAAATAGCCTTAATTTAAAGTTAAGGCAATATAGATTATTATATAGAGCGAGAGATTAAAATGAAATATTATTTTATAATCAATCCTGAAAGTGGCAGATTTGCCAATGATAAAGAAGGGTTTATTGAAAGAATAGATAAAGCGTGCAGACTTAGAGACATAAAATACGAAATTCATTACACTGATGGATTTGGTAAAGCCAGAAAAGTGGCAGAAAGCATTCCTAATGATGAAGAATGCATTGTGTTCTCAGTAGGCGGAGATGGAAATTTAAATGAAATAATAAATGGTGTTGTTAAGAAACATATGACAGTAGGTGTTATACCGGCAGGAAGCGGAAATGATTTTTACAGAACATTGTCTGCACTTGGAAAAGGCGAACACAGATGTGACTTAGGAATTATCAATGACAAGTATTTTATAAATATTGCATGTATAGGCTTAGATGCTGATATAGCAAATAACATAAGTGTAATCAGACAAAAGAAGTGGATACCTGTAGGTCAAAGATATACATGTAGCATAATTTATTCGTATTTTAAATATAAATTTAAAGAATTAACTACAATATTTGGTGAACAGTCTAAAAAAGGCGAATACACAATAGTTACTGTATGTAATGGACAGTATTATGGTGGAGGACACAGAATTGCACCACATGCATTAATAGATGACGGATACTTTGAAATATATATGGTTGATAAAATGCCTAAAATATTAATACCGGGACTTTTATTAAAATTAAAAAACGGAAGACATGAAAAGTCAAAGAGAGTGGTAAGATACACAGACAAAGGATTAAAAATTCAGTCAGATATTCCTGTAACATGTAATGTTGACGGAGAAATGCTAACAGATACTGAATTTAAAATCAGAATCGAGAAAAGTGCGATAAAAGTTTATAATGACCCGCAGTTCGTAGAAGAAATAGTTGGTAACAATATTTGACAGAGGTTAAATAAATGGGAATGATAACAAATGATTGGTTAGAAGCAATACAGCCTGAATTTTCTAAACCATACTACAAAGAATTATATAGTTTTGTTAAAGATGAATACAGTAAAACAATAGTATATCCTCCAGCAGAAGATATATTTAATGCATTTCATTTTACACCACTTAAGGATGTAAAAGTATTGCTGCTTGGGCAGGACCCATATCATAATGTAAATCAGGCGCATGGATTAAGCTTTTCAGTATTGCCGGGAAATGACATACCACCATCGCTTCAAAATATTTATAAAGAATTGCATGATGATTTGGGATGTTATATACCAAATAACGGATATTTGAAAAAATGGGCAGATCAGGGAGTGTTATTGCTTAACACAGTATTAACAGTTAGAGCTCATCAGGCAAATTCACATCAGGGACATGGCTGGGAGCAATTTACGGATGCGGTTATAGAAGCCGTAAATGCACAGGACAGGCCAATAGTAATATTTTTGTGGGGTTCGCCTGCACAAAAGAAAGCTAAGATGTTAACTAATCCAAAACATCTTGTATTAAAATGTCCACATCCAAGTCCACTTTCAGCATATAGAGGATTTTTCGGATGCAAGCATTTTAGCAAAGCAAATGAATTCCTAAAGGCAAATGGAATAGAACCAATAGACTGGCAAATAGAAAATATTTAATTTACCTAAGATGAAAGGAAAAATATGAGCATATTAAATGTAGAACATTTAACACATGGTTTTGGCGATAGAGCAATTTTTGATGATGTATCATTTAGATTATTAAAAGGTGAACATATAGGACTTGTTGGAGCAAATGGTGAAGGTAAGTCAACGTTTATGAATATAATAACAGGTAAATTGCAACCTGACGAAGGCAGAGTTGAATGGGCTAAAAATGTCAGAGTAGGATATTTAGACCAGCATATCGTTTTAGAAAAAGGAATGACAATAGAGGATGTTTTAAAATCGGCATTTGACTTCCTGTTTGAAATGGAAGAAAACATGAATGACATTTGCAATAAAATGGGTGATGCGGATGAGAAGCAACTTGAAATATATATGGATGAACTTGCCGTTATTCAGGATATGCTTACAATGCATGATTTTTATCTGATAGATTCAAAGGTAGAAGAAATAGCAAGGGCATTTGGATTAACAGATTTAGGACTTGATAAAGATGTAAATGATTTAAGTGGTGGTCAGAGAACAAAGGTATTGCTTGCAAAACTATTGTTAGAAAAGCCTGACATTTTATTGCTTGATGAACCGACAAACTATTTGGATGCCGAACATATTGAATGGTTAAAGAGATATTTACAGGATTATGAGAATGCTTTTATTTTAATATCACATGATATACCGTTTTTAAATAGTGTTATTAATTTGATTTATAATATGGAAAATCAAAAACTGGACAGATATGTAGGCGATTACGATAAGTTTAAAGAAGTACACGCCGTAAAACAGGCACAACTTGAGGCTGCATATAACAGACAGCAAAAAGAAATTGCTGATTTAAAGGATTTTGTGGCAAGAAATAAAGCTAGAGTTTCAACAAGAAACATGGCAATGTCAAGGCAGAAAAAACTTGATAATATGGATTTAATTGAACTTGCAGGAGAAAAGCCAAAACCGGAATTTAGATTTAAGGAAGCAAGGACGTCCGGCAAATTTATAATAGACACAATGAATCTGGTAATCGGATATGATAAGCCATTATCTGTGCCACTTAATTTGTCTATGGAAAGAGGACAGAAAATTGCAGTAATAGGAACAAATGGTATTGGAAAAACAACTCTTTTAAGAAGTATTTTAGGAGAAATTAAACCTATAGATGGAAAAGTTGAATTGGGAGATTATCTGCAAATAGGCTATTTTGAACAGGAAATAAAGGAAGAAAACCGTTCTACATGCCTTGAGGAAATCTGGGATGAATTCCCTTCATTTAACCAATATGAAGTAAGAAGCGCGTTGGCTAAATGTGGACTTACTACAAATCATATTGAAAGTCAGATAAGAGTGTTAAGCGGAGGAGAGCAGGCAAAAGTCCGTCTTTGCAAATTAATTAACAGAGAAACAAATCTTTTGGTTCTTGACGAACCTACAAATCATTTGGATGTAGATGCTAAGGCAGAATTAAAAAGAGCGCTTACAGAATACAAGGGAAGCATACTTATGGTATGTCATGAACCTGATTTTTATGAGGATTGGGTAACAGATGTGTGGGATGTAAGCCAGTGGAGTCTGTTAGATTAAGATATAAGACATATAATAAATTAGATAGAATATCACAAAACAAGGCATGGGTTCATTTCGAACCTATGCCTTGTTTTGTGTAATGTACCAAATGGTATATGTTTTAATTTTGCTTTTCTTTTAATCTTTTATTTGCAGTTGCAAGCATAAGTTTAATTCTATTTAACTGGTTAACTTCACTTGCACCGGGATCATAGTCAACAGCTACAATATTTGCTTCAGGATGCATTGCACGAAGCTTTTTGATAACACCCTTTCCAACAATGTGGTTAGGAAGGCAGGCGAAAGGCTGTGTACAAACTATGTTTGGAACTCCATCTTTTATTAAGTGGAGCATTTCACCTGTAAGGAACCATCCTTCACCGGTCTGGTTACCAATTGAAACAACTTCCTCAGCCATTTCTGACATTTCCCAAATATCGCTTGTAGGAGTGAAGTGTTTGCTCTTTATTAAAGCCTCCTTAGCTGTTTTTCTGAAGTATTCTATAGCTTTTATTCCAATGGTACTTAGAATTACTGATGATTTTTTAAAACCTAATTTTTCGGCCTTAAATGTAGAGTTTCTAAATCCATATAAGAAGAAGTCTACAAGGTCAGGCATAACGGCTTCAGCACCTTCAGATTCCAATAAGTTTACAAGGTCATTGTTAGCAGTAGGAGAAAATTTAACAAGAATTTCACCTACTATACCAACACGTGGTTTTTTAATATCTTTTACAGGAATAGCATCAAATTCTTCAACAATCTTGCGAAGATTATTTTTATATCGTTTCATTCCAAATTTATTATCTGCAAGTTCAGCACATAATTTATCTTCCCATTTTTTATGAAGTGCATCTGTTTCGCCGTGATTTACTTCATAAGGTCTTGTTCTGTATACAACTCTCATAAATAAATCGCCGTACATTGCTGCCTGAACTGCCTTAACTGCAAATTTAGGAGTAATCTTAAATCCACTGTTCTTTTCAATACCGGATAAACTAAGGGAAAGAACAGGAATGTATTCTAATCCGGCTTTCTCTAATGCACGTCTGATAAATCCGATATAGTTAGTAGCACGACATCCGCCACCTGTCTGAGTAATAACAACAGCCACTTTGTGTAAATCATATTTTCCAGATAATAATGCTTCCATAATCTGACCTACAACAATAAGTGAAGGGTAGCAGGCATCATTGTTAACATACTTAAGACCCATATCAATGCATGATTGTTCACTTGGAAGAACTTCAAAGTTGTATCCACATGAATTCATTGCAGATTGAAGCATCTTAAAGTGAATTGGACTCATCTGAGGTGTAAGTATTGTATATTTTTCATCAAACATCTGCTTTGTAAATTCAACTTTTTTGATTGAAGATGGCTTGATGTCTCTTTGATAATTTCTTTCTTTTCTTATTCTAATGGCTGAAAGAAGAGAACGTATTCTGATTCTTGCAGCGCCTAAGTTATTAACTTCATCGATTTTAAGAACAGTGTAAATCTTTCCTGATTTAGTTAAAATATCATTTACGCAGTCAGTCGTAACGGCATCAAGACCACATCCAAATGAATTGAGCTGAACTAAATCAAGATCATCTCTTGTTTTTACATAGTTAGCAGCTGCATAAAGTCTTGAATGGTACATCCACTGGTCAGATACAATCAAAGGTCTTTCAACGGGAGCTAAATGTGAAATAGAATCTTCTGTTAAAACGGCAAGACCATAACTGTTAATCATTTCAGGAATACCGTGGTTGATTTCAGGGTCAACATGGTATGGACGACCTGCAAGTACGATACCGTGAAGATTATGTTCCTTTATATATGCTAATGTCTCTTCGCCTTTTTTGCGAATGTCATCTCTTGAAGCTAATAATTCTACCCATGCAGCATGTGCAGCCTGAGTAATTTCGGCTTTAGGAATATCAAATTCTTTTGAAAATTCTTCAACAAGTCGGCTTGTAATAGTTCCCTCATTTGTTAAAGCCATAAACGGATTCATAAATTTGATAGAATTATCGTTTAATTCTTCAACGTTATTTTTTATATTTTCTGCATAAGATGTAACAATAGGGCAGTTGTAGTGGTTATTAGCATCTGGTGTTTCATTTCTTTCGTATGGTATACACGGATAGAAAATAAAATCAATACCGTTTCTGATTAACCAGGTAACATGACCGTGAGCAATCTTTGCAGGATAACATTCTGATTCACTAGGAATTGATTCAATACCTAATTCATATATTTTTCTTGAAGACTCAGGTGAGAGAACAACTCTGTATCCTAATCTTTTAAAGAAAGTAGCCCAGAATGGGAAATTCTCATACATATTAAGTACACGTGGAATTCCTACAGTTCCTCGTTTAGCATTTTCCTCAGACAATGGTTCGTAATCAAACATTCTGTGGAATTTATATTCAAATAAGTTAGGAATGTTATCTTTATTTTTCTCTTTCCCAAGACCTTTTTCACAACGGTTTCCGCTTATGAAACGTCGTCCGTCAATAAATTTATTTATAGTAAGCATACAGTTGTTTGTACAACCTTTGCATCGTGTCATTGTTGTTGTGTAATCAAATTTGTTAATTGCATCGATAGAAAGCATTGTTGTTGCTTCGCCGTGATAACGTTCTCTTGCAATAAGGGCAGCACCAAATGCACCCATAATACCTGCAATGTCAGGACGGATAGCTTCACATCCTGATATTTTTTCAAAACTTCTTAAAACAGCATCATTGTAAAATGTTCCACCCTGAACAACAACTTTTTCCCCAAGGTCTTTAGGGTCTGTGATTTTAATAACTTTATATAAAGCATTCTTAATAACAGAATAAGCAAGTCCGGCAGAAATATCTGCAACGCTTGCACCTTCTTTTTGTGCCTGTTTTACATTTGAATTCATAAATACTGTACAACGTGTACCAAGGTCTGTAGGATTCTTTGCAAATAAAGCTTCTTTAGCAAAATCGACAACTGAGTAATTAAGCGATTTAGCAAATGTTTCAATGAAAGAACCACAACCTGATGAACAGGCTTCATTTAACTGGACGCTGTCTACAGTCTGATTCTTTATCTTAATACATTTCATGTCCTGACCGCCGATATCAAGAATACAGTCAACGTCAGGTTCAAAGAATGCAGCTGCATAATAATGTGCAACAGTTTCAACTTCACCTTCATCAAGCATTAAAGCCGCTTTAATTAAAGCCTCACCGTATCCTGTAGAACAAGAACGTACAATTTCAGCATCTTTAGGCAATTTAGAGTAAATATCTTTAATTGCACCAATAATAGTTGCCAAAGGATTTCCATTGTTACTGCTGTAGAATGAATATAATAAAGTTCCATCTTCTCCGACAACAGCTGCCTTAGTAGTAGTAGAACCTGAATCTATACCTAAGAAACATTTTCCTGAATAAGTGCTTAAATCACCTTTCTTTACTGTATCTTTGTTGTGTCTTACAGTAAATTCAGTATATTCAGCTTCATTTTTAAATAAAGGTTCCATACGTTTGATTTCCATATCCATCTTAATTCCTTTAGAAAGACGGTTATACAAATCTGTTATATTAACTAAAACTTTTGAATCGTGATTCATTGCAGAACCTGTAGCAGCAAATAAATGTGAATGCTCAGGTGCAACAATATGTTCATCATCGAGATTAAGAGTTCTTATAAATGCATTTTTTAATTCAGGAAGGAAGTGAAGAGGTCCTCCTAAAAATGCAACTGTACCACGAATAGGTTTTCCGCATGCCAAACCCGAAATGGTCTGGTTTACAACTGCTTGGAAAATAGAAGCAGCTAAATCCTCTTTTGTAGCACCTTCGTTAATTAATGGCTGAATATCTGTTTTGGCAAATACACCACAACGTGCGGCAATTGGATAAATTGCCTGATAATTAGCAGCGTATTCATTTAAACCACTGGCATCAGTCTGAAGAAGAGAAGCCATCTGGTCAATGAAAGAACCTGTACCACCGGCACAGATACCGTTCATACGCTGTTCAATTCCATTTGTAAAATAAATTATTTTTGCATCTTCGCCACCAAGTTCAATTGCAACATCTGTCTGAGGTGCATAATCATTTAATGCTGTAGAAACAGCTACAACCTCCTGAACAAATGGAACTCCTAAGTGCTTTGACAAAGTAAGTCCGCCTGAACCTGTAATCATAGGTGATAAGGTAATGTCACCTAATTTTTCTTTAGCCTTTTTTAATAATCCGGCTAAAGTTTCCTGAATATTTGCATAGTGACGCTCATAGTCAGCAAACATAATTTCATTATCATTATTTAAAATTGCAATTTTTACAGTTGTTGAGCCAATGTCAATACCAAGGCTGTAATATGCTTTATCATTCATTGTTGTTTACCTTCCTCTTAAGTTATAAAAATCCATAAACGTTATACATTATATTATAATTTGCGACAAATAACAACATATAAATAAGTACATAAGAGTAACAAATTTGTGAATTGTTTTTAAAAATGTCCTGATTTTTTAATTAAAATTTAACAATCAGGGTGTAACATTTGAATGTGCCAAAAAAGATATGTAAAAAATGTATTGTATGTTTGACAAAAGATACTAATAAAATTATACTTGTATAAGATTTTAGAATAGGAGATTTCTATGAAACAATCAAACTTTGAAAGAAAATTCAGCAGATACGCAATTAGCAATTTATCCCTATATTTAGTAATCGGATATGCCATAGGTTATGCAATTTATTATTTGATTCCGGGTCTATATGAATATATTACATTTGACCCATATTTAATATTACATGGACAGATTTGGAGAATTGTAACATGGGTAGTTACAATGCCTGAGACATTAGGACTGTTTACTATAATTATGCTTTTCTTTTATTATTCAGTAGGAAACAATCTTGAATATACATGGGGAAAGTATCGATATAACGTATACATTTTTTCAGGAATGCTATTTACGATTATAGGTTCATTTCTTTTATATGCAATTTTAATAATAATGTGTAACACAACAGGTGAATATGAGACAGTGTTAAATGCAGTTGGCATGAGCTATAGTGGCACAAGTGTAACGGATTTAGCAGTAATATACAGAGGCATTGGTATGGGAATAGGTAATTTTGTAAGTACCTATTATATTAATATGTCAATTTTCCTTGCATTTGCAGCTACTTATCCTGATGCTGAGGTATTGCTTTATTTCATAATTCCTATAAAGGTAAAATGGTTAGGAGTATTATATGGAGCATTCATTTTTGTAGAAATACTTCAAGGCTCATGGGTAACAAGAATGATGGTAATTACATCGTTACTTAATTTTATGATTTTCTTCTTTCAAACAAGAAATAAATTATCACCATATCAGATAAAACGAAAAAGAGAATATCGAAAGAATATACGTCAGGCTACACAGCCTAAATATGAAAATGGCGCTAAGCATAAATGTGCAATCTGTGGAAGAACAGAATTAGATGATCCTAATTTGACTTTCAGATATTGCTCAAAATGTAGTGGAAATAAAGAGTACTGTCAGGACCATTTATTTACACATACACATTGTTAATTGAAAATGGAGGAATAAAATATATATGGCTCAAAAAGAATTTGAAAGAGGTGCGGGAATATTGATGCATATTAGTAGTATTCCTTCACCTTACGGAATAGGTTCTTTTGGAAAAAATGCATATGAATTTGTTGACAGATTAGTTGCTGCGAGACAAAAGTACTGGCAGGTTCTGCCACTTGGAACAACAAGTTATGGAGACAGCCCATACGCTTCTTTTTCTGCGTTTGCAGGTAATCCTTATTTTATCGATTTGGATACATTAATTGAAGAAGGTCTTATTACAAAAGAATATGTAGATAGTTTAGATGGAACATTGAAGAACAGTATGTTGACTATGGTTTGATATATAATTCCAGATTTATTGTTTTAAAAGAAGCTTATAAGAATAGTAATCACAAGGCATTGAAAGAATATAAAGAATTTGTTAAAGAAAATGATTTTTGGCTTGATGATTACTGCTTGTATTGTGTATGCAAAAATGATGCTGAGTCGACTTCGTGGCAGGATTGGGAAGAGGATATAAGATTCAGAAAGCAGGAAGCGTTAGATAAAAAGATAGAAGAATTTTCAGATGAACTGGATTTTTATAGGTTTTTACAGTTTAAATTCTTCGAACAATGGTTTAAACTAAAAGAGTATGCCAACGAAAAAGGAATCGAAATAATAGGAGACATTCCAATTTATGTTGCTATGGATTCAGCAGATGTATGGTCTCATCCTGAAATTTTTCAACTGGATGAGAATCTAGAGGCAAAAAAAGTGGCAGGAGTTCCGCCGGATGCTTTTTCTGATTTAGGTCAAAGATGGGGAAATCCGTTATATGATTGGAAAAAGTTAGAAAAAGATGATTTTTCATGGTGGCGAAAGAGAATGGAACACTCCGCAAAATTATACGATATAGTAAGAATTGATCATTTTATCGGAATGACAAAATACTATACAATACCTGCAGAAGATGAGGATGCCAGAAACGGAAAATGGGAAAAAGGTCCGGGAATGAAACTTATAAAAGCTATATCAGAAGCAACGGGAGATAAGAAAATCATTGCTGAAGATTTAGGTGTAAAAATACCTGAAGTAGTGGAAGTCCTTGAAAAGAGTGGATTTCCTGGAATGAAGGTTTTAGAATTTGCATTTGACGGAGACAGAAAGAATGATCATTTGCCATATTTTTGGACGCAGAATACTGTGGCTTATGGTGGAACTCATGATAACGATACCTTAATGGGATATTTTACAGGTTTGCAATATTGGGAGTTAGGATACATAAGAGAGTTCTTAGAATGTAGACATGGCTCGATTGAAGATATTGTGGATAAATTATTTACATGCGCCTATGCCAGCGTGGCGAATGTTGTAATATTCCAAATGCAGGATGTTTTAAAAGTTGGCAATATTGGCAGAATGAATCTGCCATCATCAATGGGAACTAACTGGCGTTGGAGAATGACCAAAAACCAGTTTGGTGATAAAGAAGTTGAGAGACTTAGATATTTAACCGATATATACGGCAGATAATTATTAGGAGGACTGAAAAAATGGAAAAGAAACCGTTTGTAACACTTGAACAACTTAAGGAAATTGAAAAGACTTATCCTACGCCATATCATATTTATGATGAAAAGGGTTTTATGGAGAATGCAAGAAAAGTTAATGAAGCATTTTCATGGAATAAGGGATTTAGAGAATATTTTGCTGTTAAAGCTGAACCAAATCCATTTATCATAAAGAAGTTAAAAGAAGTCGGATGTGGTGTTGACTGTTCATCATATACAGAACTTATGATTGCTGACAAATTAGGTTTTAGAGACGATGAGATTATGTTCTCTTCAAATGAAACACCTGAAGGTGAATTTGGATACTGCGCAAAGCTTGGTGGAATTATTAATCTTGATGATATTACAATGATTGATTTCATGGAAAAAGAAGCAGGCATTCCTGAAACTGTAAGTTGCAGATATAATCCGGGTGGAGTTTTTGAAGCATGCAATGGAATTATGGATAATCCGGGAGATGCTAAATACGGAATGACTCACGAGCAGATTATTGAAGCTTACAAGATTTTAAAAGAAAAAGGCGTAAAGAATTTTGGAATTCATGCATTCTTAGCTAGTAATACAGTTACAAATGAATATTATCCTAGACTTGCTAAGACAATTTTTGAACTTGCAGTTGAGTTGAAGGAAAAGACTGGAGCACACATTAAATTCATCAATTTATCAGGTGGTGTTGGAATACCTTACAGACCGGATCAGGAACCAAATGATATTATGGTTATTGGCGAGGGAGTAAGAAAAGTATATGAAGAGGTGCTTACACCTGCAGGAATGGATGATGTAGCAATTTATACCGAAATGGGAAGATTTATGATGGGACCATATGGTGCATTAGTAACAAAGGCTGTACATGAAAAGCATATATATAAAGAATATATTGGTGTAGATGCATGTGCTGCTAACTTAATGAGACCGGCGATGTATGGAGCTTACCATCATATTACTGTTATGGGTAAGGAAAATGAACCTTGCGATCACACATATGATATTGTTGGTTCATTATGCGAAAATAATGACAAATTTGCAGTAGACAGAAAATTGCCAAAGATTGATATGGGAGATTTCCTTGTAATTCATGATTCAGGAGCTCATGGATTCTCGATGGGATATAATTATAATGGAAGACTTCGTTCTGCAGAATTATTGTTACAGGAAGATGGAAGCGTAAAATTAATTCGTAGAGCAGAAACTCCAAAAGATTATTTTGCTACATTTGATTTCTGTGACATTATGAAATAGTCATGGAGGAAAATATGAGACAGATAATTAATGAGATTTCTAAGGGTAAAAATATAGATGATAATCTAAAAAAATATGCATATGGATTTAGTAAAATAAATAATAAATTTGCATATATCAGACTTGCGCTTAATTACTATACTTTTTTGCAGATGCAGCAGGATGAAAATGATGTAATAAGTTCTGATATTGTCTTAGAATTAAATAAGATGAATGAAGTTATTGCAGACATGAGTGAAGAAGATATAAGTGTAGTTGAGGATATGCGTAATAACATCATTAGAAAAATGCAGGCCTTAACATATTATGTAGATAAGTATAATGTATACGAATTTGCGTACAACAGAGTTGAATATAAATATCACGATTATGATATGCCGGCAAATTATAGTGATGAAGAATTTACAAGAAAAATAATGAAATATATATTCGATGATGAAGACGCGACAATAATTAACAGTAAAATATGTGAAATTATAGGTCAGCTTCCAATCAGAATGACTAAATCAAAGTTTTTTGAATATGTAAATTCGGGATTAGATGTATATAATCAGGGCGAAAAGAGTAGTTTAGATGATTTTGTTTATAGAATAAGAACAAGTGCTATTTTAGAAGAAAAGGAAGATTACAAACTTTTATATCCGGAAATTCATGATACATTTGAAGAATTAGATAAATATGATTTGAAGAATATAACAGAAGATGAAGTTAATGAATTTTCTGAAAAATTATCAGAGTTAACAGCTTATATTGATGATAATGTGTCTGCAAATATGATGATGCAGGAATTGATTAATGATGTTTTGCTTGTGCTATATACATCAGAGAGTCAGGAAAATGATGACATTACAGCAATATGTAGCGAAGTTGTCAGTGAAACTAATTTGATGTTTACAGGAAAATTTGCTCATAAGACAAATGAAGAATTAGAGGCGATGTTTGTTAAATTAGAAGGCAAACAGGAAGAACTTTATCACAATATAATGAATTACGATATTGTTGACCAGATATTAGATAAGAATAAAGATGACATTATCAGAAATAATCTTGAAAAAACATATGAAAAGGTATCAAGACTTCCTCTGTTAAATTCAGACAGTTTATTTGTGGAATTTGACAAAAAACAGGATAAGGATAAGGTAAATGAAGAATATTTAGAAAAGGTAAAGGAAAATCTGTACAAAGAATTTGTCGACAAATTCGCTAATAGTCAGAGGCTGATAAAGAAGTCAATAATGTCTGCAACATTGAGTGAATTACCTGTATTTTTCAACAATATAAGTGAATTACAGGATTTCGTATACAATTGTTTACATGGATGTACTGATATGGCAGAAAAAAAGGGATGCTTAGAAATCATTTCATCGATGATTGTATAAATAGGAGGTGCATATGAAATGGTGCGATGATTTGTATATAGGACATGAAGCGATGGACGATAAGGATAATATTGTCTCTAAAATAAAAGAAGGAAAAATGCAGTTTAATATTTATGTATTGGCTGCACCCTTCAATGATACGGATGTCCTTGACATTTATCCGTCATATGTGCTCTTACAAAAGAGATATCTTAATTCGGAACTTATGATTTATGGTATAGCTAAAGGCAAGGAAGAAGCTTATGATATGACCCGGTTGATTATTATGGATTGTTTCCGCGCAACCGGACAATTTAAACTAAAGGAATATATGGAAAATAATCATAGTTTCACTTGATTGCAGCAGAAGGAGTAAAATGTTACATATTTTATTAATTTTATTAAAAATAATAGGAATTATTCTGCTGGCGAGTCTTGCTTTAGTTGCGCTGTTGTTTATTTTACCGGCATCATATAAGATTGAAGGAATAAAAAATAAAGAGCAAAGTTATTTAAGAATTCATGGAGGATGGCTTTTTCATCTTCTCCATTTTAATATGGAATATAGTGAAGAATTGAAGTATTCATTGAGAATTTTGGGATTTAAAATTTATAGTGATGATAATGATGAAAATGCAGATGATTCTTATGAAACATTTGAAAATGACGAAAAATATGAAAAACGTGGCAGAACAGAAGATAATGATAAAAATATGAATTCTGTGGAGAGTGATGATTTCATAAAAGCCGGACAAGAGTTTAAGGGTGATAACATTGAGGGAAAAGCTTTGGCAAACAGTCAGAAAAATTTAGATAAAGAAAATGTAGATGAACGTCAGTCTTATATTAACAAAGAAGAATCATCAACCGATGAAGAAAATAGTGATTTAGACTATAAAGTAAAGCAGTTAATAGATTTTGTTAAAAATATATGGTTTAAATGTAGAAAACTATTTGGTAAAATAAAACATAAGGTTCGAAGCACAAAACACAAATTTAAAAATAATCAAAAAAAATTTAAATATTTAATAGATTATTTAAAGAGTGAAGAAGTAAAAACTGCATATAACTATATTAAAAGTAAGACAAAGCAGATTGTAAAGTTACTTAAACCTAAAAAAATAAGAGGAAAACTTGAGTTTGGATTTGACAGCCCGGACAAGACGGGAAAGATGCTTGGAGTTATTGCAGTTGTATGTACTGCGTTAAAGCTTAATATGGATAATTTTCAAATAGAACCTGATTTTGAAAACAAGAAATTTAACGGAATAATCAGAGCGTGGGGACATTTTTCTATAGGAGTTGTAGGTGTTTATATTTTACAGATTTATATGAAAGATGAAGTGCATGCCGTTATTGATAAGTTTAGTTGACAGGAGGTATTTATATGTCAGAAGATAGAAAAGCCACAGATGATTTACTAAGAGCAATGGAAAAATTTATTACTACAAAATCTGTTGTAGGTGAAGCAATAACTGTTGGAGATACAATTATTCTTCCTATGGCTGATGTTTCTTTTGGAATGGGTGTTGGTACTTTTTCAAAAGACACAAGTGCAGGTGGAGGAGTTGGTGGAAAGATAACACCAAGTGCCGTATTGGTTATAAAAGATGGTTCTTCAAAACTTATCAGTATAAATGACCAGGATGGGTTCTCGAGAATCATTGATATGGTTCCTGATATTGTTAATAAATTTACAAGTAAAAATGATGATGCAGATACATTTGATGAAGAGTAAATGAAAATTAAGAATTATTACAATTGATTTTTAGAAATAAATTAATAAAAATGGCTTGTTTATAGGTTATTTTTATTAATTTTTTTCATATAATATCTATATAAAAACACTAGGAATTAAAATGGGAAAAGTTTGTGGATTTGCTTTATTTTGGGTCGCGCTTGGAATGACTATAGCGTTAATAATAAGTAGCACTTTTTTAGTGGTCTGCTTAATAATTATGTGCCTGATTTTAGGGTATAATCTTTTTTGCTCATGCAAATAAAATACAGAAAGGTAAATGAACAATGAACATAGCAGATTTATTTGAAGAAGGAAAAACAATATTTTCTTTTGAGGTATTCCCACCAAAGAAAGAAAGTGGAATAGAAACGGTATATGACACAATAGAAAAACTTACGGATTTGAAACCTGATTTTATTAGTGTTACTTATGGAGCAGGTGGAAGTGGAGTGACAAATCCTATAACAAAGGATATTTGCTCAAAAATTAAGAATGAATATAAATTAGAAACAATAGCTCATTTGTCATGCATTAATAACACAAAGGATGAAATAGATAAGATTCTTGAAGAATTAAAAAAAGAGGGAATAGACAATATTTTAGCCTTAAGAGGTGACAGAGTTGAAGGCTTAGAACCTAAAAAAGACTTTACATATGCATCAGATTTAACAAAATATATTATGGACAAGGGTGGATTCCATGTTTCAGGAGCATGTTATCCTGAAGTACATATGGAAGCAAAAGATGCAGTTGATGATATAAAGAACTTAAAGAAAAAAGTGGATGCAGGAGCAGACCATTTGATTTCACAGTTATTTTTTGATAATAGAGTATTCTACGATTTCCTGGAAAGAGCTAGAATTGCAGATATTAATGTACCGATTGAAGCCGGAATTATGCCTGTAACAAGTAAGAGCCAGATTGAAAGAATGGTTACAATGTGTGGAGCAAGTATTCCTGCATCATTATCAAGAATAATGCAGAGATATGAATCAAATCCGGAAGCTTTGAGAGATGCAGGAATTGCATATGCGATTAATCAGATTATTGATTTGGCAGCTAATGGAGTTGATGGTGTACATATTTATACAATGAACAACCCTTATGTAGCAAGAAAAATTACAGAAGGAGTTGAAAGTGTGGTTAAGCACAACAGATAAGGAATAAAATGAGAGATAAAGACATAATACTTGACTATGTAAATGTAAATGAAGCTTTAAGATATTTAGGATATGGGGATAATAAACCTGACGATAATACAAAAAAATTATTGGATATATGTAGTGAAGAATTGCTAAAGGTTATACAGCCTAAATATGTTTATAGAGTATTTGATTTAAATGAAGATTATTCTATAGATGGTGTGGATTTTGAATTAAAAGGAGAGGCAATAAAAAATCATCTTAAAGGATGTGAAAAAATTGCTATGATGTGTGTTACTTTATCTTCAGGAGTAGACTCTTTGATTAGAAGAAAGCAGATAGGAGATATGGCACAGGCGGCTATAATAGATAGCATGGCTTCAGCTGCAGTGGAACAGGTATGTGACAAGGTTGAAGAAATTATAAAAAAAGAATTTCCTCATTATGAATATACATGGAGATTTGGTGTTGGATATGATGATTTTCCGTTAGAATTACAGCAACAGTTTTTAAATGTTGTAAACGCATCAAAGCAGATAGGAGTGTGCGTTAATGACAGTTTTATGCTAACACCTACAAAATCGGTTACATGTATAATTGGTATGGGACATAATCTTAATACATCAAACAAAAAAAACTGTGAAAACTGCAGCTTCAAAGAAAAATGCCAATATAGGAAGGCGGGAAAGAACTGTGGACGTTAAAGAATTATTGAAAAAAGGATATATTGTTTTGGATGGAGCAATGGGAACAATGCTTCAGAAAAAAGGAATGAAAATGGGAGTAGTTCCTGAAACTTTAGGAATTACAAAACCGGAATGGATTATTGACATTCATAAACAATATATCGAAGCAGGTTCAGATGTTATTTATGCAAATACATTTGGTGCAAACAGATATAAATTAAAGGGTACAGGCTATTCAACAGAAGAAATAATTAAAAAGGCAATTGAAAACGGCAGAAAAGCGTGTGAAGGAAGCAAAAGCTATGTTGCTCTTGACATAGGACCTATAGGACAGCTCCTTGAACCGACAGGAAGCTTGAGTTTTGAAGAAGCGTATGACATTTTTAAAGAAGAAATTGTTGCGGGAAAAGATGCAGATGTAATAGTAATTGAGACAATGACTGATTTGCTTGAAACAAAAGCAGCAGTATTGGCAGCTAAAGAAAATTCAAACTTACCGGTGTTTGTTACAATGACATTTGAAGAAAATAAAAGAACTTTCACAGGATGTTCAGTCTCAGCAATGGTACTTACAATTGTGGGACTTGGGGTTGATGCAATTGGTGTAAACTGTTCTCTTGGGCCTGACCAGTTAGCACCAATAGTAGAAGAAATAGGAAAATGGTCAGATATTCCGGTAATTGTAAAGGCTAATGCAGGTTTGCCTGACCCTGTTACAAATGAATATGATGTAACACCTGAGCAGTTTGTTGAAGATTATAAACAGATGCTAAAATTTGGTGCTAGAATATTTGGCGGATGTTGTGGTACAAATCCTGAGTATATTCGTGCCGTTAAAGCAATGCTTGTAGAAGCACAGAAGAATAATGAATTTGAATCAAACAGACAGGAAAGACAACTTGCAATATGTTCTCCAATTAATACTGTAGTAGTTAATCAGCCAAGAATTATCGGTGAAAGAATCAATCCTACAGGTAAAAAGCGTTTTAAACAAGCGTTAGTTGAAAAAGATATGGACTATATTTTAGGACAGGCAACTGAACAGATAGAAGCCGGAGCTGAAATATTAGATGTAAATGTTGGTCATCCTGAAATCGATGAAAAAGAAATGATGATTAAGACTGTAAAAGAACTTCAAAGCATTGTTTCAGTTCCACTTCAGATCGATTCAACAAAACCGGAAGTTATTGAGGCGGCTTTGCGAGTTTATAATGGTAAGGCAATTGTAAACTCGGTAAATGGCGAAGATAAGGTGTTAGACACGATTCTACCTATAGTTAAGAAGTACGGTGCTGCAGTTATAGGACTTGCATTGGATGAAAATGGTATTCCGGCTGATTACAAAGGCAGAGTTGAAATTGCTAAGAAAATATTAAATAAAGCATTAAGTTATGGGATTCCAAAAGAAGACGTTATTATAGACTGTCTTGTTTTAACGGTTTCAGCAGAACAGAAAGCTGCAGGAGAAACTTTAAAGGCATTAAATATTGTTAAAAATGAATTAGGATTAAGAACTGTTTTGGGTGTATCGAACATTTCATTTGGTTTACCAAACAGAGAATTAGTAAATAAGACATTTTTGACAATGGCACTTACAAATGGACTTGATTTGCCTATTATGAATCCGAATGTTCCGTCAATGGTATGGGCTGTAAGAACTTATAAGGTGCTTGCAGATATAGATAAAAATTCAATGGATTTTATTTCACACGCAGACGAATATACTGAAGTGGTAGGAAACAGCAAGGCACAGGGTAAAGCTGTGACGGCAGAAGGTGCTGATGCAAATGATGGAAAGAATAGTAAATTGTTAAAAGCCATGGAACAGGGACTTAAAAGTGAAGGCACAGAACTGACAAGAGCTTATCTTGAAAATAAAGATGCTATGGAAATAATTAATGATATGCTTATTCCGGCATTAGATGTTGTTGGTGATAAATTTGAAAAGGGAAAAATATTCCTTCCACAGCTAATTATGGCGGCTGATGTTGCTAAGGTATGCTTTGATGAAGTTAAGAACTACATGTCAGCAAAAGGTGGTCAGTCTGAACAAAAAGGCAAGATTGTTATTGCTACGGTAAAAGGTGATATTCATGATATCGGAAAAAATATTGTGAAAGTAATTCTTGAAAACTATGGTTATAATGTAATTGACCTTGGAAGAGACGTGGACCCTATGAAGGTAGTAGAAGCTGTAAAGGAAAATGATGTAAAACTCGTAGGTTTATCAGCACTTATGACTACGACATTAGGTTCAATGGAAGATACTATTAATCTTTTGAAGGAAAATAATCTTGACTGTAAAATAATGGTAGGCGGTGCAGTGCTTACTGAAGATTACGCAATGAAAATCGGTGCCGATTATTATGCAAAGGATGCAAAACGAAGTGCAGATATTGCTAAAGAAGTTTTAGGTTAGAGAATATAAAAATAGCGGTGGTAATAGATGGAAATCTGACCACCGTTTTATTATTGTGCTACTCCAATTCTTGACATAGAGTTAAGTTTGGATATTTTAAATATAAAAATAAAAAAGAACCAACAGTGTTGGTTCTTTTTTATTAAGCACGTTCAACCTTACCTGATCTTAAGCAAGAAGTACAAACGTACATTTTCTTTGCGCCTCCGTTAACTTTAACTTTAACAGATTTGATATTTGATTTCCACATTTTATTTGAACGTCTATGAGAATGGCTCACAGCGTTACCAAAATGAGCACCCTTATCGCAAATTTCACATTTAGCCATAATAGCACCTCCTTACACAAAACAATTAGGTCAAATTAACGTAATTGACCTGACACAAAGAGCATTCTAACAGAAAATATTGCAATTTGCAACAGTTTTTTGTATAAATATAAAAATAAATCCAACAAATTACCTATTTAAATAAGAAACAGTTCAGCCAAAAGCTCGAATCCGCAGATAAATCTGCTACTTCTCGCTTATTTGGCTCACCAAATGCCACCATAACATTAGGCCCAATAGCCTGCGAGCAGTCTTTGAACCTAATGGTATGGTGGCGCTTGGCTGAACTGTTGATAAAATCTGCTTTTATTTTTTTAGAAAAGAATGTATAATATAGTAAGCTATGTATAAAAATGATTTTGAGATATACAGGAGGTATATATATGAAAGGAAAGATGAATACTGATTTAGGTCAGGTTTTAATTAGCCCTGAAGTAATCGCTAAATATGCCGGAACAACAGCATGTGAATGTTTTGGTATTGTTGGTATGGCAATGGTAAGTGTAAAAGACGGTCTTGTTAAATTATTAAAGAGAGACAGCTTATCAAAAGGAATAAATGTTACAATTGATGAAAATAATGAGATTTCAATAGAATTCCATGTTATTATCGCTTATGGTGTTAATATTTCTACAATAGCTGAGAATATTATTTCTAGTGTTAAGTATAAAGTAGAAGCTTATACAGGAATGACAGTTAAGAAAATTAATATATATGTTGAAGGAGTTAGAGTAATAGACTAACTAATTACTCAAGGAGGAAATTATTTTGGTTAATAAGATTGATGCTAGTATGTTTCAAAAAATGTTCTTAGCAGGAGCAAAAAATCTTGAAGCAAAGAAAGAATGGATTAATGAATTAAATGTATTCCCTGTACCGGATGGAGATACAGGTACAAATATGACATTAACAATTATGTCAGCAGCTAAAGAAGTAGGCGGAATTGAAAATCCTGATATGAAAGTAATTGCTAAAGCAATATCATCAGGTTCCTTAAGAGGAGCCAGAGGTAATTCAGGTGTTATCCTTTCCCAGTTATTCAGAGGATTCACAAAGGAAATTAAGACATGTGAAGAAATTGATGCAATGGTTTTAGCAAAAGCCTGCAATAGAGCGGTTGAAACAGCATACAAAGCAGTTATGAAACCTAAAGAAGGTACAATCCTTACAGTTGCAAAAGGAATGGCAGATAAAGCAGCACAAGTAGCTGAAACAGAAGAAGATTTAACAGTAATGATTGATGAAATCATTAAACATGGTGATGATGTACTTAATCAGACACCTGAAATGCTTCCTGTTTTAAAACAGGCCGGAGTTGTTGATTCAGGTGGACAGGGATTAATGCAGGTTGTAAAGGGTGCTTACGATGCATTCCTTGGAAAAGAAATAGACCTTACAATAGAAGATGCAGCTAAACCGGTTGACAAGTCTAAATTAGAAGTTACAGATAATTTTGATATTAAATATGGATACTGCACTGAATTTATTATTAATTTAGATAAAGAAATGCCTATTGAAACAGAAAAAGAATTTAAAGCATATCTTGAATCTATAGGTGATTCTATTGTAGTTGTTGCTGATGATGAAGTAGTAAAGGTTCATGTTCATACTAATGATCCGGGACTTGCTATTCAGAAAGCTCTTACATTTGGATCTCTTTCAAAGATGAAGATTGATAATATGAGAGAAGAGCATCAGGAAAGATTAATTAAAGATGCTGAGAAAGTAGTAGCTCAACAGGAAGAAGAAAAAAAGAATGAGCCTAGAAAAGACTATGGATTTGTAGCAATTTCTGTAGGTGAAGGCTTAGATGAAATATTTAAGGGATTAGGAGTTGACTATATTATTTCAGGTGGTCAGACAATGAATCCAAGCACAGAAGATATTTTAGAGGCAGTTGATAAGATAAATGCCGATACAATATTTGTTCTTCCTAATAACAAGAATATTATTCTTGCAGCACAGCAGGCTGAAAGTTTAGTTGAAGATAAAAAGCTTGTTGTAATTCCATCAAAGACAGTTCCTCAGGGAATTGCAGCTATGATTGGATTTGTACAAGAATCTTCAGTAGAAGAAAACAAGGAATCAATGATTGAAAACATGTCATATATAAAGACAGGACAGTCAACTTACGCAGTAAGAGACACAGTTATTGATGATAAGGAAATTCATGAAGGAAATATTATGGGTATAGGTGATGACGGAATCCTTTCAGTAGGTGAAGATATTGCTGATACAACAGTTGATATGATTCGTGAAATGGTTGATGAAGAATCAGAAATTGTCAGCCTTTACTATGGTAGCGATGTGACAGAAGACGATGCAAATGAATTAGCAAAAAAAGTTGAAAAAGCACTTCCGGACGTAGAAGTAGAAGTTTATCCGGGTGGACAGCCAATTTACTATTATATAGCATCAGTGGAATAGGCTTGGAGGAATACGTATGGAAGAAACATTTGTAGAATATATTGTTAAAACAAAAACATCACTTTCAGCAATTGGAATTAGAATAGGATGCATATTTATTGTTATATGTTGCTTTTTACTTACAGCAGTTCTTGGAATTTTAGGTGTAACATTAGGTGTACTGGCCATTTATCTCACATATATGGCTTTTCAGATGACAAGTGTAGAATATGAATATTCAATACTTAACAGTGAAATTTCTGTTGATAAAATAATGGGACAGAGAAAAAGAAAAAAAGTTGCTGAATTTGATATGAAAAATGCAGAAATAATGGCAGATGCAGACAGTGAAGAAATTCTTCGCCGTGTTAATAATGAAATGAAGGTTCTTGATTATTCATCAAGAGAAGCCGGAAAATTAAAATATGCTGTTATTTTCAACGAAGCAAATGGGATTACGGAAATGATTTTTGAACCAAATGAAAAAATGGTTGAAGCATTACACAAAATAAGACCAAGCATAGTTAGAATTGCAAACAGATAGTTAAATATTTACATTCCTTTATGGAAAGTAATTTATTGACAATAAAAAGAAATTTTGTTAGTGTTAGTTCTAATAACTAAAAACAAAAAAGATAAAGAGAAAGAGAGGAATATTCCAATGGGAAAAATTATTGGTGAAGGAATTACTTTTGATGACGTTTTGTTAGTACCACAGTACTCACAGGTTACACCTAATATGGTTGACTTAACAACACACTTAACAAAGTCTATCAAGTTAAACATTCCAATGATGAGTGCCGGAATGGACACAGTAACAGAACACAGAATGGCTATCGCCATGGCAAGACAGGGTGGTATAGGTATTATCCACAAAAATATGTCAATCCAGGAACAGGCGGACGAAGTAGACAAAGTAAAACGTTCTGAAAACGGTGTTATTACAGATCCTTTCTATTTAACTCCAGAACATACATTAAAAGATGCTAACGATTTAATGGCAAAATTCAGAATTTCAGGTGTTCCTATTGTTGTAGGAAAGAAATTAGTTGGTATTATTACTAACCGTGATTTGAAATTTGAAACAGATGGTTCTAAGTTGATTAAAGATTCAATGACATCTGAAGGATTGATTACAGCTAAAGAGGGAATTACACTTGAAGAAGCTAAAGCAATTTTAGCTAAGGCAAGAAAAGAAAAACTTCCAATCGTAGATGACGATTTCAATTTAAAGGGATTAATTACAATAAAGGATATTGAAAAACAGATTAAATACCCATTATCAGCAAAGGATGAACAGGGAAGACTTCTTTGTGGTGCTGCAGTTGGTATTACAACAAATGTACTTGAAAGAGTAGATGCTTTAGTAAAGGCTAAAGTTGACGTTATTGTAATTGATTCAGCTCATGGTCATTCACAGAACATTTTTAATACTTTAAAATTAATTAAAGATAAATATCCTGATTTACAGGTAATAGCAGGTAATGTTGCAACAGGAGCTGCTACAAAGGATTTAATCGAAGCAGGAGCAGATGCAGTAAAGGTCGGTATTGGACCTGGATCAATTTGTACAACAAGAGTTGTTGCAGGTATTGGTGTACCACAGATTACAGCTATTATGGATTGTTACGAAGTAGCTAAAGAATATGGAGTACCTATTATTGCAGATGGTGGAATCAAGTTTTCAGGTGACATTGTAAAAGCAATCGCTGCAGGTGGAAATGTTTGTATGATGGGTTCAATGTTTGCAGGTTGTGATGAAGCACCTGGTACATTTGAATTATTCCAGGGAAGAAAATACAAAGTATACAGAGGTATGGGTTCAATTGCTGCTATGGAAAATGGTAGTAAAGACAGATACTTCCAGACAGATGCTAAGAAACTTGTTCCAGAAGGTGTTGAAGGACGTGTTGCTTACAGAGGAACATTGGAAGATACAGTATTCCAGTTAATGGGTGGTCTTAGATCAGGTATGGGATATTGTGGAGCTAAGGACATTGAAACATTAAAAGAAACAGGACAGTTTGTTAAAATTTCAGCAGCTTCATTAAAGGAAAGTCATCCACATGACATCCATATCACAAAAGAAGCTCCAAACTATAGTACAGAAGTTTAATATTTACTTAATATAGTTTGAAATAATTGTGAATTATAAAATTTTACTATGTAAAATCATAATAATATGTTAAAATTAAAAGGACTTTTGCGGAATGTAGAAGTCCTTTTATATTATGCAGAGGTGTCATTATACTTAATTTTTGTTTAGAAAATGATAAAGGTGTAAATGAGTTGAAAAATAACGGTTACTAAATGAAGCAGTTTAGTGATTGCTTATAAAATTGACACGTGTATAAAATTTGAATTATATGAGGAGAAAGTAATGAAAGTATTAAAGAAGATTTGGGTTCCGGTCTTAATTGCGATTATATTAATTGCATTTGGTGGGGCAGTATATTATCAAAAGGCAGTAGTTCCTAAAAAGGAAATTGATAAAAAAGCAGGAATTACATCCGGTAAATTAGATGATTATATTACATTAGGAGAATATAAAGGTTTATCATGTGAAGTTACACAAGATGATATCGATGAATCAATAAAAGAAGAAACACAGACATATACAGAAGTTGACAGAGAAGCAAAAGAAGGCGATTGCGTTGAAATTACATATACAGGTTATGTAGACGGAGAAAAGGAAAAGAATATCAGCCAGAGTAATTGTGAATTATATGTTGGACAGGAAGAAAGCCTTTATGCAGAATTTACAAATGCAGTTGTTGGACATAAGGCAGGAGATAAAGTAGAATATCAGGCAAAAGATACAGATGACATAAATTATGTTGCGGAAAAAGATTCTGATTACACGGGCAAAAACGTTAAGTTTACGCTTAAACTTGTATCTGTAAGCGAAGAAGAAACAGAAGATGTAACAGATAAATGGGTAAAGGATAATTATAATGAAGATTATGGAATCTCAACAGTAAAAGAATTCTATAAATGGAATGAGGATTATGTTCTTGAAAACAAAAAGAGTGATTTATGGCAGAGTGCAGTTGATAATGCGACAATGAATGGATATCCTCAGGAAATGTATGATAGTGTAAAAGAAGAATTTGATTCGGATGCAGCATATTATGCAGACTCTTATGGAATTACAGTTGATGAATATTTGTATGATTTCTCAGGATATACAGAAGAAAGCTTACAGGAAGAATATTTAAATGAAGTAAAATCTAATCTTGTAATGTGGAAAATTGTTGAAAAAGAAAATTTGACAGCTTCATCATCTGAAATCGAAGATAAATACGAAGAATTATATGCTGATTGCGGATATGATAATGTTGAAGATATGAAGAAAGATTATACTGATAAAGAAATTGAAGAAGCAGTGTTACTTGATAAAGCTATGGATGTTGTGTACGATAATGCAAATATAACAAAATCTTATAGCTTGCCAAAATAAAACTGTAATAAGTTTACAAGTTTTATTATTGAAATACAGGAAAGTTGTTATATAAAATTGATTTATAAGTCAGTAATGAAAAAATAAATAAGACAATAAAGATAGATAGAACAGATAATATGAACGATGTAATTTTGCAAGTGTTATTTGTTCTATTTTTTGTCTAGAGTAAGAACAACTGAATGCGATGAATTATTTAGTTACACAAGACCTGATGGAACATCCTACTTTACAGCGTTTAATCAGGCAGTAATTGATGATTGGACAAGAAGAGCAGAGAATTTGGCAGAGGATTATGATACTCCTGTAGAAGTAGTGAATGCGTGGATGAAATCTCCTACGCATAAGGCAAATATTATGAATGGAGAATTTGAGTACATAGGAATTGGATGTGTTAAAGTTGGGGAACATATATATTGGACACAGGAATTCTTAACAAGATAATGAATAACAGAAAATATACGGTGTTTTATAAAAAAATAAATACAAAATAAATTATAGCATTTGAAGTTGACAAAGCAACTTTAAATGCTATAATTGTGTTTGAATAAAGAAAACGTTGACGAGACGAGTAGATTAGCAGGAGGGCTACAGAGAGAAGCACCAAGGCTGGAAGTGCTTTGCGGATGGCTAATTGAAAACTACCTCTGAGTGACCCCAATCAGGTCCGGTGATTCCGTTATAATCGCAATGAGAGGCCTATGTAAAATAGACAATCAGGGTGGAACCGCGAGATATTCGTCCCTGCTTACTAATTGTAAGCAGGGCTTTTTTATTGTATTAATGAGTCTGGCTTACAAGAAATAATTATCAGATGTGTAAAGGAGAAAGTGAAAATGAAGATTACTTTAAAAGATGGCTCAGTAAGAGAGTATTCAGAACCAATGACAGTAAACGACATCGCATTTGACATTTCAGGCGGGCTTGGAAGAGCAGCATGTGCAGGAGAAATTGATGGCGAAGTTGTAGATTTAAGAACAACAGTAGACAAAGATTGTAATTTAAATATTTTAACATTTAAAGATGAAGCTGGAAAAGCTGCATACAGACACACTACATCACATGTTCTTGCAGAAGCAATTAAGAATTTGTATCCTGATGTAAAATTAGCTATTGGACCTTCTGTTGATAATGGATTTTATTATGATTTTGACAGCGAACCATTTTCAAGAGAAGATTTAGATAAAATCGAAGCTGAGATGAAGAAAATCATTAAGAAAGGTGCTAAACTTGAAAGATTTACACTTCCTAGAGAAGATGCAATCAAGTATATGGAAGACAGAAATGAACCTTACAAGGTAGAACTTATTAAAGATTTACCGGAAGATTCGATTATATCTTTCTATAGTCAGGGTGAATTTGTTGATTTATGTGCAGGACCACATTTGATGTCAACAAAGTCAATTAAAGCATTTAAATTGACATCTTCATCAATGGCATACTGGAGAGGTGATTCTAATAAAGCAAGACTTCAGAGAATTTACGGAACAGCATTTGACAGCAAAGATGATTTAAAAGCTTATTTAGATGAACTTGAAGAAGCAAAGAACAGAGACCATAATAAACTTGGTAGGGAAATGGAACTCTTTACAACTGTAGATGTAATCGGACAGGGACTTCCATTACTTATGCCAAAGGGACAGAAGATGGTTCAGAAATTACAAAGATGGATTGAGGACCTTGAAGATAATGAATGGGGTTATGTACGTACAAAGACTCCATTAATGGCAAAGAGTGATTTGTATAAAATTTCAGGACACTGGGATCATTACAAAGAAGGAATGTTTGTATTAGGCGATGAAGAAAAAGATAAAGAAGTATTTGCACTTCGCCCAATGACATGTCCATTCCAATACTATGTATACAAAGCAAGCCAGAAGAGTTATAGAGATTTGCCATGCAGATATGGTGAAACATCTACACTTTTTAGAAATGAAGATTCAGGTGAAATGCATGGACTTACAAGAGTTCGTCAGTTTACAATTTCAGAAGGTCATCTTATTGTAAGACCTGACCAGATGGTTAAAGAATTTAAGGATTGTATAGCATTAGCTCAGTACTGTTTACAGACTTTAGGATTAGAAGAAGATGTAACATATCATCTTTCAAAATGGGATCCTGAAAATAAAGAAAAATATATCGGAGAACCTGAAGTATGGAATGAAACAGAACAGGATATTAGAAATGTTTTAAATGAATTAAATATCCCATTTGTAGAAGATGTTGGTGAAGCAGCGTTTTACGGACCAAAGGTAGATATCAATGCAAAGAATGTATATGGAAAAGAAGATACAATGATTACAATTCAGTGGGATGCTTTATTAGCTGAACAGTTTGATATGTATTACATTGATGAAAATGGAGATAAGGTAAGACCATATATCATCCATAGAACATCTATCGGATGCTATGAAAGAACACTTGCATGGTTAATTGAAAAATATGCAGGCAAGTTTCCAACATGGTTATGTCCTGAACAGGTAAGAGTTTTACCAATTTCAGATAAATATGTTGACTATGCAGAAAAAGTAGCTGCAGAACTCAAGAAAAACGGAATTGATGTTACTGTTGATGGAAGATCAGAAAAGATTGGATATAAGATTAGAGAAGCACGTTTAGACAAGCTTCCATACATGCTTGTTGTAGGACAACAGGAAGAGGCTGATGGAACAGTATCTGTAAGAAGCAGATTTGCAGGTGATGAAGGAATTAAGAAATTAGATGAATTTATTGATGCAATTTGCAAAGAAATCAGAACAAAAGAAATCAGAAAAGAAATTCCATTAGAAGAGAGAAAATAATACTGATTTAAAAATTTTGTTTATTAAATAAAATGCATAAAAAAAGAACAATTGAAGAAAATAAGCATATCGGAAAATTTCCGAAATATATAATTGGAGGACGAAGATATGCCTATTTTAAATTGTTCAGTTCAAAATTGCTATTATAACAAAGAAAAGAAGTGCTGTCTTGATGGAATAAGAGTGGAAGGAAGCACAGCAGATACTGTTAACTCAACAGCCTGTGGAAGTTTTAAGGAACAGGGTGAAGGAAGCTATACAAGTGATTGTCATTGTGGAATGTCACCGGAAACAAAATTACAGGTGCAGTGCGAAGCAGTTAAATGTACATTTAATGGTGATAAAAAATGTTGCGCAGATCGTATAGGAATTGAAGGTAATGGTGCAAAGCATTATACTGAAACAGCCTGTGGAACATTTAAACCTGAATAAAATGTAAAATGATAAATTAAAAAAGGTATTTCAAAATAGTGATTTAAGGACGGATAAGTGAATTTATCTGCCTGATTAAAGCTTGAAGAAAACAAAAAAACATAAATCAAAAAAATGTGTTGACATATGTATTGCAAGATGGTAATATATATGTCGATGTATAAAACAAAGCAGAGTATCCACTCTCACCCAGACACATAGAGGTGATTCGAGGTTAACATTTAATTCATTTGATTTGAGTTTTTAGTGGATAGTCTGACTATCCACTTTTTTTATGGAGGTGCAATACCATTAGCGAGTTAATGATTAATGAACAGATTAGGGACAAAGAAATAAGACTCATTGGTTCAGATGGAGAACAGCTTGGAATTATGTCTTCAAGAGAAGCATTGAAGAAGGCTGAAGAAGCTGAATTAGATTTAATTAAGATTGCCCCAAAGGCTCAGCCACCTGTTTGCAAGATTATGGATTACGGAAAGTATAGATATGAATTGCAGAAGAAGGAAAAGGAAGCCAAGAAAAAACAAAAGTCAGTAGAAATTAAGGAAATCAGATTATCTCCTAACGTTGAGATTAATGATTTGAAGACAAAGGCTAATAATGCAAGAAAGTTCTTAGAAAAGGGTGACAAAGTTAAAGTAACTCTTAGATTCAGAGGACGTGAGATGGCTCATATTAGTAGTAGTGCGCATGTTTTAGATGACTTTGCTAAGTTATTAGAAGATATATCAGTAATAAGCAAAAAAGCTAAACTTGAAGGTAGAAACATGACAATGTTTCTCGAACAAAAGCGATAGGCTAGAGTTTAAATTAAGGAGGAATATAAAATGCCAAAAATCAAGACAAGCAGAGCAGCTGCAAAACGTTTTAAAGTTACAGGAACAGGTAAACTTAAAAGAAACAAAGCTTATAAGTCACATATTTTAACAAAGAAATCAACTAAGAGAAAGAGAAATCTTAGAAAAGCAACAGTTACTGATGCTACAAACGTAAAAAATATGAAGAAGATTTTACCTTATTTATAATTCTGAGTAGGAGGAAATTATCATGGCAAGAATTAAAGGCGGAATGAACGCTAGAAAAAAACATAATAGAGTATTAAAGCTCGCTAAGGGTTACAGAGGAGCAAGATCAAAACAGTATAGAGTAGCAAAGCAGTCAGTAATGAGAGCTTTGACTTCAGCTTATGCTGGTAGAAAGCAGAAAAAGAGACAGTTCAGACAGTTATGGATTGCAAGAATTAACGCTGCAACTAGAATGAATGGTCTTTCATACAGCAAATTTATGTATGGCCTTAAATTAGCAGGTGTTGAAATGAACAGAAAGATGTTAGCTGAAATGGCAGTTAACGATGCTGAAGGATTTGCTAAATTAGTAGAAGTTGCTAAAGCAAAATTAGCATAATTTTAATATATTTAATACTTATAAAAAAGCAGTGAGTTATTCTCACTGCTTTTTTATTTTCACAAAAGAATCACAATTTGAACGAAATAACGTCACAATTGAAACATAGAATATACAAGAAAGTTATTGTAACGATACAATGCAATAAAATAGTAGGAGGAAAGACATGAGTATTGTAGAGATAAACAATCTTGTAAAAAAATATGGAGATAACGTTGCAGTTAATGATTTAAGTCTTAATATTGATTCAAAAGGTGTCTATGGATTTTTAGGACCAAATGGTGCAGGAAAATCTACAACAATGAACATATTAACAGGATATATAGGAGCAACATCAGGAACAGTTAAGATTAATGGCTATGACATTTTTAAGGAACCTGAAGAGGCAAAAAAGAATGTTGGCTATTTGCCGGAGATTCCACCCCTTTATCAGGATATGACTGTATATGAATACTTGGAATTTGTATCTAAGATAAAGAAAATAAAGAAGGAAGAAAGAAAGGCTTGCATAGAACAGTCTTTGGAAATGACAAGAACGACAGAAGTTAGAGAACGACTTATTAGGAATTTGTCAAAAGGATATAAGCAAAGAGTAGGAATTGCGCAGGCAATTATGGGAATGCCTGACCTTATTATTTTAGACGAGCCAACAGTAGGTCTTGATCCAAAACAGATAATAGAAATTAGAGATTTGATTAGAAATTTAGGAAAAGAGCATACTGTAATTTTGAGCTCGCATATTTTGACTGAAATAAGTGAAGTATGTGAGAATATATTTATTATTTCTCAGGGCAAACTTGTGGCTTCAGGTAGGGAAGAAGAATTAATTGAAGAACTTGCAGGAGAAAACAGAATTGAGGCTATTATTAAAGGAGATGTGAAAGAAATAGAAACCATACTTGATGAATTTGGATGCAAACATTCAATCGAAGTTATGGATGACGAAAAATGTAAAATTCAAATTGTTACTTCACGAGAAATTGACATAAGGGAAGGATTGTTCTTTGCTTTGGCAGAAAAGAGATTGCCGTTATTAGAACTTAAGTTTAAGACTAAATCTCTTGAAGATTTATTTATTGAACTTACGACTGAATATAAGGCACAGCCAAAGAAAAAAGGTCTTAAGTTTAAAAAGAAAAATTCAGAAAAATTGGATGATAAAAACTTAGCAGATAATTTAAAAAATGAAGAAAAAGAAGTGCAGGAGGTAGAAAAATAATGCTAGCAATATATGAAAAGGAACTTAAATCATATTTTACTTCAGTAATTGCCTGCATGTTTATAGCAGTTACAACATTTATAGCAGGTATATTCTTTATCTATTATAATCTTACATATGGCTATACACAAATGTATGCTGCATATAATGCATTATTAATTTTAGTATTTACAATACCAATTCTTACAATGAAAATTGTTGCAGATGAACGAAGACTTAAAACGGACCAGTTGATTTTGACATCTCCTATTTCAGTTGGAAAAACAGTTGTAGGTAAGTTTTTGGCGTTGGTTACAATATATTTGATACCTGTTTTAATAATGTGTGTATATCCACTTATTTTATCCAGATTTGGCGAAGTGTCATTTAGATTGGCATACACAAATATATTAGGATTATTTTTATATGGCTGTGCATTTATTGCAATAGGTGTATTTATTTCATCCATAACGGAAAGTCAGGTTATATCGGCCATTTTAAGCATAGTAATTTTATTTATGGGTTACATGATGAATTCCTTAGAAAATATGATTTCATCTTCAGGAAATGCACTTACAAAAATACTTGGCGCATTTGATTTGTTGTCACCTGTAGATGAATTTATGAGTGGTGTAATTTCTCTTTCAGGAGTAGTTTATTATCTGACAATTATTGTTTTGTTCCTATTCCTCACTTGTCAGTCAATACAAAAAAGAAGATGGAACGTATCTAAGGCAACTATTTCAACCGGTGTATTTAGCACAGGATTTATCGCTATAGCAATCGTAGTAGCAGTATTTGTAAATCTAGTTGCAGGTAAGGTTACAGATAAATCTTTATGGGCAAGCATAGACATGACAGCGTCTAAGTTGTATTCGATAACAGATGATACAAAGAAAATGCTAAAGAAAATAAATGATGACGTTGTTATCTATGTTATGGCAGCTAAAGATGGCAGTGATGATACAATAAAGAAAACATTAAAAAATTACGAAAATAGCTCAAAGCATATAAGTGTTGAATATAAAGATACAAAATTAAATCCTTATTTTTACGCAGATTATACAGATTCAGCACCTACATCAAATAGTTTAATTGTTGTAAATAAAAAGACAAATAAGTCAAAGGTTGTAGATTACAATAACATTTATGAAGCAGATACAAGTTCATATTACACTACAGGCTCCACATCTTACACAGGATATGACTGTGAAGGTCAGTTAGACAGTGCTATATCATATGTGTTATCAGATAAGAATCCGGTTGTTTATCAGATAACAGGACATGATGAAATTGGAATGGGCTCGAAGTTTTCAGATGCAATTTCTAAAATGAATTGTGATGTTGAAGAAATAAAATTAGCAAGTATGGACAGTTTATCAGTTGATGATTGCGAAATGATAATGATTTTAGGACCTACAAAGGATTATTCTAAAGATGAGGCACAGAAAGTTATTGATTATTTAAATGCCGGAGGAAAAGCAATTATTGCATGTGAGGCTTACAAGAGCGCACAGACAGATAAACCAAATTTTGAATCGATATTAGAAGCATTTGGAGTGAAAGTTGTGGATGGTGTTGTGGCTGAAAATGATATAAACTTCTATTCAAGCCAGTATGGTCCGTTCTTTACATTTGCAAATGGTTCAGGAAGTTTTGCGTCAGGAATAGATAACTATATAATTGCTCCATATGCAAAAGGATTACAACAGGCAAATAAAGATGACTCTTCAATAACATATACATCTTTAGCAACAACATCAAAAGCAGTATCAAAAACACATTTGAAAAGTGCAAAAAAATATACTAAAGAAGATGGAGATGTTGAAGGAACATTTGATTTAGGAGCACAAATAAAGAAGAGTGTAACAAGCGAAAATGAAAATGGAGAAAGCACAACTACAGAAACCAACATTTTGGCGTTAAGTTCAGTTTATATGTTAGATGACAATATGAATGAACTTGTTGCAGACGCAAACCTTGAAATGTTCAATAATGCTTTAAGTGAGTATATTAATACAGATGATTCTGTAGAGACTTTGTCAATTCCTTCAAAGAGCCTCCAGGCTTCTCAGTTGACAATTACAGCATCAGTTTCAAGACTTGTAGGAATAATTGTTGCAGTTGTACTTCCTATAGCTATTTTAGTTGCGGGAATCGTAATTTGGACTAGAAGGAGAAAGAGATAATGAATAAACAGAAAAAACAATTTGTTGTAGTAGTTATTTTGATGGCAGTATGTATCATTGGCTATTTTGGCGTTGGTAAATTTTATAAAAATCAGGAAGAAAAAGAATCTGAAAATAAAGAGGCAACTGCAATAACGGCATTTGAGTTAAAAGATTATGAAAAAATAACAGCTTTTAACTATATAACAAATGGCACATCGATTACATTAACAAAAGATAGCGATGGAAAATGGCATGATTCAAGCGATGCATCAGTAAATATAAGCAAAGATTCAGTTGAAACTGATATGCTTGCAAAACTTGTGTCAGTAACTGCAGATGAAAAAATTGCTAAAAAGGACGACGTATCTCAATATGGATTTACCATAGATGATAATGGAAATGTAATTGCAGAGACAAATACAATAGCGCTTACAGACGAGGATAACACAACGTATACATTGTATATTGGAAAAGAAAATCCTTATGATACAAGTAAATATTATATGATGGTTGAAGGTGCTGATAATATTTATTTGGTTGACTCAGATATTCAAACGGCATTTTCGAAGAATATATCAGATATAACTGAGACAACAACAGAAGCTGCGACACAAGAGAGCACAGAAGTACAGACAGAAGAAATAACTGATGAGGCTGAAGCGAGAACAAATTAGTAAAAAATAGCAAACTATTGAAAAATGTAAAAAAGGAACTGCGAAGACAGAACAAATAAATAATTTTATGATTATCCAAAAAAAGTTGATTTATAATAATTAAATATAAATCAACTTTTGGGTATTATAATGATAAAGCAAGGGTGAAATTATAAAGATAGTTAAATTTAATTGATGTTAATTAATAAAAAATGATGAATAGAAAAGGTAAATTCAATCTTGTAAGAGTGAATTACACTACAAATTAAACTACTAGTTAAAAAAATTAAAAAAAATGAAAAAAGTTGTTGACAAAAGTTGCACAAATGGTTATATTAATAAAGCAGTTTGATTGCAACGGGATCTTAGCTCAGCTGGGAGAGCACCTGCCTTACAAGCAGGGGGTCACAGGTTCGAGCCCTGTAGGTCCCATTTATATGGCGAAGTAGCTCAGTTGGCTAGAGCACACGGTTCATACCCGTGGTGTCGAGGGTTCGAATCCCCCCTTCGCTACTTAAGAAGGTTCTGATTAAGGAAACCTTCTTTTTTTTCGTTTATTTAGAAGGTTTATGAAATTTATAAGAAAAAATTGAGCATTGATTATTTGTTACAAAACTTGTAATCTTTGTAGATAAAAATACATGAATAGTGTTATACTAAAAAATATGTGTCAGAGAGTGTATAAATATAGTATTTTAATTAACAAGTCGTATATCGACTGAGATATAGAAAAATGCTATAATATATATTTGAATTAATTTGTTGTATTTATTAAAGGAAATAGATTATGAGAATTGGAATGGGATATGATGTTCATAGATTAGGAAAAGAGAGAAAATTAATTTTGGGTGGAGTTACAATTCCGTATGAATATGGATTGATTGGTCACTCAGATGCTGATGTTGTTGTTCATGCTATTATGGACGCACTTCTTGGTGCAGCTGCACTTGGAGATATCGGAAAACATTTTCCTGACAATGATGAACAATATAAAGATATATCGAGTATTATATTATTAGAACACGTAGGAAAATTGTTAAAAGATAACAATTATACAATTGGAAATATTGATGCAACAATTATTGCACAAAAACCAAAACTTGCTCCATATAGAGAACAGATGGTAAAAAACGTAGCGAAAGCTTTAAATATAAACGAAAATCAGGTTTGTATTAAAGCAACGACAGAGGAAGGATTAGGATTTACAGGAGAAGGCTTGGGAATTTCATCTCAGGCGATTGCACTGCTTAATTAAGTTATGAAGGATGTAGAATTAAAAGATATTAGAATTGAAGACTACAATAAGTTACAGAAATATTATTTAATGAGAAGGCCAGAGACGGCAGACAGTAATTTGTTGGATTTATATATGTGGACTGATTGTTATCCAACACAATATTTTTGTAATGAAAAAGGAGTGATGTGGGTAGCAAAAAGCGAAGATAATAAATATTATTCTTCAGTTCCATGTTGCAGGAACGAAGATTTAAAAGAGTGCTTTTATGATACTCAAAAATACTTTAATGAAGTTTTAAATAAGAAGCTTGTTATGTATGTAGTTGATAAAGAAGCAGTTGATATTCTTAATTTGCCGGAAGATAAGTATACTGTAATTCCTGATAGAACTTATTATGATTATGTATATGATGCTCAAAAATTACAGACATTAAGTGGTAGAAAATATCATAAAAAAAAGAATCATTACAATGCATTTTGTAGGGAATATGAAGGAAGATATGAATTTAAACTGTTAGATAGTACGCATCATGATGAGATAATGGATTATTTGGAAAATTGGAAACAGCATAAAGAGCATACAGAAGAAAAAGAATTTATAGATTTTGAAGCAATTGGAATCAAATATCTTTTAGAACATGAAAATGTATTTGATTATAAAATTGGCTCAGTTTATATAGATGATAAATTAGAAGCGTTTACTATTGGAAATTACTACAAACAGGAAGATATGGTTTATATTCCTGTGGAAAAAGCTAATCCAAACATTCGTGGTTTATATACTTTTATATGTAGCGAGTTCTTAAAAGTAGCATTTCCAAATGCAGCAAAAGAAAACAGAGAAGACGATATGGGATTAGAAGGACTAAGAAAGTCAAAATTGTCATATAATCCAATATATATGGTTGAAAAATATACAATAATTCAAAAATAGTTTCTAATTGTTCGATTAGAAATTGTTTGAATATCAGGAGATGGAACATGATTAGATATTTAGAAAAAAACGAAAAACTGAATATCCGAAGTATTTATGAACAATGCTTTCAAGATAGTAAGGAATATACGGATTACTATATGAATAATTGTCTTAAGAATAATTTTGTTGCAGTTGATGAAGAGGACGGAGAAATTATTGGTGCAGTACATTTGATACCAAAGACTGTAACAACAGGTAAGCTTAAAACTAATGTATTTTATATATACGGTGTATCAACATTAGAAAAATACAGAAGAAAAGGTGTAATGAAATCAATATTCAAGTATATTCTTAGTGATATGTATGAAGATATGGAGGCATTCACATATTTGATTCCATCAGATGAGACAAACGCCATGATTTATAGAAAACTAGGCTTTGAGTATGTAATGGATAAAGAACTACAGAAAAAGGAAGAAGCAAGGAAAAAACCTAGCCATTCACTTATTCTTAGAAAGGCAGAGCCTTCTGATTTCCCAAGATTAGCAATTTTTGCTGAGTCGGCAATGGAAGAAAGGTATGATGTGTCTTTGACTAAAAATAGAGATTATTTTAAAAAAATGAATGATTTATTAGAAGTTGAGGATGGCAGAATCGAAATTTATGTTGAGAATAAGGTTGTTGTAGGATATCGAATAGTTGTAGATGATGAAGCAATTGAGGAAGTTCTTGACAATGAAACACAAAGTATGACATGGTTGCTAAATGAAAAAAAGCCATATGCCATGGCAAGAATTATAAATTTAAGAAAAACACTAAGACTTATAGGAATGAGAGGAGTAGGACAGTTTGTGATAGAAATTGAGGATTCAGTCCTTCCGGGAAATAATGGAAGATTTAAAATTTCCTATGAGCATACAAATATAAAAATGGAGCCAACAACTGAAGAAGCAGAGTTTCATGTTACAATTGGACAGTTGACACAACATGTATTTGGTTATAAATTAATTGATGGATTGCCTGAAGTCTGTATGAAGCACGGATTTTTTATTAATGATTATGTATAGAAATTATCATTACAAGTGTGTATAATCTATGTTGATATCTATGAATATAGGTTATTGATATTTATAGAAGGAAGTAAAAAGAGGGATTTAAAATGGGATTCATTCAATATTATAAAGAGCAGGTGGAAGTAATTAAGGATAGAGACCCTGCAATTAAAACAAATTTAGAAGCATTGTTATACCCAAGTTTTTGGGCAATATATAAATATAGAAAAGCTCATAAGTTATATGAAAAAGGACACGTATTTCGTGCAAGAATGATATCACAAAGAGCTGCAAGAAAGACTGGAATAGAAATTCATCCTGCAGCACAGATTGGTAAAGGATTATTTATTGACCATGGTCATGGAGTTGTTATTGGTGAGACAACAATAATAGGAGATAACGTAACTTTGTACCAGGGTGTTACATTAGGTGGTTCAGGAAAGGAAAAAGGTAAAAGACATCCAACTTTGCAGGATAATGTAATGGTTGGAGCGGGAGCTAAAGTATTAGGCTCATTTACAATTGGAGAAAATTCTAAAATTGGAGCAGGTTCTGTTGTTTTAGAAGAAGTGCCTCCGAATTCAGTAGTTGTAGGTGTACCGGGTGAAATTGTAAAACAGGATAATGTAAGAATGCCAAGGCTCGATTTGGATCAGGTTAATATGCCAAATCCTGTTCAGTTGGAAATAAAACAACTTAAAAAAGAAAATCTCGAATTAAAAGAAATAATGATGAAACTAGCAAATCATATTAAGGAGTAATAAGATGCAAATATACAATACGCTGACGAAGAAAAAAGAAATATTTAAACCGATAGACGAAAAACAGGTAGGAATGTATACATGTGGGCCTACAGTTTATCATTATGCACATATTGGAAACTTAAGAAGTTACATAATGGAAGATGTTCTTGAAAAAGAATTAAGATACGAAGGATATAATGTAAAAAGAGTCATGAACATTACTGATGTAGGTCATTTGTCAAGTGATGCCGACACAGGTGAGGATAAGATGCTTAAAGGAGCAAAAAGAGAACATAAGACAGTTCTTGAAATTGCAAAGTTTTATACAGATGCTTTCTTTAGCGATTGTAATAAATTAAACATCAAAAGACCTGATGTAGTTGAACCGGCAACAAATTGTATAGATGAATTTATTAAAATGATTTCCGGATTGTTAGAAAAAGGATATGCATATATCGCAGGTGGAAATGTATACTTTGATACATCAAAATTGGACAAATACTATACTTTGTCAAGCCATAATGAAGATGACTTGATGGTTGGTGTAAGAGATGATGTTGATGTTGATGAAAATAAAAGAAACAAGACTGATTTTGTATTGTGGTTTACCAAGTCAAAGTTTGACGATCAGGAATTAAAATGGGATAGCCCATGGGGAGTAGGATATCCGGGATGGCATATTGAATGTTCATGCATAAGTATGAAGCATTTAGGTGAAAATTTAGATTTGCATTGCGGAGGAATTGATAACATTTTCCCTCATCATACGAACGAAATTGCACAGAGTGAAGCATATATTGGACATAAATGGTGTAATTACTGGTTCCATGTTCATCATTTAAATGATAAGCAAGGTAAAATGAGTAAATCAAAAGGTGATTTTCTTACAGTATCTCTTTTAGAGGAAAAAGGATATAATCCACTTGTGTACAGAATGTTTTGTTTACAGTCTCATTACAGAAAACCATTGCAATTTTCGTATGAAGTATTAGATTCAGTTGCTGCAGGATATAAGAAATTAAAGAATAGAATTGCTAAATTAGACAAAGAAGGAACTGTTAATGAGGCAAAGGCAGCTGAATATAAAAAGAAATTTATAGAAATAGTTGGAAACGATTTAAATACAGCATCAGGTATTACTTTAATTTATGACTTATTAAAAGATGATGTAAATGATGCAACAAAGAGATACATTATTGAAGATTTTGATAAAGTATTATCTTTGGATTTATTGGAAAATGAAAATACACAGGAAAGTTCAGATGTAGATTCTGAAATGGAACAGTATATTAAAGAAAGGATTTTAAAACGAGCTGAAGCTAAGAAGGCAAAAGATTTTGCAACAGCAGATGCTATAAGAGAAGAACTTGCAGCTAAAGGAATTGTTTTGAAAGATACAAGAGAAGGAACAACATGGACAAAAGCGTAAATAATAACGACATTTTTAAAAGCATAAAAGAATCCATGGGATTAAAAGAAATTAATATAGTTGATTATTCACCTTTGACATTGGCTTACATTGGGGATGGAATTTATGAAATTGTAATCAGAACAATGATAGTTGATGAAGCAAACAGGCAGGTTAACAAAATTCATAAAGCAGCTGCAGATTTAGTAAAAGCTAAAACCCAATCAGATATGATACTTAGTCTTTATGAAGATTTGACTGAAGATGAGGCTCGTGTTTATAAGCGTGGAAGAAATGCTAAAGCTATAACAAGGGCAAAGAATGCATCAATGGGTGATTACAGAAGAGCAACAGGTTTTGAGGCTGTAATGGGATATTTATATTTGACTGAGCAGTCTGAAAGAATGATGGAACTTATAAAAAAAGGATTAAACAATATTAAAGAGGATAAGGAATAAGCTTTAAGATTAAGAGGAAATAGAATGAGATATAGCGAGTTGACTTTAGAAGGACGTAATGCTGTAATTGAGGCGTTCCGTGCGGGAAAAACAATCGATAAATTGTTTGTATTAGAGCATTGTCAGGAAGGCTCGATGAACACAATTATCAGAGAAGCTAAGAAAAAAGATACAATTATAAATTATGTTAAAAAAGAACGTCTGGATCAAATGTCTGAAACAGGAAAACATCAGGGAGTAATAGCGTATGTAGCTGCATATGATTATGCTACAGTTGATGATATTCTTGAAAGGGCAAGAGAGAAAGATGAACAGCCTTTCATTATAGTTTTAGACAATATTGAAGACCCACATAATTTAGGGGCGATAATAAGAACTGCTAATTTAGCAGGTGCACATGGAGTTATTATATCAAAACACAGAGCAGCAGGGTTAACAGCAACAGTTGCAAAGGCTTCAGCAGGTGCAATAAACTATACTCCTGTAGCAAAGGTTACTAATATAGCAAAAACAATTGAAAAACTTAAAGACCAAGGATTATGGTTTGTATGCGCTGACATGGGTGGAACAAGAATGTATGACCTTGATTTGAAAGGACCTATAGGTCTTGTTATAGGAAATGAGGGAGAAGGAGTAAGTAGACTTGTAAAAGAAAAATGCGACTTTATTGCTTCAGTGCCTATGTTTGGAGATATAGATTCCCTTAATGCTAGCGTTGCTACAGGTGTTTTAGCATATGAAATTGTAAGACAGAGAATGCTATAATATATTAAATGCTTTGTTTGATAGACAGAGAAGACTATAATGAATGAAATTCTGATAGAAAGATGATTATATAGTTTTAATTTTTTTAAAGTGTAATTAAAATTTAGCATTAAGTATTAAATAGAAAAAATAAGAATCAGCAAATCAGATGCTGATTCTTATTTTTTAGAAGCTCCCGACGGGACTTGAACCCGAGACCTCTACCTTACCAAGGTAGCGCTCTACCGACTGAGCTACGGGGGCTTAATTAATTTAACTTAAATGATAATAACATAAAGATAGTAAATAGACAATAGAAAAAAGTAAATGTAATTTATTTGATTGTACAAATTGTATTGCTTAATTGAAATGTTAACGATTAAAAAAATAAAATAATTGTGCAAAATTCATAAAAAAACATTGCAATATTGAAAAAGATTGTGCAAAATGATAAACTATATACAATTGGAAATTGGGGAATGATTATAATGAGCTATATGATGTGTTTGAAGGAGGACTTTTTTAATGAGAAAATTATCTAAGAAAATACTTTCTTTGTATGCAAAGAAAGCAATTATTGGCTTAGCATCAGTTGCGATGGTTGCGACTATGTCGTTGAGTACAATAAATGTGTCACCGGTTAAGGGAGCGACAACTTCATCAACGTTAGTATGGAGTGATGAATTTAATGGGAATTCTATTGACGCTTCAAAATGGGGATTTGAAATAGGAACAGGTTCAAATGGATGGGGAAATAATGAACAACAGTACTATACCAATAGAACAGATAATGCATATGTTGCTGATGGAGCGTTACATATTAGAGCTAAAAAAGAAGCGTATGGTGGAAAAAATTATACATCAGCAAGACTTAATACAAATGGAAAATTTACATTTACATATGGATATGTAGAAGCAAGACTTGCGCTTCCGTCTAGTCAGGGAATTTGGCCTGCATTTTGGATGTTGGGAGCAAATATTGGAAGTGTAGGTTGGCCATCGTGTGGTGAAATAGACATTATGGAAGCAATAAATGCAGAAAATAAAACATATGGTACATGTCATTGGAATGCAAATGGACATGCAGAATATGGAAAACCAACTGGAAATTTTGATATAACACAGTATCATACATACGGTCTCCAGTGGGATAATCAGTATATTAGATTTTTTGTAGATGGAAATAAATTCTATGAAATGTCAATAGCAAATAATGCAGGAGATACAGATGAATTCCACAAGCCATTTTATTTATTGCTTAATGTGGCTGTAGGTGGCAATTGGCCGGGATTTTCAATTGATGATAGTGCATTCCCACAGGAAATGAAAGTTGATTATGTTCGAGTATATCAGGACAATCCTTCATTTGATAGTTCATCATCAAATAATGTAGATAAAAACAATGGTGGAAATAGTGGTAATACGGGAAGTACAGGAAATACAGGAAATACAGATACATCAAATACACCAGCTAGTGGAATGGGAATGAATTCGTCAGGAAACAATTCAGCTACAGCTTATGTAAATGATTCAAAATGGACAGATATTCATTATTCAGTAAATAATGGTGCACAGCAGAATGTAAGAATGACACAATCAGGAAATAAGGCAACATATACTATTAATGGATTGAAATCAGGAGATAATGTTAGTTATTGGTTTACATATTGTAATACATCAGGATATGTAAAAGATACATCAAAATACACATATACACATAACAGCAGTGGCTCATCATCAGGAAGTGGTTCATCATCAGGAAGCAGTTCATCAGGAAGCAGTTCATCAGGAAATGTAAATTCAACATCAGGAGATGTATATATTTATCAGGATATTAATTATGGTGGAAATACAGCATCTTTAGGAGTTGGAAATTATACATTAAGCAGTCTTTTGGCAAAAGGATTTAAAAATGATGATTTGTCATCTATTAAAGTACCTTTTGGATACAAAGTTACATTATATGATAATGATAATTTTGGTGGCGAATCAATGGTTGTCACATCAGACACTAAATGGATAGGCACAGCATTTAATGATAGAGTATCATCTATTAAAGTTGAAAAAGCAAGATATAAGATTGTTAATAAACATAGTGGACTTTGTCTTGATGTTGCAGGAGCAAATAAGGCAAGTGGTACAAATGTACAGCAGTGTGAGGCAAATGGAAATATAGCTCAGGAATGGGAGTTAGATTATAACAATGATGACTACACATATATTATTAAAAGTGCATTAACAGGAAAAGCTCTTGATATGGGCGGATGGTCACAGGATAATGGTGGTAATGCCATAATTTGGGATAATAATAAAACAGCTAATCAAAGATGGTATATTACTCAGGTTGATGGAGGATATGTATTCTTCATTAACAAGCATAGCAATAAGTCATTAGAAGTTGGCGGATGGTCTACATCTAATGGTGGAAATGTTCAGCAGTGGGATTATAAAGCTCAGGCTAACCAGTTGTGGAAATTTGAAATGGTTAATTAAAGTAATATATTATAAAAGGGAATTGTTACGGTAACGTGACAATTCCTTTTTTAGGTGTTTAGAGCGAAAAAGTAAAAGTTATTTTAATAAAAAACAATGCATATATTGTTTGAATAAGAAAAATATGCTAAAATACTTATGTTATATATTTATTTTATATTGAAAAGGGGAGTTTTATGCTGAAAATTTCAAAAAGAATTTTAGCTACAATTTTAGCAACAGTAATAGTATTTACGATGGCAGATTATTCGGGAATAAATTTGTTGAAAGAAAACGTATCTGCATCAACAGACCAGAATAAGTATTCAGATTCAAAGGTGGTTAATGAAGAAATTATACCGGATACTGAATTGAGAAATGCTTTAAAAGACATAATTTCAAATGGAAACGATTTGACTTTTAAAGAATTAAAGGAATATGAGGGAGATTTGGATTTAAGCAATTATCCTCAAATTCAGGAAGTTACAGGTTTAGGATATATGAGACTTGTAAAAAATATGGATTTGTCCACTCTTTCAAAAGTTAAAAAGATTGATAAGTATGAGTTCCAGATGTGTAATCTTACATCAATAAAATTACCAGAAAATTTAGAAGAAATAGATGAAGCAGCTTTTTATAGGTGCGAAAGTCTTGAAACGGTTGTATTACCTGATGGTTTAAAGAAAATTCATAATGATGCATTTAGCAGATGTACAAAGTTAAATAATGTAACATTACCTGAATCGTTAATTAAAATTGGTAATGGAGCTTTTAGTGTTTGTGAATCATTGGAGAGTATAAAGATACCGGATTATATTAATGCAGCTTTGGAAAACTCAAGTGATGATTCTGTTAATGGATTGGGAACAGGAGTTTTTGACGGATGTACAGCATTATCAAATGTTACATTTGGTGCAGCCATGACAGCAATTCCGGCTGGCTTTTTTAGAGGAACAAAAGCTCTAAGAAAAATAGCAATTCCGGAACAAATTATAGATATAAGAAATAATGCGTTTGGTGAAAGTGGATTATATTCAATTGATTTGTCAAAAAATACAAAAATGACTACTATTTCAGGAAATGTATTTAATGGGTGCTCATCATTATATAAAGTTATTTTGCCTAAATCAATTGAGAGAATTGAAGAAAGAGCATTTTGGGGAACAAGTGTATATGATTCTGATATATTTAAAGGATTAGATAAATTAACTTATATTGGCGATTATGCATTTTTAGGTTGTAAATTTATTGAAATAAATATGCCGGATAATATTGAAACTATAGGATTCGAAGCTTTTAAAAAATGTAGTTTGTTACAAAAAGTTAATTTTGGGGAATATACACATGAAATAAAAGAAAATACAATACTTTCTATAGGAAGTGAGGCATTTATAGAATGCTATAATTTAACAGATGTTCATTTCCCTTCAGAAAATCAGGATAATATTAATTTTGGTATAGAAATATTAAGTAAGGCTTTTAAAAACGCTACGAATTTGCATAATGTTAATTTTACATCAAGCATTACATTGATTGGTGAAAGTGCATTTGAAAATTGCGGGGCAATAAAAAAAGAAGAAGTTTGTGAAGGAAGAAGAAGCGTATATATTTCAAAGAAAGATATACATAAAACTTACCAGGAGGGAGATACTGAATATAGATATTATACATATGGAAATGGGCAGGAGTATTATGAACTGAATATTGGATATTTTAATCAGGAAAATTTTAGAGATAGTTACAATAAATATGATTCTGATATAGAAGTTGTATTATGTGTACCGGGAGCAAATAAGCAAAAGGTATATACACATTCATATACAGGATTAGAAGATATTGATTTGTCGAATAATAATAGAACTGTATTTGGAAAAAATGTATTTAAAGGATGCATAAATTTGAAAACTGTTAAACTTCCTACAGAAATGACAGAGGTTCCTGAAGGAATGTTTGATAATTGTTTTTCTAATTTATATGGTAGTGATGATAGAACTGTATCTTCCTTAAAGCGTGAAAATGATACATGGTATGTGGGTTTAAATAAAGTGGAATTTCCTAGCACATTGAAAAAAATTGGCGTTAAAGCATTTTATCAGTGTAAAAATTTAGAGTTGAATAATAAATTACCTGAAAGTCTGGAAATAATTGAGAAAGATGCTTTCAGCGGATGTGAAAATATTGGTAAGTTGAATCTTCCGTATAATTTAGTAAAAATAGGAAATAATGCTTTTAATAATTGCTCAAGAATCATTGACGGTGTTGTTTCAAAAAAGAGAGGATTAACAGAGTGTGATGCATCCGCACTTTCAAAAATTGAATATATTGGAGGAGGAGCTTTTGCAAATTGCCCTTTTACAAACTTTATTATGAATAAAGAAGGAAAAATTAAAAACATAATGTCTGGCACATTTTCAAACTGTCAATTTTTGAAAGATGTTAGATTTTGTGATTCCGTTGAGAATGTACAGAATAATAGTATGTCTAATGATGTGAGTTTAAAATATATTGATATACCGGATATTTGTACAATTAATCAAAATTTTGCATACGGTGTATTAACTATACCTGTTAAATACAGAGACAGTTTTAGTGAATTATCAGATAGTTGTATTGTAAAGATGACAGAGGATAATATTTCATATGTTCCGCAATTTTCTTTATCTGTAAGAGTAGTTAATAAAGATCAGGTTGTAAGGGTTAATTCGGAAGTAGTATTACCGTTTTACACTATACAAAAGGAAACATGGAATAAAATAAAATTAGTAAAAATTGGCGATACTAAATTGGAATATGATCAGGATAATGATTCGTTCTCAGGAATAATGGACGAACTTCCTATGAGTGTAACTGCAGACTTGAATTTTTCTCACAATATTTCGGCAACAAATTGGACGGGAAGTGGAAAAGTTAATATTATTGCTCCAAGAATTCAGGGAAAATATGAAGCAGATGACGTACCAGTTACAGTAGAAGGCGATATTTCTTTTATACTTGGTAAAGGGGATAGTGGATATTATGTTAATCCGTGTGCTGTTTCAGGATTATATTTAGTGGATGTTCAGGCAAATCCGTGTAAGGAAATTATTGCAGATGATTCATTATATATAAATAGTACAAATAATAAAAAGTCATATAGAATTAAACCTAATTTTATACCTGAATCAAATGATAGCGATATGACAGATAAGATTGAATGGAAGGTTGAAACAGGAGAAGAATTTATAAGTTATACAGTATCAGGTGATGGAAAATACATAGATGTAAAAACATCAGGCACAGGCTGTGGCACAAGTAAAATTGTAGTAAAGGCAGGAACAATTATAAAGACAATATATGTTTATAATGTAATCCCTGGAACAATATCATCTGTTAAAGATGAAAATAACAAAGAAATTGCGAATAAAGGAAATGTGGATATTACTTTGTTAGACAAAACAAAAATTACAGCTACATTGTCATATCAGCTTGATGTCCCAAGTGGATATGAAGATAAAATATCATACACAAGTGATGATGAGTCAGTTGTAAAGGTTTGTAATGTTGAAGAAAAAGATGGAGTGACTGAGTGTGAACTTGAAGCTGTAGGTATGGGAAAAGCCGTTATAAATGTCAAATCAAAAGCAGGAGAAGCTGTAAGGACGTTTAATGTAGTTGTTTCATCTGATAATTTAAAATTAGTAGTAAAGGATCAGAATGATAATATTGTTGAATCCGGTAATAGACTTGATTTGTTAAATACTAATGGAATTAAGTATAAATACGAATTTAACGAAAATATTGCAAATAAAATGCTTACATCGGTTGTAGAGGACGACAGTATAGTTGAAGTAAGAAACATTGATACAAATAGAATGACATTTACCTTAGTTGGCAAAAAAACAGGTAAAACAAAAGTTACAATTTATCCTGCAATAGGAAATGAAAAGTGTGGTGTAACATATGAAGTTGTGGTAGACGGAGATATTTCTAAAATAACATTAGAGAATAAGTCGATAGAATTAGATAGTACATACTGTATATTGACAAGTGTTACAAACGTTTTCAATCAATCTATTAAGGATGATATTATGTCTAACATGTCAAGTATTACTACAAATACATTAAAATTTACTTCAAGTAATGAAAATGTTGCGACTGTGGACAATTGGGGAAATGTAACCATTATAAGCTTGCCGGATGATAATAGTAAAGTGACAATTTCATGTTGTGCTATGAGAGGTGGCGAGATTGTAAATAACACTACAAGAACAGTCACTGTAACTCCAACAAAGAAAAAAGTTTCCAATATTGTTTATAGTGGCAATACAAATATAACTGTTAATGAAAAAACAAAAATTGATTTGAGTTTTGAACCAGTTAACTCAATGTATAAAGGTGTTGAAGTTTCGTATGTTAACGATGGAAAGAATTTTGTATCTTATGATTATAAAGATAAAGAAAAAGCTATCTATGTAACAGGGAAAAAAGCTGGAAAAGCTGCGATAAAGGTTAGAGTAAAATTAGAAAATAATGTTTATATTGAGAAAATAATTGAATTTAATGTTTCTGATAAAATCACAGATACAACTAAAAATAGTATTTCTGATATTTCAGACACTAAAAATCTTAATAAGATTATAAAATTGAAAGTAAAACGAGGAAAGAAAAAGGCAACTTTAACTTGGAGTAAAATCAGTGGAATTACTGGATATCAGATTCAAATGTCAAAGAATGGCAAAAAATATAAGACTATAAAATTTATTAAGAAATCGTCGACTTCTAAATTTATAAAAAAGAAATTGAAATCAAAGAAAAAAGTGTATTTTAAAATTAGAACTTATATTCAGTCAGGAAAACAGAAAAAGTATGGAAAATGGAGTAAGGTAAAAGCTGTAAGAATCAAATAATATTTATAAAGTGTTTATATAGAGAAAGATAAATACTTTGTTATAGAATGTTTATAAAAATGATATGTTGAACTAAAAAGAATGCTGGTTTTATATATGTGGTAAATGTGCAATTATTGACAAAAAATGCATATGTGATAATATAAAATGAGTAAAATAAAAAGAAGGAGTTACTCAAATATGAATAAAAAAGTTTTATCAGTTTTGGTAGATAATACATCAGGTGTACTTAATAGAGTAGCTGGTTTGTTCAGCAGAAGAGGTTATAATATTGATAGCTTAACTGTTGGAGTAACACAGGATCCTAGATATTCAAGAATGACAATTGTTGTAACAGGCGATGATGATATAATCGAACAGATTATTAAACAGATTGAAAAGCTTGTAGACGTAAATAAGGTTGAGGTACTTGAAGATAATAATTCAGTGTGCAGAGAATTGATTTTAACAAAAGTTAAGACAACACCTGAACAGAGACAGCAGGTTATGGCAGTAGCTGATATCTTCAGAGCTAAGATTGTTGACGTTGGTATAGATTCACTTATTATTGAATTAACAGGAAATCAGAATAAATTAGATGCATTCTTGAATCTTTTAGCTGATTACGAAATTTTAGAACTTGTAAGAACAGGAATTACAGGTCTTGCAAGAGGAACAAAATAATAAACAAAAATTATATCTGTGATAAAGCAGATTGGTTTTTAGTTGCTTTATGCAACAAATAATACATATATTTACGGAGGCGTAACAATGTCAGAAGCAAAAATTTATTATCAGGAAGATTGTAACCTTTCATTATTAGATGGAAAGACAATCGCAATCATCGGTTATGGTAGCCAGGGACATGCACATGCATTAAACTTAAAGGAATCAGGATGCGATGTCATCATTGGTTTATATGAAGGAAGCAAGTCATGGGCTAAGGCTGAAAAACAGGGATTTAAGGTATATACAGCAGCAGAAGCAGCAAAGAAAGCTGACATCATCATGATTCTTATTAATGATGAATTACAGGCTGATATGTACAAGAAAGACATCGAACCAAACCTTGAAGCAGGAAACATGCTTATGTTTGCACACGGATTTAACATTCATTACGGATGTATCGTACCACCTAAGGATGTAGATGTTACAATGATCGCTCCTAAGGCACCGGGACATACAGTACGTTCAGAATATCAGGCAGGAAAAGGAACACCATGTTTAGTAGCAGTAGAACAGGATGCAACAGGTAAGGCATTAGATATGGCTTTAGCATATGCATTAGGAATTGGTGGAGCAAGAGCCGGAGTTCTTGAAACAACATTCAGAACAGAAACAGAGACAGACTTATTCGGAGAACAGGCAGTACTTTGCGGTGGTGTTTGTGCATTAATGCAGGCAGGATTTGAAACATTATGCGAAGCAGGATATGATCCAAGAAACGCATACTTTGAATGTATCCATGAAATGAAGCTTATCGTAGACTTAATTTACCAGTCAGGATTTGCAGGAATGAGATATTCAATATCAAATACAGCAGAATATGGTGATTATGTAACAGGACCAAAGATTGTTACAGCAGAAACAAAGAAAGCAATGAAGAAAATACTTAGAGATATTCAGGACGGAACATTCGCAAAAGAATTCTTACTTGATATGTCACCGGCAGGACGTCAGGTACACTTCAAGGCAATGAGAAAGTTAGCTTCAGAACATCCATCAGAAAAAGTTGGACAGGAAATCAGAAAACTTTACAGCTGGAATAATGAAGAAGACAAGTTAATCAATAACTAAGATTGATTTTTAATGAAATGCGGTTAATTCGATAGGATTGACCGCATTTTTTAGGCTCTTTTTTAGCATGAGGTAATCCAAAGAGTATAATCAGGTTGCGAATAACATCCACAGTTTGGTATTTTTTATTTTAAAAGGTAGACAATTTAAACTTCAAGTAATAAAATTAAAAAGATATACAAATATAATAAAGAAATAAGACTAAGTAAAATGGGAATAGTGAAAAACAAAAAGAAAGACAGAGGTAAGTTTGATGAAAATATATAATGGATATAAACGTTTACCAAGAAATTATACTCTTATGACAGATGAATATGAATTTACAATGGCGAACGGATATTATCAGAATGGAATGCAAAATCAGATTGCTGCATTTGATGTTTTCTTTAGAAAAGTGCCTAACAATGGCGGGTATGCTATTATGGCAGGATTAGATAAAGTAATAGAATACATTAAAGATTTCAGTTTTGGAGAACAGGAATTATCATATTTAGAAAGAAAAGGATATGGTAAGTCATTTGTAGAATATTTAAAAAATTTGAAATTCTCGGGTGATATATATGCAATACCTGATGGAACTCCTGTATTTCCAAATGAGCCTATAATAACGGTAAAAGCACCTATAATTGAAGCACAGATAATTGAAACTGCAATTTTATCTATGGTTAACGGAGCAATGGAACATGCAACAGGAGCAAGAAGAATAGTAGAAGCTACTCCTGATGATGTGACAATAATGGAATTTGGAGCTAGAAGAGCAGATGGTTGTGAAGCAGCAATAGATGCGTCAATATATGGAATTATGGCAGGATGTGATGGAACAAGTAATGATATTGCTGCGGATATGCTTAATATGAAAGGACTGGGAACTCAGGCACATAGTTGGATTGAGTCATATGACACTGAGTATGATGCATTTTTAGCATATGCAAAAGCTTATCCGGATAATTGCTTATTATTAGTTGATACAATTGATACTCTAAGAAGTGGCGTTCCAAATGCTATAAGAGTTGCAAAAGAGTATTTAGTTCCAAACGGTTATAGATTAAAAGGAATTAGAATTGACTCAGGAGATTTAGCTTATTTATCTAAGAAAGCAAGAAAAATGCTTGATGATGCAGGATTAGAAGATGCAGGAATATGCTTAAGCAATGGACTTACAGCTGAATCAATAGAATCATTAATTATACAGGGAGCAGAGTTCTCAAGTCTTGGTGTTGGCGATAACATTTCTAAACCTGAAGGAAGAATGGGATGCGTATATAAAGAAGTTGCATTAAAGAAAGATGGAAATTGGATTCCTAAAATAAAATTAAGTAATGATGTTTCAAAGACAATCAATCCTGATTTTAAAAAATTATATAGAGCATATGATAAAGAAACAGGATATGCAATTGCAGATATAATGGCAAGAAGAATAGAAAATGTATCAAGGGATAAAATAGTTATTGCTGATCCGGCCAATATATTAAAACATACTACAATTACTAATTTTAAATTAGAAAAATTACAAAAAACAATATTTAAAAATGGTGAATTAGTGTATGACGATCCGGAAATTTTAGAAAAACAGAAGTATTGTAATGAACAAATGAAAAAAATTTATCCTGAAGTAAAGAGAACAAAAATGCCACATGAGTATTATGTTGACGGAACTGAAGAATATGTGGAATTTAAAAATGTTTTGATTGACGAAACAAAGAAAATAGCTAAAAATAAAATATAAAACTTAAAAAGTTGAATAGAAACTAAACTTTTTGCTTATTTTTTATTCAATTTTTTAGTTTATATGCAATAAAAATCAGTTTTGCATTTAATTTATGCAATAAAAATTGAACATATCACGTTTAATTAGTAGATAATAGAGTATGAGATGATACTAATTACGGGGTGAATAAAAAGGGGATATAATAAGGTAATATTTATGCAAAGTGAAAATAATAAAATAGATGAAGAATTATTTGCAAAAATAGCAGATGGTGATAATGAAGCTTTTGCACAATTATATTATGCATCGTATAAACAATTGTATGGGTTTTTATTATCGCTTACGAGAAACAAAGAAGATGCAGAAGATATACTGCAAAATACATATATAAAAGTGCGTAATGGAAGTCATTTATACACAAAACAAGGTACACCTATGGGGTGGATGTGTCGTGTCGCAAAAAATGTATATCTCGACCACATAAGAAAATATGGAAAAATTACAAAAGTTGATTTTGATTTGGTGGAGAATTATGTGACAGATAATGAAAATAATGTTAGTGAACAACGAATTTTATTAGAACAGGCACTTGCGTCATTAAAAAAAGAAGAAAGAACGATTGTAATTATGTACATATATATGGGGATGAAACATAGAGAAATTGCTGAAATTACAGGATTACCGCTATCAACTGTATTATCTAAATATAACAGAGCATTAAAAAAAATGAAGAGTAAAATTGAAGCATAGGAGGCATATGATGAAAGAAAAGGATATAAAAGAAATTTTAGATGACAAATTTGAATCAATGGCTCCGGATTTAGTTAATAAAATTTGTGAAAATAAAATAGAAAAAATAAAAGACGAGTCTGAACTTTTTGGTAATGATGAGCCGTTATTTAGAAAGAATAATAAAGTTATATTTGGTGGTATTGTTACTGCTATGGTGGCGTGTATTATGATTGTTATAATGGTATTTTCTCCAAAACAGCAGTTTAAGGAGGAAAAATATGCTTTTTCCATAATTGTAGATGTTAATCCAAGTATTACGGTACAATTTAATAAGGAAGGATGCGTTGAAAAAATTGTAGCAGGAAACAAAGATGCAAAGTTAATTGTAAAAAAATTGAGAAACAAATTGAATGAAAAATCTAAATGCGAAGATGTAATGAATGGAATTATAAAAGAAATATCGAATGAAGGATATTTGAAAAAAAATAAGAATTCTATGCTTGTAACAGTTGTGTCAGATAATGCAAAGACAAGAAAAGAAGTACTAAATTCAGTTCAATATAATACTGAAAAATACGAAATTGATAAGGGAAAGAAATTTAAAACAATTTATCAGGATATAAAAGTAGATAAAAAGGTTGAAAAAGTTGCAAAGAAAAATAATGTTTCACTAGGAAAAGCTGCATTGTGTATAAAATTGGCAGAAGCAGGAAAGGAAGATTATAATAAACTATGTAGGAAAAGTATTAATACCCTGGCAGGAGAAGTTGAAAAAAAGGGTGTGGCAAATGACGATGATGAGCTAATATTGAATATAGAACCAGAAATAGTTGAAGAAGAGATTTCTGAACCTTTTACTGAAGAAGAAATCACAGAAACGATAAGTGAAACAGAAAGTCAGGAAACGACTTCTGAATATGAAAGTGAAGTAACGACAGAAGAAACCAGTGAAGTAGAAAATACACAGGAAATTGAAACTACACAAAGTCAGGAAATACAAACAACTCTTGAGAGCGAAACAAAACAAGGTGTAGTTAAGTAAATAGTTAGTTGATAACTTTACTCCCTTGAATAATGTCCATATCAGATAAATATTTATTGAGAGTATTTAAAACTAATTTTTTATTTCCGCTCCATAAAGGCTCTATTAATAAAGATTTTGGACCATCTCCGGTTAATCTATGAATAACAATGTTTGAAGGAATGTGCTCAAGACATTTGCCTATCAGGGAAACATATTTATCCATAGTGAAAACATGAAAAGGATTTCGCATATAAATATCTGCAAGAGTAGTGTTTTTTAATATGTGGAGTAATTGAAGCTTAATGCCTTGAATATGTAAGGAGCAAACATAATCAACTGATTGTAATATATCTTCCATAGATTCTCCGGGAAGTCCTAATATTAAATGTACTATAATATCTATATTAGCTTGATTGAGACGTGTTACAGCGTTATTAAAACAATCCAAATTATAACCGCGATTAATGAATTCTGCAGTTTTTTCGTGAATTGTCTGTAATCCAAGTTCAATCCAGACAGGTTTAATTGAATTTAATTCATTTAAAAGTGCAATTACTTCGTCAGGCAAACAGTCAGGTCGGGTCCCAATTGACAAAGCAACAATATCAGGATGATTTATTGCTTCTGTAAATATTTTTCTTAAATATTCAACAGAACCATATGTATTTGTAAATGATTGAAAATAGGCTATGTATTTACCTGATGATATTTTCTTTGAAACTTTTTCTTTTGCTTCCTCAATTTGGGCAGTTATTGAATATGAAGGATTGCTAGCAAAGTCACCTGAACCACCTTCACTACAAAAAATACAACCACCCGTACTAATATTACCATCTCTGTTAGGACATGAAAGGCCGGAACTTATAGACAATTTATATACTTTACATCCAAATTTATTTCTTAAATAAGCATTTAAAGAGTTGTAATACATTGCGGATACTCCTTTATAAATTAGTAAAATGATAAAAGTGACAATATTGAAATTGTCAGCATAAATAATAGTATAAAGTTTATGCCAGGGGCAAAAGGTTTAAGTCCACATAAGCTTGCTAATGAGTGGGTGAAAGACCTTTTTGATTCCAACATAAAGTTATAAACTATTATAATAAACACACTTTGTAGTTTTATGTTTTTGTTTTGACATAATAATATATCTTATCATAAAAAGTAGCAAAAATAAAATATACATACAGGTGAAATAAGATATAAAAATAACCAAAAAAGAAGACGTAATATTGGCTATATTTGTCCGTGGAAAAACAAGCTTAGTCATAGAAAAACAAAGGAAAAAATGATATAATTTTATATAAATAAAGGAATCGGATTTTAGAAAGGAGGAATTCATTATGGAATTTTATGAAAACAAAAAAGGAATGGTGATTTTCTTCGGATATTTAGCTGTTATGTGCTTTTTATTATGGTGTTTTATGATGGCAGTGTAATTTGATTTCATAAGGTCAAAGTCACGTAAACGAAAAAACTCATCTTACATGAAGAGTAATGCATGTGAATATGCAAATAATCATGTAAGATGAGTTTTGTTGTTATATACAAAAAAGTCATGTGTATAACAAGAGAAAAGCGGAGCGAGTGGGATTCGAACCCACGTGCCCAAGTAAATGGACAAACTGATTTCGAGTCAGTCTCGTTATGGCCTCTTCGATACCGCTCCAAAAAGCAACAAGAAATTTATAACATATTTTAAAGAAGAATGCAACAAAACGGAAAAAGAAGAACACTATATATTTGAAGGGTAAAGTGTACACAACCTGGAAAACACTATTGTTTATTCAGGAATAAATTATGGAGAAAACAATATGAATTATGAAATCAATGATGTAGAAAAAGCAAAGGTGGGAAATAAGACTGCATTTGAAAATCTGTATTCAGCAGTATATAGAGATTTGTACAAATTTGCATTTTACACAATAGGAAACAGTGAACAGGCTAAAGATGCAGTAAGTGAAACATTTTTAGATGCTTATAAAGGAATTGGAAAACTAAAAAACACAGATAAATTTGATATTTGGATTATAAAAATATTATCAGGCAAATGTAAAAGACAAATGCGGGAAAAATATGATAAAGTAACAATTCAAAATCCTAAAGTTATCCAATTTGATGAATTAACAGGTGTTGAAGGAAAAACAGATAATAAAGAAGAAAAAATCGACTTGGAAATGGCTATGAGCATATTGAATAAAACAGACAGAATGATTGTGACTTTATGCATTATAGAAGGATATAAAAGTGAAGAAGTCGGAAAAATATTACATATTAAATCATCAACCATAAGATCTAAATTGAATAGAAGTTTAAACAAATTGAAAAAATATTTGGAGGATTAGGAATGGATAAGAAAGATTTTTTTGAGGATGTAAATAAAGAAAATAAAAAAATTGCAAGTTTTATAAAAGAAGAATCTGATAAAACAATAATTCCTGACAAAATGAACAGTGAAGAATTAAACGGATTATTAAACAAAAGTAATGAAAGAAAAAAACAGGGGAAAATACTTAAAATTGGAACAATTGCCGCATGCCTTGCGTTAATTGTTGGAGTATTTAATGTTACATACAATTATATAACTAACGATAATAATAGTGGAACGTTCAATGTAGTTGTAAATGAAAAGAATAATGAGAGCAAATCAGACAATAATGAAAGTTATTCGGATATATATGATAAACTTAAAAATTTACAAATTGCAAATAATGCAATTTACTATGGAATGAAAGAAAGAAACGGACTTAAAACTGCAAAATCTGAAAGTACTAATGTAGCAGATTCTTCAGCATCATCACAATCTAAATCTTACAATACAAATGTACAGACGCAAGGCGTAGATGAAGCAGATATCGTAAAGACGAATGGCAAGAATATATTTCTTCTTAATCAAAGCAAGAGTAAAGTTTTAATATGCAATGCTGATGGAGAAAATACTAAACAGGTTGGAGCAATAAACTTATCATCAGGAAAAAATAAAAATAAATATGAGTATCAGGAAATGTACGTTAATGATAATAGACTCGTAGTTTTTGCAAGTAAATATAGTTCTTCAACCGGAAAAATGGGATGTTATGATATAGCAATTTATTCGGGAAATACAGAAGTATTGATTTACGATATAACAGATATTGAAAATGCTAAATTAGCATCAACTTTGAAGATAGAAGGCAATTATAATTCTTCAAGATTAGTTGGAAATATTTTATATACTGTTACAAATAAACCGATAGACAATATTTCAATAGACAATTGCGTACCATATGTTCAAAATAAAAAAATGGCAGCTTCGGATATTTATATTCCTGAAAATAGTGATGGTAGTGATTATGTTATTGTTACATCAGTTAATATTTTAAAACCCGACAAAATAATGGGAACAAAGGCTATAGCTGTCGGAAATACTAATGTTTATATGAGTGAGGACAATTTGTATTTATGCATATCAAAAAGCAGTGAGGAAGATATTTCTGACACAAAGGAAGGAAAAAAATATATAAGCAAAATAGATATAAAAGATAAAGATGTAAAAATAAGAAAGGAATATAAAAAATATCTTAAAAAAGCATATCCGGATATTAATTTTAATGAAGTATATGCAAAAGAAAAAGTAGTTTATGTACGTGAAAAAAGCAATACCGAAATAATAAAAATACAATGCAAAGATGGAAATTTGAAAATAATTGCAGATGGAGTTGTAGATGGAACAATAGATGACAATTTATCTGTTGATGAATATAAAGGGCATATTAGAATGGTTACAACCGTTAATGATTATAAAAATCTTGTTAGTAGAATTGTTGTTTATAATAAACAGGATGAAGTAATAGGATACGAAGACATATATAATGAAAAAGTTTTAGAAAATGATTTCTATAAAAATGATATGCACAATAATCTGTATGTTTTAGATTCAGGCATGAAAGTTGTTTCAAAAACAGAAGGATTAGCTGAAAATGAAGAAATTTATTCAGCAAGATTTATGGGCGATTATGGATATTTTGTTACATATAGAAATACAGACCCTCTTTTTGCAGTTGATTTTTCTGATATAGAAAATCCAAGTATTATTGGAAAATTAAAAATTTCCGGATACTCAGATTATTTGCATTTCTATGGAGAAGATAGTTTATTAGGATTAGGAATGAATACAGAAAATGAAAATAATCAGGAAATAAAACTTGATATGTATAATATTAAAAATGGAAAAGCTGAATTAGAATCCAGAAAGGTGATAAGTGGAACTGAATATTCAGAAGCGTTATATAATTATAAAGCGGCTATGGTATCTTATGAGAAAAATATAATCGGATTCATGGCTGAAGAATATAAAAATGGTAATATAGAAAATTATTATTATATATTTGGATATGATAAAGAAAATGAAAAATTTGTAAGAAGAGCAAAAATAAAAATGTCCGGAAATATATATTCTTCTAGAGGATTATATATAGACGATAATTTGTACGTTATTGGATTTGATGGAAATGTAATAGTTCTCGATATGGATAATTATAATGAATTGTTAAGGTTTAAAATGAAATAAATAATTATCATCAATTGACGCTGATTGAATTTTGTTATAAAATAGTGCATTAGAATAAAATCGTATTCAATTAAGGAGGAATCTGAACATGGGAATGACTATGACTCAGAAAATTCTTGCAGCACATGCGGGATTAGATAAAGTCGAAGCAGGACAGTTGATTGAAGCCAATTTAGATTTGGTTTTAGGTAATGATGTAACAGCTCCTGTAGCGATTGGTGAAATGAAAAAAATGAATGTTGATTGTGTGTTTTGCAAAGATAAAATTGCATTAGTACCAGATCATTTTACACCAAATAAAGATATTAAATCAGCAGAATTATATAAATGCGTTAAAGATTTTGCAGAAGAAAACGAAATTACTAATTACTTTGAAACAGGAAGAGTTGGAATTGAACATGCATTACTTCCTGAAAAAGGGTTAGTTGTTGCCGGAGACGTAGTTATTGGTGCAGATTCACATACATGTACATATGGAGCCCTTGGAGCTTTCTCAACAGGTGTAGGAAGTACTGATATGGCAGCAGGTATGGCTACAGGTCAGGCTTGGTTTAAAGTTCCATCAGCTATTAAATTTAATCTTACAGGTAAACCGGCTAAATGGGTAAGTGGAAAAGATATTATTTTACATATAATTGGTTTAATCGGTGTTGACGGTGCATTATACCGCTCAATGGAATTTGTTGGAGATGGAATTAAATACTTATCTATGGATGACAGATTCGCTATGACAAATATGGCAATCGAAGCAGGTGGAAAGAATGGTATTTTCCCTGTAGATGATTTGGCTATTCAGTATATGAAGGAACATTCTACTAAAGAATTTACAGTATATGAAGCAGATGAGGATGCTGAATATGATGAGGAATACACTATTGACTTAAGTAAATTAAGACCGACAGTTGCATTCCCACATCTTCCTGAAAATACAAGAACAATTGACGAAGTTGGCGAAGTTAAGATTGATCAGGTTGTTATTGGTTCATGTACAAACGGAAGAATTGAAGATATGAGAATTGCTGCCAAAGTATTAGAAGGCAGAGAAGTTAAAAAAGGTGTAAGAGCCATAATTTTCCCAGCAACTCAGGCAGTATATTTACAGGCAATTGAAGAAGGATTAATTCAGACTTTCATTAAAGCCGGATGCGCAGTAAGCACACCAACATGTGGCCCTTGTCTTGGAGGACATATGGGTATTCTTGCAAAGGGAGAAAGAGCAATAGCTACAACAAACAGAAACTTTGTAGGACGTATGGGAGACCCTGAATCAGAAGTTTACCTTTCAAGCCCTGCAGTAGCAGCAGCAAGTGCAGTTACAGGTAAGATTTCAGGACCAGAAGAATTAGGACTATAGGAGGCAGAAATGGAAGCTAAAGGAAGAGTATTTAAATATGGCGATAATGTTGATACAGATGTAATTATTCCAGCAAGATACTTAAATGTTCCTGATGCAAAGGAACTTGCAAAGCATTGTATGGAAGATATAGACGTTGATTTTGTAAAAAATGTCAAAGAAGGCGATATTATAGTAGCTGATAAGAACTTTGGATGTGGTTCATCAAGAGAACATGCACCAATAGCAATTAAGGCATCGGGTGTAAGTTGTGTTATAGCTGAAACATTTGCCAGAATTTTTTATAGAAATGCAATAAATATTGGTTTACCAATTATTGAATGCCCGGAAGCTGCTAAAGGCATTGAGGCAGGAGACGTGGTAAGAGTTAATTTTGATACAGGTATGATTTACAATGAAACAAAAGGAACTGAATTTAAAGGTCAGGCATTCCCGGAGTTTATGCAGAAAATCATTAAAGCAGAAGGTTTAATAAACTATATAAATAACAAATAAGGTTATCAGTAGGAGGAAAAGATGGAAGTATTATACAGAAGTACCCGTGGACAAGGTGGAGAAGTAAAGGCATCACAGGCTATTTTAAAAGGATTAGCAGATGATGGAGGATTATTTGTACCTACAACTATTCCGAAGTTAGAAGTATCTGTAAATGAATTGTCAAAAATGACATATCAGGAAGTTGCATATGAAGTTATGAAATTATACTTTACAGACTTTACAGAGGAAGAATTAAAGAATTGTATTAATAAAGCATATGATTCTAAATTTGATACAGAAGAAATTGCTCCATTAGCAGAAGTTGATGGCGCATACTATTTGGAACTTTTCCATGGCGCAACAATAGCATTTAAGGATATGGCATTGTCAATACTTCCACATTTACTTACAACATCAGCTAAAAAGAATGATGTTAAAAATGAAATTGTTATTTTGACAGCTACATCAGGTGATACAGGTAAGGCTGCTTTGGCAGGATTTGCAGATGTTAAAGGAACAAGAATTGTAGTATTTTATCCACATGGTGGAGTAAGCCCTATTCAGGAAAAACAGATGGTTACACAGAAAGGTGATAACACATTTGTTGTAGCAATAAATGGAAACTTTGACCAGGCACAGAGTGGAGTTAAAGCTATATTTGGAAATAAAGAACTTGCAAAAGAAATGGATGAAAAAGGATTCCAGTTCTCATCAGCAAACTCAATTAATATTGGACGTCTTATCCCACAGGTTGCTTATTATGTATATGCATATGCAAAATTATTTGCAGAAGGAAAAGTTGCTAAGGATGAAAAAATTAATGTTGTAGTTCCAACAGGTAACTTTGGTAACATTTTAGCAGCTTACTATGCAAAGAATATGGGACTTCCGATTGATAAATTAGTATGTGCTTCAAATGATAATAAAGTACTTTATGATTTCTTTGAAACAGGATGCTATGATAGAAACAGAGAGTTTATTTTAACAAACTCACCATCTATGGATATTTTGATTTCAAGTAATCTTGAAAGATTAATTTATAAAATTGCTGAAAATGATTCAGAAAAGAATGCTGAATTAATGGCAGAACTAGCAAAAGACGGAAAATATACTATTACTGATTCAATGAGAAAGCAACTTGCTGATTTTTATGGAAATTATGCTACTGAAGCTGAAACAACAGAAGAAATTAAACGAGTATATGACAAGACAGGATATATTATGGACACTCATACTGCAGTTGCTTCATGTGTATATGGTAAGTACAAGAAAGATACAAATGATGATAAGGTAACTGTTATTGCAAGTACAGCAAGCCCATTCAAATTTACAAGAAGTGTTATGAATGCAATTAATCCTGCATATGATAAGCTTGGCGATTTTGAATTAGTTGATGAATTAAGCAAGATTGGAAATGTTAAAGTTCCAAATGCAATTGAAGAAATCAGAAACGCAGAAATCCGTCATAATAACTTATGCAATGTAGATGAAATGGAATCTGTTGTAAAGAAATTTTTAAATATGTAAAGAGAGCATAATTGTGTAAACATGTAGTGCACAAGAGTTTGTGAAGTATTATTTTATTTCTCAGATATATATTTAAAAATTTGAAATATGAAGTTAAATAATATAGATATATTGTAAGCGAAGGTAATACCGTAAATTACAAATACAAAGGTCTTTTTGTTGATGATGTTTAATGACAAAAAGACCTTTGTATCTATTTAAAAGGTAGAAAACTTTTGTAATATGGAGAGAATAAATGAACAATTTTTTTGGTATGCTTGCCCGAATGAAATATATAAACAGATGGGGGCTTATGCGAAATACAATTCAGGAAAATATAGCAGAACATAGTTTAGATGTGGCTGTTATTTCCCATGCTTTAGCTACTATAGGAAATATCTATTTTAATAAACAAAATGATGCAGAACACATAGCGGTTTTAGCGATGTTTCATGATACATCCGAAATTATTACGGGAGATTTGCCTACACCTATAAAATATTATGCACCTGAAATAAGAGATTCTTATAAAAAGGTAGAGGAAGTGGCTACTAATCAGCTTATAAATGAATTGCCGGAAGAAATGAGAAAGGTTTACAGAACTATCTTAAAAGAAGAACAAAATGAAGAGTGGAAATATGTAAAGGCTGCAGATAGATTATCAGCATATATAAAGTGCATAGAAGAGTCAAAAATGGGAAATACAGATTTTGTTAATGCACAAAATTCAATTAAAAAGAGTATAGACGAAATGAAGATGCCGGAGATTGCTTTTTTTATTGAAAAATTTCTTCCATCATACAGTATTACATTAGACGAGATAAATTAATTACCGGACAAGGCAGGAGTGTTAATGGGAAAATCACTATTTATAGCAGAAAAACCAAGTGTTGCTGCTGAATTTGCAAAAGCATTAAAAGAGAATACAAAACGTGGTGACGGATATTTAGAAAGTGAAAATGCTGTAGTAACATGGTGTGTGGGTCATTTGGTTACTATGAGCTATCCGGAATGTTACGATGAAAAGTTGAAAAAATGGAATGTTCAGGATTTGCCTTTTATTCCGGAAGGAGAATGGAAATATGAAGTAATTCCTGGAGTAAAAAAGCAGTTTAATATTGTAAAAGGTCTTTTGAACAGAGAAGATGTAGAGACGATATATGTTTGCACTGACTCAGGAAGAGAAGGAGAATATATATACAGACTGGTGGCTCAGGAAGCAGGAGTACATGATAAAGTACAAAAACGTGTATGGATTGACTCTCAGACTGAAGAAGAAATTTTAAGAGGAATTAGGGAAGCAAAAGATATATCTGAATATGATAATTTGTCTGACGCGGCTTATTTAAGAGCGAAGGAAGATTATTTAATGGGAATTAATTTCTCTAGATTATTAACTCTTAGATATGGAAATTCAATTGCAAGATTTTTAAATAAAAAATACACAGTAATTTCTGTAGGTAGGGTTATGACGTGCGTATTAGGAATGATATGCAATAGAGAACGGGAAATAAGAAATTTTGTAAAAACACCATTTTACAGAGTAAATGGTAAATTGCAGATTGAAGATTACAAAGTAGATGCAGAATGGAAGGCAGTTGAAAATACAAAATATTTTGAAACACCATTTTTATATAAGGAAAATGGTTTTAAAGAAAGAAAGACGGCAGAAGAATTAATTGAGGCAATAAATGTTTCACAGCCGGTCGAATTAATGGTTAAGTCAATTACTAAAAAAGATGAAAAAAAGCAACCTCCATTGTTATTTAATCTTGCAGAACTTCAGAATGATTGCTCTAGATTATTTAAGATAAATCCTGATGAAACATTGAATGTAGTTCAGGAACTATATGAAAAGAAACTGGTAACTTATCCAAGAACTGATGCACGAGTTTTATCTACTGCGGTATCAAAAGAGATTTATAAGAATATAAATGGATTAAGAGGATTTACTCCGGTAAAAGGATTTGCTGAAAATATTTTAAAAGCAGGTTCTTACAAAGGGTTAGAAAAAACTAAATATGTAGATGATAAGAAGATAACAGACCATTATGCAATAATTCCTACAGGACAGGGATTAAATGGCTTAAATAGTTTAAAACCGGTTGCACAGAAAGTATACGTGCTTATTGTAAGAAGATTTTTAAGTATTTTTTATCCGCCAGCTATATACAAAAAAGCATCATTGATAGGAAATGTTAAATCTGTTTTCAAAGATGGTAGTGAAACAATGGAACAATTTGGAAGCAATTTTAAAATATTAGTTCAGAAAGGTTATTTTGAAATTGCAGGCGTTCCGGGCGAAAAGAAAAGCTCAAAAGATAAGCAGGAAAATGATGCTGAAAATCAGGATGGCACTAATGATAGTGAAAATCAGGAGTTAACACTAGACAGCAAATTTTTTGAATTGTTGAAAAATATAAAGAAAAATGATAAAATTTCAATGGTAGGTCTGGATATTAAAGAAGGTGAAACAAAACCACCAAAAAGATATAATTCAGGTTCTTTAATTCTTGCAATGGAGAACGCAGGTCAGCTTATAGAGGACGAGGATTTAAGAGCACAGATAAAAGGAAGTGGAATTGGTACAAGTGCTACCAGAGCCGGAATAATAACCAAACTACAAAAAAATGAATACATTAAGTTAAATAGTAAAACACAGATTGTGACACCAATGCAATTAGGAGAAATGGTTTATGGCGTAGTTTATATGTCAATAAGATCTCTTCTTAACCCTGAATTGACAGCAAGTTGGGAATTAGGTCTTACCAAGGTTGCAGAGGGTGAAATAACAGCTGATGAATATATGAAGAAATTAGATGATTTTATAAGAGGTAGAACAGATAATGTTCTAAGAATCAACAATGCTAATCAGATGGTGAATTACTATAATTATGTGGCACAATTTTACAGGAGGAACAAATAATGTGTGGAATAGTAGGATATGTGGGCAGTAAAGACTGCGCTGATGTATTAATAGACTCATTAAGTAAACTTGAGTATAGAGGATATGATTCAGCAGGAATAGCAGTATTTGAAAAAGGTGAAATATCTGTATGTAAGGCAAAAGGAGAATTAAAGAACCTTACAGAAAAAATGAAAAAAGAACATAAACCATATGGACATTGTGGTATTGGACATACAAGATGGGCAACACATGGTGAACCATCAGACATTAACTCTCATCCACATGGAAATAAGAGAGTATCAATTGTACACAATGGGATTATAGAAAATTATAAAGAAATTAAAGATTTCCTAATTGATAAAGGATATACATTTGTAAGTGAAACAGATACAGAAACAGTTGCAAAATTATTAGATTACTATTATGAAGGTGATCCTATAGATGCAATAATTAAGACATTAAAAGATGTTACAGGTGCATATGCATTGGGAATTATTTTTAAAGATTTTCCTGATACAATTTATGCAGTAAGAAAAGACAGCCCGTTAATTATTGGAAAAGGTGAAGAAGAAAACTTTATCGCCAGCGATGTACCTGCAATCTTAAAATATACAAGAAATTATTATCTTCTTGAATATGGTGAGATTGCAACAATTAAGTCAGATAGAATTGAATTTTGTGATTTTCATAAGCAGAATATTAAGAAAGAAATTCAGGTTTCAGAACTTGATATGGATGCAGCTGAAAAGGGTGGATATGAACATTTCATGTTAAAAGAAATACATGAACAGCCAACAGCAGTAAATACAACAATTGCACCAAGAATTGTGAATGGTATGCCTGATTTATCAGAATGTGGACTTACACCTGAAAAATTAAAATCATATCATAAGTTATTTATTGTTGCATGTGGTACAGCAATGCATGCAGGAATGGTTGGAAAGTATGTAATTGAAAAATTAGCAAGAACAGAAGTCACAGTTGATATTGCATCAGAATTTAGATATAGAGACCCTATAATTGGAAAAGATGATTTGATGGTTGTTGTATCACAGTCAGGTGAAACGGCAGATACTAAGGCAGCATTGCAGTTAGCACATGAAAGAGGCGCAGAAGTACTTTCAATTGTTAATGTTAAGGGCTCTTCAATTGCAAGAGAATCAGATATGGTTCTTTATACTCATGCAGGTCCTGAAATCTCAGTAGCATCAACAAAAGCTTTCTCAGTACAGATGTCTGTTATGTATTTAATAGCATTTGAAATGGCATATGCTAAAGGATGTATAGACGAAGCAGAGTGTAAGAGACTTACAGAAGAGTTAAAGAATATTCCTGAAGTTTTAGAAAAAACAATGCAGGCTGAGAGTAAATGTAAATATATTGCCAGCAAGTTAATAACAGCGTCAAGCTTATTATATATTGGTAGAGGGCTTGATTATGCACTTAGTATGGAAGGCTCACTTAAGTTGAAAGAGATTTCATACATTCATTCTGAAAGTTATGCTGCAGGCGAATTAAAACACGGAACAATTTCTCTTATTACAGATGGTATGCCGGTAATAGCAGTTGCTACACAGAGTCACTTACTTGAAAAAACAGTAAGCAATATTGTTGAAGTTAAATCAAGAGGGGCAATGACAATTACTGTTTGTAAGGAAGGAGAGCAGTTTGCAGAAGGTGTAAATGATTATATAGTAGAAGTACCTGAATTAGAAGATGTATTAATGCCAATGGTAACAGTTATTCCGTTACAGATGATAGCTTATTATACTTCTGTATTAAAAGGATTAAATGTAGATAAACCAAGAAATCTTGCAAAATCAGTTACAGTAGAATAAGATCATATCGAAAAACTGTTACTTATATTAGTAACAGTTTTTCTTTAAATAGTGAAAGAAAAATAATTCACAAAGAGAGGTGCTAGAATGTACAAAATAAAAGATTTATATGATTTAAACGAAACAATTGCAGCTAAATTATTTGATGGGGTAGAATATCCATGGGAAGTATTAGCTAATATAGGTGATTTTATAATTGAATTAGGTAAGACTTTGCCGAAAGATAAATTTGACCATCCACAGGAAGATATATGGATTGCTAAAGATGTAACAATAGCAAAAACAGCAACATTAAACGGACCATTGATAATTGATGAAGGTACAGAAGTAAGACCTGGGGCATTTATCCGTGGAAAAGTTATTGTTGGAAAAGATTGTGTTGTTGGTAATTCTACAGAATTAAAAAATGTTGTATTATTCAATACTGTTCAGGTCCCACACTATAATTATGTTGGAGATAGTATTTTAGGAACGCATTCGCATATGGGAGCCGGATCAATTACTTCAAATGTAAAATCAGACAAAACATTAGTTGTGGTTAAAGATGGAGAAGAAAAGATTGAAACAGGTTTAAAGAAATTTGGAGCAATGCTTGGAGATTACGTAGAAGTAGGATGTGGTTCAGTCCTAAATCCGGGAACAGTCATTGGAAGAAATGTAAATATCTATCCTTTATCAAGTGTTAGAGGCGTAGTTAAAGCCAATTCAATCTACAAAAAGCAGGGAGAAATAGTAGAAAAAAGATAAGGTAAAAAATAGATTGTTATACGACAATCTTCAAGTGGAAATGCAAATTATAATGTTAAAGTTTTGTGAAAATAATAAATAGTCAGTATTTTCCATTGATAAAAAGAATAATATATTCTATAATAATATTACAAACAACACAGTCATTGATTGTGTTTGTTTCCTTGGAATGCTCGTAGACTTGTATATTTTGAACCTACATTTATCGAGACGGGATTCCTATATCTTTGCATGGATGTCAGGCCTCATATATGCCGTCAGTACATAGTACAGGTGGCTAGCTAGTGGAAGGCAGAAGTGTGAATGCGGTTGCCCACCTGGCGCAAGCTAGGACTCAAAAGGCAAGGACGGCATTTCGAGTATAAATCAAAAGATAAGTTGGCACAGCATTTTTGCTGTGCCTTTCTTATGTAATAGTAAATTTAGATATAAAGCTGTAAGTCGTATTTGAAAGGCTGGGTGCAAAAAATGAAAAAGATAATTTTTGCTTTATCTACAATACTTATAGTTACTTTTTGTGCATATACAATTAAGTGTCAGGATGTACTTATAAAAATCAATCAGTTAAAAACATATGGTCAGGATATCATAGTTAATAAAATTATATATGATGATGAAAGCAAAGCAAATGAAGAAAAAAATCAGACTGAAAAAATTATAAATATGGAATTGAATAATGTAAGAATAGTTCTTATGAATAGTGATTTTAGTTCGATTTATCACAATAATATAGAAATAAAGAAAAAAGAAAAAATAAATATTAATTATGGAAAAGACTTTCAAAATTCAGAAATTGTAAATGAAGATAAAATAATTTCATGTGGGTCAGAATATTTTAATGGAAGTAGTATAATAAAGATTTCAAATAATAAGAAAAAAATTCATATTAACTCGATAAAAAGAAATGGAAAAATTAACGGTTACAAAGGAGATATATATTTATATAAGACAGAAAATGGAATTGTTGTAGTAAATGAAGTGGGAATTGAAGACTATGTAGCGGCTGTTGTATCAAGTGAATTAAATAACTCATATCCAAATGAAGCATTAAAAGCCCAGGCTGTTTGTGCAAGAACATATATTGCAAAAAGAATTAATAATGAAAAATATAAGGAATATAATGCTTTTGGAGATGATAGTACAGCGTATCAGGTATACAATATAGTTGAGCCTGATAATAAAATAAAAGATGCGGTAGCACAAACAAAAGGCGAAGTAGTTACTTATAATGATAATTTAATAAACACTTATTTCTTTTCTACATCATGTGGGTATACTACAGATTATAAAATTTGGGGAACAAAAAAACAAAAATATCTGGAAAGCGTTCATGTAAAACAAAATTTAGAAGAAGCAGAAACGCAGGCAGATTTTGATACTTATATAAAAAAGAAATCTAAAACGGATTTAGAAAATAAATATCCGTTCTATAGATGGAATGTAAAAATGTCTAAGTCTCATTTAAGATATGTTGTAAATAATTATATAGGATACGATATAGGAAAAATTAGCAAAATAGAAATTAATAATAGAGGTGCAGGAGGTATAGTTTCTAATATTACCGTGTACGGAAAAAATAAGCAGATTAGCATAAGCAACCAAATTAATATAAGAAAAGCACTTAATCCATATGGCTTAGGGATAAAGCTTAATGATGGTGATATAAGGAGTAATATGTCAATGCTTCCTAGTAGTTTTTTTTCAATTGAAAACATTTATAGGAATGGAAAATGGTGGGGGATTAAAATATATGGTGGAGGATTTGGACACGGTTGCGGAATGAGTCAGAATGGTTGCAAAGAACTTGCACTTTCCGGCTATAGTTACGAAGATATAATTGAATTTTTTTATAAAAAAACAGCAATTGCCGTTATTGGTTAATTGCTGTTTTTTTTGAAATTTCAGGATAAAAATAAACATTTATTTCTGCTCCGATAAATAAAATGTAAATACAAAAGTAAATCCAAAACATCATAATTATAACTGCGGTTAAGCTGCCATACATATATGTCATATTAGAAAAATTATCTACATAAATTGAAAATGCAAATGAAAACAAAATCCATCCAAGAGAACTGAATACAGCTCCAGGTAATATTTTCCTGAATTTAGCTAACTTTAAATTTGCAACCTTGAATATTATTAGAAAGAATAGTGTTAATATTATAAAAACTGCCGAGTAACTTGTTATTGTATATAAAACAGAAACATTTATCAAAGGCGGAACAATTGAAATTGCAAGTTTAAACAGTTTGTTTCCAAATACTAAAAGTACTAATGTGACAACCATGGCAATTACAAAGAAAACAGTATATATCATAGAGATAAATCGTGATATAAAATAGTTCCTTGATGAATGCACATTATAAATATTATATATACCAAACATAACAGATAATACACCTTTTGACGCAGACCATATAGCGACAATAGCTGTAATGGAAATAACAGTACCGGATACATTTGAATACATCTCGTTTATTATTTGAATAATAAGAGGCTTAACGCTATCAGGTAAATAAGAATTTGCAAAATTAACTATGTAGTCTTCAGTGATTGGAGTAAGCCCAATCATATTTAAAATCAACATAGCAAATGGAAAAATTGAAAGCATAATAAAGAAAGAGGCCTGAGCACTATATACACCAACCTTGTCTTTACCAATTGCATTAACAAAATCCATGATAGTGTTGATAAATTTATTTTCTATTTTTTTCATAAATATACCCTTTTCATTTTAAATAGAAGAAAATGATATTACTTCTAATAAATAATTATATTCTTTTTGTATTTAAATAATTCCTTTAGTAATTTAAGGAAAACATATTTATTATAACATTTTTTGTTTAATGAAACAAGAAAGACGAAAACTAATAATGAACAGAGTAACAACAGCAGAATGGTTATTGCTGCAAAATGAGTTAAATAATGCCTAATTAGCGTGTTGACACTAAATTTTATGTGTGTTAGAATTACTAAAGTTAAAGGCAATGATAGTGTAAGTAAAGTTGCAGTATTCTTTAAGAGAGAAAGATTCATCGGCTGAGAGATTTTTTAGGTTACGCTGCAATTTGAATTTCCCACTGGAGCTGCATTTGTAAACGGAATTTTCTTAGTAATGAATGACGTTTATGCGCGTTAAGCATATAGAGAGCTTGATTATTTTAATCAGGAACTAGGGTGGTACCGCGGATATTTCCGTCCCTTAATCAAGGGTACTTTTTTTATGCAAAAAAATATTTTAAATAGTATCCGAAAATAAGTGAAAGGAAAAATAAATAATGAAGGAAAAGTTAAAAGCAATCAGAGAAGAAGCTGTTTCTAAAATCTTAGAATCAGAAAACTTAGATAAGTTAAATGAAATTAGAGTTGCTTATTTAGGTAAAAAAGGTCAGTTAACAGAAGTACTTAAAGGAATGAAGGATGTTGCTCCTGAAGACAGACCTAAGGTTGGACAGATGGTAAATGAAACAAGAACAGCCATCGAAGAAAAAATGGAAGAAGTAAAAAATAATTTGGCAGCTAAAGCAAGAGAGGCTAAATTAAAGGCAGAAGTAATTGATGTTACACTTCCTGCAAAGAAAAATAAGATTGGTCATTTACATCCAAATACAGTTGCATTAGAAGAATTAGAAAAGATTTTCGTAGGACTTGGATATGAAGTTGTTGAAGGTCCGGAAGTTGAATATGATTACTATAACTTTGAAGCTTTAAATATTCCGGCAAACCATCCGGCTAAAGATGAACAGGATACTTTCTACATAAACAGAAATATGGTTTTAAGAACTCAGACATCATCAGTTCAGGTGCATGTAATGGAAAATGAGAAACCTCCTATCAGAATTATTTCACCGGGAAGAGTTTTCCGTTCAGATGAAGTAGATGCAACACATTCACCATCTTTCCATCAGGTAGAAGGACTTGTAATAGATAAGAATGTTACATTTGCTGACTTAAAAGGAACATTACAGGAATTTGCAAAAGAATTATTTGGAGCAGATACAAAGGTTAAATTCAGACCTCATCATTTCCCATTCACAGAGCCAAGTGCTGAAATGGACGTTACATGCTTTAAATGTGGAGGAAAAGGATGCAGATTCTGTAAAGGTGAAGGATGGATTGAAATTTTAGGATGTGGTATGGTTCATCCTCATGTATTAGAAATGAGTGGAATTGATCCTGAAGAATATACTGGATTTGCTTTCGGCGTTGGTTTGGAAAGAATCGCATTATTAAAATATGAAATCGATGATATGAGATTGTTATATGAAAATGATGATCGTTTCTTATCACAGTTCTAATTTTGTTTATAGAGAAAGGAAGAATTAATCATGAATACACCATTATCTTGGATTAAAGCATATGTTGATGATTTGGATTGTACAGATCAGGAATATATGGATGCAATGACTTTGTCAGGTACAAAGGTAGAAGGATTTGAAAGATTAGATGCTGACCTTGATAAAATTGTTGTAGGTAAAATAGAAAAAATTGAAAAGCATCCTGATGCAGATAAACTTGTTGTCTGTCAGGTTAATGTTGGAAAAGAAACAGTACAGATTGTTACCGGAGCACAGAATGTATTTGAAGGTGCCATCGTACCAGTTGTTCTTGATGGAGGAAGAGTTGCCGGAGGACATGACGGCTCAAAGACTCCGGGTGGTATTAAAATCAAAAAAGGAAAACTTCGTGGAGTTGAAAGTTTTGGTATGATGTGTTCAATAGAAGAATTGGGCTCAACAAATGAAATGTACCCGGAAGCACCTGAAAATGGAATTTATATTTTCCCTGAAGGAACAGAGGTAGGAAGTGATGCAGTAGAAGCATTAGGATTACATGACAGTGTATTTGAATATGAAATTACATCTAACAGAGTTGACTGCTACAGTGTAATTGGTATTGCAAGAGAAGCTGCAGCAACATTTAGAAAACCATTCCATGCACCTGAAACTCATGCAGTTGGAACAGATGGAGATGTTAACGAATATATTAAAGTAGAAGTTAAAGATTCTGATTTATGCTCAAGATATTGTGCAAAAGTAGTTAAAAACGTAAAAATTGGACCATCACCTAAATGGATGCAGAGACGTTTAGCAGCTTGTGGAATCAGACCAATTAACAATCTTGTAGACATTACAAATTATGTTATGGAAGAATTTGGTCAGCCAATGCATGCTTACGATTTAGATACAATTGCAGGTAAACAGATTGTTGTAAGACGTGCAAATGATGGTGAAACATTTACAACACTTGATGGACAGGAAAGAAATCTTGATAGTGAAATGCTTATGATATGTGATGGAGAAAAAGCAATTGGATTAGCAGGAATCATGGGTGGAGAAAATTCAAAAATCACAGATGATGTTAAAGATATGGTATTTGAGGCAGCATGCTTTGATGGAACTAACATCCGTTTATCATCAAAACGTTTAGGCTTAAGAACAGATGCATCAGGAAAATTTGAAAAAGGATTAGACCCTAATAATGCTGAAGCAGCAATCAACAGAGCATGTCAGTTAATAGAAAAACTTGGAGCAGGTGAAGTTGTTGCCGGAATAGTAGATATCTATCCTGAAAAGAAAGAAGAAAATACAGTTAAATTTGAGCCTGAAAAAATTAACAAGTTATTAGGAACAGACTTATCAAAAGAGGAAATGTTAAGTTACTTCCCTGCATTAGAATTAAAATATGATGATAATACACAGTTAATTACAGTTCCTACATTTAGACAGGATTTATACAGAACATGTGATATTGCAGAAGAAATCGCAAGATTTTATGGATATGACAAGATTCCAATGACACTTCCGTCAGGAGAATCAACATCAGGTAAGATTCCACTTAAAGTACAGATTGAAAAAATTGCAAGTTCAGTTGCACGGTTCTGTGGATTCTCTCAGGCAATGACATATTCATTTGAAAGCAAGAAAGTATTTGATAAACTTTTATTACCTGAAGATTCAGAACTTAGAAATACAGTTTCTATAATGAATCCATTAGGTGAAGATTTTAGTGTAATGAGAACTACATCGTTAAATGGAATGCTTACATCACTTGCAACAAACTTCAATAGAAGAAATAAGAATGTTAAGTTATTTGAACTTGGAAATATTTATCTTCCAAAATCAATGCCTGTAACAGAACTTCCAGATGAAAGAATGCAGTTTACACTTGGATTTTATGGAGAAGGTGATTTCTTTACAATGAAAGGTGTTGTAGAAGAATTCTTTTCACAGGTTGGAATGGATAAAAAAGTAACATATGATGCTAAAGCAGGAAAGACATTTTTACATCCGGGACGTCAGGCAAATGTTATTTATAATGATACAGTTGTTGGTTATTTAGGAGAAGTTCATCCTGAAGTATTAGATAACTATAATATTAAAGACAGAGTATATGTTGCAGTAATTGATATGCCATATATCGTTGAAATGGCATCATTTGATACAAAATATAAAGGAATTGCTAAATATCCTGCTGTAACAAGAGATATTAGTATGGTAGTTCCAAAAGAAATACTTGTAGGTCAGATTGAAGAAGTAATAGAGAAATGTGCCGGAAAGAATCTTGAAAACTATCAGTTGTTTGATATTTATGAAGGAAATCAGATTGAAGAAGGATTTAAGTCAGTTGCATATAAGATTGTATTTAGAGCAAGTGACAGAACACTTGAAGAAGCTGATATCACAAAGGCAATGGACAAGATTCTTAAAGGATTACAGGAACTTGGTATTGAATTAAGAGGTTAAAGGACAAAAATGGATCATATAGAACTTTTTAATAAAATGATTGAGTATTATGAAGGCAATCCAAAGAGAATACAGCATTTTACAAAAGTATTTGAATATTGTAGACTCATTGGAACAATGGAAAATATTCCTGAAAAAGAGCAGTTCGCTTTAGAAACAACAGCTTTAGTTCATGATATTGGAATAAAAAAAGCAGAAGAAGTACATGGAAAAGGAAACTGTAGTGGAAAATTACAGGAAAAACTTGGACCTGAAATTGCTGAAAAAATGTTAAATGAATTAGGTTATCCTAAAGATGTCATTGAAAGAGTAAGTTATTTAGTTGCTCATCATCACACATATAATGATATATGTGACAGCGATTACCAGATTTTAGTTGAAGCAGATTTTTTAGTTAATATGTATGAAGACGGATTGCCGTCTCAGAATGTAAAGGCTGCTTATGAAGCTGTATTTAAGACAGAATCAGGCAAGCGTATATGCAGAACGATGTTTGGAATTAAATAATTTTAATTCATGCATTATTTGCAAAGTTCCAATAAAGAAAGGAACATTGTCTGTGCGGATGTATGTGAACAAAGTTTTTCATATATCTGTAGGATTAAATTAAACAGGGAAGGTTGGAATAAAATTTCAACCTTTCCTTTGTTGCTATAGTAGGAAACAAAATGAACGAAGTTCATTTTTTATAAATGTTTCCGACGAATAGCCGCTGACAGAAGGGCAGGGGCATTACATATTGCACAGGAGAATAAAATGAAATTTGTAATACAAAGAGTAAATCATGCATCAGTTAAGGTTGATGGAAATGTAGTAGGTAAAATAGATAAAGGCTATATGGTACTTATAGGTATATCTGAAAATGATACAAAGGAAATAGCAGATAAAATGATTAAGAAAATGATTGGCTTAAGAATTTTTGAAGATGAAAATGGAAAAACAAATATTAGTTTAAAAGATGTATCAGGTGAACTTTTACTTATTTCACAATTTACTTTGTATGCAGATTGTAAAAAAGGAAACAGACCTTCTTTTATCAATGCGGGAAAACCAGATATGGCAAATGAAATGTATGAATACATTATAGAACAATGCAAAAAAGAAATAAGCGTTGTTGAAAAAGGAATATTTGGCGCAGATATGAAAGTTAGTCTGGAAAATGATGGACCATTCACAATTGTTTTAGATAGTAAGGAAATTATAAAATAATGGAAAAAACAATGAATTTACATGATTTTTATTATGATTTACCACAGGAACTGATAGCTCAGGACCCACTTGAGGACAGAAGTAGTTCAAGACTTATGGTATTAAACAAAAACACAGGAAAAATACAACATCATATATTTAAAGATATTGTTAAATATTTGCATAAAGGAGATTGTCTTGTAATTAATAATACAAAAGTTATTCCTGCCAGACTTTTTGGAAGTAAAGTCGGAACAGATGCGAAGATTGAAGTATTATTATTAAAAAGAAAAGAAAATGATGTTTGGGAAACATTAGTTAAACCGGGTAAAAAATGCAAAGTTGGAACTGAAATTTCATTTGGTGAAGGACTTTTAGTTGGAAAGGTTATTGATGTTGTTGAAGAAGGTAACAGATTAATACAATTTAAATATGAAGGCATATTTGAAGAAATACTTGATAAGTTAGGACAGATGCCGCTTCCACCATATATTACACATCAGTTAAAAGATAAAAACAGATATCAGACAGTATATGCAAAGTATGAAGGTAGTGCCGCAGCGCCTACAGCAGGTCTTCATTTTACAAAAGAATTGTTAAATGAAATCAAAGAAAAGGGTGTTGAAATTGCAAATGTAACTCTTCATGTCGGACTAGGTACATTTAGACCTGTAAAAGTAGAAAATGTATTAGAACATCATATGCATTCCGAATTTTATGATGTAGAGGAAGAAGAGGCTAAAAAGATTAATGAATGCCGTAAAAATGGTGGACGAGTTATTGCTGTAGGAACAACAAGCTGTAGAACACTAGAATCTGTTACAGGTGAAGATGGCATTGTTAAGGCAGGAAATGGCTGGACAGAGATATTTATTTATCCGGGCTATAAATTTAAGGCAATTGACTGCCTTATAACTAATTTTCATCTTCCTGAATCAACACTTTTAATGCTTGTATCAGCACTTGCAGGAAGGGAAAATATTATGGCAGCTTATGAAGAAGCAGTAAAAGAAAAATATAGATTTTTCTCATTTGGAGATGCTATGTTTATAACAGATAATGAAACAGAAGAATAGACACATAAACTTATATGAGGATTAGTAATGACAGATGTTTATATAGTACAGAAATTAGAAAATAATAAAGATATTATTGTAAATGTGCCGGGTTCAAAAAGCATAACTAACAGAGCATTAATGTTAGCTGCATTGTCTGATGGAGAGTGTAACTTAGATGGGGTACTTTTTAGTGATGATTCCAGAGCATTTTTAGATTGCCTTGAAAAATTGGGATTTCAATTATTTATAGACGAAAATGAAAAAAGAGTAAAGGTTGTTGGAACATCAGGGAAAATACCAAATAGAAAAGCAACAATAGATGTAAGAAGCGCCGGAACTGCAGCCAGATTCCTAACGGTTATGCTTGCAGTTACAGGAGGAGAATATACTCTTAATTCTTCAGAACAAATGAAAAAAAGACCGATGGGTGAAATTATTGATTTGCTAAGAAATGCAGGAGTTAAGATTAGTTGTTTAGAAGAAGAAGGTCATTTTCCATTTATTATTTCTTCAAATGGTTTAGACAAGAAAAAAGTTTCGATTAACACAGATACAAGTAGTCAGTATGCAAGTGCATTATTAATGGCTGCTGTTATGACAGGTTTGAAAATAAAACTAACAGGAAAACGTGTTAACGGTGCATATATAAAAATTACCTTAAATATGCTTAAGCAATTTGGAATTAAATATGTTCAAGCTGAAGAAAATAAATATAATATAGAAAAACAAAGTTTCAGATTAGAAAAATATCAGATAGAACCTGATATGTCAGGAGCATGTTATTTCTATGCAATGTCATTAATGCTTAAGAAAAAAGTTTTGGTAAAAAATCTACATTTAAATTCAATGCAGGGAGATATTAAATTTTTATATGCTTTGAAAAAAATGGGATGCCTTGTAAAAGATACTGATGAAGGGATTATAATTGATGGTTCAAATGTATCTGAATACAAAGGAATAGAAATTGATATGAATGATTTTTCTGATCAGGCATTGACAATGGCGTGTGTAGCTGCATTTGCAAAAAGTAAAACATTAATAAAAAATGTAGGACATATAAAAATGCAGGAGTGTGATAGAGTAAATGCCATAATAACTAATCTTAATTGTTTAGGAATAAAAGCAAGAGAAGAATTAGCGGATGGTAAAGTTAATATTTGCATTGAACCGGGAAAAGTCAACAGTGGAGAGATAGAAACTTTTAATGACCACAGAGTTGCTATGGCATTTACACTTATTGGGTTAGTTTGCGGAGGCATAACTATAAAAAATCCGATGTGCTGTAAAAAAACATTTGAAAATTACTTTGATATAATTGATTCGTTGTATTAAATAAAAAAGTGTAACAATTATTTTTGTTAATTGTTACACTTTTTGTTATATTTATTGTCTCTTTACTATGTCATATTTATGTCTTTCAAGCATTTCTACAGCTCTATCAGCTGAATCCTGGTCATAGAAAGAAATTTTAAGAACACCATCTTCAAATTCCCTATTATGAACAATTCCGATATTTTTAATGCTGACGCCACTTGTTGCAAGGATAGTTGCAATAGTAGCAATTGCACCTGATTCATCGATAATATTACAGTAAATTCTGTAACTTCTAGGTATGATAGAATTGTTATGTTCTTCAATGTTATCTCTGTAATCACGGCTTTCAGTAATAAGAGCATTGATGTCTGAGCCACGTTTGTTATCAAGGCTTGATTTAATATCTTTTAAATCATGAATATATTTGTCAAGCATAATGCTGATGTTTTTGGTGTTAGTCATACAAATCTGTTCCCACATTTCAGGTGAAGAACTGGCGATTCTTGTTATGTCTTTAAATCCTCCGGCAGCTAAAGTTTTCATATACTCTTCCTTTGAGTCGTTATGTTTTACTAAGTTAACAAGACTGGCTGCAATCAAATGAGGAAGATGACTAATTGCTGCAACAACTTTATCATGTTCTTCATAAGATATACGAATTGGAATTGCTCCAATCATTTTAACAATTTTAGTTAATTCATCTACATATTTTTGCTCGACTTTATTTGTAGGAGTAAGAGGGTAGTATGCATTTTCAACAAGTCGGTCATTAGCATTTTCATATCCTGTTTTCTCAGAACCGGCCATAGGATGTCCGCCGATAAAATGTTCTTCAAGACCAAGGGCATTTACAGCCTGATGAATATTTGTTTTTACACTACCAACATCTGTTATAATACAGTTATCATTTATAATTTTTTTTAAAATACTTAGGTATTCAACATTTTTTTCAACAGGAGTGCATAAGAAAATATAATCACATTGTGAAAATGTTGAATCAACCTTATCAGTTGCAATATTTGCAGTACCATCATTTAAAGCTAATGTTCTGGATGATTCACGTCTGTTATATACAATAATTGTTGATTCAGGTAAAACACGTCGAATAGCTTTTGCAATAGAACCACCAATTAATCCGATTCCAATAAATCCAAATGTTAGTTTTCTCATTTTTTAAGTCCTTTCTTCCCGTAAATTAATCTTCCAACTTTAACGCTTTAAAGTTTAGCACTTTAAAGCAAGGTATTCAATATAAAATTTAAACTTTATGTATTAAATAAAAAATTATAAGAATTATTCAAGGCATTATAACCCATTTTATAGGAAAAAACAAATTTTTATTGTAACGTTTTTTAACATAGAGGAATGTTGTAAATCATATAATAATTTTGTAAAATAGATTATATGATAATGAACGGATTAATTAAATATTAAAAATGGTGAACGAAATTATTTTTTATAAATGTTTCAAGAAATAAGCCACCAACCACTGGAAGGGGCAATACATAATAATATTAGGAGGGTACAGCTATGAATGTGTATAAAACATCTCAGGTTAGAAATGTAGTTTTTTTAGGACACGGAGGCGCAGGTAAAACTACATTAGCAGAAGCAATGGCGTACGCAACAGGAGTGATAACCAGAATGGGCAGTGTCGATAATGGAAACACTATAAGCGATTATGACTCAGAAGAAATTAAGCGTAAGTTTTCTATTAATGCGGCAGTTATTCCAATAGAATGGAACGGATTAAAGATTAATATATTGGATGCTCCGGGTTATTTTGATTTTGTCGGACAGACAGAGGATGCCATGAGTGTGGCAGATGCAGCTGTAATAGTAGTAAATGGCAAAGCAGGATTAGAAGTAGGAACGATAAAGGCATGGGAAATATGTGAACGAAGAAAAATTCCAAGAATATTTTTTATTACAGGAATGGATGATCCTAATGCTAAATATATGGAAACCGTAAAGCAATTAAAGGAAACATTTGGTAAACAGATTGCTCCGTTTCATTTGCCAATAATTGAAGATGGCATTTTAACAGGATATGTAAATGTTGTTAAAATGGGTGGACGAAAATTTGTAGGTGATAATGGCGAATATGTGGAAAGAGATATACCGGATAATCTTGAAAGTGATTTGATTCCATGTAGAGAACAGCTTATGGAGGCTGTGGCGGAGTCAGACGAAGAACTTATGGATAAATATTTTAGTGGGGAAGAATTTTCAAATGAAGAAATATCAAAAGCACTTAGAAAAAGTGTAATAAGTTGTGACATAGTTCCTGTACAAATAGGAGCAGGTATTAACTGTAAAGGTGTAAATATGCTTTTACAGACATGCGAAAAATATTTCCCATCACCTGATAAGGCAGAGGTATTTAAGAAAGGAAAAAATCAGGATACAGGTGAGGATGTAATAGCTGATTTTGATGAAACTAAACCTGTAACGGCATATGTATTTAAAACAATAATGGATCCGTTTGTCGGTAAATATTCATTAGTAAAGGTAAGAACAGGTATACTTAAGGCATCAACTACAGTTTATAATCCGTCAAAAGGAATCGAGGAAAAATTAGGAAAACTTTATACTATATGTGGCAAAAATATTTCTGAAATAACCGAATTACACGCAGGAGATATAGGAGCGGTAGGCAAGCTTACAGGCACCAGAACAGGCGATACTTTAGCAACAAAGGAATGGCCGGTAGTTTATCACCCGACTACAATGTCTAAACCATATACATATAAACGATATAAGGCAGTAAAGAAAGGTGAAGAAGATAAATTAGCACAGGCATTGGTTAAGTTGTGTATAGAAGATTTGACACTTAAGACAGTAAGTGACGAAGAAAACAGACAACTTTTACTTTATGGTATAGGAGATCAGCAGTTAGATGTTGTAGCAAGTAAATTAAAGGAAAAATATAAAGTAGAAATTGAATTGTTAAAACCAAAATTTGCATTTAGAGAAACAATTAAAAAGAAAGTTCAGGCTCAGGGCAAACATAAAAAACAGTCAGGCGGACATGGACAGTATGGCGATGTAGTAATTGAATTTGAGCCATCAGGAGATTTATCAAGACCATATGTATTTGAAGAAAAGATATTTGGTGGTTCAGTTCCTAAAAATTATTTTCCTGCGGTCGAAAAAGGAATACAGGAAAGCGTTTTAAAGGGACCGCTTGCAGGATATCCTGTTGTTGGAATTAAGGCAACATTAATTGATGGTTCGTATCATCCTGTAGATTCGTCAGAAGTTGCATTTAAAGCAGCAACCATGATTGCATTTAAGAAAGGATTTATGGAAGCGATGCCTGTATTACTACAGCCAATGGCATTACTTACAGTTACAATACCTGATAAATTTACAGGAGATGTAATGGGAGATTTAAATAAGAGACATGGAAGAGTTGTTGGAATGACTCCTGATAAAAATAATATTCAAATTATAGAAGCAGAAATTCCTATGTCTGATTTGTATGGATATTCAACAAGCCTTAGAGCAATAACAGGTGGACTTGGTGAATTTGAATATGTATTGTCCAGATACGAGCAGGCACCGGTTGATGTACAGGAAAAAGAAGTGCGTGAAAGAAGTGAGGCTAATAATAAATAATTTTGCATGATTCTTGTGTAAAGTATTATGTTTGAAATTATAAAAACTAAATGATATGTTAAATGTAAGTGACTATAGGGTTATTTGCTTAAGCAAATAATCCTATAGTTTAATATTGTGGTAGGATTGTGAGAGCGCGTAGCACAGAACAATCCGTAGGCATCAAAAACTCAATATTATATTGTAAAAGAAAATAAAGTGAACACGACTCATTTAGTTTAACGTTTCTAACGATTAGTTGTTAAATAAAGAAAAATAAATTATAAAGGAGAGAATGAGATGGATATTAAAGAAATATTATCAAAAGTTGATCATACGTTATTAAGACCGGAGGCGACATGGAATCAGATAAAAAATATATGTGATGAGGGCATTAAATACAATACAGCTTCAGTATGCATACCTCCTAGCTTTGTAAAACAGGCTGCAGAATATGTTGATGGAAAAATTGCAATATGTACGGTAATTGGTTTCCCAAATGGATATAATACTACAGAAGTAAAATGCTATGAAGCACAAAGTGCCGTTAAAGATGGTGCTAGTGAAATTGATATGGTTATAAATATTGGATGGGTAAAAGAGGAAAAATGGGGAGAAATATTTAATGAGATTAACAAAGTAAAAGATTCATGTAATGGAAAATTACTTAAAGTTATTATTGAAACCTGTCTTTTAACAGATAAAGAAATAGAAAAAATGTCAGAAATAGTTTCTCTTTCAAAAGCAGATTATATAAAGACATCAACAGGATTTTCCACAGAAGGGGCAACTTTCCATTCGGTAAAATTATTTGCTGACAATGTATTCAACAATACTAAAATTAAAGCCGCAGGTGGAATCAGTAGCTTAGAAGATGCAGAAAAATTTATTGAATTAGGAGCAGACAGACTTGGAACAAGCAGAATTGTAAAAATAGCTAAAGAAAAAGAAGAAAATCAGTAGGGAATATCATATATCAGGGCTTATGAGCGACGTCTATATTCTATTGCAAAAATAACCATTTGTTGTATAATATAACAGTATGCGTGAAATTATGGGAAGGAATGATTTTGTGAGTAGAAAAGATAATTCAAAAGCTAAAAATTTAAAAAATATAATTACAACATTAATAGAGGTTATTATTGTTGCAGCTATTATTTTTGGCGGCCTGATGTATGTTCAGCATAGATTACAGTTAAGAGGAACTGCAAGTACACAAGGAAAAGGAATTGACAGTAAAGAAGAAACACAGGATGAAGAGCAGAATAGTGGGACAGGTAAATATAATCTTGTGGTCAATATAAAAAAGAATGCTCTCATTGTATACGAGACAGACAAGGATAATAATGAGGTTCCTACCTATGTCTTTCAGTGTTCCGTTGGAGATGGAATAAATGAAGGCAAGGGTAAGGTTCAGAAAAAATACACTTGGCTTGATATTAATAAATCATGGCATAAATATAACTCACAGATTTCTGAAAACAGTTGGATTCAGTCAGTTAATTATAGTGAAAAATATAGTTGGACTTTAAATAAAAAATCATATAACAGTTTAGGAGAAAAGCAAAAAGCAGGTTCATGTATTTTGCTTACTGCAAGAGATGCAAAATGGATATATGATAACTGTGGAACAGGAACTAAAGTTAAAATTGTAAAAGGTTCAAAGAAGGATGTATTACCTATGGAACCGCTTGCAAAGACTGAAACATATAAAAAATGTGGGTGGGATCCTACTGACACTGATGAAGCTAATCCTTATTTAAAGCTTGCTAACAGTACAATTGCTGTTGGTGATAAGGTTGTATATGTTGAAAAAGGTACAGATGTAAAATACCTTGAAAATATAATTGCAATTAATGCTAACGGACAGGAGGTTACATCGAAATTAAAATACAATAAAATAGATTCAGGCACGCTTGGAAAAAATAAAGTTAAATTTACATATAAAAATAAAGCCGGAGAAAAATTTTCTCAGACAGTTGTATTTAAAGTAATTGATACGACCTGTCCTAAGGTAACATTATCAACATATAAATTTAAATATGAAGTTAAGAGTGCAAGCATAAAAGATTATCAGAAAGATAAAGTAAAAAAAGCAATAGAAGATTTAGTTAAGTCAAAAGCAAGTTGTGATGAAAGTGGAGTTACAATTAAAGCAGTGGCTTTTCCTAAAGATCAATTAGAAATTGGAGATAATTCCGTTAAAGTAATTGCTACTGATGAATCAGGTAATATTGGAAACTGTGAAGCAACAGTTGAATTAGTTATTAAGGAAACTAAATTAAATAAGAAACCAAAAGTACCTGAATCGACTAAGCATAAAAAAGAAGAAACTACTACAAAGAAGAGTAAAGAAGAAACAACGACAAAGAAAAAGTCTGAGGAAACAACAACACAGAATTCTAAGGAAACTACTTCTCAGACAAGTGATATGCAAACAACAGCAAATTTAGCTGAGTAAATAATAAAATGATTATAAATTATAATCTATAATCTAGGAGGAAAAATAATTATGTCTACAGCTTATAATCATAAGACAGTTGAAAAAAAATGGCAGAAATATTGGCAGGAAAATGAGACATTTAAAACGGATGTCTGGGATTTTAGCAAGCCAAAATATTATGCTCTTGATATGTTCCCATACCCATCAGGTGTAGGACTTCATGCAGGACATCCGGAAGGCTATACAGCTACAGATATTATGTCACGTATGAAAAGAATGCAGGGATACAATGTACTTCATCCAATGGGATATGACTCATTTGGACTTCCTGCAGAACAGTATGCGGTAACTACAGGTAATCATCCTGCAGAATTTACACAGAAGAATATTGCAACATTCTCAAAACAGTTAAGAGAGTTAGGATTTGATTATGATTGGTCTAAGATGATTGCAACATCTGATCCTAAGTTTTATAAATGGACACAGTGGATATTTAAAAAATTATATGAAGCAGGATATGCAAAACATATTGATATGCCTGTAAACTGGTGTGAAGAATTAGGAACAGTTCTTTCAAATGACGAAGTAATTGATGGAAAATCAGAACGTGGAGGATATCCTGTTGTTAGAAAGAATATGAAACAGTGGGTAATCGACCAGCCTGCATTTGCAGAAAAACTTTTGGAAGGCTTAGAAGAAATTGACTGGCCTGAATCAACAAAAGATATGCAGAGAAACTGGATTGGTAAGAGCACAGGTGTAGAAGTTGAATTTGAAATCGTAGACGGAGGAAAATTCTCTATTTTTACAACATGTATTGAGACAATATATGGTATCACATTTATGGTATTAGCACCGGATGGTGAAATTGTTAAGAGTCTTATGGACAGAGTGGAGAACAAGGAAGAAGTTGAGGCATATATTGCTGAAACAGCTAAGAAGAATGATTTTGACCGTACAGAATTAAATAAAACAAAATCAGGTTGCAGACTTGAAGGCATTTATTGTATCAATCCTGTAAATGGTAAGAAAGTGCCTTTATTTATTGGTGATTTCGTACTTGCAAGTTATGGTACAGGAGCTGTTATGGCAGTTCCAAGTCATGACCAGAGAGACTTTGAATATGCGATAGCACATAACATCGATATGATTCAGGTAATTGAAGGTGCAGATGTATCTGAGCATGCATTTGAAAAACAGGATTATCTTGGAAAAGGTTGCAAGCTTATTAATTCTGAAGAATTTACAGGCCTTACAGTTGAAGAAGCAAAAGTTGCAATTACAAAGAAATTAGTAGACATGGGAGTTGCAAAGGAAACAGTAAATTATCACTTCCGTGAATGGATTTTTGCAAGACAAAGATACTGGGGAGAACCTGTTCCTTGTGTATATAAAGAAGATGGAGAAATTTATTTCCTTCCTGACGAAGAACTTCCATTAATTCTTCCACCATTGGATGATTATAAAGGAAAGAATGGTAAAGCTCCTCTTGAAAATGCTGTTGAATGGAAGCAGTATGATAAAAATGGAATTAAGGGTGTGCGTGAAACAGCAACAATGCCCGGTTCAGCAGGATCTTCATGGTATTATATGAGATATATTGACCCTGATAATGATAAAGAATTTGCAAATCAGGAATTGTTAAAACACTGGATGCCTGTAGATTTATATGTAGGTGGTCCTGAACATGCTGTAGGTCATTTAATGTATTCACGTATTTGGAACAGATTTTTATATGACCAGGGTCTTTCACCTGTAAAAGAACCGTTTAAGAAGTTAGTTCATCAGGGAATGATTCTTGGCGAAAATGGTATTAAGATGGGTAAAAGATTCCCTGAATTTGTTGTAAATCCAAGTGATATTGTAGAGGAATATGGTGCTGACACATTAAGATTATATGAAATGTTCATGGGACCAATTGAAGTTTCAAAGCCATGGAATTCTGATGCAGTACAGGGAGCTTATCGTTTTATTAAGAGAGTATGGGCATTCTTTACTGATGAAGAGAAAATCGTAGATGAAAACGATAATACATTAACAAAGATTTATCATCAGACAGTTAAGAAAGTTACAAATGACTTTGAAGAATTAGGATATAATACAGCTATTGCTCAGATGATGACATTTGTTAACGAAGTTTACAAAGCAGGAAAATGTCCAAGAGAATATGCTGAAAACTTTATCAAGATGTTCTCATGTATTTGCCCTCATGTTGGTGAAGAAATCTGGCAGATATTAGGTCATGCGGATACAATTGCATTTGAAAAATGGCCTGAATATGATGAGAGCAAGATGGTAGAAGATACAATTAAAGTTCCTGTACAGATAAATGGTAAAACAAAAGCAGTCGTAGAACTTCCGGCTGATGTTTCAAAAGATGATGCTATTTTAGCAGGAAAAGAAGCAATAGCAGACAAGCTTACAGGAAACGTTGTAAAAGAAATTTATGTTCCGGGACGAATCATTAACATAGTAATGAAATAATTGGGACAAAAAACACAATAAAATAATTTCTTGAAATAAAATAGAATTTATATTTCGGGAAATATAAAATGACGCAGGTAATGTTATCTGCGTCATTTTTATCTTGGGATTCTGCTAATCAGTTTGTATCCATTTTCCTTTAGCCATTTTCTTTGAATTCTGTAATTTGGTAATACATTTTCAACAATAGACCAAAAACGGGGAGAATGGTTCATTTCAATTCTATGACTTAGTTCATGAATAACAACATAATCAATTATGTCTTTAGAAGTAAGCATAAGTAGAGCATTAAAATTAAGATTGCCTTTGTTGCTGCAACTTCCCCATCTCGTTTTCTGTGTTCTAATTGAAATACGGTTATAGGAAACACCCATTATTTTTGCAAAATAAGAAACACGTGTTGGAATATAATCGGAAGCAGTAGATATTAAATTGTTTATTTCATCTTTTGTCAAATAATTATTTTCTAAATCAGCCTGATTGTTTTTTATTTTGCTTAAATGGGAATTAATCCAATCCTGTTTACTGTTAACAAATTTTAATACATCATCATTTCTCATGAAAAACGGAACTCTTACAATAAGCGTTCCGTCATGTTTTATTTCTAAACACATAGTTTTTCTTTTACTTTTAATTATTTTAATAGGATATTCGCTCATCTTTAAGGTACCTTTCATATCGTCAAAAGCATAGATAGTGTATGTAAATAATTTGAATTACATGCAAGTTATAGTATTTAAAACATCCATATTTAATTTAATTTACACGCAGATTACAGTATTCAAACTGTCCATATCTAATACATTTTTTACACAATCTAATACAATTTATACATAATCTAATAAATATATATATGTAATAAATATACTTATTAAAATGAGTAAAATCAAGAAGCTATCTTGCAATTTAAAATTCTATCAAATTATCAGGAAAAATCAGCTTTTCTTATTTTTACTCATTAGTTTTGTAAGGCGTTTAACCATTTCAATTCTTTGTTGTTCTTTTGGTGTCATTTTTTGCTTTAAAACATTAAGAATTGCATCAGTTTCTTCATTTGTAAAAGAGGCACCTTGCTTTGTCGCTTCATTAGATGCTTTTATGAAATAAGGAATCATTTGCTTTGCATCCATTTCACCTGTGTTCTCAACAATGTCTGTAAGAATCTTTAATTTTTCATTAGAAATACCTGATAAAACAGGATCATTCATCCATTCGTTATTGCTCATATAAAATCTCCATTCTGCTACAATAAATGCAGCACATAATAATTTTTAATCTGCATTACTATACGCTAAAAATTTATAAAATGTATTATGAAAGCAGATAAATTTTAAGTTAAAACATTTCTTTAAACATATCCATATATTCACCAAACATAGATTCTTTTGCCTCGTTATCCATTGAAAACATATCCATCATACCGATAAATGTTTCAAACATTTCCTGTTCATCAGTTGTAAGATAATCTTTTACAATGAGATATAAAGTAGAAAAATCAAGAGGCTTGTCACAATTCATGGCTTTATAATTTCCGTTTTTATCTTTAATCATGTATGAACCGGGGTTAATAGAAAATGAATTTTTTAATTCCTGAAATTTTATATATATTCCAAGAGATTTGCCCGTATCATAATCTATGTATGGGAGAACAGCCTTTAGAATCTGCAGATTTCTGTTAGTAAGCATGCTGTCAAATAACGTTTGCTTCATATTTGCATTATCCATAAGGCTGACCTCCTTTTTAATTTAAATGCTTAATGCCATTAGTAATAAAAACAGATTTGTATCTTCTAAAAAATTAGTGGCAAGTGCATTTTTCAAAAGACATTCTAAATCATATTGATAATAATCTTTCGAATCAATTAACAGCCGCAACCATTTCCAAAGAAGCCACCGTTATTATTTCCGCATGCACAAAGAAGTACTAAAATCCAAAGAATGCTCTGGCAACCACAGCCATCGTTTCCTCCACAACCGCATCCGTTATTTCCACCACAGCAGAATAAAAGGATAAGAATTAAAAATAAAGTATTGTTTCCTCCTTCACAACCGCATCCACATCCGCAGTTTGTTGCTGCTAAATCACTCATATTTGTTTCCCCTAAAATATTGTTTACACTAAATAATATGTAATGAACTTAAAATTGTTTACAAAAAAATAAACTTTAAAAGAAAAAAACATATATTAAAGTATAGACAACATAAGAACTTTTATATGCCTGCTTATTACATATCATATTTTTATTGGAAAGTTGAAATGAATACAGTTAGAAAATTATTGAAAATAGATTGTATAGAAGAAAAGGGAATTATCGGGCAGGATATTGTTGTAGCTATACTTGATACAGGAATGGCAGAACATCCTGATTTGAAGGAAAAAATTATATTATTTAAGGATTTTGTTGGGAATAGGGAAAAATGTTATGACGATAATGGACATGGAACTCACGTTGCAGGGATAATAGCCGGAGAATCTAAAGACAGATTCTATGGAAGAATGAATATAAATGGAATTGCAAAGGGTTCTCAGTTAGTTGTTCTAAAAGTTCTTAATGCAAAGGGAATAGGTATTGAAGATAAAGTTATAGATGGTATTAAATGGATAATAGATAATTATGAAAAATATAATATAAAAATAGTAAATATATCTTTTGGAACAATTCATAATAATTGCTCAGAAATGCGTTTGATTAAATATGTAGAAATACTATGGCAGTTAGGATTAGTTGTGGTTGCAGCTGCAGGTAATAATGGTCCTGATATAGGCAGTATAACTGTGCCCGGTGTGAGTAAAAAAATTATTACTGTTGGTGTAGTAGAGGATGGGAAAAAAGTAAATGTAAATGGGAGATACACATCGAATTATTCTGGAAGAGGTCCAACATGTGAATGTATTCAAAAGCCTGATTTGATAGCTTATGGTAATAATATTGTAAGCTGCAACAATAATTATAAATTGAAAAAATATACAGTAAAAAGTGGAACATCGATGGCAACACCTGTTGTTACAGGATGTGTTGCATTGTTGCTATCTAAATATCCTGAATTAAAAAATATAGATGTGAAAAGAAAGATGATAGAATCATGCAAGGATGTTAATTTGCCGGCTAATATTCAGGGCGCAGGAGTTATAAATCCTGTAGAATTATTGGGTGTTAAATGATGATTGTTATATTTGCTTTTATATATTTATGATGATTAAACTATAATACGCATCAAATATTTTGCCGGTTATAGATTTTTAAATCAAGTCTTTAAAAGTGTAAAGTGTTAAAATGTTTAGTTTACAAAGATGGTTCAATGAAGTATAATTTAACATGAGTATATTTCTAGGAGGAAGTAAGATGGCAAAAATTAAGATGACAACTCCATTAGTTGAAATGGATGGAGATGAAATGACAAGAATTCTTTGGAAATTAATCAAGGATGAGTTATTAGAACCTTTCGTAGAGTTAAAGACAGAGTACTATGATTTAGGCCTTGAGTACAGAAATGAAACAAATGACCAGGTTACATTTGATTCAGCAGAAGCTACAAAGAAGTATGGGGTAGCTGTTAAGTGTGCAACAATCACACCTAATGCAGCAAGAATGACAGAATATAATTTAAAAGAAATGTGGAAGAGCCCAAATGGAACAATTCGTGCAATTCTTGATGGAACAGTATTTAGAGCTCCAATTATTGTTAAAGGAATTGAGCCATACGTTAAGAATTGGACAAAGCCAATTACAATAGCAAGACATGCATATGGTGATGTATATAAGGGAAGCGAAATGAAGATTCCGGGACCTGGAAAGGCTGAAATTGTATACACAAATGAAGCAGGAGAAGAAACAAGAGAATTAATTCATGAATTTAAGGGTGCAGGAATTGTACAGGGTATGCATAACCTTAACGATTCAATTGAAAGTTTTGCAAGAAGCTGCTTCAATTTTGCATTAGATACAAAGCAGGACTTATGGTTTGCAACAAAAGATACTATTTCTAAGAAGTATGACCATACATTCAAGGATATTTTTGCTGATATTTATGAAGCAGAATATAAAGAAAAATTTGAAGAAGCAGGAATTGAGTATTTCTATACATTAATCGATGATGCAGTAGCAAGAGTTATGCGTTCAGAGGGCGGATATATTTGGGCTTGTAAGAACTATGATGGCGACGTTATGTCAGATATGGTTGCAACAGCATTCGGTTCATTATCAATGATGACATCAGTACTTGCTTCACCAAATGGTTACTATGAATATGAAGCTGCTCATGGTACAGTTCAGAGACATTATTATAAGCACTTAAAGGGTGAAGAAACTTCAACAAACCCAATTGCAACTATTTTTGCATGGTCAGGTGCTTTAAGAAAACGTGGTGAGTTAGATAATATCCCTGAATTAATGGAATTTGCTGATAAGCTTGAAAAGGCATGTATTGATACAATTGAAGATGGAGAAATGACAGGAGATTTATATATTATTTCTACATTAGAGAATAAAAAGAAATTAAATACACAGGATTTCATTTTAGCAATAAGAAGACACTTAGAAGCATTACTTTAATTTTGACGTATGTAATTAACGATTTAAAATATAAGATGAACATTTTATATTTTGAATATAAAAAATTTATTTAAGGAGAAAATATAATGAGAAAATTAGGGAAAATGATTACTTTACTTGCAGCTACAACTATTATGGCTGTAGGAATGATTACAACAGCGTTTGCGGCTGATGCAATTACACCGACAGAATTTTATTATGGCACAGAAGCAATGACAGCTCCACAGACATTTAGCTATAATAATAGCAATTTTATTAATGGAAAGTATTATCAGGGTGTTGTTGTACCTGTAAATGTTACTAAAGCGGGAAGCTTAAAAGTTGTAACAACAGCTACAAGTGTATTAAAGGATATTAATATTGAAGTATATTCTGATGCAGCATGCACTAACAGAATGGAATATTTAACAGATTTGAAGGTTGGTTCAACAACAGTTGAAGATTATGTTTCATTTTCAAATGCGGGAACATATTACATAAAATTTGATTCATATTGCTATAACGGTGAAGATGTTTATACAAATACATTCACAGTACAGACAGGATTCTATACACTTGATGCAAAAGTAATCAAGGATGGTGAGACAATTACATATTATAGAAACTCAGGCGAAGATAAGTATGTTTTTAATTATACAGCTACAAAGACAGGAAAAGTTACAGTAACACTTCCTTATTCTATGGGCAGTTATGTAACATTTGTTGATTCAGGTAAGACTGTATGTGAAAAAAAATGGGTATCTGATTTGACAAGTGACAGTCAGGCATCTTTTGCAGTAAAGAAGGGTAAAACTTATAAATTTGAGGTTACTTCTAATGGAACATCATATGGTAAAGAACAGAGCTTTTCTTTAAAGGAAACAGCTGTTAAGGCTAAAAGCGGAGCTAAGAGAGCTAAAGCAGTAAAGATAAAAAAAGGAAAAACAGTAAAGGGTATTGTTACAGCAGGAGATAAGAAAGCAAATTGGTATAAATTTACAGTAAAGAAAAAGAAACCTGTTACAATAACTCTTGATGGTAACGTAGAAAATAATCTTAAATTCACTATTTACAATAAAAAAGGTAAAAAGATTGATAGCACATCATATTATGGATACAAGAGAGATTTAAAACTTACATATAGTACAACTTACGGAAAAGCTAATGCCGGAACATACTATATTAAGATTGAAAAAGCAAATGCAAACAGCAATGGAGTTTATTCTATAAAGTGGAAATAAATTTATTTGAATATGGAATAGACAATTTTTATTATTAAAATTAAAGCATAAAATTATAGCACTTGGCTCATAATGTGGGTCAAGTGTTTTTATGCGTTATAATAAATATTTATTCCCAATGCCAATAGACTAATAAAATATTAGTGTATTGGTATTAGGAACAAATCAGAAAAAAAGAAAGGATAGTGTGTAAAAAATGAAAGAAAATTTAAAGAAATTATTTCAGTATTACAAACCGTATAAACATGTATTCTTTATAGATATGTTTTTCGCATTTTTAGCATCAATTATAGCGCTTGTAATTCCGTTAGTAGTTAGATATGTGACTTCAACAGTAGTATATTTACCGGCTAAAGATGTTTTTAGACAACTTATAGTTATAGCAGTAGTTGTAACAATATTAATTGCAATACAGGCATATTCTAATTTTTATATTTCAAATTATGGACATGTTATGGGAGCAAAAATTGAATATGACATGAGAGCAGAAATATTTGCACATTATCAGAAATTATCTTTTTCATTTTATGATGACCAGAAGGTAGGACAGCTTATGTCAAGGGTAACATCAGATTTATTTGACATAACAGAGTTACTTCATCACGGACCGGAAAATTTGACAATTTCTTTTATAAAAATAATAGGGGCTCTTATTATTCTTTGTACAATCAGTCCACAACTTACAATTGCAGCATTTATTCTGGTACCGTTTATGATTTGTTATGCTTACTTTTTTAATAAAAAAATGAAAAAAGCATTTAAGAAAAACAGAGTAAAAATAGCAGCAATCAATGAAAAAATTGAAGATAATTTATCAGGAATACGTGTTGTTAAATCATTTGCAAATGAAGAACTTGAAAATGAAAAATTCCAAATTGGAAATCAGGAATTTTTAGAAGCTAAAAAAGATAATTACAAATATATGGGTGGTTACAATTCGGGATTAACTGCATTTACTACAATGATTAATCTGATTGTAATAATCGTAGGTGGATTTTGTATAACAAGAGAAATTGTAAATGTAACAGACATGATTACATTTTTACTTTATATAAATATATTTACGGATCCAATTAAGACTCTGATTGATTTTACTGAACAGTTTCAAAATGGGTATTCAGGTTTTGAAAGATTTTTGGAAATATTGGAAATTGAACCGGATATTAAAGATAATGCTGATGCAATTGAATTAAATGATGTAAAAGGAAATATTAAATTTAATGACGTTTCATTTAAGTATAATGACACAGCACATAGAGTATTAAAGCATATTAATTTGGAAATCCCACAAGGACAGTATGTAGCTTTGGTTGGTTCATCAGGTGCCGGAAAAACTACTTTGTGTAATTTAATACCGAGATTTTACGATGTTACAAAAGGCGAAATTACAATTGATGATACTGATATTAGAAAAATAAAATTAGAGAATCTTAGAAATAATATTGGAATTGTGCAACAGGATGTGTATTTGTTTGCGGGAACAGTGTATGACAATATACGTTACGGAAAGAAAAATGCAACGAAAGAAGAAGTTATTGAGGCTGCAAAAAATGCAAATGCCCATGAATTTATTATGTCACTTCCAAATGGATATGAAACTGATATAGGGCAAAGAGGAATTAAATTGTCAGGTGGACAAAAACAGCGATTATCAATTGCAAGAGTATTTCTTAAAAATCCGCCTATTTTGATTTTTGATGAAGCAACATCAGCTCTTGATAATGAAAGTGAAAAAGTAGTTCAGGAATCTTTAGAAAAGCTTGCAAAAAACAGAACAACATTAGTTATTGCACATAGACTAACAACAATCAGAAATGCAGAAAAGATTCTTGTTCTTACTGAAAATGGAATAGAAGAGCAGGGAACACATGATGAACTTATAAATAAACATGGAATATATTATGATTTATATAATGTAAATAATTAGTAGAAAATAAATACAAATGCCGCCATCCGCATAGCAGGTGGTTTATAGTCCGAAAACAATCATACGCTGCGTGATTGTTTTCGGACAGACTAAAGTCCATAAACAAAAAAATCAGGGTGGGTTTAAACCATCCTGATTTTTATATAAAGGACCTATTGCTTATTTATTTTTTTGTCTACTATATTATAAATTGTACTAATTACAAAACATAATATTCCACAGACAAAAAAGCTTAAAGCATGTCCGATAGTGTTATCATATGTAATATCTAATAAAATTAGTTTTGCAATGCTTACTAAAGAAAGTACAAGCCCGTAAATACGAAGCGATTTGAAAGAAAAACAAAATCCTAACACAATACATAATATTGCAAACAAAAAGGCAAAAATGCTAATTAAGTAATTTGGTGAATTGAATGAATTTAAAATTATAACCATTAGAATAGTGAATTTAATTCCAACATATATACCAAAAGTAATTTTTTCTTTCTTTAAATAATTCTGTGAATTTATCAAAAATAGTACTAGAGTCACTAGTATGGCAATGATATGTAATGCAGGACTATTTAGTTTGATAATAAAACGTAATCCACAAATCATTAAAAATAAATTTACAATATCAGTTGTAATATTTGTACTTTTTTCATTCTTTCCTGATATCCAGTTTTTAGAGAATGGCGTGAACTTTGCCACAATATTAACTAAACATATAATAATAAAGCTTGTAAAATCCTTAGCTATATGTGTAGAAAATAAAGGAGCAATTATATTGCTAAAATCATTTATCGTAATAAAGATGAACATACAGTATAATAATATTTTTATTTTATTACTATAATCTTTTGTATATTTCATTAAGAATGAAAATAGACATAAAAGTGAAATGCTAATGAGTAATCTTGAAACATTATTAGTAGAACTGTTTAGTACGAAAAATATAAAATATACAATACTGAATATCTTATATATATATTGCTTGTAAAAATAACCGTATACAGCAAATGGGATAATAAATATTGATAAATAAAAATAATTATAAATAAAATTCCCGCTGTTATCAAAAGCAATTTGTACCATACTAATTATCGGAACAAGCATCATAGCAGTTTGAAGAAGTATAATATCAAATTTGTTTTTGTCTTTAAATTTTAATTCAATTCCAATAAGAATTAAGAGCGCAATGGCTATATTAAAGAATTCATTGAAACTAAAACAATATAAGGTCGTTAAAGCAATATAATAAAACATATTTGTAATACTGAATACAGCAGAAAAATTGTTATCTACTTTCATTTTAACAAACCCGGTAATAATAATAGAGGATATAAAAAGTAGTAGGATGCAGTAAGACAAAATAATCACTGTGCTATTTCCTGCATAAAGTTTATAGTCAGGCATTGTAGCATTAAAAGTGAATAAGCATATTATATTGAATATATTGCAAATTGAATTTTTGTGATATTCATCTTGAATATTAGTGTAATAAAATATTGATTCTGTTACTACAAAAAATGCAGAGAGAAAAAGCAATTTGTTCCAATCGCCTGAAGCGTGACAAAAATAAGTGCCAAATAAAATGGAAATTGTAATACCTGCCTGACCAATAATTGCAAAAATATATGATTTTGTTTTAGATAATACACAAACAAATAATGCCCATACAAATATAAATAAATATAATGTTATTTCGTTAATAATTTTAAAATACATGTTACTCAGCAACAATGAAATGAATATTGCCCCTGTGCCACATCCACTAATTGAAATATAAAGCTTGTTATGTGAATCTTTTTTTAGAAGAAAAATTCCGGCTATCATAAGTGCAAAACTGAAAATATATAAAATTAAAATTTTTGCAGTATCAGATAACATTGGCAATACTAAAGTGGCAAATAAAATTAAACTGATAAAAATTAATACAGAGGCAAAAATTCCCATTAAAGATTTGCCCATGAGTAATTCAAAATTATTGAAATTTTTAGTTGAATTTTTTCTAACACCATTGTCAATGCTAGTGCCTGTAGTAGAAGTGACAGGTGAATAAGGATGAACCTGCCCCTTAGAATAATAAGGCTGTGGTGCAGAACTGTGCCCGGCAGAATAATAAGGTTGTGGATTAACCGGAGGTTTGTCCGCAGAATATGTATTATTATTTTCGGTTTCATTCTCAACAGATAATTTTAAAAGATTTAACTGGTTGTTAAGATAGTCTAATTCTTTTGTTAAGTATTCAATTTTATTTTCGATTATAGCTTTGTCTATGTTTTCTTTATTGTTAGAATACTTTTCAATTAAATCATTTAGTTCTAATCTGGTTTTAATTAGCTTTTCTTCATATTGTAAAATATCGTGCATAAATACCCCTTTTATATACAGAAATAATAAAAAGATGATTTCTGTATGTATACATTATTTTTGAATAAATAATATGCCCGCTACTAAAATACACATTGTATATTTTGTAGAGAGCATATAGTAAACATTTGTTAATTAAATTGACTGTTATTCAATTACAGTGCCAATTTTTCCTCTGATTGCATCTTTAGCTTTAGCAAGGTTAGAAATGATAGCCTTTCTTCCCTTCTTTGCTAATACGAAATTGAGAGATGCATCAATCTTAGGAAGAGAAGTAATAGGATCAAAGTATCCTTTATCAATTAATTCTTCAGCTTCTTTTGTAGTTAAAGTACCGAGTTCTTTAACTTCTCCGTCTACATCAATTGTAAGATTATCACTTGATGTAAGAATCATAAGAGCATCAGCATCTAACATGTCTGCAAGTTTAGCTGCTGTATAATCTTTTTCAATAACAGCACTGGCACCTTTTAATCCTGTACGCTGTTCAAGAACAGGAATTCCACCGCCACCTGCTGCGATAACTAACTGATGAGCATCAACTAAAGCCTTGATTGCATCAATTTCATAAATATCAATTGGCTTAGGACTTGCAATGATTCTTCTGTAGCCTTCATCGCCTTCTTCGTATTCAACGTAGTTACCTTTTTTCTTCTCATTTTCAGCTTCTTCCTTAGTCATAAGACGTCCGATAACTTTAGAAGGAGCGTTAAATGCTCTGTCAAAAGGATCAACTCTTACCTGAGTAATAATAGTACTTACAGGTTTATATAATCCTCTTGAAAGTAACTCTGAACGAATTGCATTCTGTAAATCGAATCCAATATATCCCTGACTCATTGCACTACAGATTGACATAGGTGCAACAGTTCTGTCAGGGTCAAGTCTTGAAAATTCAGTCATTGCAGTCTGAATCATTCCGACCTGAGGACCATTACTGTGAGTAATAACAACATCATATTTTTCTTCTACCAAATCTGCAATAGCTTTTGCAGCAAGTTTTACACGTTCCTGTTGTTTAGGAAATGATTCACTAAAAGCATTTCTTCCTAAAGCAACTACAATTTTTTTGTTAGCCATAAGTAGTCTCCTTTACTGATATCAGGATAAAACCTGATGTAATTTGAGGTCCGTTGAGACCAAAATCTTATAAATATTTTAACTTATAATAAGGAAAAATACAATAAATAAACCGTTTATTCGTCAAGTAAATCGGATAATTCTTCCCATTGGACCATTAGCTCGTCGAGAGTTTCGCTAATTTTATCCTGTTCTTTACTGATTTCGTTTAATTTAGCTGAGTTTTTAGCAATTTCAGGGTCAGCTAAAAGTTCATCTAATTCATTTAAACGCTCTTCATTAGCTTTTATCTTTTCTTCAACTTTTAAAATATCATTTTTCAACTTCCTAATCCTTGCCTGTTCGGCTTTCCTTTCTAAATAATTTTGCTTATTAGTAGAAGCAGAAGGAGTATTAGAAGAAGTTTGCTCTTCTTTTGGAGCATATATTGCTGTAAGTTCGTCCTTCTTTTCTTCGTAATAGTCATAATTTCCAATATAATTTACAATTGCTTTATTTGTTAATTCAATGATACGTGTGGCAGTTTGATTAATAAAATATCTGTCATGAGATACATAAAAAATTGTGCCGGTATAATTGTTTAATGCGTTTTCAAGAATTTCTTTTGAAACCATATCAAGATGGTTAGTAGGTTCATCTAATATAATGAAATTAGCTTCTGAAAGCATTAATTTTGCTAAAGAAAGACGACCTTTTTCTCCACCACTTAAATCTCCTACGCGTTTAAATACATCATCACCTGTAAACATAAAAGCGGCTAACACATTTCTGATTTTTGTGTTTGTAAGATTAGGATAAGAATCGCTCACTTCATCAAACAAAGTATTTGAATCATTTAATGTATGATGTTCCTGATCATAATATCCGATATTAACATTTGTTCCGAGAGTAAAAGAGCCGCTATCTGCAGCAATTAGTCCGTTTATAATTTTTAAAATTGTAGTTTTTCCGGTTCCGTTATCACCGATAAGAGCAACACGTTCACCTCTCTTAATTTCAAAAGAAATATCGGAAAATAATGATTTGTTATCAAATGACTTTGCTAAATTTGAAACACTTAAAACATCATTGCCACTCGTACAGTTTGGTTCAAGTCTAAGAGTCATGGCATTTTCATATGTATCAGGATTATCGATTACTTCCATTTTACTTAAAGCTTTTTCACGACTTTCAGCACGCTTATAAAACTTTTCCTGTTTATATGAGCGAAGCTTGGCAATGACTTCTTCCTGATGCTTTATTTCAGCCTGTTGTTTGATATAGAGTTTAATTGCTGCTTCTCTAAGTTCTTTCTTTTTAACAGCGTAAGCTGAATAGTTGCCATCGTAAACATGGCAGTGTGTATTTTCTATTTCAACAATCTTAGTTACAATCTTATCTAAGAAATAACGGTCGTGGGCAACGATTACAACAGCTCCGTTATAGTTAGACAAATAAGTTTCCAGCCATTTGATAGAATTTAAATCAAGATGGTTTGTAGGTTCATCCAATAAAATAATATCCGGTTTTTGAATTAAAAGTTTACATAGTGCAACACGGGTTTTTTGACCTCCGGATAAAGTTGAAATTTTTTTATTAAAATCACTGTCTTCAAAACCAAGTCCACGAAGAGTACCATCAACTTCACTTTTGTATGCGTATCCGTTTAACAATTCAAACTGATGATGTAGATTTGTGTAACTGTTAACTATATCATCATAGTTGTCGCATCCATTTGCCATTAAGGATTCATATTCCCTTAATTTATTTTCCATATCTATAATATTTTGTTTTACGGAACGTACTTCTTCATATATAGAATTATCTGTATCTAAATTCTGATATTGGGCAAGATAACCAACAGACTTATCCTTTCCGATAATTACATCCCCTGAATCGGATGAAAGTTCATTCATTATTATTTTTAATATAGTAGACTTTCCGGCTCCATTATTGCCTACAATGGCAGCTTTTTCATGGTCATTTACAAAAAAACTGCAATCGTCAAGAATAACTTCTTCACCATAAGCCTTGCTTATATGATTGCATGATAAAATCATAGGAATCCTCCTGTGTTTGTAGTGTTTTTATATAATCAGCAAAAATAGGCTGATATCACGTAAGATTATAAAACGAAAAGCTAAAACAATCAATGAAATACTGTAAAAGAACAGTGTCAAAAAGAATGATAAATATTTGACAATGTTTGCCCTAAAACATATAATTGAAGTGGTTAAATAACGAAGGAGAACGGAAATGAGAAAAATATCCAAGGCGGTAATCACAAGATTGCCAAGATACTATAGATATTTAGATGAATTAATACAGCAGGATGTCGAAAGAGTTTCGTCTAAAGAATTAAGTGACATGATGAATGTTACGGCCTCTCAGATACGACAGGATTTGAATAATTTTGGTGGGTTTGGACAACAGGGGTACGGATATAATGTTAAATATCTGTATGATGAAATCGGAAAATTATTAGGACTTGATGTGACGCATAAGATGATAATTGTAGGTGCAGGAAATCTTGGACAGGCAATTGCAAACTATGGAAATTTTAGAAACAGAGGTTTTGAAATTACGGCTTTATTTGATAAAAATAAAGATTTAATTGGTAAAAAGACAGTGAATGGGACTGAAATCAGAGACATTTCTACTATAATAGATTATGTGAAAAATGAAAATATTGAGATTGTGGCATTGGCACTTCCTAAAGGACCGGCAACAGATATTGCTGAAAAATTAGTCGAATGTGGAGTGAAGGCATTTTGGAATTTTGCTCACACTGATTTAGGATTTAGCGATGACATAATAGTTGAGAATGTTCATTTATCAGAAAGCTTAATGAAACTTACATATAGAATATCAGAAAAAGCAAATAAAAATAAATAAGAGGTGAAGTACTATGGAAAGAATAATTTCTGGTACGGATATGAAAAAGGTTGATGAATATACAATTAATGAAGTTGGAATCCCAAGTTTAGTATTAATGGAAAGAGCAGCAAAGAGTGTTGCTGATTTAATTGAAGAAACAACAGATAAAAACAGTGAGGTAATTGCTATTGCCGGAACTGGTAATAATGGTGCCGACGGCGTTGCAGTTTGCAGGATGTTATACATAGATGGATATAACACCTGCATTTATATTATGGGAAACATAGATAAGGCAACACAGGAATTCAAAACACAGATTGAGATAGCACAGAAAGTTGGAATTGAAATCAAAGATGCTTCAAGACTGACAAGAGATGAAATGGATAAGAAACATGTAATTGTTGATTCAATATTTGGAGTCGGATTATCAAGAAATGTAGAAGGCGATTACAAAAAGTTAATTGAAGCAATAAATCAAAGCAAGGCAAAAGTTTATGCTGTAGACATTCCATCAGGCCTGAACGCAGATACAGGAAAAGTGATGGGTGTGGCAGTTAAAGCTGATTATACTGTATGCTTTGGAGAACTTAAACTTGGAGCAGTTCTTTATCCGGGAGCAGATTATTGTGGAAAACTATCATTTGATAATATAGGTTTTCCGGATGTCTCCTATAAGAAGTGTGAAACAGTTTATAAATACCACACAAGCGATGATTTAAAACTAATTCCGAAACGACCAAATTATTCTAATAAAGGTACATATGGAAAACTTCTTGTTATAGCAGGTAATAAAGATATAACAGGGGCAGCGTTTTTATGTGCAAAGGCAGCGTTTAGGACAGGAGCCGGACTGGTAAGAATATTTACTGCAAAGGAAAATCGTGAAGTAATACAAAAACTATTACCTGAAGCAATGGTAAATGTATATGATACAGATGATTTTGACAAAAAGGCTTTAGATGCCTGTATAGAATGGGCAAATGTTATTGCAATTGGTCCGGGAATTGGAACAGGTGGAATACAAAAAAATATGGTTGAAGCAGTTCTTGAAAGCAGAAAGAACACGGTAATAGATGCAGATGGAATTAATGTTATTTCACAAAATGTTAAACTAAAAAAAATGCTTCATAAGAATGTAATATTGACACCGCATTTAGGCGAAATGGCCAGATTTGAAAATAAAACGATAGATGAAATAAAGGACAATCTTGTAAAAAGTGCTTTCAATATTAATTATATGTACAATGCAAATGGAATTCTAAAAGATGCAAGAAGCGTTGCTGTTACGCAAGATGATATATACATAAATATGACAGGAAACAGTGGCATGGCGACTGCAGGCTCGGGAGATGTGCTTACTGGAATTGTTGCAGGATTGTTGGCTATTGGGTGCAATGTAGAAAACGCTACAACGCTTGCACCATACATTCATGGAATTGCCGGAGATTTGGTAGCAACAAAGATGCCTAAAGCGTCTATAATGGCTACAGATATAATTGAGGAAATAAAAAATATTATGCCTCAGTAAATAATTGTGACACAATAATGATAAAGTTTCATTTAAAACTGTACATAATAGAGATAATTTGAAATTGTAATATAGTAAATCAACGATATAGATGTAAATTTAAATTAAATAATTTATAAACGTGGAGAAGAAGAAAATGACAAGAAAAATATGCGAAGAAGAGTATTTTAGGGGATATGCAGAAATTAATCTGGATGCAATATACAAAAATGTATATGAAATGAAAACAAGACTTAATGAAAATACAGGAGTTGTTCTTGTAATAAAAACAGATGGATATGGACATGGAGCAGTGCCTATAGCTAAAGCACTTGATGATTTATGCTATGGATATGCAGTCGCAACTCCATATGAAGGCAATAATTTAAGAAATCATGGACTTAATAAACCTACATTTTTATTAGGTTATGCGGATGAATCATCGTACGATATGATTATAGAAAAAGAATTAATTCCAGCAATTTTTTCTTTAGAAATGGCAACAAAATTATCAAAGCACGCACAAAAACTTGGCAAAGAAGTAAAGATTAATATTGCTGTTGACACGGGAATGAGCAGAATTGGTTATATTCCGGGAAGTGATGCAGTAAAAGAAATTGTTGAAATAAACAAACTTCCTTTTATAAAAATAGAATCCATATTTACACATTTTGCAAAAGCAGACTATGTTGACAAGTCATTTGCTGACAAGCAGTTTGATGAGTTTGTAAATTTTGTTGATGAAGTAGAAAAAAATGGAGTTAAGATTCCGATACATCAGTGTGCAAATAGTGCAGCAATGATGGAAATGCCAAAGACTTCATTATCATTGTCAAGAGCAGGAATTTCAATGTACGGATTGTATCCATCAGATGAAATGAGCCGTGAAAATATGAAACTATATCCTGCATTATCTCTTCACAGTCATGTAGTTTACGTAAAAACAATTAAAAAAGGAAGAGGAATAAGTTACGGACAGACTTATATAGCACCTCATGATATGAAAATTGCTACAATTCCACTTGGATATGGGGACGGATATCAGAGAAATCTTAGCAATAAAGGATATGTACTCATTAATGGCAGAAAAGTAAATATTGTGGGTAGAGTATGCATGGATCAATTTATGGTTGATGTTACGGGAATGGATGTTAAAGAAGGAGATAAGGTAACTCTTATTGGAAAAGAAGGAGACGAAGAAATAACAGTTGATGAATTAGCAGCATTAGCAGGAACCTTCAATTATGAATTTGTATGTGACTTAAGCAAACGTATTCCAAGAGTTTATGTTAAAGATGACAAAATAGTTGGAACAAAAGATTACTTTGATGACAGATATGACGTTGATCTGTAAAATAATTAAATTTTTCCAAAAATGAATACACATTTTGAAAAGTGGAATAATATAATTGTGTTAACACAATCTATTTTTTGGAGTGTGGATATGGTTATTAGACGTGGTGATATTTATTACGCTGACTTAAGACCTGTAATTGGGTCAGAACAGGGTGGAATAAGACCTGTGCTTATTATTCAGAATGATACAGGAAATAAACACAGCCCGACTGTTATTATTGCAGCAATTACGTCAAAGATGAATAAGGCGAAACTGCCAACTCATGTTGAGGTTGATTCGCATAAGTATAATATAATAAAAGATTCAGTTATTTTATTAGAACAGTTAAGAACGATAGATAAAAAAAGATTGAAGGATAAGGTATGTCATTTAGATGATGAAATCTTAAGTGCAGTCAATGAGGCATTAGCTATAAGTTTAGAACTCAATACATAATTTGCAAAAGTTGACTAATAATAGATAAAATGATATATTTTTATAGTGTGTGTTTTGATTAAGACACAATGAAAATCAGGATTAAATCCTGTTATAAGTTATAAATACGGAAGAGAGGATATATAAATGTCAGGACATTCAAAATTTGCTAATATTAAGCATAAAAAAGAAAAAAATGACGCAGCAAAAGGAAAGATGTTTACCATCATTGGTAAAGAAATTGCAGTTGCAGTAAAGGAAGGTGGAGCTGATCCGGATAATAACAGTAAGCTTCGTGATGTTATTGCTAAGGCTAAGGCTAACAATATGCCTAACGATACAATTGAACGTGGAATTAAGAAGGCTGCAGGTAATGTTAATGCAGTTAATTATGAATCAGTTACATACGAAGGATATGGTCCTAACGGAACAGCTATTATCGTTGATGCGTTAACAGATAATAAAAACAGGACAGCAGCTAATGTCAGAAATGCATTTACTAAGGGTGGCGGAAACGTTGGAACTCAGGGATGTGTATCTTTCATGTTCGATAAAAAAGGTCAGATTATAATTGACAAAGAAGAATGTGATATGGAAGCAGATGAGTTAATGATGATTGCACTTGATGCAGGTGCAGAAGATTTCTCAGATGAAGAAGAATGCTATGAAGTTCTTACTCAGCCTGAAGAATTTAGTGCAGTAAGAGAAGCATTAGAAGCAGCTGGTGTTAAGATGACAGAAGCAGAAGTTACAATGATTCCACAGAATTATGTAACACTTACTGACGAAGAAGCTATTAAGAAGATGAATAGAATTATCGACTTATTAGATGAAGATGATGACGTACAGGAAGTTTTCCACAATTGGGATGAATAAATAAAAGGAAAAATATGAATACAGTACTGTTTGATTTAGACGGAACGCTTTTACCAATGAATATGGATGATTTTATGGATACATATTTTAAGGCGCTAGAGTCAAGATTTGAAACGTTAGGATTTGATCCTGAGAAGATTAAAAAATGTTTATGGGCCGGAACAAAAGCCATGGTTGCTAACGAAGGCTACATAACAAATGAAGAATGTTTTTGGAATGTTTTTGAAAAATATTTTTCGGACGACGGGAAAAAATTAGAACGTAGAAAAAGAATTAAGATAGAAAGAGAAATGACTAAGTTTTACAAGAGTGATTTTCAGGTGGCAAGATTTAATACAAGACCTGACAGTCTTGCTAATGAATGTGTTGATTTACTTAAAAGTAAAGGATATCAGATTGTTGTAGCAACTAATCCTTTATATCCGCAGGTTGCAACATATGAAAGACTTAGTTGGGCAGGATTTGAACCGGATGAATTTTTGCATGTTACTACATATGAGAATTCGTGCTTTAGCAAACCTAATCTGAATTACTACAGACATTTGCTAAAGACATTAGATAAGGATGCTGAAGATTGTCTGATGGTTGGTAATGATGTAGATGAAGACATGTGTGCATTTAAAATTGGCATGGATGTATTTTTACTTAATGAATGTCTAATCAACAGTAAGAAAAAAGATATTTCTCAATATAAAAAAGGAAATTGGAAAGTGTTTAGGGAATATATAGACACTCTTCCGAATATTTAATGAAGGCAAAGGGGGCTTCAATAGAGGCTCCCTATATGTATGTATAAAGTAATTTTTGTTTTTAGGAGAAAATTATGAAGGATAAAATAATTAATCCGTTGTTGTTACTTCTTACGGCAATAATTTGGGGAAGCGGATTTGTAGCACAGAGTGTTGGTATGAATTTTGTTCAGCCATTTACATTTAACTTTTCCAGATGTATTGTTGGAGGCATATTTTTAGCCATATATATTATGGTTATGGGTAAAGGAAGTAAGAAATCAAAAAAGAGTACGGAAGCAGTATTTATTGGAGGATTGTGTTGTGGATTATGCCTTTTTGGTGGGATGACATTTCAACAGATAGGAATTCAATATACTGAGGTCGGAAAAGCAGGATTTCTCACAGCAATGTACATAGTGTTAGTACCTGTATTGTCAACTATGTTTTTAAGAAAGAAAACAGGAATACATATTTGGCTTGGAGTTGTATTAGCAGTTGTAGGAATTTATTTGTTGTCGATTTCTTCTGACTCATTTACAATTGCCAAAGGCGATATATATGAAATTATATGTGCATTAATGTTTGCCCTTCATATTTTGGTAATTGATTATTTCAATACAAAAGCAGATCCGGTAAAAATATCATGTGTTCAGTTTTTTGTATGTGGCATTTTAAGTGGTGTGTTTATGATGACAGCAGAACAGCCACAGGTTCAATATATATTAGCTGCATGGCAGCCGATATTGTATGCAGGCATTGTTTCAACTGGAATTGGATATACATTACAGGTTGTAGGACAAAGAAATGTTAATCCAACGGTTGCATCTTTAATTTTGAGTTTAGAGTCAGTTGTATCTGCAATTGCAGGGCTTTTAATTTTAGATCAGCAGTTGACTCAGCGTGAAATATATGGCTGTATATGTATGTTTGCTGCAATTGTTCTTGCACAGTTGCCAATAAAGAATACATAATCAGTTAGCAACAGATTAATATGATAAGTTCAATATAGTTGCAAAATTATATTGTCTTAAGTATAATAAACCTATTGTAAAAATAGGAGGAAACAAAATGAACCAAGTTCATTTTATGTAAATGTTTCCGACGAATAGCCATCGACCGAAGGGCGGGGGCAATACATATTATTTAGGAGGAAATTCAAATGAAAAAAGTATTAGTAGTAGCACTTTCAGCAATTTTAGCTGTATCAATGTTTACAGCATGTGGAAGTAAAAAATCAGAAACAACTAATGGAACAGTTAATGAAGACAAGTTAATTATGGGAACAAACGCAGAATTCCCACCATATGAATATTATGGAGATGACGGTGAAGTTACAGGTATTGATGTAGAAATAGCGCAGGCAATTGCTGACAAATTAGACCTTAAATTACAGGTTGAAGATATGAACTTTGATTCAATCATTACAGCAGTACAGAGTGGAAAAGCAGATGTTGGTATTGCAGGAATGACAGTAACAGAAGACAGACTTAAAAATGTTAACTTTACGGACAGTTACGCAACAGGTGTTCAGGTTGTTATTGTAAAAGAAGGTTCAGATATTACTACAGTTGATGACTTATTTGCAGATGGGGCAAATCATTCAATAGGTGTACAGAGTGGAACAACAGGTGATATTTATTGTACAGATGATATCGAAGGTAAAAAATTAGGAACAGTTGAAAGATTTAACAAAGGTGCAGATGCTGTTCAGGCTTTAATCGCAGGAAAGATTGACTGTGTAGTTATTGATAATCAGCCGGCAAAAGAATTTGTAGCTGCAAACGAAGGATTAAAAATTCTTGATACAGAGTATGTAACAGAAGATTATGCTATTGCTATTAAAAAAGGAAATGATAAATTAACAGAAAAAATAAATGGAGCATTAAAAGAATTAAAGGATGAAGGAAAGGTTCAGGAAATCCTTGACAAATATATTAATGCTGAATAATTAGTAACGGGGAAACAAAATGAACGTAGTTCATTTTATGTAAATGTTTCCGATGAATAGCCGCTGACCGAAGGGCGGGGGCATTACATATTTTATAGGAGAAACAATGGAGAATTTTATTATTAAAGCTTTTTCTATGGCTGACATAAAAGATGATTTTGTACTTAATTTTATAAAGGATAACCGTTGGAAATATTTGACTGACGGTTTGAAAATAACTCTCGAAGTTACATTCTTTGCAGTTATTTTAGGTATTGTTTTAGGTTCGGTAATAGCTATTATCCGTTCTACTTATGATACAAATTATGAAAGTATGAAATCTAAAGTCGGTAAGGCAGTATTAAAGATTTTAAACTTAGTAGCAAAAATTTATTTAACAGTAATCAGAGGAACACCGGTAGTTGTTCAGTTAATGATTATGTATTATGTAATTTTTTCAACATCAAATAATAAAGTACCTATTGCTATTTTGTCATTTGGAATTAATTCTGGTGCATATGTTGCTGAGATAATTAGAAGTGGTATTATGGCAATTGACAGAGGTCAGTTTGAGGCAGGAAGAAGTTTAGGATTTAATTACATTCAGACAATGATTTATATTATTCTTCCACAGGCATTTAAGAATATTTTACCTGCCCTTGCAAATGAATTTATTGTTTTATTAAAGGAAACATCAGTTGCAGGTTATGTTGCTCTCCAGGATTTAACAAAGGGTGGAGATATTATTCGTAGTAGAACATATAGTGCGTTTATGCCACTTATAACAGTTGCTGTTATTTATTTGGTAATGGTAATGTTCTTTACTTATTTAGTTGGAAGATTAGAAAGGAGACTAAGAAATGATGAAAGATAATAGTCAGCCTTTAATTGTTGTGAAAGATGTAAAGAAATACTACAAAGGTGAAGTTATCAAAGCTTTAGATGGTATTAATCTTACAATTAACGAAGGAGAAGTTGTAGTTATTATTGGACCGTCAGGTAGTGGTAAAAGTACAATGCTCCGTTGTTTAAACCTTTTAGAGATACCTACAGATGGAGAAATTATATTTGAAGGTGAAAATCTTTTAGGGAAGAAAACTAATATAGATAAACACAGACAGAAAATGGGAATGGTATTCCAGCATTTTAATCTTTTCCCTCATATGACTGTAATGAAGAATATGACTATAGCACCAACAAAACTCAAAATTAAAAACAAAGAAGAAGCCGAGGCTAAGGCAAAGGAACTTCTTGAAGTTGTTAATTTAGCTGATCGTGCTGAGGCGTATCCAAAACAGTTATCAGGTGGACAGAAACAAAGAATTGCAATTGCAAGAGCTTTGTGTATGGATCCTGAAGTAATGCTTTTTGATGAACCTACATCAGCACTTGATCCTGAAATGGTAGGTGAAGTTTTAAGTGTTATGAAGGATTTAGCACGCAGAGGAATGACAATGGCTGTTGTTACACATGAAATGGCATTTGCTAGAGAAGTTGCAACAAGAGTTATATTTATGGATGCGGGAAGAATAATTGAAGAAGGTACTCCGGAAGAAATATTTGAACATCCAAAGAACCAGAGATTAAAAGACTTTTTATCAAAAGTGTTATAAAGACTAATGGAATTATAAAAGTGTTTTATATAAATCATTTTAAGATTAATTTTTGATATATATATACTAAAAAGCAGTGAGTTAAGGCTCGCTGCTTTTTATATTTTTGTGTAGAATAATTTACTTTTATAAAATTTAGTTTTCAAATGTCAAATTTAAGAATGAAGTGTCGCAAACTTTGTTTATGATTTATTTGTGATAAGGTTCATTATTTATGATTCTGTAACTTCTGTATATTTGTTCTAATAAAATTACACGCATTAGTTGGTGTGGAAAAGTCATTTTTGAAAAGCTTAATTTAAAATCAGAACGTTTAGAAACACTTTCATGTAAGCCTAAAGAACCGCCAATAATAAAAATAATATGACTTTCACCGGTTATTCCCAGTGAATTAATCTTTTTAGATAATTCAACGGAATCCAATTGCTTTCCTAAAATTTCTAAAGTAATAACATATGCGTTGTCTGGAACGTGCTTTAAAATTCGTTCAGCTTCTTTTTCCTTAATTAAATTAATTTCTGTATCGGAACTGTTTTCGATTGTCTTTTCATCGGCAACTTCAACAATATTTAATTTGCAATATCTTGAAAGACGTTTAGAATATTCAGCAATTGCATCTCTATAAAAATTTTCTTTAATTTTGCCAACAGTAATGAGTGTAATTTTCATATTTAAAATCCTTTCACCTTGTTCAAAAACAAATAATAGAGTATAATGATATAAGGATACCGAAGCGGGAGTTTTTTGTGCTTGCACAAAAAAACTCACATTTATGGTATCCGTAAAACATGAGGAAGTAGCCCGATAGGGCGAAATCCGAATGTTTTTAGGATTGAGAAAGCACGAAGTGCGAAACAATCCGTAAATATCATTATACAATAAAAGTAAATGTTTTAGGATTGAGAAAGCACGAAGTGCGAAACAATCCGTAAATATCATTATACAACAAAAGTAAATGTTTTTAGGATTGAGAAAGCACGAAGTGCGAAACAATCCGTAAATATCATTATACAACAAAAGTAAATGTTTTTAGGATTGAGAAAGCACGAAGTGCGAAACAATCCGTAAATATCATTATACAATAAAAGTAAATAAATTAGGATTGAGAAAGCACGAAGTGCGAAACAATCCGTAAATATCATTATACGGTATACGGAGGAAATGTAAATGCCATTTTGCCCAAAATGTAAATACGAATTTGTAGATGGAATAAAAAAATGCAACGAATGTGGTTGCGATTTAGTAGACAACTTAGATGATATAACTAATGAGTCTGATGAAGAAATTATGGATAATGAGAATATAATTAATGCTGAATTAGAGAATGCTAATTTAGGCGAAACATATGAATCTTTAGAGGATGGAAATGTATCAGTTGACAAAGAAGATGAAGAAAGCAGATTTATGAGTTCTGCAAAGACATATCAGAAATTATCAGATAAATATGAAGATGTAAAGTCATCAGCATATACATTGATTTTAGTTGGTGGAGTTGGACTTTTTGTTATGATTCTTCAATGGATTAATGTTATTAAATTTCCAATATCAAGTCAGACTAAATGGTTGTTTAATTCTGTTTTAGGAGGAATGTTTATAATATTCCTTGCTGCCGGAATTGTATCATTTATGCATGCTAAAAAAGTTAAAATTGAGGCTGACATTGAGGATAAACTTATAAATAAAATTAATCAATTTGCAAAAGAAAACATAACAAAAGAAATAATTGATAAAGAAGTACCACAGGATGATCATGTAGAAATATTATTTTTCAACCGTGCTGAGGTAATAAAAAACATATTGATGCATGAATTTGAGGATGCTGATGAGGCATTGATAGATGAACTTATTGAGAATATATATCAGAGTATATATGAAGAATAAATATAAAATAAAAGCTCTTGCATTAATAGATATAAAATGCAAGAGCTTTTTTATGCTTAGTACTAATAATAGATAGTGAAAAATAGGATAATATATGAAGAGAATGTATACGTAATATAGTTAATTTAGAGGAGAAAAATAAAATGAGTGAAATTAAAAAAATTGCAGTTTTAACAAGTGGAGGAGATGCACCGGGAATGAATTCAGCTATAAGAGCAGTTGTATTTAGTGCGGCGCGTTTTGGAATAGAAGTAGTTGGAATTTTTAGAGGATACGAAGGACTTATAGATTGGGAAACTATAAAATTAGAGCCTGATGATGTTAGAAATATAAACAATCGGGGAGGCACAATTTTATACACAAGCAGAAGCGAAAGATTTTTAGATGAAAAATTTAGAAAACAGGCCGCAGATAATTTGAGAAAAAATAATGTTGATGCTGTTGTGGCAATCGGCGGAGATGGAACTTTAAGGGGTGCAATTGATTTTGAAAAAGAAGGAATAAACATTGCTTGTATTCCAGGAACAATTGATAGAGATGTTTCATGTAGTGAATATACGTTAGGATTTGATACTGCTGCAAATACTGCGACAGAAGCAATTGATAAAATCCGCGATTCATCTATTTCGCATGGTAGATGTAGCGTTGTAGAAGTAATGGGAAGAAAACGCGGATATATCGCTTTGTGGGCAGGAATGGCAACATCAGCCGATGCTATTATTTTACCTGAAAAATGGGATGGCAATTATAATAATGTAACAGATGCGATAAAGAGACGACATGAAGATGGAAGAAACAGTTATTTAGTTGTGGTTGCTGAAGGAGTAACAGATGCCAATGAACTTGCTGATTTAATAAAGAAAAAAACGGGTATTGAATCAAGAGTCTCAGTATTAGGATATATCCAGCGTGGTGGACAACCATCAGCTAAGGATAGAATGTATGGTTCATTAATGGGGGCTTATGCCGTGGAAATATTGGTGAATGGCAATAAGAACAGAATTGTTGCTATAAAAGATGATAAGCTTATAGACTATTCAATAAATGAAGCTTTAAATATTCAGAATAGTCAGATTGATTCATTTCAGTACAAATTAAGTTTATTGTTATCAGATTAGACTCTCAGATTAGACAAATTAATTTATAGATTATAAAAATGCGTAGTGTAAATTAAGCACTACGCATTTTGTTAATTGTACGCCCTGCGACGCACGTTTCAAATCGTATAATATGAAACAATCGCTAGAGGGTACTTGTTTAGTTTAGAAAATATAACAAGATAAATGATGCAATATTTAATTTAATAGCAATTATAATACATTGTTCCAGGTTTTAAGTTCTTTTTATTTAATTTGAATAATTCACTGACAGTTACAAGTTCATAGCCTTTTTTGTTTAATTCAGGCAAAGCTTTAATGAATCCGTCTACAGATGTAGGATGTGAGTCGTGAAGAAGAATTATTTCTCCTTTGTCAGCGCTTTTAATAATTTCTTTATATACATAGTTAACATTTCTATTTTTCCAGTCCAGAGTATCTACAGACCAGTAAATCATAGGAACATCTGCAAGTTTTGATACAGTGTCATTAAAACTTCCATATGGAGGTCTTATAAGTGTAGGATAGATTCCGATTGCAGATTTAACCACAGATTTAGTTTTGTTAAATTCAGATTTAATATCTGATTCTGATAAACTGGTTAATTTAGCATGGTCATATGAATGACTTCCGATTTCATTTCCGTTGTTAAAAGATTCTTTTAAAACAGATTTTTTAGCAGTTACATACTGACCAACAACAAAAAATGTTGAATTATAATTATATTTTTTTAGCGAATCAACTAATTTTTTTGTGTATGGACTTGGACCGTCATCAAATGTTACAGCCATATATTTAAAATTTCCGACAACAACCTTGCATTTGGCTTTAACTTTTTTGGACTTAGACATACAGTAAACATATGTAGTGCCCTTTTTCTTTCCTGTAACAACGCCTTTTTTGTTGACTTTAGCAATAGATGGATTTTTGCTAACCCAGATTATGCCTTCTTTTTTCTTGTCAGTATAAAGTGCTTTAAGACTACGGGAATCCTTTTTGTTTAATCTTAAAACAGTTTTGTTAAGTGAAATCTTTTTTATCGTAGATTTAATTTTAGGCTTTTTCTTAACTATAGTAGCGTCTGTAGGTGTATTTGTAGTAGATGCTACAGTAGTGTCTGTAGTTGAAATAATCGTTGTTGATGTTTCAGGTATAACTGCAGAAGTAGTAATTTCCTCAGCCATTGTTATAGTGGAACATGCAAAAATTCCAAGTGCTGCTAAACATAATGTCTTTAATAACTTTTTTTTCATTAAAATCTCCATTCCATTGCAAGTAATAAATGTAATCCTAATAAACCAAATAAAGGATTATACTAATCAGATGCAAAAAATAAATTTATATATAACATAAATCCATTTTAAAGTCCAGATTAAAAAAAGTAAATAGCATAATTGTGGCATGTCCTCATATAATTCAATATGGGAAATGAAAGAAAGAATGTATTAGAGTATTTGCCACAAAAAATAGCCTCAGAAATAAAAAATAAAGTGCCTGATATAGAGCAAATATTGGAAATTAGAATAAGGGTAAATAAACCGATTTGCGTTAGGACAATAAAAAAAGAATATGTAATCGATGAAATTAAAATTGAAAATACAGATATGAATCGGATATTTAACATAATTACGGAATTCTCTACATACGCATATGAAAATTCAATAAAAAAAGGATTTATTACCGTAAAGGGTGGGCATCGAATTGGGATTTGTGGTGAAGCAGTTTATGAAAATAATGAAATTAAATATATAAATAATGTATCGTATTTAAATTTCAGGTCTGCAAAAGAAATTATTGGATGTGCAAACGATTTATATGAAAAATTATATAAAAATAACATATTTAAAAATACTTTAATTATATCAGAGCCCGGAAAAGGAAAAACAACATTACTTAGGGACATTATAAGGCTTTTAAGTGATAAAGGTAAGTTCAATATATCTGTAATTGATGAGCGAAGCGAAATTGCGGCAAGTTATAAAGGAATGACTACAAATGATTTGGGAATAAGAACAGATGTTATGACTGCATTTGAGAAAAAAGATGGAATAGTCATGGCAATACGTGCAATGGCTCCCGACATAATTGCTGTTGATGAGATTGGAAATAAAGAAGATATAGAAGGTTTATATTTTGCTAAGCAAAGTGGGGTTGGTGTTATTGCTACAGCACATGGTAGTAATGTAAATGAAAAAGTGACAAAATATAAGGATTTGTTTAAAAAATATATTTATATAGAAGAGATTGGAGAATATGAATGTATATAAAGTTTATTGGAGCAGCATTTTTAATTGTAGCGGGTTGCATGTCGGGCAAAGAGATTAGTTCGAATTATTTAAATCGACTAAGGCAGCTTGAGGAAATAAAGAAAACAATTATTTTTATTTGTGGAGAAATTAAATATAACAATTCGAATCTGGATTATGTTTTTACAAAAATATCCAAAAATTCCAAAGAATTTATAAAGGAGTTTTTGGAAAGTGTAGTTAAGGATTTGAATGGAAATACTGAAAGAGAAATAACAGATGTATGGTGCGAAAATGTAGAAAAAGAAATTAAGACGAAAACCAGTCTTGAAGCATCTGATTTAAATGATTTAAAGGATATGGGAAATTTGCTTGGAATAACGGACAAGGATACTCAGATAAATAATATGAATCTATATTTAGAAAAAATCCAATTGCAAATAGACAAGCTTGAAAAAGAAAAGGATGAGAAATGTAGACTTTATAAAACAGTAGCCACGATGTTTGGTTTACTTATTGTTATAACGATAATTTAATGGTGATGCTATGGATATAAGTATAATTTTTAAAATTGCTGCAGTTGGAATAATTGTTTCAGTAATAGGACAAATATTAAAACACAGCGGAAGGGAGGAACAGGCTTTTTTAACAAGTCTTGCAGGATTAATACTGGTTCTTATGTGGATAATTCCTTATATATATGAGCTTTTTAATACTATAAAAAACCTGTTCGAATTATAAATGTTTACCGTTGGAGTTTTAGGAATAATAATAGTTATTCTGGCCCTGCAGTTAAAAAATATTAAAAGTGAATATAGTGTTGTAATTATGATTGTCGGCTGTGTAATTATATTTTTTTATTCTATTTCAGGAATAATTAAAGTTGTTGAAATATTGAAAAAAATAATTAATGATACCGGCATAAATGACGAGCAAATTATAATTCTTCTCAAAATAATGGGAATATCTTACATTGCCGAGTTTGTATCAGATATTGCTAAAGATAGCGGATATAGCGCATTGTCAAATCAAATCCAAATTTATGGGAAAATTACAATTCTTGTAGTAAGTGTTCCAATATTAGAATCGTTAATTAATTGTATAAATGGGTTGCTGTTATGAAAAGAATAATATTAGTTTCAATAATTGTAGGAATAATTTGCTGTAAAAGCGTTTATGCAAATGAATTTGAATCAAATACATATATTACACTTGATGATTTCGATTTAAAAGAAACACAAAATGTTATGCAGAGTGAAAAGTATTCCATTGATATAGATGAACTGTTACAGGAAATTTCTAAGGGAAATGTAATGGCTGCGGTAAATATAATTATCGATAATGTAAGAGATAAATTGGAAAATCAGTTTAATGATATAAAACAGGTAATAATTACTATCATATTTACAACAGTATTTGCGGCATTGATTGTTAATTTCTCGTATTCATCATCTAAAAATGGCGTTAATGAAATGGCATTTTATGCTTGCTATGTTTTGCAGATTTCTACACTAATGTATATTTTTCAAATTGCAATGGAAATTGGAGAAAAACTTGTTTTGTTTATATTACAGCTTATGGGTGCAATAATTCCTACATATTTGCTGGCGGTTGGAATTACAAGTCAGGCAACAGCACTTGGTTTCAATAGTCTTATTATGACACTTATAGCAGTAATAGAGGCTGTCATACTGAATATTGTATTTCCTATGCTTAAAGTATATATGGCAATATCCATGGTTAATTCAATTTCAAAAGAAGATCTTTTGTCAGGTATGGCAGATTTGATAAAAAAAGCAATTAATTTTATTTATAAGATTATATTAGGGACAGTTACCGGACTTAATTTGATTCAAAGTCTGATTCTGCCGACAACAGATTTAGCAAAAAATAATATAGCAAAGAAAATTATTTCAAATGTACCGATAGTTGGAAATGGGACTGACGCAGTAGCACAGATAATATTGAGTTCAGTAGGAATAATAAAAAACAGTATCGGGGTTCTTGCAATAATATTGATTGTATTTGTGTGCATTGTTCCAATGGTGAAAATGACTGCATATTCAGCTGTAGTTCAGATAAGTGGTGCAGTATTACAACCAATTGCAGATAAAAGAATATTGAATTGTATTAAGCAGACAAGTGAAGTAATAAAACTATTAAACAGAGGAATAAGTGTTGTTGGCTTTTTATTTATTATTACAATTGCAATAATTTGTATTTCTACCGGCAATGGAGGATAAGGATGTTTGAAGAATTAGCAGGATATATAAAAGGGATAGTTTTTTTTAGTCTTTTTGCAAATCTGATTTTAGATTTTATGCCAAACATAAACTATAAAAAATACATAAAAGTTTTAATTGGAATATTACTTATAATAGTTATTCTAAAACCTATTTTAAATTTTGATTTTTTGTTAAATGAAATTAATGACAAAGTGGATGATGTTTCATTTGAATTAAATAATGATTTACAGGTTGATGAAAAAATAAATGAAATGGAAACAAAAATTTATGAAAGAATTCTAGAAGGAGAGAACTTTGAAAGATGATTTATTTTCGCAGTTGTATGAAAATATAAAAAAAATAGGACTTACAAAATGGATAATGCTTGGAATAGCAGGAGTATTATTGATTGCAAGTTCTTATTTAAAAAAAGATGAAGTAAATGAAAATAAAGCAAGGTATAGTCAGTATGAAGAAAAAAATACATTTAATCAGAAATACGAATATAAAGATGAGATTGAAAAAGAAGTTGAAGAACTTGTTAAAAACATAAAGGGGGTGAATAAGGCAAAAGTGATGATTACTTTAAAATCATCAGAAGAAAGAATCGTTAAAGAAGACAATGAAGTTGTTGTTGAAAATGATGAAAGGGAAACAAACAAAACGGGCAAAGAAAGTAAAAAAAACAACACAGTAATAGTAGATGGAGAGAATGGAGAACAGCCATATGTAGTCAAAGAATTATATCCGCAGGTTGAAGGTGTGGCAGTGTGTATCAAAGGAAATTTTGATAGTGAAATAAAAAATAATATTATTAGTATAATTCAGGCATTATTTGATATTGAATCACATAAAATATCGGTAACAGAAATGAAATGATAGGAGGAATCATGAAAAAAATATTTAAAAAGAATCAGATAATAGTAACAGTTTTGGCAATACTAATTGTAATTGCAGGATACCTTAAGTATACGGATGCAAATTTTAATAACAAAAACAAAGAAGTTACAAATGAAATATATGAGTCTACATATGGAACTGATGACATATTAAGTAATGGAGAAATTGCAAGCCTCGATGAAAATGAAACAGGTGAAGCAGTGGAAGAAACAACACTTCAGCCGGGAGAAGCTGTAATGACCAGTTCGAAGCTTACGGATTTTATCATTCAGGCACGTATAGACAGAGAACAAATCCGCTCAAAAAACAAAGAAACATTATTAAAAGTTATAAATGACGAAACAGTAAGTGAAAAAGAAAAAACAAGTGCAGTAGAAGCAATGGTTGAGATTACTAAAAGTAGTGAGTTGGAAAATACAATAGAAACATTGCTTGAGGCAAAAGGCTTTTCAAATGTAATTGTAACGGTTTCGGATAACCAGGTAGATGTAATTATAGATGAACAGGAAATAACAGACCAGAAGAGGGCACAAATAGAGGAAACGATTAAAAGAAAAACAGATATTAGCGCAGATAAAATTGTAATAACCCCTGCGCATAAGTAAGTAAATTAAGTTGTAAAAATACTGCCGCAATGATATACTTATACGTGACAAGCACAAAGATGAAATAATTAGGAGGCTTTAAATGGAAGAAAAGAGAACTACTTATACTATATATGAAGGTGGAGAAGTTGGAGAAGTTGAAATCAATGATGATGTAATCGCAGTGATTGCAGCTGTTGCAGCAATGGAAGTTGAAGGAGTAGCTTCGATGGCAGGCAATATAACAGCTGATATAGTTGCTAAACTTGGAATGAAGAAACTTTCAAAGGGAGTAAAGGTTACAGTATCAGAAAACAGCATGGTTATCGACTTATCATTAAACCTGGAATATGGAACAAATATTTTAGAAGCTTCTAAAGCAGTTCAGAGTAAGGTTAAAAGCTCTGTAGAGAATATGACAGGATTGAATGTCGATGTAGTCAATGTCAACATCGCAAGTGTAGAAGTAAAATAATAATACCTTAAAAGCGGGTGTCATTTATGACACCCTTTTTTGGGATATAGATTGATGATTGTATGACATGATATGATTTATATAGATATACTAGTTGGGTTATGAAAATATTCGCTTAGTAATTAAAACTTAGGAGGCAGATATGAATAGAACGGAAATAAGAGAAAACACATTTAAATTACTTTTTTGTAAAGAATTTCATAGTAAAGAAGAAATGGGAGAACAATATAAACTTTATATGGAATCTTTAGAAGATGAAGAAAGAGAAAAGACTAATAAGATTATTAGTGAAGATAGTGTAGAAGAATTAATTCCATTTGAAGATAAAGAATATATAGTAGAGAGAGTTAACAAAATAATTGATGCAATTCCTGAAATTGATAAAGCAATTGATGAAGTCGCAGTAGGTTGGAAGACTGACAGAATGGGAAAAGTTGAATTGTCTATATTAAGACTTGCATATTATGAAATGGCTATGGATGATGAAGTTCCGGGAAAAGTTGCAGTTGATCAGGCTGTTATATTAGCAAAGAAATATGGAAGTGATAATGCACCTGCATTTATTAATGGAATTTTAGCTAAGTTATTTCAGGAGTAAATAATGAAATCAGTATATTCAGTATCTCAGGTAAACTCTTACATTAAAAATATGTTTACTCAGGATTTTGTTTTGAACAGTATATATATAAAAGGTGAAGTAAGTAATTGTAAATATCATACGTCAGGTCATATTTATTTTTCGCTAAAAGATAAAGGTGGTGTTATTTCCGGTGTAATGTTTGCAGGTAACAGAGGCGGACTTAATTTTACATTAAAAGAAGGACAAGATGTTATTGTTCTTGGAAGTGTTTCAGTATATGAAAAAAGTGGATCATATCAGGTATATGCAAAACAGATAATGCTAGATGGAGCAGGACAACTTTATCAGAAATACGAAGAATTAAAGAAAGAATTAGAAGAAATGGGCATGTTTGACATTATGTACAAACAGCCTATTCCTAAATATGCCACAAAAATCGGAATATGCACAGCAAGTACAGGAGCAGCTATTCAGGATATAAGAAATATATCTTCAAGACGTAATCCATATGTTCAATTATATTTATATCCGGCAATCGTACAAGGCGAGAATGCAGTTGCAAGCATTGTACAAGGACTTAGGTATTTAGATGAAATGGACATGGATGTTATAATTGTAGGACGTGGTGGTGGTTCTATAGAAGATTTATGGGCGTTTAATGAAGAAGCAGTTGCAAGAACAATTTTTAATATGAAAACGCCGGTAATATCAGCTGTTGGGCATGAAACAGATACTACAATAGCTGATTATGTAGCTGATTTGCGAGCACCAACACCATCAGCAGCTGCAGAATTAGCTGTTTTTGATTACAATGAATTTAAAAATAAGTTATTCCAATATAAAAGAACTCTTGAAAATAAACTTGAAAGAGAAATTCAAAAGAATAGAATTTTAGTTAAAAATTATGAGGCAAGAGTAAATTATGCAAGTCCTAAAAATCAACTGTTAACAAAGAAACAATACGTAGATGAACTTTTTACTAAAATGGAGAATTTATTTAAAAATAAATTAACAAATGATAAACATACTTTGGGAATTTTAGCAGAACGTTTAAATGGTTTATCACCATTAAATAAATTATCTAATGGATATGCGTATATAACTGATGATAATTTGCATACTATTACTTCTGTCGGACAGATTGATGTAGGAGAAAAGGTATTGTTAAATCTTAAAGATGGAAAAGTAACAAGTGTCGTAGAAAAAATTGAAAAAGGGAGTTTATAAATGAGTAAGGCAAGTACAATCGAAGAAAATTTTACTAAACTCGAAGAAATAATTGAAAAAATGGAGTCAGAAGATGTTACATTAGAAACATCTTTTGATTTATATTCAAAAGGATTAAAATTAATAAAAGACTGTAATGATAAGATAGATAAAGTTGAAAAGGAAATGAAAGTGATTGAAGGTGGTAGTGAAGATGAATAATTATGCTGAACAGAAAAAAACTGAAATTTCCAAAATTGAAGATATTATTAAACAGTATTGCCCTAAAGAAGAAGGACTTCAGAAAATAATTTTTGAAGCAATGAATTATAGTGTTGAAGCTGGAGGAAAGCGCCTTCGTCCAATGCTTATTTTAGAATCATGCAGACTATTTGGTGGAAATGATGAAGAAGCGTATCCGTTTATGGCTGCAATGGAAATGATTCATACATATTCATTGGTGCATGATGATCTTCCGGCAATGGATAATGACGAATACAGACGTGGAAAAAAGACAACACATATAGCGTTTGGTGAGGATATGGCTATTTTAGCAGGAGATGCCTTGTTAAATTATGCTTTTGAAATTATGTCTGAAGCTGTTGTTAACAGCAAGCAGCCTGAAAAAATGGCAAAAGCCATGAGCACAATCGCTAAAAAAGCAGGTGTTTATGGGATGATTGGCGGACAGACAGTAGATGTTTTAAATGAAGAAAGACCTATGGATATAGATACTATTAATTTTATATATAAGTTGAAAACTTCAGCTTTAATAGAGGCGTCTATGATGACAGGTGCAATACTTGGAAATGCAACCGATGATGATATCAAAAAAATGGAACAGATTGCAAGAAATGTGGGACTTGCATTCCAGATTCAGGATGATATTTTAGACGTTACAAGTACAACTGAAGAATTAGGAAAACCGGTTCTTAGCGATGAGAAGAATCACAAAACAACTTATGTGACTTTAATGGGAATTGATAACGCAAAGAAAAAAGTTGAAGATTATTCTAATGATGCATTAAATTTATTAGATGAATTAAATTATAAAAACGAGTTCTTGAATAATCTTATTAATGAATTGATAAACAGAAAGAAATAGATATGAGCAAATATGTATACTTAGATGAAATAAACAATATAAATGATATAAAAAAGATACCACACGATAAGTATCCGGTTTTGGCTCAGGAGATAAGAAATTTTCTTGTAGAAAATGTAAGTAAGACAGGTGGACATTTAGCTTCTAATTTAGGAGTAGTAGAGTTGACGATGGCATTGCATCTTGTTTTAAATCTTCCTAAGGATAAGATAGTGTGGGATGTAGGACATCAGGCATATACACATAAAATTCTTACGGGCAGAAAAGATGATTTTACTACATTAAGATGCTTTGAAGGGTTAAGTGGATTTCCAAAGAGAAATGAAAGTGAAGCGGATTCATTTGATACAGGACATAGTTCGACATCAATTTCAGCTGCATTAGGAATTGCAACAGCAAATAAATTAAATGGTAATGATGACAAGGTAGTAGCTGTAATCGGAGACGGTGCACTTACAGGTGGACTTGCTTTTGAGGCTTTAAATAATGTTGCTGCATTAAAAAGAAATTTTGTTATTGTTTTAAATGACAATAATATGTCTATAGCTGAAAATGTAGGTGGAATGTCAAAATACTTAAATAAAATACGAGTTGGCGAACATTATAATGAATTTAAAGTTGACGTTGAACATTTACTTAAAGGTATTCCAAAAATTGGTGATAATTTAAGTGCCGGAGTAAAAAGGGTTAAGGATAACTTTAAACAGTTCTTTGTACATGCCAAATTTTTTGACGATATGGGTGTAACTTATATAGGACCTGTAGATGGACATAATATAGATGAACTAATTAGAATTACAGAGGATGCATTAAAAATTGAACATCCTGTATTAATTCATGTACTTACCAAAAAAGGAAAAGGCTATTTGCCGGCAGAAAATAATCCTACTAAATTTCATGGAATTGATTCATTTGATGTTAAAACAGGTGAAAAAATTAATGAGAGCAATGTAAAAACATATACAGATATATTTTCAGATAAGATATTAGAATTAGGCAATGAAAATAAAAATATAGTTGCAATAACTGCTGCAATGCCGGATGGAACAGGCTTGAAAAAATTTGGTGATAAGTATCCGGATAAATTTTTTGATGTAGGAATAGCAGAAGAACATGCTGTTACTTTTGCAGCCGGTTTAGCAGCAAATGGCAAGAAACCGTTTATATCAATTTATTCATCGTTTTATCAAAGGGCATATGATCAGATAATACATGATGTATGTTTGCAAAACTTACCGGTTACATTCATTATCGACAGAGCAGGGTTGGTTGGAAAAGACGGTGAAACTCATCAGGGAATATTTGATATATCATTTTTCTCAAATATTCCTAACATGACCATAATTGCTCCTAAAAATGGAAGAGAATTAGAAAAAGCATTGGAATTTGCTCAAAAATATAATGGACCGATAGCAATTAGATTTTCGAGAGGTAAAGCAAGTAATGTATTTGAAAATTTGAATAATGAACTTGTTATGGGCAAAAGCGAAACGTTAATAGAAGGAAAACACGTTGCAATAATTGCGGTTGGAAATATTATTGAAGAAACGTATAATGCAGTAAAGAGTCTTAATGATAAAGGATGTAATCCAACTCTCATTAATGCACTATTTTTAAAACCGTTTGATAAAGAAATGATAGATTCTGTAGCTAAAAAATATAAATATATAGTTACTATAGAAGAAGGAATAAGACATGGTGGTTATGGCGAAGCAGTTATATCTTATATGGCTGACAAAAACTATAAAAATGATGTTATGAATTTAGCTATAGAGGATGAATTTGTAGAGCAGGGAACTGTAGAAGAATTGAGAAAAAAATTGCAGTTAGATGCAGACAGTATATGTGAAAGGATTTTAAATTTCATAAAATGAAAGAAAGATTAGATGTTTTATTAGTTAAAAGAGGTTTAGCAGAATCAAGAGAAAAGGCAAAGGCAATTATAATGAGTGGAATTGTTTTTGTCGATAATGAAAGAGAAGATAAAGCCGGTACATTTTTTAAAGATACAGTTAATATTGAAGTTCGTGGTAAAACATTGAAATATGTTAGCCGTGGAGGACTTAAACTTGAAAAAGCAATGGACAAGTTTGGAGTTACTTTAGATAAAAAAATATGTATGGATGTAGGGGCTTCTACAGGTGGCTTTACAGACTGCATGCTTCAAAATGGGGCTGTAAAAGTTTATTCTGTTGATGTTGGACATGGTCAGCTTGCATGGAAACTTGTTCAGGATGAAAGAGTTGTATGCATGGATAAAACAAATATCAGATATGTTACAAGAGATGATATAGATGATGTTATAGAATTTGCATCGATAGATGTATCATTTATATCTTTGACAAAAGTTTTACTTCCTGTAAGAGAGCTTTTAACTGATGATGGTGAAATAGTATGTTTAATAAAGCCTCAGTTTGAAGCAGGAAGAGAAAAAGTAGGGAAAAAAGGTGTTGTTCGAGATAAAAATGTACATATCGAAGTAATAAATAATGTAATAGAGTATGCAAAAAGTATTAATTTTAAAATTTTAAATTTAGATTTTTCCCCTGTAAAAGGACCGGAAGGTAATATTGAATATTTATTGTATTTAAAGAAAAAATTAAATGAAAATGAAGAAGATGTCGAAATTACCGTTAAAGATGTAGTTGAAAATTCCCATAAGGAATTGGACAAATAAATTTGGAGTAAATAAATGAAAAATTTTTGCATAATTACAAATAATAATAAAGATAAAGATTATGTTTTATCAAAAAAAATCGAAGGCTTTATTACTGAAAAAGGCGGAACGTGCTTTATTTCTGAAAATTCAGATTTAACAGATGAAAAATACAATTACACAAATCCGGATAAGATGCCTGAAAATCTTGAGTGTGTCATTACAATTGGTGGTGATGGAACGCTTTTACAGGCAGCACAGGATTTGATGTCAAAAGATATTGTGTTTTTGGGGATTAATAAAGGAACTTTAGGTTTTTTAGCAGAAGTCAGTGTTGAAGATATAGAAGATGCATTATATAGATTGCTTATGGATGATTTTAAAATTGAATCACGAATGATGTTGAAGGGAACAATAATAAGAAATGATAAAGAAATATATTCAGCATCTGTATTAAATGATATTGTAATTCATAGAGGTGCAGACATTAGAATTTCTGATTTTTATGTTCATGTAAATAATCAGTTACTTGGTAAATTTCAGGCTGATGGCATAATTTTATCAACACCTACAGGGTCTACGGCTTATAATTTATCGGCAGGAGGACCTATTGCAAGACCTAATTCAAATTTAATTATTCTTACACCAATTTGTGCTCACTCAATAGGACAGAGAAGTATAGTGTTATCAGATGAAGATAAGATAGAAGTTACAATAGGTACATGTAAGAACCCCAAAGGAGAATTTAGAAGAATTTCTTTTGACGGAGATAATATAGTTGAGGTTGAATCAGGAGATGTTATAGCAATTGAAAAGTCACAGGTTTCAACAAAATTAGTGAAGCTTGATGATAGCAGTTTTTTACAGACAGTAAAGAAAAAAATGGGAGATAAATAGTGAAAGTTCAAAGACAGCGAAAAATTGTAGAGTTAATAACTGAAAAAGACATTGAAACACAGGAAGAATTGGCAAAATGTCTTGTTGATGAGGGTTATGCCGTAACGCAGGCAACTGTTTCAAGAGATATAAGAGAACTTAACCTTACTAAGGTATCTATTAATGGTGGAAAACAAAAATATGTATTACCTCACAGTAAAAACATGACTATTAACAGCAAATATATAAGGGTTTTAAAAGATGGAATACTTTCCATGACATGTGCAGGAAATCTTCTGGTAGTACGAACTGTTGCAGGGATGGCAATGGCTGTAGCTGCTGCTATTGATGCAATTAATATGAAGGAAGTTGCAGGATGTATTGCTGGAGATGATACAATTATGTGTGCGATAAGAGATGCACACGATACTGAAAATGTAAAAAAACATTTAGAAAGTTTTATTATATAATGGCTAATTAACCTGTGAATTTGGAGAGATGTGCAGGCTAGGAGGAAATATGTTACTTAATTTACATGTAAAAAATTTAGCATTAATAAAAGAAGTTGATGTTGATTTTACAAATGGTCTTGTAGTTTTGACAGGGGAAACCGGAGCAGGAAAATCGTTAATTCTTGGTTCAGTGAATATTGCTTTAGGTAAAAAAGTTGAAAAAGACATTATTAGAAAAGGTGCAGAATATGCACTTGTTGAATTAACGTTTTGCATTGATTCAAGATTGAAAGAAAAGTTAGAACAATACGATGTTTATCCGGAAGATGAAAATATAATAGTGGTTTCCAGAAAAATAACCTATGGTAGAAGTGTGTCTAAAATAAATGGAGAAATTGTTAGCCTTACAACTTTAAAAAATGTAATGGATTTACTAATAGACATACATGGCCAGCATGATCATCAGTCTTTACTTTATAAAAACACTCATCTTCAGATTTTAGATAAATATGCAGGTGAAGAGGTAAAAGAACTAAAAAATACTATTTCCGACAAATACAGTCAATATATTGAAATTAAAAAAGAATTAGACAAATTCGATATGGACGAAACAAAAAGGCTTAGAGAATGTGAATTTGCCGAATTTGAAATTAATGAAATTGAAGCAGCCAATTTAAGTTTAGGTGAAGATGATGAAGTAGAAAATGAGTTTAAAAAATTATCAGGTTCTGAAAAGATTATGTCTTCGCTTTCGGATGCATATCAGATTATGGGATATGAAGGTAATCAGGGTGTGTGTGAGTGTATAAGTCGTGTTGGATATGATTTATCGGAAATATCAGATATAGATTCTAAATTATCGGATTTACAAAAACAGATATATGATATAGATGATATGTGCAAAGGACTTGCCAGAGAAATATCAGATTATATAGATGAAGTAAATTATGAGCCTCAAAGAGTTGCTGAAGTTGAAGAAAGATTGAATCTTATTAATCATTTAAAATTAAAATATGGACAGTCAATTGAAAAAATATTAGCTTATAAAGGTGAAAAGCAGGCATATTTGGATAGTTTAAATAATTATAATTTGATGAGAGAAGAGACAAAAACAAAATTAGATAAAGAGATGAGCGAGTTAGTTGTATTATGTGATAAACTTTCATCTCTTCGTAAAAAATATGCTATAAAACTTGAAGAAACGGTTGTTAAGGCTCTTGAAGATTTGAATTTTTTATCTGTTAAATTTAAAATTAATGTATCGAAAAAAGAAAATGTATCAGCTAATGGACAGGACGAAGTTGAATTTTTAATTTCTACAAATCCAGGAGAAGAAGTAAAATCTTTAGCAAAGGTCGCTTCCGGAGGTGAGTTGTCAAGAATAATGCTTGCTATTAAATCAATACTTGCCGGTGAAGATGAAATTGATACAATGATTTTTGACGAAATTGATACAGGAATTAGTGGAAAAACTGCACAGATGGTAGCGGATAAATTGATGGGTATAAGTAAGGAACATCAGGTTATTTGTATTTCGCATTTGGCTCAGATTGCGGCTATGGCAGATTCACATTATCTAATTGAAAAAAATACTGATGATGAGTCAACTGAAACGAATATATATAGATTATCAAGAGAAGATTCGATAAAAGAGCTGGTAAGAATTAGCAGTGGAGGAGAAATTACCGAGACAGCTATAAAACATGCTACAGAAATGAAAGAAATGGCAGAACGTGCAAAATTAGGTCAGTTTTAAAGTTATATTACTACATAAACTAAGAAGGAATAAAATATTCCTTCTTTTTTTATTTGTGTAAATAATAATAAAGTATATTTTATGCTGAATTGGTGTATATCACAAAAAATAATCAGAAAGTAACAAATAAAGGCTTTCTTATATTTGTTAAAAAGAAGGAGAATAGGAGGATAAATGAGTATGAAACAAATAAATAAAAATACACGTAGAGCTAAAATTTATAAAAGATATCTGATAGTTTCCATAATTATAGGGTCGATTATGGTGTTTGTAACAGGTAAAGAATATATAGAAAAAAATATTCCTAAGGAATTTACGGCAGCTTACAATTCTTCAAAAGATTACGATAGTGGAATTAATTATGAGTATGATGTAAAAAGTGCCAGCGCTCAGATAAATGGAAGTGATACTAAAATATATGCATGTGGAATGCCTGTAGGTCTATATCTTCACACAGATGGAATAATGATTATAGATTATGCAGGTTTTGAAAGCATAGATGGCAACAAGGTTACACCATTGAAAAATAAAGTAAAAAAAGGCGATTATATTGTAAAAGTAAATGGAAAAAAAGTAGATTCAAAACAGGAAGTAATTGATTTAGTCGAAAAAAGCAATGGGGAAACAATAGAACTTACTATAAAAAGAAATGATGAAGAAATAACAGAAAAAGTAAAACCTGTGAAGAACAAAAATGGAATATACAAAATTGGACTTTGGGTTAGAGACGATACACAGGGATTAGGAACTATTACTTTTGTTACTTCAAATGGAATTTTTGGGGCATTAGGACACGGCATAAGTGATTTAGATACAGGAGATATGGTTACTTCATTTTCAGGAAATCTTTATTATGCAAATATATGGGGGATTAAAAAAGGAAAAATAGGAGAACCGGGAGGATTTTGTGGAAGCATAGATTATAACGAAGAAAATAAGGTTGGTACAATTACAAAAAATTGTGAAACAGGATTGTTTGGCAATGTTGATTTAAATAAAATTGATGTAGAAAAATTTAAAGAGGTTTCAGTTGCTAAAACAGATGAAGTAAAATGTGGAAAAGCAAAAATTATAATTTATAAGGATGGTAGATATAACGAGTATGATATTAATATTAATAGAGTTAGAAAGAGGGCAAATCAGAACAAAAATCTCGTGATTGAGGTTGTAGACAAGAAACTTTTAAGTAAAACAAATGGCATAATTCAGGGGATGAGTGGAGCACCAATTATTCAGAACGATAAACTAATAGGTGCGGTTACTCATGTGCTTATAAATGACCCACATCAAGGGTATGGAAGCCTTATAAGTAACATGATTCAATAATTTCATTAAATAAAAAACATTTTTTTAATATAAATTGTCATAAATATGGTATAATTATTCATAAGTATAAATTACAAAGGAGAGACAAATGGCTTCAAGACGATCAGAAAATATTAGTGAAATGAGTAATTTTGAAATAATTAAGGAAATGGAGGACTTGTTAAAGAAGTATAACAGAAAAACTGATAAGGCAATTTACAAAAAAAGCATTGTTAAATTATTACAGAGTGCAGAAGTAATATTAGCTGCAGATGTTGATTTTAAGAAAGCCCAATCAGATGGGGAATTTTTAGAAAAAGTAATTCTGAAAACAGATGTAGTTAAAGATTCTGAAAGAAAAAGAATGTTACCTATATTTACTTCTTTTGATCAAATACCGGATGATTATGCAGAACACTTTTCATTGATAAGAGTTCAGTCAAGAGTATGTTATAATCTTATGAATGAAAGAGATGACATCGATGGATTGGTTATAAATCCGTTTACAAAATCAATGCCATTAATAAAGAAAGTTGATGATAATCCGATAAGAAAAACAGAAGTTAAGGCTGAAATTGATGACTTTGTTTTAGTACACAATGGCGAAAGATATGTAGTTAATAAATGGCCGTTTACTATTGGTAGAGTGGGAACGGATATTGAAATTAATGAATCATATATTTCCAAAATTCACACTATTTTAGTATATAAGGATGGAAAATATATTATTGCTGACAACGATTCAACTAATGGAACTAAGGTAAATGGAATCTTACTTAAACCAAAGGTACCTGTTGTATTACACAGTGGATATAAAATACTTATTGCTGATGAAGAGGAATTTGAAGTCTATATAAACGAATAAAGTTTTTGACTTTTGTAAACCTGTTTCGACATTTTGTTTATCGTTTATTGACATAAATAATCGTTATATAAAAATTAAATCCAGATATGTAAACCACAATGTCATATACTGTCGAATATTGCGATTTGTTTAAGTTGAATCGCGTTTAATAACTAATTATAATTTATCTTGTTGAATGAACAGATAATTCGTGGCGCTGTGATTAAGTCATTCTAAACAATAATGTATTAGGAGAATATATATGGATAAGATTAGGGTAGCAATAGTAGATGATAACGATAAAATGGTTGAAATGATGGATGAGTATTTAGGCTCAGATGATGAAATAAATGTAATTGGCAGAGCAAAAAATGGAGAAGAAGCATTTGATTTGATTAAGGGGACCAGTCCTGATGTAGTATTACTTGATTTGATTATGCCTAAAATGGACGGTCTTTCTTTGATGGATAAGATACATAAAGACGGAACTATGATAAGGATGCCTTTTTTTATAATAACTTCTGCAATAAGCAATGAAGCGGTTATTCAGGATTCATTTAATTATGGAGCGGGATATTATATGTTAAAGCCTTTTGAAATGGATATGATTGTAGACAGGGTAAAAAGTGCAAAAGGAATTAACGGGAAAAAAATTCCAGAAAATAAAAAGATAATTGCTCCACTTGAAGATATGCAGAAATTTATGGAGAGAAATATTGAAAGCGACGTTACTAATATTATTCATGATGTTGGAGTTCCAGCGCATATTAAAGGGTATCAGTATTTGAGGGAAGCAATTATAATGTCCGTTAACGATAATGAAATGTTAAATTCCATAACAAAAATTCTTTACCCATCAATTGCAAAGAAATTCCAGACTACACCAAGTAGAGTTGAAAGAGCAATAAGACATGCCATTGAAGTTGCATGGAACAGAGGAAAAATGGATACAATTGATGAATTGTTCGGATATACAATAAATGCAGAAAAAGGTAAACCGACAAATTCAGAATTTATAGCATTAATTGCTGATAAGATAAGAATTGAATATAAATGTAGATAGTTGTACTTTAAAATAGTCACAAAATACTATATACTAGATAATAAGAGAAAATCTATATGTACAGGAGGTTCTAGATATGAAGAAAATATTATTTGCGGCATCGGAATCTGTACCCTTCATTAAGACTGGCGGGCTTGCAGATGTAGTAGGTTCGTTACCTAAGTGGTTTGATAAAAAAGAATATGATGTACGTGTTATTATTCCAAAATATATGTGCATTGATGAAAAATGGAAAAGCAAAATGCAGTATGTAGACCATTTTTATATGGACTTATGTTGGAGACGTCAATACGTCGGAATTTTGCAGATGGAACTTGATGGAGTAACATATTACTTTATTGATAATGAATATTATTTCTCAGGACCAAAGCCATATGGAGATGTAAGATATGACCTCGAAAAATTTGCATTTTTCTCAAGAGCAGTATTGTCAGCACTTCCTGTTATTGGATTTAGACCTGATATTATACATTGTCATGACTGGCATACAGGACTTATACCTGTATATCTCAAAGATAGTTTTGCGTATAGCGAGTTCTATCAAGGCATTAAGTCAATTATGACAATACATAACTTGAAATTCCAAGGTGTTTGGGATATTAACACAATTAAAGATATTGCAGGACTATCAGATTATTATTTCACATCGGATAAATTAAAAGACTATGATAATGGTAATTATTTAAAGGGTGGAATAGTATATGCGGACTGGGTTACAACAGTAAGTGATACATATGCAGAAGAAATAAAGATGCCTTTCTATGGCGAAGGATTAGACGGCTTGCTTAGAGCAAGGTCTAATTGCCTGTCAGGTATTGTTAACGGTATAGATTATGATGAATATAATCCGGAAACAGATGAGAATATAGCAAAGAATTACAGTGTAGCTAATTTCAGAAAAGAAAAAGTAAAGAATAAAGTTGCTTTACAAAAAGAATTAGGATTAGAAGTAGACCCTAAGAAGATGATGATTGGTTTAGTAAGCCGTTTGACAGATCAGAAAGGTTTGGATTTAGTTGCATACATAATGGATGAACTTTGTTCAGATGCAATTCAGTTTGTTGTTCTTGGAACAGGTGAAGACCGTTACGAAAATATGTTCAGACATTTTGATTGGAAATACGGACAGTCAGTTTCAGCAAATATTTACTATTCTGAAGCAATGTCTCATAAAATATACGCAGCATGTGATGCGTTCCTTATGCCTTCATTATTTGAACCATGTGGATTAAGTCAGTTAATGAGTTTAAGATATGGAACAGTACCTATTGTAAGAGAAACAGGTGGATTAAAAGATACTGTTGAACCATATAATGAATTTGAGGGAACAGGAACAGGATTTTCATTTGCAAATTACAATGCTCATGAGATGTTAGGAACAATAAGATATGCTGAAAAAGTATTCTATGATAAAAAGAGAGATTGGAATAAGATTGTAGAAAGAGGAATGAAAGTCGATTTCTCATGGAAAACTTCAGCGGAAAAGTATAAGAATTTATATGACAATTTAATAGGATAATATATTCAAAAAAGTTTTAAACGATATTAATGAATATATATGATATAGAAGGAAAGATTGCTTATGCAGTCTTTTCTTTTTTTGGATTTTTTTTAAACATGGGTGGTCCAAATGTTTATAGAAATTTTTTGTTCTTTATTAAGCATGGAAATCCAGATTTTATAGAAATTTTTTGGGCCTATGTCAAGTGTAGAAATTCGAGTATTTATAAAAAATTTTGCTCATATATCAAGCATAGGACTCCAAGTTTTTATAGAAATTTTTTGATGTTAAAAAATTACGAATAAATAATTTAAAAGAAGAAATACTAAATTAGGTAATGATAATTAGGAGGTACAATATGAGTAATTTATCAGAACTTGATTTACAGAATTTAAGACATTTAATTACAGGATATGAAACATGTGGTGAAAAGATGTCATGTTATGCAAAAGAAGCTACTGATCCTGAAGTAAAAAAATTTTTTGAAGATGGCGTTAATTCAGCAACACAAAATAAAGAAAAATTAATGAAATTTTTAGGATAGGAGAAGTAATAAAATGCAGGAAAAATATATGGTTATTGATTCATTAGAAGGAATTAATTCTGAGATTGAGAAGTTTGGGAATATGATTCCTCAGACGGAAAATAAAGAATTAAAACAGACATTAAAAGAGATGAGAAATAAATGTGAAATGTCACAGGAACGGTTAGCACAAATTGCTACAGCAAAGAATTATTATGTTCCGGCAGCACAGGCATCAGAACAGGAAATTCAGTCAGTAAAATCTATATTTCAGTAGTAAAGTTAATTTAGTATACAAATAAAGTAGTAAAAATACTTTAATAAAAACATGTTTTAAATTAAATTTATCAAATTAAAAAAATCCGCCATCTTTTTTGATGGCGGAAAATGTACATATTAAATAATCTCCTGTATACCTGTTATATCAGGAGTGATTGCCATAGAATAGTTTGTATGGTAAATAACAAATCCTGGCATAGCACCGGCAACTTTTTTTATCTGTTTTCTTTGAATGTAATCAATTTCGACTTTATCCTGATTACATCCCTTAGAAAAATGAGCAGCAAGTCTTGCAGCCTCTTCAAATGTAGCGTCAGGTAATTCCTTACCCTCACATTTGACAATTACGTGAGAACCCGGGAAGGTTTTACTATGGAACCACCAGTCATTACCGTTTGCAACTTTAAATGTAAGGTTTTCATTTTGAATGTTGTTTTTTCCAACATACATATGAAATCCATCAGAGGAAATGAAATGTAAAGGCTTATTTACTATTTTTTCTTTTTTTCCTGTTCGCTTAAATTTAATATATCCGGTCTGAATTAATTCATCCTTAATCGCTTTTAAGTCATTTTCGCTTGTAGCAATATCAATTGAAGCACTGACAGTTTCAAGGTAATCAATAGATTTTTTTGTCTCTATAATAATATCTGATAATGCTTCATTAGTACGTTTTAATTTTGCGTATTTGTCAAAGAATTTTTTCGCATTTTCAATTGGTGAAATAGTAGGGTCAAGCGGAATTGATATTGGCTCATTAGTATAGAAATTAATTGTATCGAATTTCTTGGCGCCGGGTTCAATTGAATAACCATAAGTTGTAAGTAATTCACCATATACTTTATATTTATCTTTTTTTAATGTATCTTTCATTTGCTTTTCCTGAATAGCAAATTTTTTTCTGTCTTTTTCTAATGCGTTTGTTACGACACGCCTTAAGTCAGAAGATTTTTGCCTCATACGTGTATGCAAATTTTTCTTGGCATAATAGTTCCTTAACAAAGAACTCATGTCGTCGTAAATAATTTCATCACAGTCTGAATGAGTAGAAAGACGTACAGCTGAAAAATCTACAGGTAAATCATCTTTTTCATATATAACAGGTGTAAATTCACCTTTTTTAATTTTGTTCATTAATTCATAAAATTGAATCCAGATTAAGTTTTGATTCCCATGTTCTAGTACGTTTGCAGGAATTGATGAATCAAATTTTGCAGCATAACATATGCTTTCAGCAATAGTTGGACTAATTCCGGTAAAGGAAGTGTAAATTGCTTTTGAAAGATTAATCGGTTTAGAGAATACTGTGTTAAAGAATTCTTCTTTTGAAACTGATAATGGATCGAATTTATCCATTGTATCAGGAATAAAATATTCTTTTCCGGGGAGAACCTGTCTTACAGAACTCATAACGGCTGATACATGTTTTATGCTGTCTAATATCATATTATTTTCATCGCAGAAAATAATATTGCTGTGTTTGCCCATTAGTTCGACAATTAAATGCTTTTGTCTTATGTCTCCTAAATCATCTAAATGCTGTATTTCAAAATCCAGGATTCGTTCAAGTCCCGGCTGTGTAATGTTTATGATTCGTCCATTATTTATATGTTTTCTGAGTAACATACAAAAGTTAGGAGCTGTCATTGGACTAGGTTTAGATTCTTCAGTTATGTATGTTAATGGAAGGCTTGCATTAGCTGAAATTAAAAGTTTGTATTGAGCTTTGCCATTTTTAATAGTTAATGTGAGCTCGTCATTTTCTGTCTGGGCAATTTTATACAGTCTTCCATCTGTAAATTTATTTTTAAATTCCTGTGCCAAAGCAGCAACAGTTATTCCGTCAAATGCCATAATTTGAAATTCCTTTCGTATATCGAAATTTTAAAGTTACTGATAATATAATAATGTATTTTTCATTTTATTATTTTATGAATTTCAAGTCAACCTTGACTGAATATTTCAAATGAATTATAATAAGTTGAATTATGGCATTGTATGCTTAAAAAGAAATGAATGGTGAATGATATGCTATGTAGTATGACGGGATTTGGAAGAAGTGAAGTGTCAGTAGGAGAGAGAAAGGTTACTGTTGAAATTAAATCAGTTAATCATAGATTTCTTGAGGCAGGCATAAAACTTCCAAAAAAATTAAATTATTTAGATGGAGATATTAGAAGAATATTAAAATCTAAGATTGAAAGAGGAAAAGTAGATGTTTTTATTACTTATGAAAACACAGGTGAAGGAAATGTCTGCTTGAAGTATAATTCTGAACTTGCAGCTGAATATTACAATATATTTAAGAAAATGAGTGATGAGTTAGGAATAGACAATGATATAACAACGTCTAAATTAGGACGTTGCCCTGAAGTTATAATGATGGAGGAGCAGAGTGAAGATGAGGATGAATTATTACACATTGTTGAAGATGCAATGATACAGGCATGTGATAAGTTGGTTCAGGCAAGAAATGCAGAAGGCGAAAGACTTAAAGCTGATTTAATGAATAAGTTAGACAATATAGAAAAAAATGTTTTATTTATTCAGGAAAAGTCCCCTTTAATTGTTGCGGAATATCGTGAAAAAATTAATGAAAGATTGCATGAATTACTTGAGGATAATCAGATAGATGAAGGCCGAATTGCACAGGAAGTAACAATTTATGCAGATAAGATATGTGTAGACGAAGAGATAATAAGACTGCTTAGTCATATTAAGGCTATGAGAGACAGTCTTAATAGCAATAAAGCTATAGGTAGAAAATTAGATTTTATTACTCAGGAAATGAATAGAGAAGCTAATACTACTTTATCAAAGACGTCTAATCATGAAATTGCAGATGTGGCAATCGAATTAAAGACTGAAATCGAAAAGATTAGAGAACAAATACAGAATTTGGAGTAAGAGTAATGAGTAAACAGGGTAAATTATTAATTATTTCAGGTTTCTCAGGTGTTGGAAAAGGAACTGTAGTTAATAAATTAATAGATAAATACGATGATTACACAATTTCAATTTCAGCTACAACGAGAAAACCAAGAGTTGGAGAAGTTGATAAGGTAAATTATTTCTTTGTTAGTAAAGAAGAATTTGAAGATATGATAGCTAATAATAAATTGTTAGAATATGCACAGTATGTTGACAATTATTATGGTACTCCGCTTGAATTTGTTAATGAAAAGTTAAATGAGGGCATTAATGTTATTCTAGAAATTGAAACTCAGGGCGCTTTGAAGGTAAAAGAGATAATGCCTGAAGCAATGATGATTTTTATTCTTCCTCCAAGTGCAGAGGAGTTAAAAAAACGTTTGGTCGGCAGAAACACAGAGTCTATGGAAGTAATAAATAAAAGACTCATGAAAGCAGCTGAAGAAACAATATTTATGGATAATTATGAATATTTCGTTGTTAACGATGAAATAGAAGGTTGTGTCGAAAAAATCAATTTAGTTGTGAATAACGATACAACGGGAACAGCTTCAAAAAAAGAAGTTGAAGATATTAAAAATGATATTAAAAAGTTTTCGAAAGGAGAATAAATTATGTTACATCCATCATATTCAGATTTAATGGCAATAGCAAACAGCGACGTTGAGGAAGGTGAACATCCGGTAGTACAAAGCAGATATTCAATTGTTATGGCTACATCAAAGAGAGCAAGACAGATAATTGCAGGTGATGCACCACTTATTGATGATGCTGATGATAAGAAACCACTTTCTATCGCAGTAGAAGAATTATACAAATCTAAGATTAAAATCTTAGGAGACGACGAAAGCGAAAATTAGAAAATAAGGGAGGCTTTTGTAGAATGACATATAGAATGATTCATTTTACAAAAGTCTCTTGTTTTGTAGGAGATAAAATGAAAATCTTATTTATTTCATTAGGTTGTGATAAAAACTTAGTTGATTCAGAGCACATGATAGGACTTTTAGGAAAAGCAGGTTATGAATTTACTTCTGATGAAACTGAGGCTGATATTATAATTATAAATAGTTGTAGTTTTATTAAAGATGCAAAAGAAGAAAGCATTGAAACAATATTTAATATGGCAAGAATGAAAGAAGAAGGAAATTGTAAAGCTTTGGTTTTAGCAGGATGCCTTGCGCAAAGATATCATGAAGAAATTAAAGATGAAATTCCTGAAATAGACATTGTTGTTGGTACTACGGCTATTGATGATATTGTAACTATAGTAGAAGATTATTTTAATAAGAATGAAAAAAAGCAATATATTAAAAATATAAATCTATTAGCCGGTACAAAAGCACCACGTGGTAATGCTGGAACAGACAGATATGCTTATTTAAAAATTGCAGAAGGTTGTGATAAACATTGCACATATTGCATTATTCCAAAAATCAGAGGAGACTATAGAAGTGTGCCAATGGAAGATTTAATTGCTGAAGCAAAAGATTTAGCTAAGTCAGGCATACGCGAGTTGATTTTGGTTGCCCAGGAAACAACAATGTATGGAAAAGATATATATGGAGAAAAAAGACTTCATATTTTATTAAAGGAATTATGCAAGATTGAAGACATCGAATGGATTAGAGTGTTATACTGTTATCCGGAAGAAATATATGATGAATTGATTCATACCATTGCAAGTGAAGATAAGATATGTAATTACTTAGATATTCCTATTCAGCATGCAAGTGATAATGTATTAAAACGGATGGGACGAAGAACAACTAATCAGGAATTAAGGGATGTTATTGCAAAACTAAGAAAAGAAATACCTGACATAGTACTTCGTACAACTTTAATTACAGGATTTCCCGGAGAAACACAAAAGGATCATGAAATTCTTATGAATTTTGTGGATGAAATGGAATTTGAAAGATTAGGTGTATTCACATATTCAAAAGAAGAAGGAACACCTGCTGAAAAGATGGAAAATCAGATTCCGGAAGAAGTTAAAGAAGAACGTAGAGATGAAATTATGGAACTTCAACAGGAAATTGCCTTTGATTTTTCTGAAAAAATGATTGGAAAGGTTATGAAGGCTTATATTGAAGGAAAAATTTCAGGAGAAAACGCATATATTGCAAGAACATATATGGACATACCGGGTGTCGACAGTAATGTTTTTGTAATTACCGATGAAGAATTAATGACGGGTGATTTTGTAAATGTATTAATTACAGGCTCAAATGATTATGATTTGATAGGTGAACTTCAATACAAATAGATGAGAAGGAGATAAAAAGATGAATTTACCAAATAAACTAACGGTTTTCAGGGTGATTTTAATACCGTTTTTTGTATGTTTTATGTTGGCTGATATTTTTGGAGGTATAGACAAATATATCGCTGTTGGAATATTTATTGTTGCAAGTTTAACAGACTTACTTGATGGAAAGATTGCAAGAAAATACAATCTTGTTACAAATTTTGGAAAATTTATGGATCCATTAGCAGATAAATTGTTGGTAAGCGCTGCTTTAATTTGTTTATCAGAAAGTAAAATTCCAGTATGGATTGTAATTATAATTATCAGTAGAGAATTATTTATCAGTGGATTTAGAACACTTGCTGCAGATAAAGGAGTTGTTCTTGCTGCAGGTTGGTGGGGTAAATTTAAAACAACATTCCAAATGATTATGATTATTGTATTAATTATTGATTTGCCTTATACATTTATGGGAGTTATAGGAACTGCTTTAATATATATATCATTAGCTCTCACGATTATTTCAATGGTAGATTATGTATATAAGAATGTAGATGTACTAAAGGGGTAATATTTTAAAAATATTTATATGTACAACAAATATACGTTGTCTGAAATAGTCAGGCATTAAGCTTAAAATAAATTAAGTAAAAATAAAAGGATAGGTGTCTGCTTAAGTAGGCATCTATGTTTTTATATAAATATATTTGGCTGGTTTTAATGCAGTATGCTAATAATAAAATCCCACAACTGACCGGGAGAAAGGAGTATTCAATTAATATATAAGATAATTGAAATGGATGGAATAAAATGAATTTAGAGGAAAGATTAGTTAAAATGTTATTAGATAGAAACGAAAAAGTTTCTACAGCAGAATCATGTACAGGAGGCTTAGTGGCTGGAAAGATTGTAAATGTTTCAGGAGCATCTGAAGTATTTGACGAAGGATATGTAACTTATGCTAATAAATCAAAAGCAAAATTATTAGGGGTAAGTAAAGAAATTTTGGACAATGAAGGAGCTGTAAGTAAAGAATGTGCAATGGAAATGGCAATTGGATGCGCAAAAGCAGCAAATGCCCAGCTTGGATTATCCACAACCGGAATTGCGGGACCGGGAGGAGGAACACCTGATAAACCTGTAGGGTTAGTTTATTTTGGATGCTATTATAATGGAGAAGTTTCCTGTGAAAAGCATATATTTAAAGGAGATAGATATGAAGTACGTACTCAGGCTGCAGATAAAATTTTGGAAATTGCCTTAAATAAAATGACTTTAAAAAATTAAGTAAATGCTATACAAAACAAAATATTATAAAAAATGATTGAATAATACTTAATTTTATTATAGAATCTTATAGACGAAAAAAGGATAGGAGGCCCACTAATGTTTTATAATGAATATAGCAAAGAAAAATTGCAGGAAGAATTAGAAGGACTTTACAAAGAGTACAATAAGATTAAGGAATCCGGAATTAGTTTGGATATGTCAAGAGGAAAACCGGGACCTGACCAATTAGATTTGTCAATGGATATGTTAGATGTATTTAATTCAGAAAGTGATTTAAAGGCATCAAACGGTTTCGATTGCAGAAATTATGGTGTTTTAGACGGAATTCCGGAAGCTAAAAAAATGATGGCTGATATTATGGAGTGTAATCCGGAAAATGTTATTATTGGCGGAAATGCAAGTCTTAATTTAATGTATGATGCAATTTCGAGAGCATATACACATGGAATTATGGGTGAAACTCCTTGGTGTAAATTAGATAAAGTAAAATGGTTATGCCCGGTGCCTGGATATGACAGACATTTTGGTATTACAGAACATTTCGGTATTGAAATGATAAATATTCCACTTAAAGAAGATGGACCTGATATGGATATGATTGAAGAATTAGTTTCTAAAGATGCATCTATAAAAGGTATTTGGTGTGTACCAAAATATGAAAATCCAACAGGATTGTCTTATTCAGATGAAGTTGTAAAAAGAATGGCAGCACTTAAACCGGCAGCTAAAGACTTTAGAATTTTCTGGGATAATGCATATGCTATTCATCATTTATACGATGAAGAAGAAAAACAGGATACTATATTAAATATTATTGATGAATGTAAAAAAGCAGGAAATGAAGATATGGTGTACGAATTTGCATCAACATCGAAAGTTACATTCCCAGGTTCAGGGATAGCTGCGATAGCTTCATCTGTAGCAAATGTTGATGAAATTAAGAAGAGAATGTCAGTACAGACAATCGGATTTGATAAAATGAATCAGCTTCGTCATGTAAAATATTTCAAGAATGCTGAAGGTGTAAAAAAACATATGGCTAAACATGCAGCTAAATTAAGACCAAAGTTTGAAGCAGTATTGAAAATGCTTGATGCTGAATTAGATGGATATGGAATTGCTACATGGACAAAGCCAAATGGTGGATATTTCATATCTTTTGATGTTATGGAAGGCTGTGCAAAGAAAGTAGTAAATATGTGCAAAGAAGCAGGAATGGTTCTCACAGGGGCAGGAGCACCTTTCCCATATGGAATAGATCCTAAAGATAGCAATATTAGAATTGCACCATCATATCCTTCACCTGAAGAATTGATCGATGCAAGTAAAATATTGATTGTTTGTACAAAAATTGCAGCAATTGAAAAATTGCTTGAAACTAAGTAAAATAATAATATTTTGAAATATTAGGATTAAGTTTGCTTTTGATGTCATTATGCAATTATTATTTTTGATAATTTATGATAAAAAATAAATCTAAAAATAAATATATAAATAAGCCGTATGAGTAATTAGTGCGATAGAATGCAACATAATTTTCATACGGCTTTAATTGTATCCGGACGAATGTTTGAAGATGGAATCGTTAGTTGTCATGCATTGGAGAGACTAATCTTATGGTTTGATTAGGATTGGTTTGTAACTATTCAAATATATACTTAAATTGTTAATTGTCTGTAATATATATTTAAAATGCTGATTGTGACGATAAAGTTTTAATAAAAATATTTAAACAATAAATTTAATATTGCAATTTAAATATAAAATGTGATATTATAATAGCGTCCGTAATAAAAAAAGGTTGACATTGGTTCAATGTTATAATAAGATAATAACATAACGAACATAAGTTCGAACAGAAAGGGAACGAAATGAATAAAGAAGATAAATTAAAAGCACTCGATGCAGCGATTGCTAAGATTGAGAAAGATCATGGTAAAGGATCAATTATGAAACTTGGGGATTCAAGGGCGCAGATGAATGTAGATTCAACACCTACAGGTTCATTAAGCCTTGATATAGCACTTGGAATTGGAGGGATTCCTAAGGGAAGAATTATTGAAATATATGGCCCTGAATCAAGTGGTAAGACAACGGTTGCATTACATATGATTGCTGAAGTACAGAAACAGGGCGGAGTTGCAGGGTTTATTGATGCTGAACATGCACTTGATCCGGTTTATGCTAAGAATATTGGTGTTGATATAGATAATTTATATATTTCACAGCCTGATTTTGGTGAACAGGCATTAGAAATTGCCGATACAATGGTTCGTTCAGGAGCAGTTGATATAATTGTTGTTGATTCAGTTGCGGCATTAGTTCCTAAAGCTGAAATTGATGGCGAGATGGGTGATACACATGTAGCACTTCAGGCAAGACTTATGTCACAGGCATTAAGAAAATTAACAGGTGTTATAAATAAGACGAATTGTTCTGTTATTTTCATTAACCAGTTAAGAGAAAAAGTTGGGGTTATGTTTGGTAATCCGGAAACCACAACAGGTGGTAGAGCATTGAAATTCTATTCATCTGTAAGACTTGATGTTAGAAGAGTTGAAACATTAAAAGCAGGTGGAGAGATGATTGGAAACCGTGCTAAAGTAAAGATTGTTAAGAACAAAGTAGCTCCTCCGTTTAAAGAAGCTGAGTTTGATATTATGTTTGGTAAAGGAATATCTAAAGAAGGAGATATTTTAGATTTAGCATCTAAAATTGGAGTTATTGTAAAGAGTGGCGCATGGTATGCATATAATGGTGAGAAGATTGGTCAGGGTAGAGAAAATGCCAAGATATATCTAAGAGAACATGAAGCTGCTATGAACGAAATAGAAAAGAAAGTTCGTGAACATTTTTCTTCACATGATGAGGAAAGTGAATCAGAAAAGCAGGATAATGGTAAGGTAGAGGAATAACATGCACTATATTACTGAAATAAAAGATATAGGAAAGAAATGTAGAATTATAATCGATGACGATATCGTAGTTCAATTATATAAAGGAGAAGTTCGAAAACTGGGAATAAAAGCAGATTCTCAGTTTTCGAATGAGTCTTATAATGAAATGTATAATATCTTAAATAAGAGAGCGCGTGAGCGCTCATTATTTTTATTAAAAGATATGGATAAGACAGAAAAACAGATAAGAGATAAGTTAAAATTAGGTGATTACCCGGAAGATATAATAAATAATGCAATTGAATTTTTAAAGAAATATGGTTATGTAGATGATATACGATATGCGAAACTCTATATATCCTCTAAACAAAATTCGAAAAGTATAAAACAAATAGAACTTGAATTATATAAAAAAGGAGTTAATAAGGAAAATGTCAGTAAAGTTCTTTTAGAAATGGATTTATCTAATGAAGAGGCATTAAATAAATTAATAGAAAAGATTATAAAAAAAAATGATTTGAATGATAAAACACAGTATAACAAGATGTGCAGATATCTGTTAGGAAAAGGATTTTCTTATGGAGAAATACAGGAAGCACTATTTAAGTACACCAACTATGATACGGAATGGTAATGCACAAATGTTAGTTTGTTCAATTAATATTTATACAATATGTAGTAAGAAATGATGGTATATGTGACAGGATAAGTACCCCTTTTTACTTGACATAACATTGATTTGGGAGTAAAATTAATTTGTTGTGTTTGTACAATGAAAATTTAATAAGGAGGTGCTCCTGTGAAACCAGAATTAGTGGCTATTATAGTAGTTGCAGTCGCAGTTGTATTCTCTATTATTTCCTCAGTTATCACTTCGTTATATAGAAAGAATGTAAGTGAAAAGAAGATTGGAAATGCTGAAAGCAAAGCAAGAGAAATCATAGATGAGGCAATTAAAACAGCAGAATCTAAGAAGAAAGAAGCTTTATTAGAAGCAAAGGAAGAAAATCTCAAGACAAAGAATGAGTTAGACAAGGAAGTAAGAGAACGCAGAGCTGAGATTCAACGTTACGAAAAAAGAGTTCTTAACAAAGAAGAAACCATTGATAAAAAGATGGATAGCTATGAAAAGAAAGAAGCTGCACTTAAGGTTAAAGAGGAAGAGTTAGCTGTTATGAAAGCTAAAGTTGAATCACTTAATGAGCAGCGTGTACAGGAATTAGAAAGAATCTCTGGATTAACCTCCGAACAAGCAAAAGATTATTTATTGAAAACTGTTGAAGAAGAAGTAAAACATGAAACAGCGAAATTAATCAAGGAAAATGAAGCAAGAGTAAAGGAAGAATCTGAAAAGAGAGCTAAGGACATAATTGTTAATGCAATTCAAAAATGTTCAACAGATCATGTTTCAGAAACTACAATTTCAGTTGTAAATCTTCCTAATGATGAAATGAAAGGTAGAATTATTGGTAGAGAGGGAAGAAATATTAGGACAATAGAAACTCTCACTGGTGTTGATTTGATTATAGACGATACACCTGAAGCAGTAATTCTTTCAAGTTTTGATCCAATTAGAAGAGAAGTTGCAAGAATTGCACTTGAAAAGCTGATTGTAGATGGACGTATTCATCCGGCCAGAATCGAAGAGATGGTTGAGAAAGCTCAAAAAGAAGTTGAAACAATGATTAGAGAAGAGGGTGAAGCAGCATCCTTAGAAGTTGGAGTACATGGATTACATCCTGAACTTATAAAACTCTTAGGAAGAATGAAGTTCAGAACAAGTTATGGACAGAATGCCTTAAAGCATTCAATTGAAGTTGCTCATTTATCAGGGTTGATAGCAGCTGAAATCGGATTAGATGTTCGAGTTGCTAAGAGAGCAGGTTTATTACATGATATAGGTAAATCTGTTGACCACGATATGGAAGGAACACATATTCAGTTAGGTGTTGATATTTGTAGAAAATACAAAGAATCTGCAATTGTAATTAATGCAGTTGAAGCACATCATGGTGATGTTGAACCTGAAAGCCTTATTGCCTGTGTAGTTCAGGCAGCTGATGCGATTTCAGCGTCAAGACCGGGTGCTAGAAGAGAAACACTTGAAACATACACAAACAGATTAAAACAGTTAGAAGATATTACGGACTCATTTGAAGGAGTTGAGAAGTCTTTTGCTATTCAGGCAGGAAGAGAGATTCGAGTTATGGTAGTACCTGAGAAAGTATCTGATGCTGATATGGTACTCATGGCAAGAGATATTTCTAAACAGATAGAAGCTGAGTTAGAATATCCTGGTCAGATTAAAGTTAATGTAATTCGTGAAAGCAGAGTAACAGATTATGCTAAATAGATTTTAATTACATAATCATTCGGCTATACGAAATAATACTTTATAAAATTATAAAAAAGTGCAAGTTAATTGCACTTTTTTTTTATTATGATATACTTTTACAGAAAAGATGTTGGAGGTAAATATATATGGCTAAAATTGGATTTATCGGAATGGGTAATATGGGATATGCAATGTTAAAGGGTGCTTTACGTGAATTTGATGTACAGGATATTGTATTTTATGATGTAAATGTAGATAGAATGAAGCAGGTTTCTAATGAAACTAAAGTTGATTATCTTGATTCTAATGTACATGTTGTACGTAGTGTTAAATATTTAATACTTGCGGTTAAACCTCAGTTTTATAATGATGTCTTAAAAGATATAGCAGATGAAATAGAAAAAGAAAATGTTGTTATTTCCATCGCACCGGGAATTACAATTAAACAATTGAAAGACAGAATTGGATTTGATGCAAGAATTGTTAGAGCAATGCCCAATACTCCGGCGTTAGTTGGTGAAGGTATGACAGGAGTTGCTTATAATCCTACAGAATTTAATCTGGAGGAAAAACATATTATTGAAAAGATATTTAAGGCAATTGGTAAGATGAAAATTGTTAATGAAAAACTTATGAGTGCAGTTACATGTGCTAGTGGAAGTTCACCAGCATATGTATTTATGTTTATTGAAGCACTTGCAGATGGAGCAGTAAGATGTGGTATGAGCAGACAGGATGCATATGAATTTGCAGCTCAGACAGTTTACGGCTCAGCAAAGATGGTTTTAGAAACAAAGGCACATCCGGGAATCTTAAAAGATATGGTTTGTTCGCCGGCAGGAACAACAATAGATGCTGTTAAGGTTTTAGAAGATAATGGATTTAGAAGTGCAATTATGAAAGCAACAGAAGCTTGTTTTGATAAGTGTGAAAATATAAAATAATTTGTCGTTTTTTATAAATGTCTATTTGATTTTTGAAATATGGAGTGGAGAAATATATGAAGGAGTTTAATAGAATAAATAGAGAAATTGTTTATAAAGGTGCCATAATTGATTTTTGTAAGGATACAATTATTACACCGAAGAATCATACTGTGAAATGGGATTTGATAAAACATAAAGGTGCTGCAGCAATTATTCCTGTAACGAATGATGGAAGAATAATTATGGTGAGACAGTGGAGAAATGCAGTAGACAAGTTTTCATTGGAAATTCCGGCAGGAGGTTTAGATGGAGCAAATGAACCTACTAAAGTATGTGCAGCCCGTGAACTTGAAGAGGAAACAGGTTATACATCTGAAAAAATCGAATTTTTACAGACATTAATTCCTGCAATAGCATATTCTCAGGAAAAAATAGATGTATATGTTGCTTTTAATTTAAAAGAGTCTCAGCAGAATTTCGATGAAGACGAAGATATTACATTAGAAATATATTCTGTAGAGGAATTGTTAGAAAAGATTATGAAAAATGAAATTAACGATGCCAAAACTGTTTCGGCAATTTTAACATATTATAATAAGTATTGTTGTAATAAGTGATAAAATAAATGTAATTGCATATTATATAATACACTTTAATGAAGAGTGATTATATGGTAAGATGGCAGTTCTCAAAAACTAAATTTAGAATCTGTGCATTTATACTCGGAAATATTATAGGATTTATGATGTTTAGGTATTTATGGACAGATTCTTATTTTGTAAATAAATATTGTGAAAGTTTGTTGATAGATAGAAAGTTTGTTCAAATAAAATTAGATAGTATGATTTTTTTTACTATATATTACGAAATGAAAAAAATGATATTTCTAAATTTTATTGGAATAACGAAATATAGAAAATATTTTATAGATATATATATTGTTTATGTTGGTTTAACTTTTATGATTCAGTTATGTATGTTGTTGAAAAGACCTGGGTTTATTTTCATAGTATCAGTATTCATATATATATTGGAAAAAAGTCTTCAATTGCTTTATGTTCTTTTTATCGAAAAATATATGATTAATTATGAACAACAAACAAAAACAAACATAAAATATAAATGCGTTATTATGGGAAATCTCCTTTTCATAAATATAGGATTTATAGGAATTCTTAGTTCCTTTATTGCATTTATATTTAAAATTATATTTTTTTAATAAAATATTTTGACCAATATGTAGTTGATTAAAAATGAATCAAACGATATATAGTGTATTTATTGCAAAAATAATATATTTATATAATTTTGAATGTAAATAGATGCAAAAATGTGTTTGATTTTATCGTAAAAGAAATATATAATTAATAGTAATCGACTATAAAATGACACATAATATGCGACTATAAAATCTTTTGTGTGATGTTGTTTTAGGATGAATTAGGAGACGGAATATGCATTTGGAAATTGAAAAATTTATAATAAAATTGCATAAAGAAAAAGATATTTCTGAAAATACTGAATTATCATACAGAAGAGATTTGAAGAAACTTGTGGATTATTTAGAAAATAAAGGAATAGATGATTTTAAACAGATAAATGAGAGTGATTTAGTTGGATATGTTGAATGTTTGCATAAATTAGGACGTAAATCATCTACTATAACAAGATCAATAGTAAGTATAAAATCCTTTTTTAACTATCTGTTTAACGAGGGATTGGTCGAGAAAAACTATGCCTTAAAATTAGTAGCTCCTAAAATAGAAAAACATGCACCTAATGTATTGACTTTAAATCAGGTTGATGCACTTTTAAGTGCACCTAGTGGAGATACTCCAAAAGAATTGAGAGATAAAGCAATGCTAGAATTACTTTATGCTACAGGAATGAGAGTTACAGAGATTATCACATTAGAATTAAAAGATGTTAATCTTGAGTTAGAATATGTAGTTTGTCATGACAGAACAAAAGAAAGAATGATTCCATTTGGTAGCGATGCAAAAAAAGCATTAGTAATGTATCTGAGAAATGGAAGAGATTATTTGCTTGGCGATAATGAAAGTGATTGCCTGTTCCTTAATTGCTCAGGAAAAACAATGAGCAGACAGGGCTTTTGGAAAATTATAAAACAGTATGGTAATAAAGCGGAAATAGATATGGAAATCACTCCGCATGTGTTAAGACATACATTTGCAACGCATTTAATTAATAATGGTGCAGCATTAAAGTCTGTACAGGTTATGCTTGGACATTCAGATGTGTCAACAACCCATATGTATTTGAATCCTGAAAACAGGCAGATAAGGGAAGCTTATGATAGGGCACATCCTAAAGCATAGGTTATATAAAAGAGTAATTAGTATATATGAATTGAATGCAATAAATAAAACTGTGGTTGATAAAGCCATGGTTTTTATTATCAGGTAAAGTTTTAGATAGTTTAATATAGAAAAATCCGACAGTACTAAAATGTCTGTCGGATTTTTATTTCATCAAGCTTGATCAGCAATTTCGTAAATTAATTCTTTAGATAAGTCCCAACCTAAACATGGATCAGTAATAGATTTACCATATGTATGTTCAGATAATGGCTGATTTCCGTTTTCAATATAACTTTCAATCATAAGACCTTTAACGAATTTCTTCATATCGTCAGAATGTTTTCTGTTATGCATTACTTCTTTAGCTATTCTAATCTGTTCTAAATAGTTTTTGTTTGAATTAGAATGGTTTGTATCAATAATAACTGCAGGATTTGCAAATCCCTTGTCCATATATGAATCATGTAAATTAATTAAATCTTCATAATGATAGTTAGGGATGCACTGACCGTATTGGTTTACGGCACCTCTTAATATAGCGTGTGTTAAATCGTTTCCGGATGTCTGAACGTCCCATCCTCTATAGATGAAAGAATGACCACATTGTGCAGCTTCAATTGAATTTAACATGATTGAAATATCTCCACTTGTTGGATTTTTCATTCCGACAGGAATGTCAATTCCACTTGCAGTTAAACGATGCTGCTGATCTTCAACAGATCTTGCACCAATAGCTACATATGATAAGCAGTCTGAAAAATATCTGTAATTTTCAGGATATAACATTTCATCTGCTAAAGGTAACTTAGTATCTTCCATTAACTTTAAGAATAACTGTCTTATTGTGATTAACCCTTGAAGCAAATCAGGTTTCTTTTCAGGATCAGGCTGATGTAACATACCTTTATATCCCTTACCTGTTGTACGAGGTTTGTTTGTGTAAACTCTTGGAATGATAAGAAGTTTATCTTTAACTTCTTCCTGAATTTTAGCAAGTCTTGAAATGTAGTCTTCAACAGCTTCCTGATTGTCAGCTGAGCAAGGACCGATGATTAATAAAAATTTGTCAAGTTCGCCTGTGAAAACTTTGCGAATTTCTGTATCGTTTAATTCTTTTTGTTTTGCAACTTCATCTGACACCGGATACATTGTTTTGATTTCCAATGGAGTCGGAAGTTTTCTGAAAAATTCATAACTCATGATTTTGCTCTCCTTTAGTAAAAGTCGTTATAGGATGTATGGGAATAAAATTATTTCTGATTTAATCAGAATAAAAATGTTGATTAAATATAATCAACTTACTTGTTAGAAAATGCTTTTATTCAATGCATTTTTGATTAAAAATAATCAATTATAAGATAAAATTCACCATATAAGGTAATTGAAGGTTACCCATCGCTAACGCTCATTATACCATATAAATTTAATTCTTCAATAAAGAAAAAATATGCCATCATATTTTTATTTTAAAAGTAAAAGTAGTATAATAAACATATAAAATGATGTAAAAAGTTAGATTAAGATTAATTTGTCTACACATCTAGAGCGATATTTTGTTTGTGGAGGTGGTTTAAATGTTAAACAGAGTAATTTGGATTATATTAGATAGTGCAGGTATAGGTGAACTTCCGGATGCTGATAAATTTGGAGATGAAGGTGCTGACACATTTGGACATATTTATGAATCAAAAGAGGGGTTTAGACTTCCTAATTTAGAAAAACTTGGGATTGGGAATATACGAGGTGTGAATAAAAATATTAGAAATGTAGTAAATCCTGTTGGAATATATGGTAAAGCTATGGAGAAATCTAAAGGAAAGGATACAACAGTTGGTCATTGGGAAATGACAGGGATAATTACGGAGACTCCTTTTAAAGTATATCCGAATGGTTTTAATGAAAAAATAATAAATAAGTTTATAGAATCTTCAAATTTACCGGGTATATTATGTAATAAGGTTGGTTCGGGAACGAAAGTAATAGAAGAATATGGAGTCGAACATATTAAGACGAAGAAACCAATTGTATATACCTCAGCTGACAGTGTTTTTCAGGTGGCATGTCATACATCTGTTTACAGCTTGGATGAATTATATGAAATGTGTGAAAATGCCAGAAAGATTCTTTGTGGAGATGATAGCGTGGCAAGAGTAATTGCCAGACCATTTGATGGTAATCCGGGAAACTTTGTAAGAACAAGCGATAGAAGAGATTTTTCGGTTAAACCATCAGACTCTAATTTGCTTAAAATATTACAAAACAATGGAATTAGTGTTACGGCAGTTGGAAAAATAAATGATATATTTTGTGGAAGCGGAATAGAAAAGGCAATTCATACAACGGATAATATGGATGGCGTAAATAAAACATTAGATGAAATGAAAGAACTAGAAAAGGGGCTTATATTTACAAATTTAGTAGAGTTTGATTCAAAATGGGGACACAGAAGAAATGTAGAAGGTTATGGACAGGGACTTATTGATTTTGATAGCAGATTGCCTCAAATAATTGATAATTTAAGGAATAATGATTTACTTATAATTAATGCAGACCATGGCTGTGACCCTACTTTTAAAGGAACTGATCATACAAGAGAATATATTCCTGTTATTGCATATTCTAAGAATTGTAAAAATGGAGTAGATTTGGGAATATTGAATTCATTTTCTGATATTGGAGCTACAATAGCAGAAATATTTGGTGTAAAAATAAGCAATGGTGAAAGTTTTTTAAATAAAATTCTTTAGCATTGTTTTAGTTGAAAAATATAATGATTAGAGTACAAAAATGGATTTTGCTATTTGAGGATGTGTTTGCATTATTCCCATTTTTGATATTATATCATATGATTTTAGAGGATTGAACAGGAGGGTACTATATGGGAAAACAATATCATATACAGGTAGATGAAAATGACGTTGGAAGATATGTAATTCTTCCGGGAGACCCGGGCAGGTGTGAAAAAATAGCATCTCATCTAGATGATGCAAAGTTTATAAGCAGAAATAGAGAATTCGTTACGTATACAGGATATTTAGAAGGGAAAAAAGTTTCTGTTACTTCAACAGGAATTGGTGGCCCTTCAGCTGCAATAGCAATGGAAGAACTGGTTGCGTGTAAAGCGGATACATTTGTGCGTATAGGAACCTGTGGCGGAATTAACATGAAAGTAAAATCAGGAGATTGTGTTATTGCAACCGGAGCTATTAGAAATGAAGGGTTAAGTAGAGAATATGCACCAATTGAATTTCCAGCTGTTCCAGATTTTTCTATTGCAACTGCATTAGTTAATGCTTGCAAAAAAAATAAAATAGTGTATCATTGTGGAGTGGTACAATGTAAAGATTCTTTTTATGGACAGCATGCACCTGAGCGAATGCCGGTGTCTTATGAACTGCTAAATAAATGGAAAGCATGGAAACGTTTGGGAGTGCTTGCAAGTGAAATGGAATCAGCTGCATTGTATACAGTTGCAGCGACTTTAGGCGTTAGATGTGGTTCTGTGTTTAATGTAGTATGGAATCAGGAAAGAAAGAAGGCAGGATTTGTAGAAGAGGACTGTCTTAATACCGAAAAGGCTATAAAAGTTGCTGTAGATGCTATAAAAATTTTAATAGAGGAAGACAGGGATGTTAGATAACATTAAAAAAGCAAAAGAGGAATTAATTAAAGTAAAACATTTTTTTAAGGAAACTTATAATAAACATATAATTTATATGTATATTACTGTTGCATTACTAGTTAATCTTATTATTGAAATGTTGGCAAGAGGTTCTTTCCTAAAAGGAATTTTTTATCTTATTTCAAGCCCATATGTTTTTATATGTAATTCGATAATAATTTTAATGACGTTGTCAGTTACATTACTGATGAGACGAAGATTTTTTGGTATATCAATTATATCGATTGTTTGGATTATATTTGGTATAGCCAACTGTGTATTGCTATCGTATAGAGTTACACCATTTACTGCGGTAGACATGATGCTTATTGATAGTGCATTGGATGTAATGAATAAATATTTAAATACTTTTGCATACATACTTATTATAGCTTTAGCGATTTTAGCAGTTGTAGGATTAGTATTTGTTTGGATTAAAGTACCTAAAGTAAATCATAAAATTAATTATGTTCGTAACATAATAGCAATAGCAATTATATGGGTGATAGGTTTTGGCGCAATTAATTTAGGAATTGCTTCATCATTATTGTCAGCTAAATTTGGAAATCTGGCTGACAGTTACAGAGACTATGGTTTTGTTTACTGCTTTACTAACAGTTTGGTTAATACAGGTGTAGATAAGCCGGCAGACTATTCAGATAAAACAATAAAAAGTTTGACTGCAGATGTAGAAGAAACGAAGGTAAAGAAAAAGCCTAATATAATATTTTTGCAGTTAGAGTCATTTTTTGATATTAACAATATGACAAATATAACTTTTTCTGAAAATCCGGTTCCATATTTTGAAAGCCTGATGGAACAGTATCCAAGTGGATATTTAGATGTTCCAATTGTAGGTGCAGGAACTGTAAATACAGAATTTGAAGTTATGACAGGAATGAATCTGGATGATTTTGGCCCTGGTGAATATCCTTTTAAAACAATTTTAAAAGAGACAACATGTGAAAGTATAGCATATAACTTAAAAGAATATGGTTATGCTACTCATGCAATTCATGATAATACAGCAACTTTTTATAGTAGAAATGTAGTATTTTCAAATTTAGGATACGATACATTTTCAAGTATAGAAACAATGAATATTGATGACTTTACTCCTATGGGTTGGGCAAAAGATTATTTCCTTACAGATGAAATAGTTGCAGCACTTGACTCTACAGAAGGACAGGATTATATTTATACAATTTCTGTACAGGGACACGGAAGTTATCCTACTGAAGGAGACTATGATTATCCGATTACTGTAAGTGGATTAGATGATCAGGCAAAGACAAATCAGTATCAGTATTATGTTTGGCAGATAAATGAAATGGATAAATTTATACAGAAACTTGTGGAAACTCTTTCTAAGAGAGATGAAGATACAATATTAGTTATGTATGGAGATCATTTGCCAAGTTTAGGTATAACGGAATCAGAACTTGTAAATGGTGATGTATATCAGACACAGTATGTTATCTGGTCTAATTTTAAGACAAAATACGAAGACGAAGATATAGAAGCATACCAGTTACAGTCAAAAATTCTTGGCGGATTAAATATGACTGCAGGTACAATCAATAATTATACACAAAAGCACAAGAATGATGATGATTATGCAGATGGTTTACAAAATCTTGAATATGACAGCTTGTATGGGGATCATTTGCTTTATGGTGGTGATAATCCATATGTAGCAACAGATATTCAGTTTGGTCTTACAAAGGTGTCTGTTTCATCAATTTCGCCAATGAATGATGGAAGTGGAACAGTTTATATTTATGGAAAGAACTTCACAAATTATAGTAAAGTTTATATAAATGACGAAAAAGTTTCTACTGTATTTATTGATGATAGCACATTAATGATAAATTATGGCGATTTGAAAGATGGAGACAGTTTCTCTGTATACCAGCAGAATTCAGATACTCATGTGTTGAAGAAGACAGATCCGATTATTTTTGAATCGGAAAATCTGGCAATGCCACAGGAAGAAACAACAATTCCTGAGACAACCGTACCTGAAACTAAGAAAAATAGAAAGAATAAAAAAAATAAAGAATAATTTTAATGAAACTCCATTACAATGTTATATAGGTTGTAATGGAGTTTTTTATGAAGAAAATAATTATATACATACTTTGTGTTTGTCTAATGTTTACATTTATCTTTAGTAAAAGTGTCTTTGCAAAAAACAACAAAAATGAAACTGTTGAAAATTCATCAATAGAAAAAGAAATAACAGCTAAGGCGGCAGTACTGATGGAGCCTGAATCTAAAACAATTTTGGTAAACAAAAATGGGGATGAGAAATTATGTCCGGCAAGTATAACAAAAATAATGACGCTATTACTTATTTTTGAAGAATTAGAAGCGGGTAAAATTAAATTGGATGATATGGTAACGACAAGTGAACACGCAAAAAGCATGGGTGGTTCACAAGTGTTTTTGGAAACAGGAGAACAGCAAAGTGTGGAAACACTAATTAAATGTATTGTTGTTGCGTCAGGAAATGATGCCTCGGTTGCCATGGCTGAATACATAGCCGGTTCTGAAAGCGAATTTGTTGATAGAATGAATAAAAAAGCTAAAGAACTAAATATGAATAATACTAATTTCGAAGATTGTTGTGGACTTACGGATTCTGATAACCATTATTCGAGTGCAAATGATGTGGCGATTATGTCTTCAGAATTAATTACAAAATATCCGCAGATATTTAAATATTCAACAATATGGATGGAAACCATAATTCATAAAACGGATAAGGGGGAAAAGGAGTTTGTTCTGTCAAATACAAATAAATTACTTAAAACAAATGATTGCATAAAGGGGTTAAAGACAGGAAGCACATCAAAAGCAAAATATTGCGTATCTATTGTAGGACAGAAAAATGATGTCACATTGGTGTCGGTAATAATGGCAGCGCCTGACTATAAAACAAGATTTTCTGAGTCAGAAAAACTGATTAATTATGGATTCTCAAAATGCAAATTTTATAAGGATGAAAATGTGCATAAAAGTAATGTGAAAATAAAGAATGGTAAAAAAGAATACGTAAAATCAGGGGTTAAAAATAAATTTTCATATGTAGAAATCAAGGACAGAGATATTAGCAACATTAAAAGCAAAGATAAGATTAAAACTAATATTAAGGCTCCGGTTAAAAAGGGGGATAAACTTGGTGTATGCGAATATTTTATTGACAAAGAAAAAATAGGAGAAACAGAAATAATATCGTATGAAAATGTAGAGAAGAATAATTTTATAACAGAATATTTAAAAATGTTTAAAAATGTATTTAGATGCTGCATTTAAAAATGAGTTGAAAAAATATATGAATTTATGTAAAATTAACAATGATATTAATTTGAAAGAGTAAGATACATGGAATTAGAAGTAAAACTTGAAGTGTTTGAAGGACCATTAGATTTGCTTTTGCATTTGATAGAAAAAAATAAAGTAGACATTTATGACATACCTATTGTTGAAATTACAAGACAATATTTAGAGTACGTAAGTAAATTAGCAGAAGAAAATCTTGACCTTGCCAGCGAATTTCTGGTAATGGCATCAACGTTAATTGATATAAAATGTAAAATGCTGTTGCCTAAAGAAGTTGATGAAGATGGTGAAGAAATTGATCCGAGAGCAGATTTGGTTCAAAAATTAATCGAATATAAAATGTATAAATATGCAGCTATAGAACTTAAAGATATGCAGCTTTATGCGGGAAAGTCACTATATAAAGAACCGACAATTCCTGAAGAAGTTGCAAAATATCAACCGCCTGTAGATTTAGATGAAATTTTAAAGGATGTTGATTTAAATAAGTTAAAAGAAATTTTTGATACAGTAATTAAACGCCAGATAGATAAGATTGACCCTGTAAGAAGTAAATTTGGTAAAATTGAAATGGAGGAGGTCAGCCTTACTGATAAAATAACTTATGTGAAAAAAGTAGCTGTAAAAAAGCATAAATGCAGCTTTAAACAGTTGATTGAAAACCAGACATCAAAAATGGAAGTTATAGTTACATTCCTGGCAGTATTAGAACTGATTAAAGTGGGAGAGATTAATGTAAGTCAGGAAAAGACATTTGATGATATAATTATTAGCACAAAGGAATGAGTAGGTGTAAGATTTAATGGAAACAAATAATTATGAAGCTGCCATAGAAGCAATATTATTTACTATGGGAGAATCAGTAGAAATAGATAAGATTGCAAAGGCCTTAGAATTAACTAAAGCTCAAGTTAAAAAGATTGTTGCAAATATGCAGAAGGAACTTGAAAGTGATTCAAGAGGAATTAGAATAATCGAGTTAGAAAATGCATATCAGTTATGTACTAAACCTGAAATGTATGATTATTTAATAAAAGTTGCAAAGCAACCAAGAAGACAGGTGCTTACGGATGTAATGATGGAAACACTTTCTATTATTGCATATAAGCAGCCAATTACAAAATCTGAGATTGAAAGTATCAGAGGAGTAAAAAGTGATTTTGCAGTCAATAAACTAGTTGAATACGAATTGGTTCAGGAGGTTGGAAGATTAGATACTCCGGGTAGACCGTTACTTTTTGGTACGACAGAAGAATTTTTGAGAAGGTTTGGAGTTGACTCTTCAGAAAATCTACCTGAGATTAATCCTGATGTTATAGAAGAAATAAAAGAAGAAGCAGAAAAAGAAGTTTCTCTTAAATCAAATGACTAAAAGATAAAGTAGCAAAGAAGCTGGAATATAAATCTGGCTTCTTTATTTTTTTAATTAGTATGTAAAATATGACCAGGAGGAGTTATGTCTAAAAAAAGTATTTATAGATTGATAAGTTTTTGCATAACGATAATTATCGCATGTAATATACTTTGTATTTGTAAAATAAATGCTGATGAGGAAAAAGTAGTAAAATACGCAAAGTCTGCTGTTTTAATAGATGGGGACTCAGGTAGAATTTTGTATGAAAAATCTGCACACAATAAAGTGTCTGTGGCAAGCACGACTAAAATTATGACATGTATATTAGTAATCGAAAATGGAAATCTTGGTGATATGGTTACTCCGTCTGATTATGCGATAGCTATGCCAAAGGTTAAAATGCATTTAGACTCAAAAGATAAATATAAACTTGAAGACTTACTATACGCAATGATGTTAGAGTCATATAATGATGTCGCTGTAGCAGTCGCTGAGCATATAGCTGGAAGTGTTGAAAAATTTGCAGAGTTAATGAATATTAAAGCAAAAGATATTGGAATGAAGGATACAAATTTTGTTACACCAAATGGGCTTGATGCCAAAAATCAATATTCAACTGCTTACGATATGGCTCTTTTAGGCATGTATGCAACAAATAATGAACTGTTTGTAAAAATCACAAATACAAGAAACTATTCTTTTGCAAGCGAAAACGGAAGAAGAGTTTCTGTAAGTAATAAAGATGCGTTTCTAGATAAAATGAGTGATGCAATAGGTATAAAGACAGGATTTACAGGAAATGCAGGATATTGTTTTGTAGGTGCTTTAAAAAATGAAAATAAAAAACTAATTTCATGTGTTCTTGCATGTGGATGGCCACCTAATAAAGGATATAAATGGAATGACACTTTAAGCTTAATGAAATATGGTGAAAATTATAATTATAAAGAAATAGTCGATATACAGAATGATTTTGTTAAATACGATGTTAGGAATGGGGTAGAAAATATATTAAATACATATACGAATGAAAAATTTGGATTGCTGCTTAAAAATGACGATAAAGTTGATAAAAAGATAGTAATATCCAAAAAGAATGCACCAATTTTTAAGAATGAAGTTGTTGGATACGAAAATATATATGTAAATAATATTAAAATAAAAGCTATAGAGATTAAGGCAAAACAAAATATTAAAAAGTATGAATTTAAATATTGTTTAAAAAAATTTTTTTTGATATTTTTTTCTTTAATTTAAATGAAATAGGTGTAGTGATATACAAGATTTTAAACGCCAATGATATAAATTAAAATGTTTTACTTTAATATTTATATGTGGTATATTTATACCAAATTTGTTTTTTAAAAATAGTATATTTTAAATAAACAAATTGAAATTAATAGATACAATCTCTTATTATTGATTAAAAGTAGCAGGAAGAACAGGAGAGCTTATGAAGTTTACAAAGATGGAAGGTTGCGGAAATGATTATGTTTACGTAAACGGATTTGAAGAAAAAATTGATAATCCCAATGAAGTTGCTATAGCAGTTAGTGACAGACATTTTGGAATAAGTTCAGACGGACTTATAATAATTAATCCATCAGAAGTAGCTGATTTTAAAATGTGTATGTACAATGCTGACGGTTCAGAAGGAAAGATGTGTGGAAACGGAATCCGTTGCGTGGCAAAATATGTTTATGATTTTAAACTAACAGATAAAGATGTAATAACAGTTGAAACTTTATCAGGAATTAAGACTTTAAAATTAAATGTTGAAAATGGAAAAGTTAAAACTGTCAGAGTAAATATGGGAGCACCAATTCTTGAGTGCGATAAAGTCCCGGTTAAATATGACGATGAAAAGATGATTAATAAGCCTGTAAAGGTAGATGGAAAGACATTTAACATAACATGCGTTTCAATGGGTAATCCTCACGCAGTTACATTTATAAATGATACAGATAATCTTGAAATAGAAAAAATCGGACCTAAGTTTGAAAATAATGAAATTTTCCCAGATAAAGTAAATACGGAATTCATTCAGATTATTGATAAGAAGACAGTAAAAATGAGAGTGTGGGAAAGAGGCTCAGGTGAAACTTTTGCATGTGGAACAGGAGCTTGCGCAAGCGTAGTTGCAAGTGTGTTAAACAGACTTACAGAAAATAAGGTAACTGTAAAACTATTAGGTGGAGAATTAGAGATTGAATATAATCAGGATGAAAATACTGTATATATGACAGGACCTGCAAGAGTTGTTTTTACGGGAGAATATGATATATAAAATGAAAGGAACATTAGACTGTTAAGTCTATGCATGGAAAATAATATGAAATTATCAGATTTACTCACAGATATAGAATATGTGCTTGTACAGGGCAATTTAGATATTGATATAAATAATATAGTGTATGATTCAAGAAAGGCACAGAAAGATGATGTGTTTGTGTGCATAAAAGGAACAGGCGTAGATGGGCATAAATTTATACCACAAACAATTGAAAAAGGAGTTACGGCTTTAATAGTTACTGATGAAGTTAAGGCCCCTGAAAATATAACTGTTGTAAAAGTTAATGACGACAGAAAAGCGCTAGCTTATATGTCTGCTGCCTATTTTGGATATCCTGCTAATAAATTAAAAACAATTGGAATAACAGGAACTAAAGGAAAGACAACAACTACATATATGATACGTCAGGTATTAGAAAGTGTTGGAATAAAAACAGGCTTAATTGGAACAATAGAAACAATTATTGGAGATAAAAAAATACCTGCAAGCAACACAACGCCTGAATCATATGTTGTACAACAAAGTTTTGCAAAGATGGTTGAAGAGGGATGCGAATGTGTTGTTATGGAAGTATCATCTCAAGGATTAAAACAAAACAGAGTTGCAGGAATTCAATTTGATTATGGAGTTTTTACAAATATAGAACCAGATCACATCGGTCCTAATGAACATGCAGATTTTAACGAATATGCACATTGTAAGGGATTGCTTTTAAAACAATGCAAACATGGAATAATAAATGCAGATGCGGACTTCTTAGATAAGATATTAGATGGTCATACATGTGATATTGAAACATACGGCATTGATAATGAATGTGATCTTAAGGCTAATGATATTGAATTGTTTACAAAACAGGGATGCTTATGCGTATCTTATAATTTATCAGGAGAATTATCATTCCCTGTAGAAATTCATATACCCGGAAAATTTAGTGTATATAATTCATTATGTGCTATTGCTATATGCAAACATTTTACTAACAGCATTGAAGATATTAAGAAGGCTTTGATTGATGTAAAAGTTAAGGGAAGAGTTGAAATTATTCCGGTTTCAAAGAGATTTACATTAATGATTGATTATGCTCATAACGCTATGAGTTTAGAAAGTTTAATTACGAGTCTTAAAGAATATAATCCGAAAAGAATAGTTACATTATTTGGCTGTGGTGGAAATCGCTCAGCTGAAAGAAGATTTGAAATGGGAGAAGTTTCATCTAAATTATCAGATTTAACAATTGTTACATCTGATAATCCTAGATTTGAAGAACCTATGGATATTATAAATGATATTATTACGGGAATTAAGAAAGCTGATGGAGAATATGTTGTAGTTCCGGATAGAAAAGAAGCAATAAAATACGCTATTGTTAATGCAAATGATGGAGATGTTATTGTTCTTGCTGGAAAAGGACATGAAGATTATCAGGAAATTAAAGGTGTAAAATATCCGATGGATGAGAGAGTTCTTATTGATGAAATTATCAATGAAGATGAAGTAAAGAAAATATTATAAATAAGACGAAAGAGAGATTGATATGTGTGGAATATGTGGATTTGCAGGAAAAGTAAATAACAGCAGAGATGTTCTTAAAACTATGATGGATAAGATAGCACACAGAGGACCGGATGATGAAGGTATGTATGTAGACAATGATGTGGCTATTGGGCATAGAAGACTTAGCATTATTGATTTAAGTCATGGCGCACAGCCTATGTATAATGAAACAGGCGATATTGCAATTGTATTTAACGGTGAAATATATAATCACTTAGAAATCAGAAAGGATTTGATTGCTAAAGGACATACATTTGCAAATGACTCTGATACAGAATGTCTTATACATGGATACGAAGAATATGGTACAGAATTACTTGGAAAATTAAGAGGAATGTTTTCTTTTGTTATCTGGGATACTAATAAAAAACTTATGTTTGGTGCAAGAGATCACTTTGGCATAAAGCCATTCTATTATTCATTGTTTAATGATAACTTTATATTTAGTTCTGAAACAAAAGCAATATTAGAATTTCCGGGATTTAAAAAAGAAGTTAATGAAGAAGCTCTTGAACAGTATTTAAGTTTTCAGTATTCTGTTCTTCCTGAAACATTCTTTAAAGGAATATATCGTCTGCCGGCAGGACATTACCTTATATTTAAAGATGGAAAACTTGAAGTCCAAAGATATTTTGATCCAATGATGGAACCGGCAGAAAGTGGAGATTTAGAAAAAACAGTAGGTGAAATTGAGAATGTTGTTAAAGATACAATTAACGCTCATATGATTGCTGATGTAGAGGTAGGTTCACTTTTGTCAAGTGGTGTTGATTCAAGTTATGTCGTTTCGGAATTTCCGGGTAAGAAGACATTTACAGTTGGATTTCTTGATAAAAACAGTAAATATAATGAAATCAGATATGCCGAAAGTCTTGTAAAAGAATTAGGCAAGGAAAATTATAATAAAACAATTGACAGTGATGAGTATTTTAATTCGATTCCTACAGTTATGTATTATATGGATGAGCCTTTAGCAGATCCCTCATGTATAGCACTTTATTTTGTTGATCAGGTCGCTGCAGAACAGATTAAAGTTGTTCTTTCAGGTGAGGGTGCTGATGAGTTCTTTGGTGGATATAATATTTATCATGAACCTTTGTCTCTTAAAGGATATCAGAAACTTCCAAAAGGATTTAGAAAAGGACTCGCAGCTATAGCTAAAAAGTTACCTGATATAAAGGGAAGAGATTTTATAATCAGAGGCAGTAAAGATGTTGAAGAAAGATTTATTGGAAATGCCAATATGTTCTCAGTTGAAGAAAGGGAAAAGTATTTGAAACATCCAATTACTCATATTCCACCTAAAGATATTGTGGCTTCAACATATAAAAAAGTAGAAGGCTTAAATGATATCGCTAAAATGCAGTATATTGATACAAATTTCTGGTTACAGGGCGACATTTTACTTAAAGCAGATAAAATGAGTATGGCTCATTGCCTTGAATCAAGAGTTCCGTTCCTTGATGTAAAAGTATTTGATTATGCAAAGAAACTTCCAATAGATTTTAGATGTAATGAAGAAGCTACAAAGAGAGCTTTTAGAATTGCAGCCAAAAGACATTTACCGGAAGCTACCGCCAATAAAAAGAAACTTGGATTCCCGGTTCCAATCAGAGTTTGGTTAAAAGAAGATAAATATTACAATAAAGTATATGAAATGTTTACAAGTGATGTTGCAAATAAATACTTCAATACAGAATTACTTGTAAAATTATTAGAAGACCACAAAGCAGACAAAGCAGATAACAGTAGAAAGATTTGGACAATTTACGTTTTCCTTGTTTGGTATAACGTATATTTTGTTGAAGAGGATTTTAAACCTATTAATGATGAATGGGTTAAAAATAGAATAAAAACTGCCTAGAAATATTTGGAAAAATAACTTGATATTTGACTGAAAACAGTATAATCTATATAAGGCAGAAATTTGGTTGTAACACACAGATTACTGTGTGTAAATTATAATAAAATGGAGGACTGATTATGAGTACAACAGCAAAAGTATCAGCAAGACAGAGAATTGAATCTATTCTTGATGATAACAGTTTTGTTGAAATTGGAGCTTTAGTTAAGGCTAGAAGTACAGATTTCAACATCAAAACCAACGATACTCCATCTGATGGTGTAATAACCGGATATGGTATTGTCAACGGTAAACTTGTGTACATTTATAGCCAGGATGCATCAGTTATTGGTGGATCAGTTGGAGAAATGCATGCAAAGAAAATAGTTAATCTTTATAATATGGCTATGAAGACAGGTGCGCCTGTAATTGGACTTGTGGACAGCACAGGTTTAAGACTTCAGGAAGCTGTTGATGGATTAAATGCATTTGGAGAAATTTACTTAAAGCAGGCAATGGCTTCAGGCGTTATTCCAATGATTACAGCAGTATTTGGTAGCTGTGGTGGTGGATTAAGCGTTGTTTCTTCAATGGGAGATTTCACATTTATGGAAGGTGAAAAGGCAGAATTATTTGTTAACTCACCTAACGCAATTAATGAAAACCGTAAAGAAGTATGTGATAGTGCTTCTGCTAAATTCCAGAGCGAAAGCGGTACAGTTGATTTTGTAGGTACAGAATCAGAAATATTTGAAGGAATCAGAGACTTAGTTTCTATACTTCCATCAAATAATGAAAAGGCTGATTATGAAGAAGAATGTGAAGACGATTTAAACAGAGCATGTGAAGGAATGGAAAATTGCGTTGAAGATACATTAATTGCAATTTCAAATATTTCTGATAATGGTTATGTATTCGAAGTTAAAAAAGCATATGCTCCTGAAATGCTTACAGCATTTATTAAAGTAAACGGAGCAACAGTAGGTGTAGTTGCAAATAGAACAAAAGTATATGATGATGATATGAATGTTGCTGCTGAATACGAAGCTAAATTAACAGTTGGTGGATGTAAGAAGGCTGCAGAATTTGTTGAATTTTGCGATGCATTCGGAATTGCAATTTTAACATTAACAAATGTTGATGGATTTAAGGCAACAATGTGTCAGGAAAAACATGGTGCTAAAGCAACTGCTAAACTTGTATACGCATTTGCTAATGCAACAGTTCCTAAAGTAAATATTTTAATTGGAAATGCAATGGGAAGCGCATATGTTGCAATGAACAGCAAGGCAATTGGAGCAGATGTTGTTTATGCATGGCCAACAGCTAAAGTTGGAATGATGGATGCTAAGAGTGCAGTACAGATTATGTATGCTGACGAAATTGAAAAGGCAGATGATGCATCTGTAATTATCAATGAAAAGACTAAAGAATATAACGAATTACAGTCTAATGTAATGTCGGCAGCTGCCAGAGGATATGTTGACAGCATAATCGAACCTGTTGATACAAGAAAATATGTTATTGGCGCATTTGAAATGCTCTATACAAAATATGAGAATCGTCCAGGTAAAAAACACGGCACAGTATAATATAAGGAGAGAAACATGAAAAAAATAATAAAATTGTTTTGTATCGTTTCTTGTCTGATGGTATGTTTTGCAGGTTGTGGAAAAGGTGATGATAAGGCTTCTTACAATGCACAGGATGTACGTGCTTATTTAGAAACTCAGGTTGCCGATATCTCTAAGGGAGAGGAAGAACCTGTTGATGACGAAACTGCTACATTCAAAAAAGAAGAAGGAATGTATAAGTCAGCTGTAGAATCTTGGAATAAATTAGCAGACGAATGTGGTAAGGCTACAGATTCAGTTTCTGATTTTGCTATAAATGAACAGAATGGCGAATTAGCCGTAACTGAAGTGATACAGTTTGAAGATAGAAAAGTGAATATTACTTCTACATTTGAAGAAAGCGATAATGGATATATTATGACAAGCTTGTCTTTTGACCCTATTTATTCAATGGGTGAAAAAATGGAACAGGCAGCTTTAAATACAGTAATGGGAATGGGAACAGTATTTGTTGTTTTAATTTTCATTTCAGCAATTATTTCATTATTTAAATTTATTCCGTCAATCATTGATTCTTTTGGTAAAAATAAGAAATCAGAAGAAAATAAAGAAACAGCAACAGAGTCAAAGGCTTCAGTTCCTGTTGTAGAACAACCGGTATCTGATGATGCGGAACTTATTGCAGTAATTGCAGCGGCAATTGCAGCGAGCGAAAACACAACAACAGACGGATTTGTAGTTCGTTCTATAAGAAAACGCTAGATACTTATGAATTATTTAGGAGGAAATAAAATGAAGAATTATACAATTACAGTTAATGGAAATGTATATGATGTAACAGTTGAAGAAACTGGAAGCACACCAAGTGCAGCTCCAGTTAGAAAAGCAGCTCCTGCAGCTAAGGCAGCTCCTGCACCTGCAGCAGCACCAGCAGCAAGTGGAGCAGAAGGTTCAGTTAAGATTACAGCACCTATGCCTGGTAAAGTTTTATCTATCAGTGCAAATGTAGGTCAGGCTGTTAAAAAAGGTGATACAGTATTGGTATTCGAAGCAATGAAGATGGAAAATACAGTTGTAGCTCCGGAAGATGGTACAGTTGCAAGCATTAGCGTTGCAGTTGGAGACAGCTTTGAAGCAGGTGCAGTTATCGCATCATTAAACTAATGGCCTTTTAGTCAGACTTGGAGGTAACATATGAATGTTTTAGATACATTGGAAAATTTGCTTAACCAGACAGCATTTATGAGTTTGACACCAGGAAACTACATAATGATTTTGGTAGCTTGTGTTTTCCTTTATTTAGCAATTAAAAAAGGATATGAACCATTATTATTGGTTCCTATTGCTTTTGGTATGCTTTTAGTAAATATGTACCCTGATATCATGCTTCATCCTGAGGATTCAGCAAACGGAACCGGTGGATTACTTTATTACTTCTATATTTTGGATGAATGGAGTATTTTGCCATCGCTTATTTTCCTTGGAGTAGGTGCGATGACAGACTTTGGTCCGTTAATTGCAAATCCAAAGAGCTTCCTTTTAGGAGCGGCAGCACAGTTTGGTATTTATTCAGCATATTTCTTAGCAATATTTATGGGATTTGGTGGAAAGGCAGCCGCAGCTATTTCTATTATCGGTGGAGCTGACGGACCTACATCAATTTTCCTAGCAGGTAAACTTGGGCAGACAGCACTTATGGGACCAATCGCTGTAGCGGCTTATTCCTATATGGCGTTAGTTCCAATTATTCAGCCACCTATTATGAAGGCTTTAACAACTGAAAAGGAACGTAAAGTCAAAATGGAACAGTTACGTCCTGTTTCTAAACTTGAAAAAATATTATTCCCAATCGTTGTTACTATAGTAGTAGTAATGATTTTACCAACAACAGCACCTTTAGTAGGTATGTTAATGTTAGGAAACTTATTTAGAGAATCAGGTGTAGTAAAACAGTTACAGGAAACAGCATCAAATGCGTTAATGTATATTGTAGTTATTTTACTTGGTACTAGTGTTGGTGCCACAACAAGTGCAGAAGCATTCTTAAATATGAGTACAATTAAGATTGTAATATTAGGATTAGTTGCGTTTGCTGTTGGTACAGCTGCAGGTGTATTATTTGGTAAATTAATGTGCGTTGCAACACATGGAAAAGTTAATCCGTTAATTGGTTCAGCCGGAGTTTCAGCCGTTCCTATGGCAGCCAGAGTTTCTCAGAAAGTCGGCGCTGATGCGGATCCTACAAACTTCCTGTTAATGCATGCTATGGGACCTAATGTTGCAGGCGTTATTGGTACTGCAGTAGCTGCAGGTACATTTATGGCAATATTTGGTATTTAATATTTATGGAGGATAAAATAATGGCAGAAAAAAGACCGGTAAAAATTACGGAAACAATATTACGTGATGCTCATCAGTCATTAATCGCAACAAGAATGCCAACAGAAGAGATGCTTCCTATCATTGATACAATGGATAAGGTTGGATATTATTCAGTTGAGTGTTGGGGCGGTGCTACATTTGACGCATCACTTAGATTCTTAAAAGAAGATCCATGGGAAAGACTTAGAAAGTTAAGAGATGGATTTAAAAACACTAAATTACAGATGTTATTCAGAGGACAGAATATTTTAGGATACAGTCATTACTCAGATGATGTAGTTGAATATTTTGTTCAGAAATCTATTGCAAACGGTATTGATATAATTAGAATATTCGATTGCTTAAATGATCTTAGAAACCTTGAAACTGCAGTTAAAGCTGCAAATAAAGAAAAAGGTCATGCACAGATAGCTCTTTCTTATACATTAGGAGATGCTTATACTCTTGACTACTGGAAAGAAACAGCTAAAAGAATTGAAGATATGGGTGCAAACTCATTATGTATTAAGGATATGGCCGGACTTCTTACACCTTATAAGGCAACAGAATTAGTTCAGGCATTAAGAGAAGGAACAGATATTCCTATCGACCTTCATACACATTACACATCAGGTGTAGCTTCAATGACATACTTAAAGGCTGTAGAAGCAGGATGTGATATCATCGATACAGCTATTTCACCATTCTCAATGGGAACAGCTCAGCCTGCTACAGAAGTTATGGTTGAAACATTTAAGGGTACAGAATATGACACAGGATTAGATCAGAAATTATTAAAAGAAGTTGCTGATTACTTTAAGCCATATAGAGAAGAGTGCCTTGCAAACGGATTATTAAATCCAAAGGTAATGGGTGTTAATATTAACACATTAATTTATCAGGTACCTGGTGGTATGTTATCTAACTTAGTTTCACAGTTGGATGAAATGGGTGCTTCAGATAAATTTGATCAGGTGCTTGAAGAAGTTCCTAGAGTACGTAAAAACTTTGGTGAACCACCTCTTGTTACACCATCTAGCCAGATTGTAGGTACACAGGCTGTTCTTAATGTCGTTATGGGAGAAAGATACAAGATGATTAACCAGCAGGCAAAAGATCTTCTTGCAGGTAAATATGGTCAGACTGTAAAACCATTTGATAAAGAAGTACAGAAAAAGGCAATTGGTGATGAAGAACCAATTACATGCAGACCGGCTGATTTACTTGAGCCTTCACTTGATAAGTTCGAAAAAGAATGTGCTCAGTGGAAACAGCAGGATGAAGACGTATTAACATACGCTTTATTCCCACAGGTTGCAAAAGAATTCTTTGAATACAGAGAAGCTCAGCAGACAAAGGTTGATCCATCTGTAGCAGACAAAGAAAACGGAGCATATCCGGTATAAATATAATTTGTGCAGAAGAGAGGCAGTTATTCTGCCTCTCTTTATAAGTTAAGGAGACTTATGAGTAAAGTAATGATAATTGGTGGTGGCGCTGCCGGAATGATGGCTGCTATTGCTGCTGCATATAACGGAAATGATGTAACGTTATTTGAAAAAAATGAAAAATTAGGCAAAAAAATCTTTATAACCGGAAAAGGAAGATGTAATGTAACAAATGCATCAGACATAGAGAATCATTTTAAAAATATTATAAATAATTCGAAATTTTTATATAGTGCATACAGTACTTTTGATAGTGAAGCAGTAATGAATTTGATTGAAAGTGCCGGAATAAAACTTAAAATAGAAAGGGGAAACAGGGTTTTTCCTGAAAGCGATAAATCGTCAGATATTATATACGCATTGAACAAGTTAATGAAAGATGCAGGTGTAAAGATAAGATTAAACACTGAAGTTAAATCTGTCGAAAAAAATGACAATAAAATTAAAATTGAATTAAATAATAAAAAATATGAAATTGCAGATAAATGTATAATTGCTACCGGTGGCTTATCATATAAGACAACAGGAAGTACCGGAGATGGATATAAATTTGCAAAAAAATTTGGACATACTATTATAGAAACGCATCCGTCATTAGTTCCGTTTAATATAACTGAGGGTTATTGTAGGGAATTGCAGGGATTAGCTTTGAAAAATGTTAAAGTTTCAGTATATAATAATGATAAAATGTATTTCTCGGATCAGGGAGAAATGTTATTTACTCATTTTGGAGTAAGTGGACCACTTATTTTAAGTGCGAGTTGCTACATAGCAGATAAAATAAATCCTCAAAATTGTGAAATCGTAATTGATTTGAAACCGGCGCTAGATAACGACACATTAGACAAAAGAATATTAAAAGATTTTAAAGAGAACATTAATAGAAATTTGAATAATTCATTAGATAAACTGTTGCCTAAAAAATTGATTCCGATTATTATTGATAATGCAAATATCGATCCGTACAAAAAAGTACATGAAATTACAAAGGAAGAAAGAGAAAGACTGGTTAATGCAATAAAAGAGATGACTCTTCATGTAAATGGTCTTAGAGATTATAATGAGGCTATAATTACAAAAGGCGGTATATCCGTCAATGAAATTAATCCAAAAACAATGGAGTCAAAAAAAGAACCGGGAATATATTTTGTTGGTGAAGTTTTAGACTTAGATGCAATGACAGGCGGATACAATTTGCAAATTGCGTGGTCTACAGGATATTTAGCCGGAAATAGCATATGTGATTGGTAACGTGAATATAATATGGTATTTGCCATTTGAAATAAAGAAAAGAAAGGCGGCTTAAAGCCGGGTGAAGAAAGATGTACAATATAGCAATTGATGGACCAGCAGGAGCTGGAAAAAGCACAATAGCAAAAATAGTTGCTAAGGAATTAGGTTTTATTTATGTTGATACAGGGGCAATGTATAGAACAATAGCTTTGGCATGTTTTAGAGCAGGAATTAAAGCAGATGAATCTGAAAAAGTAATTGCAAAACTTGATGATATTGAAGTTACATTAGGATATGATAACGGAACACAGAAAGTATATTTGAATGGAGAAGATGTTAGTTTAGAAATAAGACGCGAAGAGATTGGCAATATGACATCTGCTATAGCAGTATATGAAAAAGTAAGAGAAAACATGGTTGAAATGCAGAGAGAGCTTGCTGCAAAAAATGATGTTGTTATGGATGGAAGAGATATTGGAACGGCAGTTTTACCGAATGCAGATTTAAAAATTTATCTTACTGCAAGTTCAAGAACAAGAGCAGAAAGACGATGCAAAGAACTTGTTGAAAAAGGTGTAAATTGTGATATTGATACAGTAGAAAAAGATATAATTGATAGAGACTATAGAGATATGCATAGAGAAATTTCCCCACTTACTCAGGCTGAGGATGCTGTTTTGGTAGACTCTTCAAACATGTCAATTGATGAAGTAGTGAAAGAAATTATTAAATTAAAAAATGAGAGGTAGCAATGAAAGTAACTGTTGCTAAAAATGCAGGATTTTGCTTTGGAGTAGAAAGAGCTGTAAACAGAGCATATGAAGAAGCAAGTAAGAGTGATAAACCTATATATACTTATGGCCCGATTATCCATAATGAACAGGTTGTTGAGGACTTGGAACAAAAAGGTATAAAAGTTGTGAATTCATTAGAAGAACTGTCAAAAAAAGAAATTGGGACAGTAATTATACGTTCACATGGAGTATCTAAAGATGTATATACGAAAATAGAAGAAATGGGAATGAATATTATAGATGTTACATGTCCATTTGTTAAAAAAATTCATAAAATTGTTGAGAAAGAAAGCTCAAATGGCAAAATTATAGTTATTGTTGGAAATGATATACATCCTGAGGTAGAAGGCATAAAAGGATGGGTTAATGGAAAAAGTTATGTAGTTAATTCTGAAGAAGACATAAATAAATTAAATATTCCACTAGATAAAGAAATATGTATAGTTAGTCAGACGACATTTAATTACAATAAATTTCAATATTTAGTTGAAATTATAGAAAAAAAAGGTTATTATATAAATGTTGTGAATACAATATGTAATGCGACTCACTTAAGACAAGTTGAGGCCAGAAAGGTCTCTTCAAGTGTTGATGCCATGATTGTTATTGGCGGAAAGCACAGCTCGAACACACAGAAACTATATGAAATATGCAAAAATGAGTGCAAAAACACTTATTATATACAGACTGTAGAAGATCTGGACTTGTGTGAATTAAAAACAATAGAGTCTATAGGTATTACAGCGGGGGCTTCCACCCCAAACAATATAATAGAGGAGGTTCATACTATATGTCAGAAATGAGTTTTGAACAAATGTTGGAAGAATCATTAAAAACAATTCATACAGGAGAGATCGTTGAAGGTACTGTTATCAGCGTTAAAGAGGACGAAGCAGTTCTCAATATCGGATACAAGTCAGATGGAATTCTTACACGTAACGAGTATTCAAATAACCCAACAGACTTAACAACTGTAATTTCTGTAGGTGATGTAATGACAGTTAAAGTACTTAAGGTTAATGATGGTGAAGGTCAGGTTGCAGTTACTTATAAGAGACTTGCAGCTGAAAAAGTAAACAAGAAATTAGAAGAAGCTTTTGAAAATAAGGAAGTTCTTAAGGCTCCTGTAGTTCAGGTTTTAAGCGGTGGTTTAAATGTTGCTGTTGAAGAATCAAGAGTATTCATTCCTGCAAGCTTAGTATCTGATACTTTTGAAAGAGATTTAACAAAATATGAAGGACAGGAAATTGAATTTGTTATTATCGAGTTCAATCCTAAGAAGAGAAGAATTATTGGTGACAGAAAACAGCTTATCGTAGCTGAAAAGAAAGCAGCAAAAGATGCTTTATTCGCTAAGATTGAAGTTGGAATGACTGTTGAAGGTGTTGTAAAGAATGTAACTGATTTTGGTGCATTTGTTGATATAGGTGGAGCTGACGGCTTATTACATATCTCTGAAATGTCATGGGGACGTGTTGGTAATCCAAGAAAGCTTTTCAAAGTAGGCGATAAGGTTACAACATTCATTAAAGAAATTAATGGCGATAAGATTGCATTAAGTCTTAAATTTGAAAACACAAATCCATGGGCTAATGCTGAAGAAAAATATGCAGTAGGAGCAATTGTTACAGGTAAAGTTGCAAGAATGACAGACTTTGGTGCATTCGTTGAACTTGAACCAGGGGTAGATGCACTTCTTCATGTATCTCAGATTGCTAAGCAGCATGTTGAAAAACCATCTGATGTTTTAAAGATTGGTGAAGAAATCGAAGCTAAGATTGTTGACTTTGATGAAGAAAACAAGAAAATCAGCTTAAGCATTAAGGCTTTACTTCCAGATGATGATGAAGTTGTAGCTGATGAAGCAGAAGATACAGTTGAAGAATAATTTATAAATAATATATAAGAAAAAAGGGTAGGTTTTCCTACTCTTTTTTCTTTCTTACTCAGTTGTAGTAAATATGTAACAAATGCTTAACAAAATAAAAAGAAAAATTTATTTGCAAAAAGCTATGAACGGTATTATTATAATAGAGGTTTAAGAAAGATATAAGATTTTGGCTTTGGAGATGATATGAGAGTAATTGCGGGAAAAGCAAGAAGATTGCAATTGAAAACAATTGAAGGAATGAATACAAGACCAACACAGGATAGAACAAAAGAAACGATGTTTAATGTAATAAATAATTGCGTTCCAGGATGTTATTTCTTAGACTTGTTTAGTGGAAGTGGTGGAATTGGAATTGAAGCTGCAAGCAGAGGAGCAAAAAAATGTGTTTTGGTAGAAAATAACAGGCGGGCATACGATTGTATAATGTATAATTTAAAATATACAAAACTTGAAGATGTTTCGAAGGTTATGTTTACAACAGTAGAAAGTGCTATAAAACAATTAGATAATGTCGGTGAACATTTTGATATTGTATTTATGGATCCACCATATAATCATTTGTTTGAAAAAGATGTATTGAATTATCTTAAAGAGTCCAACTTAATTTCGAATGAAAGCATTATTATTGTAGAAGCTTCTAATGAAACAGAGTTTGATTATTTAGAAGACATGGGTTATAAAATAATTAAAGAAAAGGTGTATAAAACAAATAAACATGTTTTTATACAATTGTGTGGTGAATAGTATGGTAAGAGCAATTTATCCGGGAAGTTTTGATCCTGTTACATATGGACATTTAGACGTAATTAAAAGAGCATCTAAAATAGTAGACGAGTTAATTGTCGGAGTATTGAATAATAAATCAAAAACGCCGTTGTTTTCTGTAGAAAATCGTGTTAAAATGTTAAATGATGCTGTATCGGACTTGCCAAATGTTAAGGTTATGTCATTTGAGGGTCTGTTGGTTGACTTCGCAAAAAAAGTTGATGCACAACTAATCGTAAGAGGCTTACGTGCGGTTACAGATTTTGAATATGAACTTCAGATGTCGCAGACGAACAGTGTTTTAAATAATGAAGTAGATACAATATTTTTTACAACAAGTTTGGAGTATGCGTATCTTAGCTCGAGTACAGTTAAGGAAGCTGCATATTTCGGAGCAGATATTAGTAAATTTGTTCCACCAAATGTCGTAATAGAAGTAAAGAATAAATTAATGAAAAATAAAGGAGATAGATAAGATGAGCAAGATTGAACAAATCATTACAGAAATTGAAGAATATATTGATGGATGTAAATTTAAGCCATTGTCTTCATCAGTAATTATGGTTAACAAAGATGAAATAGATGAAATGTTAGCTGAATTAAGACTTAGAACACCTGATGAAATTAAAAAATATCAGAAGATAATTGCAAATAAAGATGCTATTTTAAATGACGCTAAAGAAAGAGCTGAAAATATGGTTGCTGAAGCAACAGCACATATTAATCAGTTAGTTAGCGAGCATGAAATTATGCAACAGGCATATAAAGAAGCTAATTCAATAATTGAAAGTGCTCAGAAACAGGCACAGGAAATGTTGGATTCTGCTACAAATGAAGCTAATTCTGTAAGAATGAATGCAATGCAGTACACAGATGATATCTTAAATAATGTTCAGGGAATTCTTACAACAGGCATGAATAATTTCCAGAATATTCAGGATACAATGATGAATGCATTAAATGGTTCATTAGATGTTGTTGTTGAAAGCAGAAGAGAATTAAGTGGTGAAGAACCTGAACCACAGGCTCCTGAAGTTGCAGATGACGTTGATGATTATACAGTTGATTTAGATAAATAATATAATAAAAATGTAAAAAAACAGGCAATGTTTTCGCTATCAAAGCGATAATTTGCCTGCTTTTTAATAAGTAAAAATTCTTTAAGACAAGGAAGAGAGAAAACTAAGATTTTTATGATTAATATAAAAATTTATTTGAATCTATAAATTACATTGTTAAATAAATACTATCTGTTAAAAATAAAGTGCTTAAATTGATTTATAGTAAACTTATTATGAAATTAAAAATGGTTTTGTAATTGAAATATATATAAAACAATATACAAAATATTAAAAGTGATTCAATTTTTCCGATAATATAATATTTTATGTATGATTTACTAGGAAGAAAAGATATGGATTGAATAAAAATGCATATTCCACCTGTAATAGAAAAAAGACATAAGGTAAATAATTTGTGTATAGTTGAAAGCGATAATTGACTTACATATTTTGAACCGGATATTATTTCCATAAACGAAGTAATAATATTTAATGGTATATTATCGTTACTTATAAAAATAGAAAGCCATGCATTTATAGTTGTGAATATGATTATGTACATTCCAATTTTAATTAAAGATGATACCGTGTTGTTTAGCACTGAAATGGATGAATTATTGTCAGTATTACATATGCTGACTTGTTGTTTGCTAAAAAATAAATGAGAATTAATTATACCTGTAATTATAGGCGGCAAAAAAATAAACATTATAACTATTGAATTTTTAAAATAAGAATCGAGGCAAAGATATGATACGTAGTTAATTACATAAGAAATGCTTGGGTTATTACAGAATGTTAATAGTTTTTTTGCCTCGTCTTCGGAAATTAGATTGTTTTTTAATCCTTCGAATATTGTTTTACACCCTAAAGGATATCCACTTAAAAATCCACATATTATAATAAATGAACTAAATTGGCTTGCCTTAAAAATGTGTTTTAATATTGGATAAAAGAATTTGGAAATAATATTACATAGGTTTTTTTTTATAAGAATGTTGATGATTAAAATAAACGGCAGCAACGAAGGAATCATTGAGTATAATACAAGATTGATGCCTGTTTTCACGCCTAAGATAGTTTCTTTTGGAAGTAGAATGATAAATAAGATACAAAGCAGACAACAAATTAATTCAAAATATTTTACAAAGCTTTTTTTCATTTTTTTATTTATTATATAGCTTAATGGAATGAAATAGAACTTGAAATATATATAAAAATACAATAGAATGTACAAAGAAGATTTCAAAAGAAGAGGATTGCTATGAAATTTAGTTCTATAGCCAGTGGCAGCAAGGGAAATTGTCTTTTGTATGAAAATAACGATGTAAAGTTACTTGTAGATGCTGGGATAAGTAAAAAAAGAATTGAAGAAGGTATGAGTGAATACGGAAGCAGTTTAGAAGAAGTGAATGGTATACTTATAACACATGAACATTCTGACCATATTTCCGGATTAGGCGTTGTATCGAGAAAATATCATATTCCAATATATGCTACAAAAGGAACCATATCAAAGATACTTGAAGACAGTAAGGTTGGAACGATTGATAGGAATTTGTTTAATGAAATTGAAGAAAATAAAGATTTTTATATGGGAAGTACATTAGTTACTCCATTTTCGATATCGCATGATGCGGCACAACCGGTTGCATACAGATTTGATTCTGATGGGAAATCAATGGCTGTGGCGACAGATATGGGGATGTATGATGATTACATAATTGGTAATTTAAAAGGACTTGATGCAGTATTAATTGAATCAAATCATGATATTAATATGTTACAGATAGGTCCTTATCCATATGCACTTAAAAGACGTATATGGGGAAATAAAGGTCATTTATCAAATGAGACATGCGGCAATTTGTTAAATGAAATTATATCTGACAGACTTAAGAAAGTAATTCTTGGTCATTTAAGTAAAGAAAATAATTTGCCTGAATTGGCATATGAAACAATCAGAAATGAAATAAATATGGCTGATGGTAATTATTGTGCTGATGATATCAGTATACAGGTGGCAAGTAGAACTGAACCTTCTTGCCATATTGAATTTTAATTTAGGAGGCATAAAATGAAAAAAACTATTATTACTGTTGTGGGAAAAGATACAGTAGGTATTATTGCAAAGGTATGTACATATTTAGCAGATAATTCTGTAAATATTCTTGACATTTCACAGACAATTGTACAGGATTATTTTAATATGATGATGATTGTAGATTGTAATAATGCCAGCCAGCCTGCAGATAAACTTGCAGATGATCTTGAAAAAATAGGTGATGATATTGGCGTTTCAATAAAGATGCAGCACGAAGACATTTTTAATAGTATGCATAGAATTTAATGGAGGAATCATGATTAATTTATTTGAAGTAAAAGAAACTAACAAAATGATTGAAAATTACAATCTTGATGTAAGAACAATCACTATGGGAATCAGTTTGTTAGATTGTATTAGTGATGATTTAGAGACATTAAATAATAATATATATAACAAAATTAAAAAATATACATCAGATTTAGTAAAAACAGGTGATGACATTGCAAAGGAATTTGGAATTCCTATTGTAAATAAAAGAATTTCAGTTACTCCTATTTCATTGATTGGTGGTAGCGCATGTAAAACTCCTGATGATTTTGTTACAATTGCAAAAACACTTGATAAAGTAGCAAAGGAAGTTGGAGTTAACTTTTTAGGTGGATATTCAGCTTTGGTATCTAAAGGTATGACACCGGCAGAAGAAAATTTGATTCGTTCAATTCCTAAAGCACTAGCAGAGACAGAAAGGGTATGCAGTTCAGTTAATGTTGGCTCTACAAAAACAGGAATTAATATGGATGCTGTCAGACTTATGGGTGAAATTGTTCTTGAAACTGCAGAATATACAAAAGAACAGGATTCTCTTGGTTGTGCAAAATTAGTTGTATTTTGTAATGCACCGGATGATAATCCATTTATGGCTGGAGCATTTCATGGTGTTACAGAAGCTGATGCCATTATTAATGTCGGTGTAAGTGGACCTGGTGTAGTAAGACATGCATTAAAGAAAGTTCGTGGAGCAGACTTTGAAGTATTATGCGATACAATTAAAAAGACTGCTTTTAAAGTAACAAGAGTGGGTCAGTTAGTTGCAGAAGAAGCTTCTAAGAGACTCAATGTACCATTTGGTATTGTTGATTTGTCTTTAGCCCCTACACCTGCGATTGGTGATAGTGTAGCTGATATATTAGAAGAAATTGGATTGCAAAGAGCCGGAGCTCCGGGAACAACTGCAGCATTAGCATTATTAAATGATCAGGTTAAAAAAGGTGGCGTTATGGCATCTTCATATGTCGGTGGTTTAAGTGGTGCGTTTATCCCTGTAAGTGAAGACCAGGGAATGATTGACGCAGTAAAAGAAGGAGCACTTTCAATAGAAAAATTAGAGGCTATGACATGCGTATGTTCAGTTGGTTTAGATATGATTGCAATACCCGGGGATACAAAATCAACTACAATTGCCGGAATTATCGCTGATGAATCAGCAATCGGAATGATTAACCAGAAAACGACAGCTGTAAGAGTTATTCCTGTAATTGGAAAGGGTGTTGGTGAAATGGTAGAATTTGGTGGATTATTAGGATATGCACCTATTATGCCGGTTAGCCAGTTCTCTTGTGATGATTTTGTAAACAGAACAGGAAGAATTCCAGCACCAATTCATAGTTTTAAAAACTAAATTAATTCTAATATATTGCGTTAGCGTTATTATATTATAAAAAAACTTCCCTAAATATCGTTGTTTGATGTTTAGGGAAGTTTTTTATACCGTTTCATAAAAATATAAAGGTTCTAAACTTTGCTCTAATTAAAGCCTAGAACTATGTTTTTTAGAAACTAAATAATTATAATTTTATAATTAAATTCTGTTGGCATATATTTTCCGGATTTATTCATATAAACTAATCTGTAAATTGAATCACAATAAAGCCAATTATCTAAAAGCTTTTTAATATCTCCTGTTGATGTTTTGTAATAGATTGATAATTTTGAAATTATATCGACATTACTGTTTTCTTTGATATGTTTAAGTATATCTGAAGAGGATTTCTTAAATCCTAATAATCGACCAACCGGTAAATAGCCAATTTTTTTATAAAAATCTATATCTTCTGAATGAATATTAAGCATAATATGCATTAATGTCCTTGATATTCTTGAGTAAGTATAGTTCTTACTTTGTAATTTTTCTATAAATGATTCAAAACTGTAAAAGTTTGCTCTTTCATTTAGTATTCTGTTTGATAAATCTGTATTTATATCGTTGAATTTATCAAATGAATCATTATTTAAGAGTGTAAGTCCTAACATACTCGAAAAATCATTTAATGTAATCAAAGAGTTTTGCTCTTTTTCATTTAGTAAAGATGAAAATGCAGCCTTTGAAAGGTGATTTGCAATAGAGTCTAAAGCTACATCATTTGTAAAAGCTTCTCTGATTCCACTCGCTGAAGCAAATGAGCTGTTAAGTGATGTTGAATTGTAACCTGAGCCTTCTCTGTTAATTCCAACAGGCACTATTGGAGAATTTAACTCGATTAAAGCCTTTATATATTCAATTGCTAATATATTGTTAGGTTTTGATAAAACGTCTGCTATGTTCGAATTGACATCGATTGACATTAGATAATCAGTTAATGCTTTTTGTCTTGCAACAGGGTAATTATTTCCACTTTTTAAATGCAAAGCTAAAGATGCTTTGTATTCATCCGGTTCATCATGTAATATTGATGCAATCGACTTTAGTAAGTCAAGATTGTTGTCTTCACATCCAAAGCATAAATAATTGATACAATTTAAATTATGGAGAAAATATACACTCGCTTTAGCGAAAGTTTCAGCACTAGCAGTAGAAAATACAGGGGGTAATTCAAAAACACAGTCACAACCATTTTCTAATGCATGTAAAGTGCGGTCGTATTTGTTTATTATTGCAGGACAGCCACGTTGAACGAAATTTCCGCTCATTATTACAATTACACGATCAGCTCCGGTGAATTCTTTTGCTTTTTTTATTAAATATGCGTGCCCATTGTGAAATGGATTAAATTCAGCAATTATGCCTATAGTTTTCATATAATTTATTCCTTCTAACTTAATTTATTAAATATTTTATCACTGTTTTATTTAATATGTAAACTGTTAAATAAATTATACTAAAAATTGAATGTTCTGTTGTGAAAATTAGCCATATACGTTATAATGTTAGAAGTTTACAAAAAGGAGAAAATAGATGGATTTTATTGAGTCAGTGAAAGAAAAAGCAAAAAATAATAAAAAGACAATTATTTTGCCAGAAGGTATGGACAAAAGAACGTATAAGGCTGCAGAGCAGATATTAAAAGAGGGGTTTGCAGATTTAATTATTTTAGCAACACCGGAAGAAGTTGAAGAAAACAGTGACGGTGCTGACGTATCAAAAGCAACTATTATTAATCCGAGAACTTGCGAAAAAACACCCGAATATGTAGAAGGGTTTTTTCAGTTGAGAAAAGCAAAAGGAATGACAAGAGAACAGGCATTGGGTATTTTGACATCTGATTATATGTTCTTTGCGTGTATGATGTTAAAATGCGGAGATGGAGATGGCGTTGTTTCAGGAGCATGCCATTCCTCAGCTAATACATTAAGACCTGCTTTACAGATTATAAAAAGTAAACCTGGCACAAAATTAGTGTCAGCTTTCTTTGTTATGTGCGTGCCTAATAAAGAATTAGGAGCAAATGGTGTATTTGTAATGGGTGATTGTGGTTTGAATCAGAATCCAACATCAGCAGAATTAGCAGATATAGCAGCAAGCAGTGCTGAGTCATTTGAATATTTAGTAGGTGAAAAGGCAAGAGTTGCAATGCTTTCTCATTCAACATATGGAAGTGCAGCTCACCCTGATGTTGATAAGGTTGTAGAAGCTACAAAGATTGCAAAGAAAGAATATCCTCAATTTTTAATAGATGGAGAATTGCAGACTGATGCAGCTGTAGTACCTGAAGTAGCAGCGTTGAAAGCACCGGATAGTGAAGTCGCCGGAAGAGCAAATGTTTTAGTATTCCCTGATTTAGATGCAGGAAATATTGGATATAAATTAGTTCAGAGATTAGGACAGGCAGAAGCTTATGGACCATTGTGCCAGGGTATAGCAAAACCTATAAATGACCTTTCAAGAGGCTGTAGTGCAAAAGATATTGTAGGTGTTGTTGCAATCACGGCGGTTCAGGCAGGACAGGAATAGGAGGAATAATGAACGTTTTAGTAATTAATTGTGGCAGTTCATCATTAAAGTTTCAATTAATTGATTCTGTAAGTGAGAAAGTGTTAGCAAAAGGATTGTGTGAAAGAATTGGTATTGATGGAAGTAAGATTGAATATGAACCATACAATGGTGAAGAACAGGAAAAAGAAGTTTCAATGCCAACACATAATGAAGCTATTAAAATTGTTATAGATTCATTACTTAATAAAGAAACAGGAGTTATTAAAGATTTAAGTGAAGTTGGAGCAGTTGGTCATAGAGTTGTACATGGTGGAGAATATTTTTCAAAATCAACTATTGTCACGGATGAAGTTATTAAGAAGATTGAAGAATGTAATGATTTGGCACCTCTTCATAACCCGGCTAATATAATAGGAATCAAAGCTTGTATTAATGCAATGCCTGATACACCTAATGTTGTCGTGTTTGATACAGCATTTCATCAGACAATGCCTCCTAAAGCTTATTTGTATCCTATTCCATATGAATATTATAAAAAATATAAGATAAGAAGATATGGATTCCATGGAACATCTCATAGTTATGTTTCAAAGAGAGTCGCTCAGATTATGGATACGCCATATGATAAATTAAAGACTATTGTCTGTCATTTAGGAAATGGTGCAAGTATATGCGCAGTTGAAAATGGTAAATCTATAGATACAAGTATGGGTCTTACTCCGTTAGCAGGAGTTGCTATGGGAACACGTTCAGGAGATATTGACCCAAGCATCGTTGAAGTTATTTCAGAAAAAGAAAACATGAATGTTAAAGAAGTACTTAATGTTTTAAATAAAAAATCAGGTGTTTTAGGTTTATCAGAAGTATCAAGTGATTTTAGAGATATAACAAAGGCTATTGAAGAAGGAAATGAAGTAGCAAAGAATGCATTAGAAGTATTTGCAAATACAGTAGTTAGATTTGTTGGCGCTTATGTAGCTGAAATGAATGGTGTTGATGCTATTGCATTTACGGCAGGCGTAGGTGAAAATAATCAGGCTGTAAGAAAGATGGTTTGCGAACAATTAGGATATTTAGGTGTGTCTCTTGACGAAAAGGCTAATGAAAAGAGAAGAGAAGAAATTATGATTTCAACTCCTGATTCAAAAGTAAAAGTATTTGTAATTCCAACAAATGAAGAATTAGCAATAGCAAGAGAAACTCTAGAACTTTTATCATAAGACAGATAATAGCTGATTGTTTTTGAGTGAAAATTTTTGTGAAACTATGATAAACATATTTGGTAAACAAATCACAAAATAATTAAATAAAAAAAGTGTTTGACAAAAATATACCATATATGTATAATTGTAAAGGTGTCTTTAGGGAGAAACAAGTTATGTTAATTGATTTGATAGAGATATTACAGAAAGAAGAAGGAACTAAAAGAGTTCAGACTAAAGTTGAAAGGAAGAAATTCCTAGCTGCTAAGTTTGAATATAAGATAACTGACAGTGATGTAAAGTTTGTATTTTCAAACGCCGGAAAGAAACATATCAATGTTAAATGCACTGGGAATGTTATTATAGAAGCACCTTGTTTCAGATGTCTTGAACCGGTCACATTTACAATAAATATTGATTCAACCAAAGATATGGATATGAATAAAACAGCAGAAGAGAAGATTGCCGACTTAGATGAGGAGAATTATCTTGAAGGAACAGTCTTTGATACTGAGGTTTTTGTATTCAATGAGATTCTGGTTAACTTACCGATGAAGGTTCTCTGCAAAGAAGATTGTAAGGGAATTTGCAATAGATGCGGCGCTAATCTCAATAAAGGATTCTGCGACTGCGATACTGCGGTACCAGATCCGAGAATGTCGAAAATATTAGATGTATTTAATCAGTTTAAGGAGGTGTAAACCATGTCTATCTGTCCAAAGAATAAATCTTCTAAAGGAAGAAGAGATAAGAGAAGAGCTAACTGGAAAATGTCAGTTCCTGGTCTTGTAAAGTGTAGCAAATGTGGAGCTTTAATGATGCCTCACAGAGTTTGCAAGGCATGTGGATCATACAACAAGAAAGAAATCGTTTCAGTTGACTAATTAGGATGGTCCGTGTTTATGCACGAGAAAGCGTTAAAATAAGGCTTTGCGGATATTTATATCTGCGAAGCCTTATTTTTATGTTGTCTTATTCAAGTTTGCTTGATTTTAAAACATAATTTTAGTATAGTTATTTTATGTGCTTAAGGAGGAAATAATTATGTCACAGACAATAGTTGCATTAGATTGTATGGGCGGAGATAACGCACCTGGTGAAATTGTAAAAGGCGGTATTGAAGCGTTAAAAGAAAATAAAGATGTTTTTCTTAAAATGGTAGGAAGACAGGAAGATGTTAACAGAGAACTCGAGAAATATGATTATGACAAGACTAGAGTTGAAGTTGTAAATGCTACAGAAGTTATTGAAACAGGAGAACCTCCGGTAGTAGCTATTAGAACGAAAAAAGATTCCTCTCTTGTTAAATGTATGTATATGGTAAAACATGGGGAATGCGATGCTCTTGTATCAGCAGGAAGTACCGGAGCCACTTTAGTTGGAGGACATGTAATTGTAGGTCGAATTAAGGGAGTTGAAAGACCACCTCTTGCACCTCTTATTCCAACGGAAAAAGGCGGAGCACTTTTGATTGACTGTGGGGCTAATGTTGATGCTAAGCCTTCTAACCTAGTTCAGTTTGCACAGATGGGTTCTATATATATGGAAAATATTTGCAAGGTTAAAAATCCAAAAGTAGGTTTAGTAAATATTGGTGCTGAAGAAGAAAAAGGAAATAATCTTGCTAAAGAAACGTATCAGTTGTTAAGTAATCTTGAAGGTATTAATTTTATTGGCAATATTGAAGCAAGAGAAATTCCTGAAGGAAAAGCTGATGTAGTTGTATGTGATGCATTTGTTGGAAATGTTATTTTAAAAATGTATGAAGGTGTTGGTGGAGTTCTTTTAAAGAAAGTTAAAGGAACTTTAATGACAAGTTTGAAAACTAAAATCGGTGCATTACTTATAAAAAAAGAATTGAAAGAAACTTTGAAAACATTTCAGATGGATCAGTATGGTGGAGCACCTTTACTTGGATTGAAAGGATTAGTTGTTAAGACTCATGGAAATTCAAAGGCCATAGAAGTGAAAAACTCTATCATTCAGTGCATTTCTTTTAAAGAAATGAATATAAATGATAAAATATCAAAAAAATTAGCAGTTAAAAAGGAGAATTAAAAATGGAAATCGAAAGACTTTATAAAGCAGTAGCAAGTGTATTGGATATTGATGAAAGCACAATCACACCGGAATCAAAATTTGCAGATGATTTAGGTGCAGATTCTTTAGATGTTTTAGAAATAATTATGAGCATTGAAGATGAATTTAATATTAAGATTCCAACTAACGGAGCTGAAAATATTGTTACAGTCGGAGATGCTTTTGAAGCAATAAAAAAGGTTATGAATAAATAATATTTGACTATGAAAATTATTTAAGTACATTAGAAAAGGTGCAATATCACTCTAAAATGATATTACCCTTTTCTTTTGTGTGTAAAAAGGAGTTAATATGAATTCAGATTATGAAAAATTAGAAAGTGTAATCGGATATGAATTTGATAATAAAAAGTTATTAGTTAATGCTTTAACTCATACATCATATGCTAATGAGCATAAAAATAGAAAAGTTAAAGACAATGAAAGACTTGAGTTTCTTGGTGATGCTGTTTTAGAACTTGTATCTAGTGAGTTTTTATTTTTGAATTATGAAATGCCGGAAGGAAAAATGACACGACTTAGAGCAAGTCTTGTGTGTGAAGGCACTCTTGCAAGAGATGCTAAAGAAATTAATCTTGGAGATTTTTTATATCTTGGAAAAGGTGAAGATGAATCAGGAGGAAGAAATCGTGATTCAGTAACATCAGACGCATTAGAAGCACTAATAGGAGCTATATTTTTAGATGGTGGTTTTGACAAAGCTAAAGAGTTTGTGCTTAAATTTGTGCTAAATGACATTGAAAATAAAAAATTGTTTTTTGATAGTAAGACAATTTTGCAGGAAAGAGTAGATATGATTAAGGCTGGCAAAGTGTCATATAAAATAACAGACGAAATAGGCCCTGATCATGATAAGAGTTATACTGCACAGGTATTGCTTGGAGAACAAGTTATAGGTGAGGGCATAGGAAGAACAAAGAAGGCTGCAGAACAACAGGCAGCATATGTCGCGCTTAAATCTATGGATAAGAGGAAATAATATGTACTTAAAAAGTATTGAAATACATGGTTTTAAATCATTTGCAAATAAAATTAAATTTGAATTTCATAATGGTATAACTGGAATTGTTGGACCAAATGGCTCAGGAAAAAGTAATGTTGCTGATGCTGTGAGATGGGTTCTTGGTGAACAGAAGGTAAAACAGCTTCGTGGATCTAAGATGGAAGATGTAATATTTGCCGGAACTGAAAACAGAAAACCGTTAGGATTCGCTTATGTAGCAATTACATTGGATAATTCTGACCATAAATTAGATGTTGATTATGAAGAAGTAACTGTTTCAAGAAGATTATTCAGATCCGGTGAAAGTGAATATATGATTAATGGAACTCAGGTTAGACTTAAAGATGTAAATGAACTTTTTTATGATACAGGTATTGGTAAGGAAGGTTATTCTATTATTGGGCAGGGTCAGATTGATCAGATCTTAAGTGGAAAACCTGAAGAAAGAAGAGAATTATTCGATGAAGCAGCCGGTATTGTTAAATTTAAAAGAAGAAAGAATCAGGCTTTAAAGAAATTAGACGATGAGAATCAGAATCTTGTCAGAGTTCAGGATATATTAGCAGAACTTGAACGTCAGGTTGGCCCATTAGAGAAACAATGTGAAAAGGCTAAAAAATATTTACTTTTTAAAGATGATTTAAAGAAATATGATGTAAATATGTTTTTAGTCGAAATGGAAGATATTAAAAACAGATTGTCTGATTTAGACAAAAAACTTGAAATAGCAACATCAGATATGAATTCCTCAAATGAAGAATTTGAAAATATAAAGAAGCAGTATACTAAGTTAGAAGCAGATTTGGAAGAAATAAACAATTCAATTGAAGCCAAAAAAACAATGTCAACAGATACTGTTCTTAAAATTGAAAAATTAGAAGGAAGAATTCTTGTTCTTAAAGAACAGATTAATTCAGCTAAAAACAACGAAGAGTTTATTGCAACAAGAGTAAATGCTATTTCTTCAGATATAGCCCAGAAGGAAAAGAATTTGACTGAATTATGTAAAGAAAAAGACGATAATGAAAATGTAATTCAGGAAACTATTAAATCGCAGTCAGAAATAACGACTGATATTTCTGTTATTAAAGAAGAAATTGAGAATTTTGATAAAGAAATTGCAGAGCATAAAGCCGAGATTATCGAAATATTAAATTCAAAGTCAATGATTAAATCAAAATTGCAAAGATGTGATACATTGCTTGAACAGATTAATATAAGAAAATCTCAACTTAATCAAAAACTTATAGAATTTCAAAGCGAAAAGGAAAATCAGGAAAGTAAAATAGAAGAACTTAAAGCTGAGTTAGATAAAGTAAACTATTCAATCGATGAATTAAACAAAACTGTTTCAGAATATAGAAATGACTTAAATGATTTAAGAGTAGAAAATTCTAAAATAACAAAGTCAATATCTGAAAACCGGGAAAGATATCATAAGTCAAAATCAAATCTCGAAGCTTTAAAAAACATTACTGAAAGATATGAAGGTTATGGAAATAGTATCAAAAAAGTAATGGAATTAAAGGAAAACAAGAAAGGTATTATTGGTGTTGTTGCTGACATTATTAAAGTTGAAAAGAAGTATGAAGTTGCAATTGAAACAGCTTTAGGCGGAAATATTCAGAATATAGTAACTGATACAGAAACAACAGCTAAGGAAATAATTGAATATTTAAAGAAAAACAAATATGGTCGAGCTACATTTTTACCTTTGAGTAGTATGACTAAGAAAACGGGCTTTAATAATGAAGATGTATTTTCTGATAAAGGTGTTTTAGGTCTTGCATGTGATTTAGTTGAAATAAAAAAAGAATACGAAGGCGTAACTAAATATTTGTTAGGAAAAGTCGTAGTTGTAGACACGATTGATAACGCAATTGCACTAGAACGTAAATATAGATATTCTTTAAGAATTGTAACTTTAGAAGGTGAATATTTAAATATTGGTGGTTCTATTTCGGGTGGTGCATTCAAAAATAACAGCAACCTGTTAGGAAGAAGAAGAGAAATAGAAGAACTTGAGAATAAATTAAAAGACCTTAAGAATGAAAAAGAAAATCTTGATAAGAATTTAATAGAAAACAGAAGTAAAACAAGTGTTTTAAATGATGAACTTGATAAAATTAATAAGGCACTTCAGGAACAGAACATTGCAAAAAACACATTGGAGTTGAATTTAAAACAAGCTAAAGACAGAAAGAATAACATTGATACAGAATATCAGGAATATACTGCTGAAAGTGGAAATATTGCATCTGAAATCGGAAATATCAATAATAATAGTTTAGAACTTAACAAAGAACTTACTAATGTTGAAGATAGAAATTCCGAATTAGAAGAACTTATTAAACAAAAAAGTAATAATATGGATTCTATAAATGCAAAGCTTGTTGAAAAAACGTCGTTGTTAGAAGAGATTAATATTGAAATTTCAAGTTTAAAGCAAAAGCATGAATTTTTATGCGAAAAGATTCAAAATAGCAATAATCAGATTTCAGATTTAAAGAATGAATTGGAACAGATTAAAAACAATTCAAGTGAAAACAACAATGAGATTTCAGCTAGAATTGAAACTATTGATGGCATAACAAAGGAAATCGAAGAAGGACGTAAACTTATTGAAAAGCTTAATTTAGAAATTGAAGACCTTAAAAATGCTAAGGAAAAGCAGAATAAAGATCATAAAGAATTTTTCGATAAGAGAGAAGAACTTTCTTCAAGAATAACACAATTAGATAAAGAAATTTACAGACTTAACAGCCAAAAAGAAAATTTACAGGAAAAGAATGAGACAAAAATTAATTATATGTGGAACGAGTATGAAATCACATATAGAAATGCTGTTGAACTTAGAGATGAAAGTCTAAATGATAAAGCAGAACTTAGAAATAGCATTGCCAATTTAAAACGTCAGATTAAAGAGTTAGGAGACGTAAATGTAAATGCTATTGAAGAGTTTAAGGAAATAAACGAAAGATATCAGTTTATGAAAGAACAGCATGAAGACTTAATGCGTGCAAAAGATAATCTTTTGAAAATTATTGACGAATTAGAAGTTGGTATGCGAAAACAGTTTAAAGAAAAATTTGCTGAAATTCAGGTTGAATTTGATAAGGTATTTAAGGAATTATTTGGCGGTGGCGCAGGAGTTATTGAACTTACTGAAGCAGATGATATTCTTGATGCAGGAATTAATATTATTTCACAGCCGCCTGGAAAGAAACTTCAAAATATGATGCAGCTTTCAGGTGGAGAAAAAGCACTTACGGCAATTTGTCTTTTGTTTGCAATTCAGAATTTAAAGCCATCTCCATTCTGTCTTCTTGACGAAATTGAAGCTGCATTAGATGGCTCAAATGTAATCAGATTTGCGGAATATTTGCATAAACTTACAGAAAATACACAGTTTATTGTTGTTACACACAGACGAGGAACAATGGGATGTGCTGATAGATTATATGGTATTACAATGCAGGAAAAAGGTGTATCAGCCTTAGTTTCAGTAGATTTATTGGAAGGAAATTTGGATAAATAAAGGAGTTTGTAAATGGAAGAAAAGAAAGGCTTTTTTGGAAAACTTGTATCAGGGCTTACAAAAACAAGAAATTCTATAGTATCAGGATTAGATTCAATATTCAGTGGATTTTCACATATTGATGACGATTTCTATGAAGAATTAGAAGAAATTTTAATTATGAGTGACATTGGTGTTAATACAACAATGGAAATAATAGAGAAACTTAAAGAACAGGTAAAAGAGTTAAAAATAAAAGAACCTGAAGATTGCAAGGAGTTGCTGATTAAAAACATTGAAGAACAGATGGATTTAGGAGAAAATGCATATGATTTTGAAAATGAAAAATCAGTAGTTATGGTAATCGGTGTAAATGGTGTAGGAAAAACTACATCTATCGGAAAACTTGCGGCACAGCTAAAAGGAAATGGCAAAAAGGTTGTTATGGCGGCTGCTGATACTTTTAGAGCTGCTGCAGCTGATCAGCTAAAAGAGTGGGCCAGACGTTCAAATGTAGATATTGTAGCGGGAAATGAAGGTTCAGATCCGGGAGCTGTTTTGTTTGATGCAATTGCATCTGCTAAAAATAAAAATGCTGACGTACTACTTTGTGATACTGCGGGAAGACTTCATAATAAGAAGAATCTTATGGAAGAACTTAAAAAATTAGACAGAATTATTGAAAAGGAATATTCAGGATGTATAAGAGAAAATCTTATCGTTCTTGATGCTACGACAGGACAAAATGCTTTAGTACAGGCTAAAACATTTATGGAAGCAACAGATATAACAGGTGTTGTTCTTACAAAAATGGATGGAACGGCAAAAGGTGGAATTGCTATTGCAATTCAGGCTGAATTAGGAATTCCTGTTAAATATATTGGTGTAGGTGAAGGCATAGATGACTTACAGAAATTTAATTCTCATGATTTTGTGTCAGCGTTATTTACAAAGTAAACTTGATTTTTGTATTTTATTTGAAAAAAATATTTTATAATATGGAAAGTTGATGTATTATTACAAAGAAAAAATTATTATAATTAGAATAGGAAGTGAAGATAATGAGCGAAGGATTAACTTTAAAGAAATTTGAAGAAGCTTCAGAAATAGTTAATAAAGTAACATTAAATACAAATCTTATATATAGTGATTACTTTTCAGAACAGACAGGCAATAAGGTATATATTAAACCAGAAAATATGCAGTTTACAGGTGCATATAAAGTAAGAGGAGCTTATTATAAGACAAGCACATTAACTCCAGAAGAAAGAGCTAAAGGTTTAATTACTGCATCAGCAGGAAACCATGCACAGGGGGTTGCATATGCTGCCAAATTATATGGCGTAAAAGCAACAATCGTTATGCCAACTGTTACTCCTCTTATGAAGGTAAACAGAACAAAAAGTTATGGTGCAGATGTAATATTATATGGCGATGTTTATGATGATGCATGTAAGTATGCACTTGAGTTAGCAGAAAAGGAAGGATATACATTTATTCATCCATTTGATGATTTAGATGTAGCTACAGGTCAGGGAACAATTGCCATGGAAATTATAAAAGAACTTCCAACTGTAGATTATATTTTGGTTCCAATCGGTGGTGGCGGACTTGCAACAGGTGTAAGCACATTAGCTAAATTACTTAATCCAAATATTAAAGTAATTGGTGTAGAACCGGCAGAAGCTGCGTGTATGAAAGCTTCACTTAGTGCAGGAAAAGTTGTTACATTAGACAGTGCTAATACTATTGCAGATGGTACAGCGGTTAAAACTCCGGGTAGCAACATATTCCCATATATCCAGAAGAATATTGATGATATCATAACAATTGAAGATGATGAATTAATAGATGCGTTTCTTGATATGGTTGAAAATCATAAACTTGTTGCTGAAAATTCAGGATTGCTTACAATTGCAGCTCTTAAGCATTTAAAATGCAAAGATAAGAAGATTGTTTCTATTATCAGTGGTGGTAATATGGATATTATTACAATGTCATCTATATTACAGCACGGTTTAATTCAGAGAGGAAGAGTATTCACAGTATCTGTATTACTTCCTGATAAGCCGGGTGAATTAGGTAAAGTTGCAAACACTATCGCAGATGTACAGGGAAATGTAATTAAGCTTGAACATAATCAGTTTGTATCTGTTAATAGAAATGCTGCCGTTGAACTTAGAGTTACTCTTGAATGTTTCGGTCACGAACATAAAAAACGGATTATTGCAGCTCTCGAAAAGAAAGGCTATAAGCCAAAAGAAGTAAGACCAAATTTATAAATAACTAATATTATTTATATAGATTTATTTTACACAATGAACAGATAGTGATTAAAATACAAAAAGGATTCATAAATTATTTTAAAATGCAAAATATAAATTCAAAATAAAACACAAGGGTGTCAAGAAAAAATACTTGACACCCTTTGCTTTGTATTGTATTATACTCTAAGTGTGATTTTGATATATTTTATTTTCAATTTTAGATAGATGCACTTAGAGGTAAATATGAAAGATATTTTAAGAAGTTCTCTTTTATATGATTTCTACGGAGAACTGTTGACTAAACATCAGCAGGAGATATATGAAGAAGTTGTTTTAAACGACTATAGTCTTGGAGAAATAGCTGAGGAGAGAAATATTTCCAGACAAGGCGTACATGACTTGATAAAGAGATGTGATAAGACTTTGAATGAATATGAAGAAAAGTTACATCTTGTAAGCAGATTTGAAAAGACTAAAGAACAGGTTGAACGTATTTGTCAATTGGCAGATGAGAATAATATGCAAGACATAGAGAATATTGCCAGACAGATTTTAGAGAATTATTAATATAGGAGGTAAGGGCTTGGCATTTGAAAGCTTATCCGATAAATTACAAAACATATTTAAAGGCTTACGTGGTAAGGGTAGACTGACAGAAGATGATGTTAAGGCTGCTCTTAAAGAAGTTAAGATGGCTTTGCTTGAAGCTGACGTTAGTTTTAAAGTTGTAAAACAATTCATTAAAACAGTTACAGAAAGGGCTATAGGGCAGGATGTTCTTAACAGTTTGACACCGGGCCAGATGGTAATAAAGATAGTTAATGAAGAACTTACTAATCTTATGGGTTCTGAAACAACGAAACTTAAACTTTTGCCTGACAATGAAATAACAGTCATTATGATGATGGGTCTTCAGGGGGCAGGTAAAACAACAACAACTGCTAAGATTGCAGGAAAACTTAAAGGTAGTGGAAAAAGACCTTTATTAGTTGCCTGTGACGTTTACAGACCGGCAGCTGTTGAACAGTTGCAGATTAATGGTGATAAACAGGGTGTTCCGGTATTTGCCATGGGAACGAATCATAAACCTGTAGATATTGCCAAAGCAGCAATTGAACATGCTAAAAAGAATAACAATAATGTTGTTGTTTTAGATACAGCAGGTCGTTTACATGTTGATGAGGACATGATGAACGAACTTATTGAAATTAGAGATAATATTGACATTACACAGACAGTACTTGTTGTTGATGCAATGACAGGTCAGGATGCAGTGAATGTAGCAACCCAGTTTAATGAAAAGATTGGAATTGATGGAATTATCATTACTAAGTTAGATGGTGATACAAGAGGTGGTGCAGCGTTATCAATTAAGGCTGTAACAGGAAAACCTATATTATATGTTGGTATGGGTGAAAAGCTTTCTGATTTAGAACAATTTTATCCAGATAGAATGGCTTCAAGAATTCTCGGTATGGGTGATGTCCTTTCATTAATTGAAAAGGCTGAACAGGCAATTGACCAGGAAAAAGCAAAGGATATGGAACAGCGTCTTAGAAAAGCACAATTTACCTTTGATGATTATCTTGAATACATGGGTCAGATTAAAAATATGGGTGGTTTATCAGAAATGCTTAGTCTTATTCCGGGATTAGGCGGTCAGATAAAAGAAGATATGCTTCCAGATGATAAACAACTTGGACGTATTGAAGCAATTATTTATTCCATGACAAAGGAAGAAAGAGGTAATCCTGATATTCTTAATCCGTCAAGGAAACAAAGAATTGCTAAAGGTGCAGGTGTAGATATAAGCGAAGTAAACAAATTGGTAAAACAATTTGACCAAGCAAAAAAAATGATGAAGAACATGCCGGGTATGATGGGTGGCGGCAAGAAGAAACGAAGAGGCGGTTTTAAGATGCCTTTCGGTTTCTAGATTTAAATTTATACAATATTGATATTAACGAAGACATTGGTTTTCTTAATATATATAAATAATAATTATAATTAATTTTTTACGGAGGAAAGTAAAATGGCAGTAAAGATCAGATTAAAGAGAATGGGTAAGAAGAAAGCTCCTTTCTACAGAATTGTAGTGGCAGATTCAAGATCACCAAGAGATGGTAGATTTATTGAAGAAATCGGAACATATGATCCAAACAGAGATCCTAGCGTATTTGATTTCAATGAAGAAGCAGCTAAGAAATGGTTATCAAACGGAGCTCAGCCTACAGAAACAGTAGGAAAATTACTTAAGATTGCCGGTATTGAAAAATAATAGTCAGGAGGTCTAACTATGAAAGAATTAGTAGAGACAATTGCAAAAGCACTTGTAGATTCTCCGGACGAAGTAGTTGTTACTGAAAAAGAAACAGATAAAACTATTGTTTTAGAATTGAAGGTTGCAACTGATGATGTTGGAAAGATTATCGGAAAACAGGGAAAGATTGCTAAAGCAATTCGTTCTGTTGTTAAGGCTGCATCTTCAAAATGCGACAAAAAAGTTATAGTGGACATTATATAGTAACCACAAGTGCAACGGGACTGAATTCAGTCCCGTTAATCATTTAAAAAGTTAATTTAATTATCATTAAAAATTTAAAAATATAACTAAGATCTAACATTAAATAACATTTAATAGATACTGTTTGAAAGGAAATATATGGAAAAATATTTTAGGGTAGGAGTTATTGCAAATACACATGGTATACGTGGTGAAGTAAAGGTATATCCTACAACAGATGATATTAATAGATTTAAAAAATTAAAAAAATGCATCTTAGATACAGGGAAAGAATATATAGATTTAAACGTAGAATCAGTAAAATTTTTCAAAAATATGGTTATTCTTAAATTTAAAGAGTATAACAATATAAATGATATTGAATGCTATAAAGGAAAAGATATTTTAGTTTCCAGAGATAATGCAGTTAAACTTGAAAAAGGCGAATATTATATAGCAGATATATTAGGGGCAAAAGTTATTCTTGAAGATGGTAGCGAATTTGGTGTTTTAGAAGATGTTATGCAGACAGGTGCTAATGACGTTTATGTTGTTAAAACATTAGACAACAAAGAAGTATTACTTCCTAAGATTGATGAATGTGTCAAGAAACTAGACATAGAAAACAAAATTGTTACTGTGCATATCATGAAAGGATTGCTAGACTAATGAATTATCATGTATTAACACTTTTTCCTGAAATGATTACAAATGGAGTAAATACAAGCATTACAGGAAGAGCAATTGACAAGAAGTTAATAAATTTAAATGCAATAAATATAAGAGATTTTTCTGGAAATAAACATGGTCAGGTTGATGATTATCCATATGGCGGAGGAGCAGGAATGCTTATGCAACCCGGACCTGTATATAGAAGTTATGAATCCGTTGTGGAAAAAATAGGATATAAGCCAAGGGTTATTTATTTAACTCCACAAGGAGAGACGTTTAACCAAAGCATGGCAGAAGATTTTGCCAAAGAAAAAGATTTGGTATTTTTATGTGGACATTACGAAGGTATAGATGAACGTGTTTTAGAAATGATAGTTACAGATAATGTTTCTATTGGCGATTACGTCCTTACAGGAGGCGAACTCCCGGCGATGGTAATGATAGATACCATTTCAAGACTTATTCCAGGTGTCTTGAATAATAACGTATCTGCTGAATTCGAATCGTTTAATGATAATTTATTGGAGTATCCGCAATATACACGTCCTGATACTTTTATGGATAAAAAAGTACCACCAATTCTCTTATCGGGAGATCATGCTAAAGTAGATAAATGGAGAAGAGAGCAGTCGATAATCAGAACTATTAAGAGACGTCCTGATTTGATGGAAAAAGCTAATTTAACAAAAGAAGATATAAAATTTATCGAAAAATTAGAAAATGAAAAAAATGCTTGCAAATGATATAGTCTTATGGTATTATTACAAATGCTGTAAAAAGGAGATATTCCGCTGTTGCTTTGATAGCATTAAGAATGTCTAATGAAATAAGGAGGCAGTTATGAACGATATTATCAGAGAAATTGAGGCAGCTCAGTTAAAAGAAAACGTAGCAGATTTTAATGTTGGTGATACAGTTAAAGTATACGCTAAGATTAAAGAAGGAAACCGTGAAAGAATTCAGGTTTTCGAAGGTTTAGTAATTAAGAAACAGGGTGGAAGCACAAGAGCAACATTTACTGTAAGAAAGAATTCAAACGGTATCGGTGTTGAAAAGACTTGGCCATTACACACACCTACAATCGACAAAATCGAAGTAGTTAGAAAAGGTAAAGTTAGAAGAGCTAAACTTAACTACATCAGAAGCAGAGTTGGTAAGGCAGCTAAGGTTAAAGAATTAGTTAAATAATTATTATACCATAAAAAGGAGCGAGTATTTAACTCACTCCTTTTTTTAAACTTGAAGATTAGATATATTTAAATGTTTAAATATACGATATCATTTTAAAGTAAGTAATTAGTAATGATTTTATGAAATACAATAACGTTTTATGTATAATTAAGGAGGAAATATGGATTATCAGTGGTATCCGGGACATATGACAAAAGCAAAACGTCAGATGCAGGAAGATATAAAATTAATTGATTTAGTGATTGAACTTGTAGATGCAAGAGTACCTTTAAGTAGTAGAAATCCGGACATCGATGATTTAGGAAAAAATAAAGCTCGCTTGATTTTACTTAATAAATCGGACTTGGCTGATGATGATCAAAATGAAAAATGGATTGAATACTTTAAAGAAAAAGGTTATCATGCACTAAAAATAAATTCTAAAAACAAATCGGGGATTAAAGAGATAAATAATGTAGTTAATGAGGCGTGTAAAGAAAAAATTGAAAGAGACCGTAAACGAGGAATTAAAAACAGACCTGTAAGAGCTATGGTTGTTGGTATCCCAAACGTAGGAAAATCTACATTTATTAATGCATATGCCGGAAGAAATTGTGCAAAAACAGGAAATAAACCGGGCGTTACAAAAGGAAAACAGTGGATTAAATTAAGTAAAACATTGGAATTATTAGATACACCGGGTATTTTGTGGCCTAAATTTGAAGATCAGGCTATAGGGCTTAAATTAGCGTTAATCGGTTCCATAAATGATAATATTCTTGATGTAAGCGATATGGCATATGAATTTGTAAAAATATTAAATAATAGTTATGAAAATGCTATACCTAACAGATTTGGTGTAGAAAAGAATGATGATCCATTAAAGATGTTAGAAGGAATAGCAGAAGTAAGAGGATGTAAATTAAAAGGAAATGTTTTAGACTTAGAAAAAGCATCTTCAATTTTACTTGAAGAATTTAGAAGTGGAAAATTAGGAAAAATTACATTAGACAGACTGTAAGGAACATAAAATGGGACAAAAAAGTATAAGTGATATAAATAATATATTAAAAAACTTAAGTGTCAAAGAATTAAATTCTTTTATAATGGAATTTAACGTTGACGAAAGACAAGGTGTAAAAAAACTTGTAGCAAAAGCTCAAAAAATGCTTGAAAAGTATGAACTTGAATTGCAACGTACCTACAAGATGGGTGAATTTGAAAGAAAATACAGCGATTATGAATTTATCTGCGGTATAGATGAAGTTGGTCGTGGACCATTAGCCGGTCCTGTAGTTGCAGGAGCTGTAATATTGCCTAAAGATTGTGATATATTATATTTAAATGATTCAAAACAACTTTCTGCAAAGAAACGAGAAGAACTTTATGAAGAAATAATGGAAAAAGCTGTTGCTGCAAAAACTGCAATGGTTAGTCCTGCTCAAATAGATGAAATCAATATTTTACAGGCAACATATGAAGCTATGCGTACTGCAATAAGTCAGTTAGAAGTTAAGCCAACCCTTCTTTTAAATGATGCCGTAAATATTCCGGGTGTAGATATTAAACAGATTGGAATTATTAAAGGTGATGCTAAAAGCAAATCTATCGCAGCTGCAAGTATAATTGCGAAAGTAACCAGAGATGCGATGATGGTAGAATATGATAAGTTGTACCCTGAATATGATTTTGCTTCAAATAAAGGATATGGTTCAGCTAAACATATTGAGGCAATTAAGAAGTTCGGCCCTTGTCCTATTCATAGAGAAACATTTATTACTAATTTTGTAAAGTGATTAGCTTACCGTATAAGGAGAGATATTGAATAAGAGAATTATTGGAGGGTATAAAGAAGATATAGCTACAGAATATTTGATTGAACATGGCTATACAATAATTGATAGAAATTTTTCATGCAAAAGTGGAGAGATAGACATAGTTGCAAAAGATAAAGAATATTTATGTTTTATCGAGGTGAAATATCGGGAGAATAATAAATATGGCGATGCTTTAGAAGCGATAAATTATAAAAAACAACAGAAGTTATTTAAATGTGCTAATATATATATAATGGCTAATAAGTTAGTCGAAAATCTAAATTATCGCTTTGATGTTGTAGCAATTAAAGGTGAAAATATAGAATTAATTAAGAATGCATTTGGAGCAATGTAATGATTATATTAAATAAAAAGAACAGAACAACAACAAGTATAAAATTTGGAAACGGAATTCCTTATATCAGTTTTAATGCATTAGAACAGACAGGAATGGTTGTCAATGCATTTTCTACAAGACAGGGTGGTGTAAGTGTAGGCTGCCTTGAATCCATGAATCTAGGATTTAACAGGGGAGATTTAGATGAAAATGTATTAAAAAATCATAAAATATTTGCTAAGGCTGTCGGATTTCCATATGAAAATATAGTTACGACAAATCAGACACACACTACTAATGTAAGAGTTGTTACAAAAGAAGATTGTGGTAAAGGCATTACAAAGGACAGGGACTATTCTGATGTAGACGGTTTAATAACAAATGTTCCGGGAATTGTTTTGACAACATATTACGCTGATTGTGTTCCTCTTTATATACTTGATCCGGTTAATAAAGCAATTGGCTTGTCGCATTCAGGATGGAAAGGAACAGTAAAACGCATAGGTGATAATACATTGAAATTAATGAATGAAAATTATGGTACAAACCCAAAAGATGTAATTTGCTGTATTGGTCCGTCAATATGTCAGGATTGTTATGAGATAAGCGAAGACGTTGCAAATGAATTTATAAACGAATTTGGTAAAAATAATAAAATATTATATAATAAAGGGAATGGAAAATATCAGTTAAATTTATGGGAAAGTGTAAAACAGGTATTTCTTGATGCGGGTGTTGAATATGACAATATCTACACTACAGATATTTGCACATGCTGCAATAAAGATGAATTGTTTTCTCATAGGGGGCATCATGGAAAAAGAGGAAACTTAGCTGCAGTTTTAATGCTTAAATAATATCAGCTTAATTATGTTTCCTTCATATAATTATTATTTGTACTAAAATGGAGAATCATATGAATAACAGGCATTTAATAAAAAGTGTGACTCCGGGTTCTATTGCAGAAGAAATGGAAATAGAAGCAGGTGATTACCTATTAGAAGTAAATGGTACAACAATAGTTGATATATTTGATTATCAGCTTTTGTGTATGGACGAATTTATAGATGTTGTAATAGAAAAAAGTAATGGCGAACAGTGGGAATTAGAAATTGAAAAAGATGAAAATGAAGAGTTAGGTTTAGAATTTGAAAACGGCCTTATGGATGAATATAGGTCATGCTGTAATAAATGTATGTTCTGTTTTATTGATCAGATGCCACCCGGTATGAGAGAAACTTTATATTTTAAAGACGATGACTCGAGACTTTCATTTTTACAGGGAAATTATATAACTTTAACTAATATGAATGAAAATGATGTTGACCGTATAATAAGATATAATTTATCTCCAATTAATATATCTGTACACACTACAAATCCTAAACTTAGATGTAAAATGCTAAATAACAGATTTGCCGGTGATAAACTTAAATATATAGATAGATTAAACGCAGCTGACGTTGAAATGAACGGACAAGTTGTATTATGCAAAAATGTAAATGATAAAGAAGAACTAGAAAGAACGATTAGTGATTTAGAGAAATATATTCCAAATATGAGAAGTGTTTCTATTGTTCCTTCAGGTCTTACAAAATTTAGAGACGGTTTATATCCTTTAGAATTATTTGAGAAAGAAGATGCTTGTGCTGTAATAGATACTATTGAAAAATGGCAGAAGCATTTTTATGAAAAATATGGGATACACTTTATACATGCAAGTGATGAATGGTATATTTTAGCAGAAAGAGAAATGCCTGAAGAAGAGAGGTATGATGGATATTTACAACTGGAAAATGGTGTAGGAATGATTAGAAGCTTTATAGAAGAGGTGAAGGATTACCTTGATTCTATTGAAGGTGATGATAGAGTTATAAATGTATCTACAATAAGTGGAGTGTTAGCATATGATACTATAAAGTCAAGTTGTGACAAGATAAATAAAAAATTTCCAAATGTAAATGTACACGTATATAAAATAATTAATGACTATTTTGGACATTCAATTACAGTTACAGGACTTCTTACAGGACAGGATATATGTGCTCAACTTTCGGGAAAAGAATTAGGGGATAACTTACTTTTACCTACAAATACATTGAAAGCTGATGAAAATATATTTTTAGATGACATGACATTAGAGGAACTTGAAAAGAATTTACAAATAAATACAATTATTGTAAAATCTAGTGGAATGGATTTTGTGAAAACCATTATAAACGAAAATGAAGATAATAATCCAAAAATAAGTACAAATTCTAAATATGAATTGTAGAGTACTTGAAATTAAACAGATACAAATAGGAGATTAGATATGAGTAAACCAATAGTTGCCATTGTAGGAAGACCTAATGTAGGAAAATCTACGCTCTTTAATGCATTGGCAGGAGAAATGATTTCTATAGTAAAAGACACTCCGGGTGTCACAAGAGATAGAATTTACGCAGATGTAGAATGGCTTAACCATAATTTTACATTGATTGATACAGGCGGAATTGAGCCGGACAGTAGAGATATTATTTTATCACAGATGAGAGAACAGGCTCAGATAGCAATCGATACTGCTGATGTGATTATATTTATAACAGATGTACGTCAGGGACTTGTCGATTCAGATACAAAAGTAGCTGACATGCTTAGAAGAAGTCATAAGCCGGTAATCTTAGCTGTTAACAAGGTGGATAATTTTGATAAATTTATGCCTGATGTATATGAATTTTATAATTTAGGAATTGGTGATCCACAGCCTATATCAGCATCATCAAGACTTGGAATTGGTGACTTGCTTGACCGTGTAGTTGAACACTTTGACGGGCTCGAATTAGAAGAGGAAGAAGATGAAAGACCAAGAATTGCAGTTGTAGGTAAGCCAAATGTAGGAAAATCATCTTTGGTAAACAAACTTACAGGAAATAATCGTGTGATTGTATCAAATATAGCCGGCACAACAAGAGACGCAATTGATACTGAAATTACATGGAATGGTAAGGAGTACGTATTTATTGATACTGCAGGTTTGAGACGTAAAAAGAAAATAAAAGAAGAAATTGAAAGATATAGTATTATAAGAACTGTAACAGCCGTTGAAAGAGCGAATGTAGTTGTTGTAATGATTGATGCAACAGAAGGTATTACAGAACAGGATGCTAAAATTGCGGGAATCGCTCATGAAAATGGCAAAGGTGTAATTATTGCCGTTAATAAATGGGATGCAATTGAAAAAAATGATAAAACAATATATCAGTTTACTGCAAAAATACGAGATGTACTTGCGTATATGCCATATGCTGAAATAATGTTCATTTCTGCCCAAACGGGTCAGAGACTTCCCAAATTATTTGATATGATTGATACAGTTTTAGAAAATCAGTCAATGCGTGTTGGAACAGGTGTATTGAACGAAATAATGACAGAAGCAGTTGCTTTACAGCAGCCACCATCAGACAAGGGTAAACGATTGAAATTATACTATATAACACAGGTAGCAGTTAAACCGCCAACTTTTGTTATATTTGTAAATGATAAAGAACTGATGCATTTTTCATATACAAGATATATTGAAAATAAAATAAGAGAAAGTTTTGGATTCAAAGGAACTCCTTTAAGATTTATTATAAGGGAACGAAAGGAAAGTTAAATGATTGCTCAGAGAATTATTTGCATAGTTTTAGGATATTTTTTCGGTCTTATAGAAATGGGATACATTTTAGGCAAGATAAAAAATATTGATATTAGAGATTTTGGAAGTGGAAATTCAGGAACAACAAATACAATGCGTGTTCTTGGTAAAAAAGCAGGATTAATCACATTTTTTGTTGATGCATTAAAAGCAGTATTTTGTGGTTTGCTTGTTTATGCTTTGTTTCATAAATCATGTGAAAATATTATGTTTGTTTTATTGCTTTATTCTGGATTTGGTGTTATTTTAGGACATAATTTTCCGTTTTACATGAAATTTAAAGGTGGAAAAGGAATTGCGGCGTCAGCAGGAATGATTACATCTTTAGCTATATATGATTGGAAATTTGTTGTTCTTGGATTTTTTGTGTTTTTTATATCTTTATATATAACAAAGTATGTATCGTTTTCATCGTTAATGCTTATGGGCTCATTGTTAATAGAAATGATTGTATGGGGGCAGCTTGGAATGGTACATAATCTTAATCCGGAATGCAGAATTGAAGCGTACATTATTACAGGTCTTATGACAGCACTTGCTTTTATAAGACATAAGGACAATATAAAAAGATTAGCCAAAGGTACAGAACGAAAAATTGGCGAAAAGAAGGAGGCATAATATGTCAAAGATTACAGTATTAGGTGGTGGCGGATGGGCTATAGCATTAGCTATGGTTCTTAATGATAATGGTCATAATGTCACAATATGGTCAGCAGTAAACAGAGAAGTCGAAGCACTTAAAACTCATAGAGAAAATAAAATAAGTCTTCCGGGAGTAATCATTCCAGAAACAGTTGAAATTACAAATGATTTAAAAAGTGCTGTTAATGGAGCAGAAATTATTGTTATGGCAGTTGCATCTTCATTTGTAAGAAGTACTTCAAAACTTTTAAAGGATTTGATTCCAAATGGTCAGATTATTGTAGATGTTGCTAAGGGAATTGAAGATGATACGTTTAATACAATGACGGAAATAATTGAAGATGAATTACCAAATTGTGATGCAGTTGCATTATCAGGACCAAGTCATGCCGAAGAAGTAGGTCGTAAAATTCCAACAGCCGTTGTAGTAGGAGCAACAACTAAAGAAACAGCTGTTAAGGTTCAGGATGCTTTTTCAAATCATTACTTCAGGGTGTATGTAAGCCCTGACAGAAAGAGCATTGAGCTTGGTGGCGCTTTAAAAAATGTTATTGCATTAGCTGCCGGAATTTCAGATGGCTTAGGATTTGGTGATAATACAAAGGCACTTCTTATTACAAGAGGAATGAAGGAAATTAGTCTTTTAGGAACTGCAATGGGTGGCCACACAAGAACATTTAACGGATTATCAGGAATTGGTGATTTGATTGTTACATGTGATAGTAAACATTCAAGAAACAGACGTGCAGGAGTATTAATTGGACAGGGATATTCTTTAGAAGAAGCTGTTAAGGAAGTAAATATGGTTGTTGAAGGTGCTGTATCTGCAAAAGCTGCACTTAATCTTTCAAAAAAATATCATGTTGATATGCCACTTACAGAAGCTGTTAATGACGTATTATTTAATGGAAAAAAGCCTTTAGATGCAGTTAATGAATTGATGAACAGAGATAATACAAGTGAGCATGTAGATTTATTGTGGAAGTAAAGAAATATGGATGATTTAAAAAAAATACAAAATAAATTTATAGGTCAGATTGGAAATTTTGACATTAATCCTACAGAATTTAAAATGCTCATGACATATTATGAATGTGCTATTTTAGAAGTAAAGACAAAATTAGATGTTTTAAATAAAGAATTTTCTGCAAATACTATGAGAAATCCTATAGCATCAATTAAAACCAGAATTAAATCTCCTGATAGTATATATGAAAAGTTAGATAGAAAAAATTTGGATAAAACATTAGAAAGTGTACAGAACAATTTAGATGATGTTGCGGGAATTAGAATTATATGTTCTTTTTTAGATGATATATATAGCGTTGCAGACATGCTTACAAGTCAGGATGATGTTAAAGAATTAACCAGAAAAGATTACATAAAAAATCCAAAGAAAAATGGTTATAGAAGTTTGCATCTGGTTATAGAAATTCCTATTTTCTTATCTAATGAAAAGAAGGGTGTAAAAGTTGAGGTACAAATAAGAACAATTGCTATGGATTTCTGGGCTAGTTTAGAACATCAGATACACTATAAGAAATTTGAAAATTCTAATGTGGAATCAATTAAGCAATTAACGGATTGCGCAGATACAATTTACGAAACAGATATAAGAATGTTAAATATCAGACAAAATTTGTTAGACAACGAGGATTAAATTTATGGAAAGTAGAGCAAAAGAAACTGCAAAGAAAACAGCAAAGAAAGGTAAAAATGGGATTGTTAAGCTTATATTCAGCCGTATATTTATTTTTGCCCTGCTTATTTTTCTGCAACTTCTTGTATTGTTCTACTTTTTTTGGCATGTAAATGAGCAATTTAAGATATTTTATGATTTTATAAGAATTATCACTGTTTTTCTGGTTCTTTATATTGTTAATGAAAAAAAATCAGATCCAACCATGAAAATGATATGGTCAATTGTAATTCTTATAATTCCAATTTTTGGCGCACTTTTATATTTGTTTGTAAAATTTCAACCTACATCTGTGCTGTTAAGAAAAAGATTAGAAGTAATTAACCACAGGTCGGATAATTATTTAGAATATAAAACAGACATTAAAGATAAATTACAAAAAGATGATCCGCTTATAGAAAATTTAGGAGAATACATCTATAAATATTCAGGATGTCCACCATATGAGAATTCAAAAATTACATATTTTGCTTCAGGAGAAGAAAAATATGATTATTTGATAAAAAAACTAAAAGAGGCAAAATCATTTATATTTTTAGAGTATTTTATAATTGAAGAAGGTGAAGTCTGGAATTCTGTTCTTGAAATATTAAAACAAAAAGTTAAAGAAGGGGTTGAAGTCCGTGTAATATATGACGGAATGTGTTCTCTAACCAAACTTCCAATGGGTTATTTTAAGAAACTTAGAGAATATGGAATAAAAGCTAAATCTTTTAATCCAATGAAACCATTTCTTTCAACGCATCATAATAACAGAGATCACAGAAAAAATCTTGTAATAGATGGAACGGTTGCTTTTACCGGAGGAATTAATCTTGCCGATGAATATATGAATTTAAAAGAGCGATTTGGTTATTGGAAAGATACAGCTGTTATGATAGAAGGAGAAGCTGCTAAAAGTTTTACGTTATTATTTTTGCAAATGTGGAATGTAGATGAAGAAATTATTGGCGATTATAATAAATATTTAGATGTAGACTGTCCTTCGTTGCCGGATACATCAGGCTATATTATTGGATATGGAGATGAGCCGTTTGATGATGAAAAAGTTGGAGAACAAGTATATTTAAGCCTTATAAATACTGCAAAAAAATATGTTCATATAATAACACCTTATCTTGTAATTGATAATGTGATGATGGAGGCTTTGACATTTGCTGCAAAAAGAGGTGTTGATGTAAAAATTATCATGCCGGGAATTCCAGATAAAGCATATGCGTATTGTCTTGCAAGAACCTATTATGAAGAATTAATTAAAAATGGAGTTGAAATATATGAATTCACTCCGGGATTTACACATGCAAAACAATTTGTAGTTGATGATGACAAAGCGACTGTTGGAACAATTAATTTAGATTACAGAAGTTTATATCTTCATTTTGAATGTGGATGTTTAATGTATAAAAACAAGGAAATATCATTAATAGAAGATGATTTCGAAAAAACATTACAGAAATCTAAAAAAATCACATTAGAAGACTGTAGAAATCGGTCGGCATTATATAAATTATGTGGTTCAATATTAAAAATGATTGCTCCGTTAATGTAATGTTGTATTAAAGGGAGGATGAATATGCTTCATATTAAGTGTGGCGATGGTGTAGGAAAGACAACATCTGCTGTCGGTCAGGCTGTTAGAATGTTAGGCTATAATAAAAAAGTAATATTTGTTCAATTTATGAAAGATGGTCTTTCCGGAGAAATAAACTTTTTAAAAAATAACAGCAATATTTATGTTTTGCATCCAACAGGTCCAATAAAATTTATATGGAATATGACAGATTCTGAAAAGAGCGATTTAAAGGATATCCATACAAATTTAATAAAAGAAACAGAAAAAATTTTAAAATCAGAGCATATATCAATGGTAATATTTGATGAATTTAACTCTGCAAATGAATTGAATTTGTTGGATAAAGATTATGCATATAAGATTATTTGTGAATATAAAGATAAAACTGAAATAATATTGACAGGAAGAAACCCCGAAGAAAAATATGTAGAAATTTCAGACTATATATCGGAAATTAATTGTATAAAACACCCATTTGAAAGTGGTGTAAATGCCCGTAAAGGTATAGAATATTAAGAATATATAAAACCTCTTTGCATATAATTATAAAAAATGTAAAGGGGTTATTTTTATGGATTTTAGTATTTATAAAGACATTAAAAACCGTACAAACGGTGAAATTTATATTGGTGTTGTCGGGCCTGTCAGAACAGGAAAATCAACATTTATAAAGAATTTCATGAATTTAGCAATTATTCCAAACATAAAAGATGAAAATGATATTAAAAGAGCTCAGGATGAACTGCCACAATCAGCAGCCGGAAAAACAATTATGACCACAGAGCCTAAATTTATTCCAAATAAGGCTGTTAATATTAATTTGAAAAATGATATAAATGCCAGCGTAAGACTTATAGATTGTGTAGGTTATATGGTTGATGGTGCAACCGGATATTTAGAAGAAGATAAAGAGAGAATGGTAAAAACTCCATGGTTGACACAGGAAATTCCTTTTTCTAAAGCAGCGGAACTTGGAACTCAAAAGGTTATTTCAGAACATTCAACTATAGGGATTGTCATAACTACAGATGGAAGCTTTACAGATATTCAGGCTGAAAATTACATGAAAGCAACAGATATGGCAATTAAGGAATTGGAAAAAATAAATAAACCTTTTGTTATAGTTGTAAATTCAATGGAACCTGAATCAGAGAAGTGTAAAAGTGTTGTAAAAAAATTAGAAAGCAATTACAGGTCAGCTGTCATTCCGCTTAATTGTCTTCAGTTAAGCGAAAAAGATATAAATGAAATTCTAAGCAAAATTTTGTTTGAATTTCCAATAGCAAAGATTAATTTTATGTGCCCTAAGTGGGTAAATGTTTTAGAAGATGACAACGAAATTAAGAATGCGGTTTTAGAATTGTCAAGAAACATACTCATGGTTCTTAATAAAATAAAAGATATCAATTCTTTGCCAAATACTAAAGAAAACCCGTACATAAAATCAATCACGATTAATAATGTTAATTTGTCTGACGGAGAGGTAACAATAACCTATGCTATATATGATAAATATTACTATATGACATTAAGTGAAATGACTAATACACAAATCAATAATGAACTTGAACTGGTTAGTTTTGTAAAGGAACTTGCTGAAAAAAAAGATAAATTTGAAAAAGTAAATTATGCAATAGATGAAGTTAAAACTAAAGGATATGGAATAGTAGTGCCTACAAAAGATGAAATAACACTTGAGAATCCGCAATTGATAAGAAGTGGTGGAAAGTTTGGAGTTAAAATTAAAGCTAATGCTCCATCAATGCATTTTGTCAAAGCAAATATAGTAACTGAGATTTCTCCTATAATAGGAAGTGAAGAACAGGCAAATGATTTAATTGATTATATAAACGGACAAAAGACAGATGAAAATGCAAATATATGGGACACTAATATTTTTGGTAAAACAATTGAACAAATTGTTAAAGATGGGATAGTTGCAAAAATCAGTGGAATGAGTGATGAAACTCAGGGTAGAATGCAAAATACTATAGAAAAAATCACTAACGACCAAAGCAAAGGGGTTATTTGTATTCTGTTGTAAAGCTAAAATCAAGTAGCATTCGTCTATATGTTTAAATGAAGATAGATATCTGCATTCGATTGTCTATTAGAAAAATTAAATATATTTACTTAAGAATATGATAGCGAGCATTAACAAATAGATGCGTAAGTATGCAAACTAAATCAACCTATAATGCAAATTAAATCAATCTATAATCTTGAAAAACAATAGTCCTTATGCTAGAATTATTTATTGAGTTTTAGCATAAGGATTAATATTTGGAGGATAAATAAATGCAAAAATACGGATTAAACGAATTAAGAAAAATGTATTTAGATTTTTTTGCATCTAAAGACCATTTGGTATTGGGTAGCTTTTCTTTAGTTCCCCACAATGATAACAGCTTATTGTTGATTAATGCAGGTATGGCACCTCTTAAGCCATATTTTACAGGTCAGGAAATTCCACCTAAGACAAGAGTAGCTACATGTCAGAAATGTATCAGAACAGGTGATATTGAAAATATAGGTAAAACAGCAAGACACGGTACATTCTTTGAAATGCTTGGTAACTTCTCATTTGGAGATTATTTCAAGACAGAAGCAATTCATTGGTCATGGGAATTTTTGACAGAAGTTGTTGGATTGGAAGCAGACAGACTTTATCCTTCAGTTTATCTTGAAGATGACGAAGCATTTGATATATGGAACAAAGAAATGGGTATTCCTGCTGATAGAATATTTAAGTTTGGTAAGGAAGACAATTTCTGGGAGCATGGTGCAGGACCTTGCGGACCATGTTCAGAAATTTATTATGACCGTGGTGAAAAATATGGTTGTGGTAAGCCGGATTGCACAGTAGGTTGTGAGTGCGACAGATACATTGAAATTTGGAACAACGTATTTACACAGTTTGAAAATGACGGAAAAGGAAATTATACAACTCTTAAACAGAAAAATATTGATACAGGTATGGGTCTTGAAAGACTTGCAACTGTTGTTCAGGATGTAGATTCAATTTTTGATGTTGATACAATCAGAGCTTTAAGAGATAAAGTTTGTGAATTTTCAGGAAAAGAATATAAAAAAGAATATGCATGGGATGTTTCAATTAGAATTATAACAGACCATATCCGTTCAGCTACATTTATGATTTCTGACGGAATTATGCCATCTAACGAAGGAAGAGGTTATGTTCTTAGAAGATTAATCAGACGTGCTGCAAGACACGGACGTTTACTTGGAATTGATGGAAAATTCCTTGCAAAATTAAGTGAAACTGTTATTGAAAGTTCAAAAGACGGTTATCCTGAATTAGAAGAAAAGAAAAACATGATTTTTAAAGTTCTTACTGAAGAAGAAAACAAATTCAATAAGACAATAGATCAAGGACTTGGAATCCTTACTGATATGCAAAAAGAAATGGATAATGCAGGTTCAAAGACTCTTTCAGGAAAAAATGCATTTAAATTATATGACACATATGGATTTCCTCTTGATTTGACAAAGGAAATCCTTGAAGAAAAAGGATTTAATGTTGATGAAGACGGATTTAAAGCATGCATGGAAGAACAGAAAGAAAAAGCTAGAAAAGCCAGAAAGAAAACAAATTACATGGGTGCAGATGCTACAATTTACGAGCAGATGGATAAAAATATCACATCTAAATTTGTAGGATATGACAAATTAGAAAATGAATCAGTAATTTCAACAATTGCAACTGAAGATGAAATTGTAGAAGCAATCACTGATGGTGATATGGGAACAATCGTTGTTGATGAAACTGTTTTCTACGCTACAATGGGTGGACAGGCAGGAGATATTGGTGTAATTACAAACGGCGACAGTGAATTTGAAGTAAAAGATACAATTAAGCTTTTAGGTGGAAAGATTGGTCATATAGGACAGGTTACTAAGGGAATGTTCTCTGTTGGAGATAATGTTACACTTAAGGTTAATAAGCATAATAGAGAAGATACAGGCAAAAACCATAGTGCAACACATTTATTACAGAAAGCTTTAAAGATTGTATTAGGAGATCATATTGAACAGGCAGGCTCATTAGTTACTGCAGACAGACTTAGATTTGACTTTACTCATTTCCAGGCTATGACTCCTGAAGAAATTGAGAAAGTTGAAGATATTGTAAACAATGAAATCGCTGAAAATCTTCCTGTAATTACTAAAGAAATGTCATTAGAAGATGCTAAGAAGACAGGGGCTATGGCATTGTTTGGCGAAAAATATGGTGAAACGGTTCGAGTCGTTTCAATGGGTGATTTTTCAGTTGAATTATGTGGTGGTACCCATGTAGCAAATACAGGAGTTATTTCAGCATTTAAGATTGTTTCAGAATCAGGTATTGCTGCCGGAGTAAGACGTATTGAAGCTTTAACATCAACAGGTCTTATGAAACATTATGAATCAATTGAAGAAGAAATGAATCTTGCAGCTAAGGTTGCTAAAGCTGAACCTATAGCACTTGTAAAGAAAATTGAAGCTATGCAGGAAGAAATAAAAGCTCTTATGAGTGAAAACGAAAAACTCAAGAGCAAAATTGCTAATGCATCTGTTGGAAATGCTGATGACCAGATTGTTGATGTAAATGGAGTTAAGTTATTAGCGATAAAAGTCGCAGACGTTGATATGAATGGTTTGAGAAATTTAGGCGATCAGATGAAAGAAAAGACAAACGATGGAGTTGTTGTTATCGTATCAACTTTAGGCGATAAAGTTAATGTTATTGCAATGGCTGGTGATGATGCAATCAGTAAAGGTGCACATGCCGGAAATATCATTAAGGAAGTAGCTAAATGTGTTGGCGGTGGCGGCGGCGGTCGTCCTAATATGGCACAGGCCGGAGGAAAGAATCCTGCAGGTGCAGATGACGCGTTAGCAAAGGCTAAAGAAGTTCTTGAAAGCCAGGTAAAATAATAAGCAAAAAATCTTCAATATACTATAAAAAGTGGTTGACGATGTGGAAATATATGTTATAATATTTTTTGTGTGTTATGAAACACAATACCTACAGTTTTAGGAATATCGTAACTGGAGGGAGGTAAGGAAAGAATGTCAAGCGTTATCGTTAAAGAAAACGAATCAATCGACAGTGCTTTACGTAGATTCAAGAGAAATTGCGCAAAGGCTGGTATTCAGCAGGAGATTCGTAAAAGAGAACATTACGAAAAACCAAGCGTTAAGCGTAAGAAGAAATCAGAAGCTGCTAGAAAGCGCAAGTATAATTAATTATAAAAAACCGGAGTTTATGCTCCGGTTTTTTTTATGTATTATATTTTAAACAATTCATATACTTAATAATAATAGCTATATGTGGAGAAAAGCTATAGATAAATATAAAATTTGTGATGCCGGCCAAATACCTACAGATGTAGTTTTTAAAGAATCTATTGTTGATATCTTAGGAAAAAGGTGTGCTTATATAGAAAATTATATTTCGATAATTGAATTATCAGATACAAACATAATAGTTAAGTGCAAACGTTACTATATTTTTATAAAGGGTAACGGATTAAATATCGAATATTATAATAATAAAATCTGTATGAAAATAATAGGAGATCTTAATGAAATATCATTTTGTAGAAATTTGCATTAATAGTTACGATATTAAAAGATTATTGAAATTTAACGAATTAGAGTATAGAGAGATTAAGATTTCAAATAACGAAGCTACTTTTCTTATAAACAAAAAATATTTAGCAAGGCTAACAGAAAAATGCGAGAAATACAATATTGAAATTAAAAATGTTTCCGAAATTGGAAATATAAATAAAATAAAAAAAATTAAATACATAAAAATATTTGGTATTTCGTTAGCATCATTTTTATTGATTGTAGTTATATTATCTATGTTTATCTGGAACATTACAATAGATGGCAATGTAATGCATACTTCCAATGAATTATATAATTTTATAAGAAAACAAAACGTATATGTAGGAGAATATAAAGGAAAAATTGATTGCGATGAAATAGAAAAAAAGATTCGTAATAAATATTCTGATATAACATGGGTTTGTGCAGAAATTAAAGGGACAAATCTCATAATTCATGTAAATGAAAATTATAATCGAACGATAAAGGAACAGGAAAATTCTCCGTATAATATTATTGCAAATTGTGATGCACAAATAGATAGCATAATAACAAGAACAGGTGTCGGCAATGTAAAGAAAGGTGACAAAGTTAAAAAAGGTGATTTGCTGATTTCAGGAGAAGTAGATACATATAACGAATTTGAAGAAATTATAGCTAAGAAATATGTTAAGGCTGACGGTGAAATTTATGCCAAAGTTAAATATGAATTTAATAAAAAATATAAAATAAAAGAAAAAGTAAAAAAATATGGAAAGAAATATTCATATTTTAACGTTTCGTTTGGTGATATGGCAATATTAAATGGCGAAGGCAAAAATAAAGACATTGTGATTGAAAAAAATAAACTTCATTTTTTGAAAAATTATTATCTGCCTGTTACATTTACAAAAATTACAAATATTCCTTTTAAATATGTTGAAGTAAAAAGAAATAAAACTCAAATAAAAACACTAATAGATAATGATTTTACATATTATTTAATGACTTTAGAACAAAAAGGGTATAAAATTCTAGAAAAAAATGTTAAAATGAAGATTGTCGGTGACACATATATAGGAAAAGGACAGGTGACAGTTGTTCAACCTTTTGGGTCACTTGAAGAGTTAAGTATATCAGAGGAAGGAACTACAGTTAATGAGCGTGATTGAGAGTATTATAGATATTCCTGCTGAGCATGAAAAAAAGATTTATGGAAATTTTGATGAAAATATAAAGAAAATAGAAAGAACACTTCATGTCACCATTATATCTAGAGATTCACAAATAAAAATTATTGGTGGTGAAGTTGCTGCCAAAAGGGCAAAAAAAGTATTTGAACAGCTTTTTAAATTATCTTTACGTGGCAATGAAATAACAGAGCAAAATGTTGATTATGCGTTATCATTATCTTTTGAGGATAACGAACAGGCGATTGTCGAATTAGATGATGATATGATATGCAGAACTGCGGCAGGAAAGCCTGTTAAGCCTAAAACATTAGGTCAGAAGCATTATGTAGATGAAATACGTAAGAAGATGATTGTATTTGGAATTGGCCCGGCAGGAACAGGTAAAACATATCTTGCAATGGCAATGGCAATAACTGCTTTAAAAAATGATGAGGTAAACAGAATCATTTTGACAAGACCGGCTATTGAAGCAGGAGAAAATCTTGGATTTTTACCAGGCGATTTACAAAGCAAGGTTGATCCATATTTACGTCCTTTATATGATGCGTTATATCAGATAATGGGGGCAGAAAGTTTTATGCATAATTCTGAAAAGGGAATTATAGAAGTTGCTCCTTTAGCTTATATGCGTGGACGTACATTAGATAATGCATTTATTATCTTAGATGAAGCACAGAACACTACGCCTGCACAGATGAAGATGTTTTTAACAAGAATCGGCTTTGGATCAAAGGTAATCGTGACTGGTGATTTAACTCAAAAAGATTTACCTAGAGACGCTGTTTCAGGATTAGATGTTGCGTTAAAGGTTTTAAGTAAAGTTGAGGATATAAGTTTTGTTAACTTGACAAACAAAGACGTTGTAAGACATCCTCTTGTTCAGAAAATCGTTAAAGCATATGAAGAATATGATGAAAAAATGGCAAAAAAGAAACAACAAAGGGAAAAGAAATAATGAATATTTATATTGAAAACGAATATGACAAAGAAATGAAGGAACGACTTGATTATGAAAAACTTATAGAAGAGGTTGTTAATGAAGCCGTGGATTATGTGAAATGTCCATATGAGTGTGAAGTTAATGTAACTATTGTAACGAATGAAAGAATTCATGAGATAAATAACGAGTTTAGAGGAATTGATAAAGAAACTGACGTATTATCATTTCCGATGATTGATTATGATAAGCCGGGTGATTTTACAGGATTTGATGAGATTGATGATTATTTTGATTTAGATACCGGAGAATTAATTTTAGGTGATATTGTTATTTCATATGACCGTGTAATAAGTCAGGCACATGAATTTAATCATTCAGTTAGAAGAGAATTTGCTTTTCTTGTTGCCCATAGTATGCTTCATCTGTTTGGATATGACCATATGGAGGAAGATGAAAGGGTGGAAATGGAAAGAAAGCAAAATGATATTTTAATAAATTTAGGAATTACGAGGGAGTAAACATGCAAAAAAAGATACTAACAGCATTAACATTAATCATAGTAGCCATGATTTTAGTAACAGGATGCAAAGGAAAGAAAACTGAAAAAGAAGAAAAAACAACTGTTGAAGAAACAACAATTGAAGAAACAACTGTCGACAATTCACATATCGGACAGGTAAGAAGTAAATTAACCGGTGAATATGTAGATGAAAAAATTGGTAATAGAAGACCTGTTGCCGTAATGTACAATAACATTATAAATGCAATTCCTCATTCAGGACTTAGCAATGCAAGTGTATGCTATGAAGCACCTGTTGAAGGATGCATAACACGTATAATGGGTATTTTTGAAAATTACGATGATCTTAAAAAGATTGGTTCAATAAGAAGCTGCAGAATTTATTATTGTTATTTTGCATTGGAATGGGATGCTATCTATGTTCATTTTGGACAGTCTAAATATGCACTTGATTTTCTAAAAAGCGATAAGATTGATAATGTAGGTTCATATCAGTCTGTTGCAAATAGCATTTTCTTTAGAACAACAGATAGAGTTGCACCACATAACTGTTTTATTGATGGTGCAGGAATTAAAAAGGGAATTAAAGAATTAGGCTATAGAAAAAAATACAAAAAAGATTACAGTTCACATTTCCAATTTGCTGATGAGGGAACTAAAGTAGATTTAGCAAGCGAAAAGATTGCCAATAAAGTAGAACTTGGTTACCAGATAAATAAACCTTGGTTTGAATATGATGCAGCTACAGGATTATATAAGAGATTCCAATATGGAAAAGCACACATTGATGATCAGAATAATGAACAGCTGTCTTGTTCTAATATAATTATTCAGTATGTTAACGCTACTCTTTATCCTGATAATAAGAGTTTGGATATGACTTTAACAGGCTCAGGAAAAGGTTGGTATATTACAAACGGTAAGACTGAAAAAATTACTTGGAATAAATCAGACAAGCTTGGAAGAACTACATATTTAGATAAATCAGGAAATGAAATTGTTTTAAATGATGGTAAAACATGGATTTGCATGGTTCAGAATGAATATTCTGATAATGTAAAAATTTCAAAATAAGAGTGAGTATTATGAGTAATGATGAGTTGATATCAAAAGCATATGAGGCAATGAAAAATTCATACGCACCTTACAGCAAATTTAATGTAGGGGCAGTTGCTTTATGTGGTGAAAAAATTTACATGGGATGTAATATTGAAAATGCATCTTTCGGTGCAACTATATGTGCTGAAAGATGTGCTATTTTCAAAGCTGTATCAGATGGATATACAAAAATTGACAAAATAGTAATTGTATGCTCTACGCACGATTTTGCGTATCCATGCGGAATATGCAGACAGGTTATGACAGAATTTATGGATGAAAATGGAATAATTGTTGTAACTAATGATAAGGAAATAAGAGAATACAAACTTTCTGACTTGATGCCGGAAAGTTTTCGTATGTAATTAGGAGATTTCAATGTCAAAGAAAAAAATAAAAAACAGCTTTCTTCTACAAGGAAGTATTTTAGCTGTAGCAGGTTTATTAGTAAGAGTTATAGGTTTAATATATCGTGTTCCTTTAACTAATATTTTAGGTGAAAAAGGCATGGGATGTTATGGCACGGCTTATGATGTGTATAATATTTTAATTTTATTATCATCACAAAGTATGCCTATTGCAGTCTCAAAGCTTGTTTCTGAAAAATTAGGAAGAAATGAAAATAATAATGCTCACAGAATTTTTAAAGGAGCATTAATATACGGGCTTGTAATTGGTGTTATATGTGGATTAATTGCATTTTTTGGCGGAGAATGGCTTGCTTCAACATTTTATCATGCTCCATCAGCCGGAAGAGCATTAAAGGTATTAGCTCCTACATTAACAATAGCATGCATTTTAGGAGTTTTCCGTGGTTATATGCAGGGACTTGGAGATATGGTGCCAACTGCGATTTCTCAGATATTTGAACAGATTGTAAATGCTTTTGTAAGTGTGTTTGCAGCATACGAATTATTAAATTATGGATACTCTGTTTCTACAATGTTATCAGAAAGTAAAGCAGAAGCAAATGCAATATCATATGGTGCTGCAGGTGGAACTTTAGGTACATGCCTTGGTGCGGCTACAGCTCTTTTAGTCCTGATTATTATCTACTTAAAAAGAAAGTCGGATATATTGGCTGATATTTCAAAGCAGGATAAAGGCGCATTGGATTCATTTAGTAGAATAACAAAAATGATTATATTTACAATTACACCAATGCTCATAAGTACAACAATTTATAACATTAGCAACTTGTTGGATAATCCGATTTTCCAGAATATTATGGAGTTGAAATTTGGCTTAAAAGAAGATGCAAGATTAGCATTGTGGGGTGTATACAGCTCACAGTATAGAGTACTTACTACTATGCCAATAGCTATTGCATCTGCATTAGCGGCAGCAATTGTACCGTCAATGATTCGTTCATATGCTGCCGGTGATAAACTAATTGTAAATAATAAAATAGATTCAGCAATTAAATTTTCAATGATAATTGCCCTGCCTTGCGGCTTTGGATTATCTGTATTAGGTGGACCAATAAACAAAATGCTATTTCCTAATTTGAGTAATGATATGATTGTTTACATGATGATGTTTAGTGTATTTACAGTTACGGCATTTTCTTTATCAACAATCAGTAATTCAATATTACAGGGAATTGATAAATTGAATGTTCCTATTAAGAATTCAGCAATTTCATTAGGTATTCATTTAGTTATTTTGCCTTTATTACTCGTTGTATTCAAATTAGGAATATACGCTGTTGTAATAGGTGATTTCACATTTGCAATGACTGTATGTGTATTAAATTCATATTCAATAAAAAATTATACAGGCTATACACAGGAAATAAAAAATACATTTGTTAAACCTATAATTTCATCGGTAATTATGTCTATATGTTGTTATTTAGTTTATTTATTATTCCATAAATTAATCGGAAGTAATACAATATCAACGTTAATCGCTATATGTGTAGCTATTGCAGTATATGGAATTATGGTTATTAAAACGAAAATTGTTACAGAAAATGAATTGGAATCTGTTCCAAAAGGAACTATGATTATTAAAATATGTAAAAAAATTCATCTGCTGTAGTATATAAAAATATAAAACGGTAAAAAATATATGCAAAGGAGTTTATTTATGAACAAGCGTGCATATATTTTTTGTTTAGTTGCAGCTGTAATTGTTGCAACATTTGTAATTGGATATAATATTGGAACAGATAAACAATCAAAGAAGAATAATTCTCAGACTAATGCTAAAGTAATAGAAAAAGAAGGCTATTGGTTGCAATCAGTGGAAGGATACATTGTAGTATTTGAAAATGATAGAGCAACTGTTGTTGCATCCACAGAAATACCAGTGTCCAGTTTGTCAAAAAAAGAGCAGGATGTTTTAGCTGAAGGTTTTTACTTTGATACAGCAGAAGAATTATTTAAATTTCTTGAGGCTAATACCAGTTGAGGAATATTTACAATGAAAATATGTATAATCGGTGCCGGAGCGGCAGGAATGGTGGCTGCAATAAATGTAGCAAATGAAAATAATGAGGTTTTTATTTTAGAACACACATCAAAAATAGGTTCTAAAATAAGAATCTCCGGTAATGGAAAATGCAATTTGACTAATGAATCAGTTTCAAAAGAAAAATATAATAATCAGGACTTTGCAGATGTAGTGTTAAACGAATTTTCTGTCGATGATACAAAACAATTTTTCTATAATTGCGGTTTAATGTTAAAAGATAAAAATGGATATTATTATCCTATGAGTGAGCAGGCAGCATCTGTTATTGATGTATTGCAAAGTGAATTGTATAAAAGAAATGTAAAATTAATTACTGATTTTCATATTACAAGAATGCATAGAAAAGATGATAAATTTATAATTAAGGGTAATAATAAAGAAATTATAGCCGACAAGCTTATAATTGCAACTGGTGGAAAGTCTGCTGCAAAAACCGGTTCTGATGGAAGTGGATACAGTTATGCAAAAATGTTTGGCCATAATATAATTGAACAGGTTCCCGGATTAACAGGAATTGTATGCAAAAATAAAATCTGTAAATCTTTTGCAGGCGTAAGAACTAAAGCAACTGTAACAGCTTTTATAGAAGGAGCATCAGTATATAAGGAAACCGGAGAAGTGCAATTTACTGATTATGGCTTATCAGGAATTCCTATATTTAATTGCTGTAATTATATTTCCAGAGCTATAAATTTAGAAAAAGATGTTGAAATAACAGTTGATTATTTACCTGATATTAAGAGTGAGGATATAGAAAAATTTATTATTACACAAAAAGATAACGGAAAAAGTGTATTATATGCTTTAAAAGGAATGTTACCGTCAAAAATAGCTAATGGTATTTATGAAATAGTAGTTAATAAATGTAAAAAAGATTCTGAATACTTTATTTCAAATATAATAAATTTTATAAAAAAATTTGAATTTAAAGCAATAGATACGAGAGATTACGAACAGGCTCAGGTTACGTGTGGAGGAGTTGATTTATCAGAAATAAATCCTAAAACAATGGAATCTAAACTTGTAAAAAACTTGTATTTCGCAGGTGAAGTGGTCGATATTAACGGTTTATGTGGCGGTTATAATTTACAATTTGCATGGTCAAGCGGTGCAATTGCAGGAAAGAGTTGTTTATATGATAAAAATTAAAGTTAATCAAATTAAGATGAATGTTAAGCATAGTATAGATGATGTTGTTAAGGAAGCACTTAAAAAAGTTCATACACAAAAAAACAACCTTGTGTCATATAAAATTATAAAAAAATCAATTGATGCAAGAAAATCACCAATATATATATATGCTGTTCAATTAGAGTTAAATAAATACAATTTAAAAAAATTACCTAAAGATGTTTCAATTGTAAAAAAAGAAGAAAAATACATATACAATGTTACGGGTAATAAAAAAATAGATAATCCACCTGTTGTTGTAGGATTTGGCCCGGCCGGAATGTTTTGTGGCTATCTTTTAGCAAAAGCAGGTTATAATCCTATAATAATTGAAAGAGGCAAGGATGTTGACAGTAGAATTATAGATGTTGAAGAATTTTGGAAAACCGGTAAATTAAATACAGAGTCAAATGTTCAATTTGGAGAAGGTGGCGCGGGAACTTTTTCTGATGGAAAATTAAACACAGGAATTAAAGATAAAAACGGTCGTCAGAATTTTGTTCTGGAAACATTTGTAAAATGTGGTGCACCCGAAAATATCATGTATGATTCAAAACCTCACATAGGAACAGATATTCTTCAAATTGTTGTAAAAAACTTAAGAAAAGAAATAGAATCACTTGGTGGAAAAGTATTGTTTGAAAGTAAGCTTACTAACATCGAAAAAGAAGGTGGTTTTTATAATTTAGAAATCAATAATTCAGAAAAAATTCAGAATCAAATATGTATTTTGGCTATAGGTCATAGTGCAAGAGATACTTTCGAAATGCTATATAACAAATCATTTCCAATGGAACAAAAACCATTTGCAATAGGTGTTCGTGTTGAGCATTTACAGGATATGATAAATAAATCACAATATGGAGTTGATAATTGTGAAGGTTTGCCTGCTGCACCATATAAATTAACATACAATACAAAGAGCAAAAGAGGCGTATATTCTTTTTGTATGTGTCCTGGAGGATGCGTGGTTAATGCTTCTTCTGAAGATAAACGTTTAGCTGTCAATGGTATGAGTTATAGCGCTCGAGATGGTAAAAATGCAAACAGTGCGATAGTTACAACTATTACTCCAAATGATTTTGAAAGTAAACATCCATTAGCAGGAATGTATTTACAACGTGAATTAGAAGAAAAAGCATTTAATGAAGGAAAAGGTGCAATTCCTGTTCAACTATATGGTGACTTTGTAAATAACAAAATCAGTCATGAATTTGGAAATGTTATTCCTGACATAAAAGGAAAATATTCTTTTGCGAATATAAAAAATGTATTACCTAAATATATTTGCGATTCAATAGAAGAGGCAATGCCATATTTTGGCAAGAAAATACAGGGATTTGATAATAAAGATACTGTATTTGCGGCGATTGAAAGCAGAACGTCATCACCTGTAAGAATTATAAGAGAAGACGATTTTCAATCAGTATTTAAAGGTGTTTATCCTTGTGGTGAAGGGGCAGGTTATGCCGGAGGCATTACAAGTGCAGCTATTGATGGTATAAAGGTGTTTGAATCGATTATTTCTGAATTCAGACCATAGTATTATTATTTGAACAATTATATTTAGATTAAAGGTTTGCAATTTTGAGTTATACATATCTAAGAATGAAAATATAGACCTTTTTTCAATTTTGTAGTATGATTTAGTTTGTAAAAATTTCGTTATATAAACGCGTGAGGAGTCATAATGAACATTAGATTTTTAGCCCAATCAGAATATTTTAATGGAATTCATTTAAAAGATGATATAATTCTTGAAAAAGAATATGAAGATAGTAAGTTTAGCAATATTAAAAAAGTACACTATTTCGTGTATCATTTAGAAGATAATATAAGAAAAGAAATTCTTCCAAGAAGCGAAAAACTACAGGTTTTTAATATTACAGACTGTCAGTTTCAGTCAGATTATATTTATTTTACTGAATTCGATGATCAATATGATGGAAATTACAATTTAAATATAATTAAATATAATTATATTGATGATACATATTTAAAAATAATTACCTTAAAGGATAATTTAAATCTATATCCTGATAAAAAACAAATAAAAATATATATATTAAATGAATCTAATTTAATAATACAAAGGGCAATTCCAAGAGGAAATTATAAAGATAATTATGCCGGATTTTTTGATTTTTCATCTATTTTATTTAATTTTGTAGATAATAAGCAATATAAAATCAACGATGAAAATTTAATTAACAATGGAATTGAATTTATGATTCCATATAACGAAAATTCATGTATTATGAAAACAGGATACTCTTTATTTGATGAGAATAAGCATGATTTACTCGAAAAAGAAGAAGCAGCTGTTGAAACTTTAATGGTAATAAACATTCAGCAATTTATATCGGATTTATTACTTGAACAGACACATATGGTTATACCGTCAATAGCCCAGGCATACTATGATACTACATTAGTATTTGCTGAGGTTCAGAATAATTATTTATTATATTCTACATTCGATTTTAATAAGGATGAAGAAACGATTTGCTTTTATAATCTTGAAAGCAAAGAAGAATATACATGTATTAACAAAACAAAAACCGGAAGTTCAACAAGAGCAAATGCTATATTAATTAACGGAACACCATATGTTAAAATTGACAAAGATTCTAAAAGCCAATTTCTTAATTTAGAGACTAACGAGGTTGATGCAGTTTACAGTAATAAAGAAAAGATAGTTTTCATTAATAATAATCTCATTGCAAGTGTCAATGAGAAAAAGCCTTTATTTGGCAAAGAATATGAATATGTTGCAATTCAGAAATTCCCTTCGACAGAAGTATTGCTTGAAGAAAAAGGGTATTTTATTGGTGCAATCGCGGCAAATAGTGATACTACATATATATTTCTAAAATAAAATAAAAGGAAAAGAAAAAATGGACCAGAAGAAAATAAAGAGAATAAATGAATTGGCAAGAAAATCTAAAGCAGAAGGATTAACTGACAGTGAAAAGAAAGAACAGGAACAGTTGCGTACAGAATATAGAATGGCTGTTATTGGTAATTTAAAAGGTGAATTAAAAAATGTAAAAATTAAAAATCCTGATGGAACAATTGTGGATTTAAAACCTAAAGGACATTAAAATGGATTTAAACATTCTTAGAAAAGAAATAAAGCAAAAAAGATTATCTCTTGATTACCAAAAATTTGAACTTTATAATTTGGAAATCAATAATACAATAATAAATAGCAAAATTTATAATAGCAGTAAAGTTGTTTACTGCTATTGTAGTGTAAATAATGAAGTTGATATGACATTGCTTATGAGTGACTGCTTAAATAAAGGTAAAATTCTTGCACTTCCAAAAGTAATTGGAAACGACATGACATTTTATACAATTACTGATTTTAACCAGTTAAAAAAAGGCTATATGAAAATACCTGAACCTGTCACAGATAATATTGCACCTAAACCGGATATTGTTATAGTTCCGGGACTTGCATTTACTAAAGAAGGAAAGCGAATTGGATATGGCGCAGGCTTTTATGACAGATATTTAAAAAATATAGATACATATAAAATCGGTGTAGGGTTTAATTTTCAAATTGTGGATGAACTTAAGCAGCATGAAAATGATATCAATTTAGATACCATAATAACAAATGAGATAGTTTAGGAGAAATAAAGTGAATTTTGTAAATGAAACAGAAAAGCAGGCTTATTACATAGCTAAATGTAAAGAAATAATTTCTAATAGAGAAAAAGAATTAGGAAGAAAATTAAAGGCATGTGTAGCAACATTTGGATGTCAGATGAATTTCAAAGATTCAGAGAAACTTATAGGTATTCTTAATGAAATCGGATATGAAGAAACAGAAGATGAACATGCTGATTTAGTACTTTATAATACATGTACTGTACGTGAAAATGCTAATTTAAAAATATACGGAAGATTAGGATATTTATCAAAATTAAAAAAAGAAAACAGCAATATGATTATAGGTTTATGCGGATGCATGATGCAGGAAGAACATGTTGTTGAAAAAATCAAAAAGAGTTATAAATTTGTTGACTTAATCTTTGGTACACATAACATTTTTAAGTTAGCAGAATTATTATATGAAAGACTTTCAGGTCAAAAATCTGTAATTGATATATGGCAGGGTACAACAGAAATAGTAGAAGATTTACCTAGTGAAAGAAAATACAGTTTTAAATCCGGAGTTAATATAATGTATGGATGTAACAATTTTTGTAGTTACTGTATTGTACCATATGTTAGAGGAAGGGAAAGAAGCAGAAAACCTGAAGATATAATTAATGAAATCAAGAAATTAGTTAGTGAAGGTGTAGTTGAAATAATGTTGTTAGGTCAAAATGTTAATTCATATGGTAAGACATTAGAAAATCCAATGACATTTGCACAGCTTTTACAGGAAATTGAAAAAATAGACGGTCTAAAGAGAGTTAGATTTATGACGAGTCATCCAAAGGATTTGTCTGATGAATTAATTGATGTAATGGCTCATTCTAAAAAAATTTGCAAGCAGATGCATTTGCCATTACAGTCAGGAAGCGACCGTTTATTAAAAATAATGAACAGGCATTATGACAAACAGCATTATCTTGAAATCGTAGATAAATTAAGAAAAGCAATTCCTGATATTGGAATTTCAACAGATATCATTGTTGGTTTTCCCGGTGAGACAGAAGAAGATTTTAATGAAACACTAGATGTTGTTAAGAAAGTTCAATATGACAGTGCATTTACATTTATTTATTCAAAGCGTTCGGGAACACCTGCTGCAGAAATGGAAAATCAGGTTCCACAGGATGTAGTTAAAGATAGATTTGACAGACTTTTAAAAGTTGTAAATGAAATATCATCAAAGAAAACTGCCAAATATGAAGGAACAACACAATTAGTTATGGCAGAAGAAGTAAACAGCCATGACCCTGAATTAATTACAGGACGATTAAGCAACAACACGGTAGTTCATTTTAAGGGAACTAAGGATTTAATTGGTCAGGAATTAAAAGTTAAATTACTAAAAGCCAAAGGATTTTATTATTTTGGAGAAATAGAGGCATAATATGAGTATTACACCAATGATGCAACAATACTTAGAAACTAAAAAACAATATAAGGATTGCATTATTTTTTACCGTTTAGGTGACTTTTATGAAATGTTTTTTGAAGATGCTATTACAGCATCAAAAGAACTTGAAATCACTTTAACAGGAAAAAACTGCGGCTTAGAAGAAAGGGCGCCAATGTGTGGTGTCCCTTATCACGCTGTAGATTCTTATTTAAACAAACTTGTAACAAAAGGATATAAGGTTGCGATTGTTGAGCAGGTTGAGGATCCTGCAACAGCAAAAGGAATTGTAAAAAGAGAAGTTGTCCGAATTGTTACTCCAGGAACAAATCTAAACACATCTGCATTAGATGAAACTAAAAATAATTATTTAATGTCTATTGTATGTGTGGAAAATTGTTTTGGAATAGCTATTGTAGATATTACAACAGGAGATTTTTTTGTCACTGAAGTTGAAAACAACAGGGCATTACTTGATGAAATCTATAAATTCATGCCAAGTGAAATAATATGCAATGATGCATTTTTACTTACAGGAATTGATATTGATGATTTAAAAAATAGATTGAACATTACAGTGTTCCAGTTAGAATCATGGTATTTTGATGATGACATGTGTAAAAAAGCATTAACTGATCATTTTAAAGTTTATGATTTATCAGCATTAGGAATTGATAATTATGATGTTGGAACAAATGCTGCCGGTGCTCTAATGCAGTATTTAACAGAAACACAAAAAAACTCACTATCTCATTTAACTCAGATAATTCCTTATTCAACGAATAAATTTATGATATTAGATACTTCTACCAGAAGAAATTTGGAGTTATGTGAAACATTACGTGAAAAACAAAAACGAGGATCTCTTTTATGGGTGCTCGATAAGACAAAAACGGCTATGGGTGCAAGAATGCTAAGAAGCTATATAGAACAGCCGTTAATTGATAAAGAATCTATTATAAAAAGACAAAAAGCAATCGAGGAATTAAATAAATCTTTAATTACAAGAGATGAATTAAGAGAATATCTTTCTCCAATATACGATTTAGAAAGACTTATAAGTAAAGTAGCATATAAATCAGCTAATCCAAGAGATTTAATAGCTTTGCTTAATTCTTTAAAAATGTTGCCACATATAAAAACGGTAATACAGGATTTTAAGAGTCCTCTTTTTAAAGAAATTACAGAAGATTTAGATGTTTTAGATGATATAACTTCATTGATAGACAATTCAATAAACGAAGATCCACCAATTAATATCAAAGAGGGGGGAATTATTAAAGAAGGATATAATGAAGAGGTTGACAGATTACGAAAAGCTAAAACAGAAGGAAAAACATGGCTTGCAGAACTTGAGACTAAAGAAAAAGAAAAGACAGGTATTAAAGGACTTAAAATAAAATACAATAAAGTATTTGGATATTATCTTGATGTTACAAATTCGTATAAGGATTTAGTCCCGGATTATTATGTGAGAAAACAAACATTGACTAATTCAGAACGATACACAACTGATGAATTAAAACAATTAGAAGATGTAATATTAGGTGCAGAAGATAAATTATTTTCATTAGAATATAATTTATTTAGTGAAATAAGAGATGAGATATCATCGCAGGTTGTTAGAATACAGACTACTGCAAAAGCATTAGCAAAAATTGATGTATTTGCTTCATTAGCATATGTTGCTGAACATAATAATTATGTTAAACCTAACATAAATGAAAAAGGTATTATAGATATAAAAAACGGCCGACATCCTGTCGTTGAAAAAATGATGCCTGACAGTATGTTTGTAACTAATGATACATATTTAGACATGAATAATAATCGTGTATCAATTATTACAGGCCCAAACATGGCCGGCAAATCAACATATATGAGACAGACAGCACTTATTACTCTTATGGCTCAGATTGGCTCATTTGTTCCGGCAACGAGTGCAAATATAGGCGTGTGCGACAAAATATTTACAAGAGTAGGGGCATCTGACGATTTAGCAAGCGGTCAAAGTACTTTTATGGTTGAAATGACAGAAGTTGCTAATATCCTTAGAAATGCAACACCAAAAAGCTTGTTGATTCTTGATGAAATAGGCCGAGGAACAAGTACTTTTGATGGATTAAGTATTGCATGGGCGGTAGTTGAACATATATGTGATATAAAATTACTTGGTGCAAAAACATTATTCGCAACTCATTATCATGAATTAACTGAACTTGAAGGAACTATGAAAGGTGTAAATAACTATTGCATCAGCGTAAAAGAGCAGGGCGATAATATTGTATTTTTACGTAAAATTGTTAAGGGCGGAGCAGATAAAAGTTATGGTATACAGGTTGCCAAATTAGCCGGTGTTCCTGATAGTGTTATAAATAGAGCAAAAGAACTTGTTGCTGAATTATCAAATGCAGATATAACAGCTAAAGCAAAGGAAATTGCCGCAAATATGACTCCCGGAAATTCCATAAAAGGAGTAAATGATAATGTTGAACTACATCAGATGTCTTTGTTTGATACAGTAAAAGAAGATGATATTATCACTGAAATTGAAGAACTTGATTTAGGAACTATGACACCAATAGATGCTTTAAATCATTTGTATAAAATACAGAACAAATTAAGGAATAGATGGTAAATGAGCAATATTAAATTATTAGATCAAAATACAATTAATCAAATAGCTGCCGGAGAAGTAATTGACAGGCCGGCATCGATTGTAAAAGAGCTTATGGAAAATTCAATTGATGCGGGTGCTGATAAAATTAGTGTTGAAATTAAAGATGGTGGCACTAAACTTATAAGAATTACAGACAACGGATGTGGTATTGATAGAGATGATATTAAAACTGCATTTTTGAGACATGCTACAAGTAAAATTAAATCTGTCGAAGATTTAATGGTCGTTTCTTCTCTTGGTTTTAGAGGTGAAGCCCTTTCAAGTATCGCAGCTGTATGTCAGGTAGAGTTAATTACAAAAACACAAGATTCATTTGTTGGATGTAAATATACTATAGAAGGAGGAAAGGAAAAAGGACTCGAAGAAATAGGTGCTCCTGATGGAACAACATTTCTTGTAAGAAATATTTTTTTCAATACTCCTGCAAGAAGAAAATTTTTAAAAACTCCTCAGACTGAAGCCGGATATATTTCAGAAATTGTTGAAAGGATAGCACTTTCGCATCCTGAAATAGCCATTAATTTCATAAATAATGGACAACCTAAGTTACATACTCCGGGAAACGGTAATTTGAAAGATGTAATTTATAATATATATGGTAGAGAAATAACTAATAATTTAATAGAAATAAATGAAGAATGTGAATTTGCACATCTTAAAGGTTTCATCGGAAAGCCATTAATTTCTAAAGGAAACCGAACATTTGAGAATTATTTTGTAAATGGAAGATATATTAAAAGTACTATTTTAACAAAAGCGATAGAAGAGGCGTTTGCACCTGTTATGATGCAACATAAATATCCTTTTACAGTCTTGCATTTGAAAATTAATTCAGACCTTTTAGATGTAAACGTTCATCCGTCTAAAATGGAACTTAGATTTAGAAATGGAAAAGATTTGTATCCATGGATTGTGGAAGTTTTATCTGAAGCAATTATTGAGAAGCCGAAGATTCCACAGGTTGAACTTACAGAAGAAAAAGAGGATATTCCTATTGCTATAAAGGTGCCTGAGCCATTTGAAACAAAAAGAACAGATGAGATTGAAAGAAAAAATAACATTGAATCTGATGTTAATAAATCAGATAATTTTATTTCAGAGGAATTAAATTACAACAAACAATCTGATATAAAACAATCGGATAGTAATTTTAAGTCAGACATTACTAATAATAGCGATAATATAAATGGTGTAAGCGATGATATTGAGAATAATACTGATGTTATAGTTGAGAATAAAGATTTCCTAAAAAATAATCAGGATAACAAAGAAATATCAGTAACTATTAGGAACAAAGGGTCGAATCAAATAACTAAGGAAGATATATCTTTAGATAATACATCTAATATGGAAAACGCATTAATTCCAGAAGAAAAAGCCGTAAATGTTAAAACCAGATTTGATGTTCCAAAAACTTCAAAAGATATGACAATGAATCTTTTTGAAGATAACTTCTTGACAGATACAGCAAGAAAAAAACATAAAATAATAGGGCAGGTATTTGATACATACTGGATTGTTGAGTACGAAGATAAAATGTATATCATTGACCAACATGCGGCTCATGAAAAAGTTATGTTTGAAAAAATTATGGCTGGTTTAAAAAATAAAGAAATTAACACTCAAATGGTTAATCCTCCTATAATTTTAAATCTAAGCATGCTTGAAGCACAACTTTTAGAAAAATTTATAGATAATTTCAGAGAAATAGGTTATGAAATAGAGGAATTTGGTGGTCAGGATTTTGCAGTAAGAGGTATCCCGGCTGATTTATATACATTAGATGCAAGAGAGGTATTGATGAACCTTATTGATAATTTGTCAGAACAGACAACAAAATTAAATTCTGAACTATTAACAGAAAAAATTGCGTCAATGTCATGTAAAGCAGCAGTTAAGGGAAATAACAAATTAAGTTATGCAGAAATGGATTCTTTAATTGACCAATTGTTAAAACTTGAAAATCCATTCAACTGTCCTCATGGAAGACCAACAATCATTTCATTATCAAAATACGAACTTGAAAAGAAGTTTAAACGAATAATTTAGGAGTATATATGAAACCGTTAGTTGTTATAACAGGACCTACAGCAGTAGGTAAAACAGAATTATCCATAAAAATTGCAAAAGCAATTGACGGAGAGATAATCAGTGCTGATTCCATTCAGGTTTATAAACATATGGATATTGGTTCTGCCAAAATAACAAAAGAAGAAATGCAGGGAATAAAGCATTATCTTGTTGATGAATTTGAACCGGATGAAGAATTTAACGTTCATGTATTTAAAGAAAAAACGTTAGAATACATGGACAAAATATATGAAGCAGGAAAAATTCCAATTATCGTAGGCGGTACCGGATTTTATATTCAGTCTGTATTATATGATATTCAGTTTAATGATGAAGAAATAGACAGTGCTTATAGAAAAGAACTTGAAAATATAGCAAAAGAAAAAGGAAATGATTATTTACATAATATGTTAAAAGAAGTAGATGAAGAATCTGCATTAAATATACATAAGAACAATTTAAAGCGTGTAATAAGAGCATTAGAATTTTATAAAAATACAGGTGAAAAAATTTCAACTCATAATGAAGAACAATCTCAAAATATTTCTCCTTATAATTTTGTTTATTTTGTGTTAAATGATAAAAGAGAACTTTTATATGAAAGAATAAATAAAAGAGTTGATATTATGTTTGATAAAGGCCTTGTAAATGAGGTCAAAAACCTTTTGAATATGGGATATACAAAAGATTTGGTTTCCATGAACGGTATAGGATACAAGGAAGTTGTTGATTATATTAATGGTAAATATTCTTTAGATGAAACTAAAGAAATAATAAAAAGAGAAACCAGACATTTTGCAAAACGACAGCTTACATGGTTTAGAAGGAAAAAAGATGTGACCATGGTCAACTATTTTGATTATGATAGTATCGATGATACTTTGAAATATATGATTAATACACTAAGGGAAAAGGATATAATTAAAAATGATTAAGGAAATGTATAAAAATCTGGGAATAGATGAAAATGTATATAATTTTACAAAAAATATTGAAAATGAATTAAAAGATAGATTTGCAAAAATAGATGAAGTAGCTGAATATAATCAATTAAAAGTTATGAAAGCATTTCAGAAGAATCAGGTTTCCGAAGCGCATCTTGGCGTATCTACAGGTTATGGATATAATGACATAGGCAGAGATACTTTAGAAAAAGTATATGCTGATGTATTTGGTACAGAAGATGCACTTGTCCGCCCACAGATTACATGCGGAACTCATGCATTAGGGATCGCATTATCAGCAAATTTACGACCGGGCGACAAAATACTTTATATTTCTGGTAAGCCTTATGATACACTTGAAGAAGTAATCGGAATTAGAGAATCAAAAGGATCTCTTGCAGAATATGGAATTAAATATGGACAGGTAGATTTACTTCCTAATGGTGATTTTGATTTTGATGGCATAAAAAAGGCAATAACTTCTGATGTTAAGATGGTTGGAATCCAAAGATCAAAAGGATATGAGACAAGACCTACTATTTCTGTTGAAAAAACAGGTCAGGTAATTAATTTTGTAAAAGAAATAAATAAAGATATCATTGTAATGGTAGATAATTGCTATGGTGAATTCGTAGATATAGTTGAGCCATCAAACGTAGGTGCTGACATGGTTGTAGGTTCTTTGATTAAAAATCTTGGTGGCGGATTAGCTCCTATTGGAGGATATATATGTGGAACCAAAGAATGTGTTGAAAATTGTGCATATAGACTTACAACTCCGGGACTTGGAAAAGAAGTTGGTGCAAGCCTTGATGTAATTCATACATTTTATCAGGGATTATTTATGGCACCAACAGTTGTTGCTTCTGCATTAAAGGGTGCAATTTTTGCAGCAAATGTATTTGAAAGATTAGGATTTAATGTAATTCCTAATTCAACAGAAGAACGATACGATATCATTCAGGCTGTTACATTTGGCTCTCCTGAAGGAGTAATCGCTTTTTGTAAAGGAATTCAGGCAGCTGCTCCGATTGACAGCCATGTTACACCTGAACCATGGGATATGCCGGGCTATGATTCGCAGGTAATTATGGCAGCAGGTGCATTTGTATCCGGTTCATCTATTGAACTTAGTGCTGATGCTCCAATTAAACCTCCATATGCTGTTTATTTTCAGGGTGGCCTTACATGGCAGCATGCAAAATTTGGAATATTAAAGGCATTACAGCAGTTAGTAGATGAAAATATTGTCTCTTTATAAAATGTTAAAATTTGGTTAAATTTACTTAAAATATTATTTAATTGTGTACACTAAAAATTTATTGTGATAAAATCTAAAATTAGCAAGTTATTGTTTGATACCTCAATTTGTACTTGGAGAGATGAATGGAGGTATTTATATGAACAAAATTGCAGATATGCCTGTTAATGAAAGACCTTATGAAAAATGCATTGAAAAAGGACCGACCTTTTTAAGTGATGAAGAATTATTAGCTGTTATTCTAAGAACAGGAAACAGAGAATTGAATTCTATGGAACTGGCAAGAACAATAATAACAAAAGAAAATAAGACAGATATTTTATCAATTATGCATTATACATTTGAAGAATTGACAAGCTTTAAGGGAATTGGAACTGTAAAAGCAATTCAGATTATGTGTATAGGAGAACTTTCTAAAAGAATAGCATGTACGAAAGCAATTCATAAGCTTGATTTTTCAAGACCTGACACAATTGCAAGATACTATATGGAAAGCATGCGCCATAAAGAAAAAGAAGAATTAGTCGTTGCATATTTAGACACAAAATGTCAAATGATAAAAGATATGATGATAACATCAGGAACAATAAACCAGTCTCTATTTTCAATAAGGGAAATATTTGTTCAGGCATTAAGATTTAATGCGGTTAATATCGTAATTGTACATAATCATCCAAGCGGGAACAGCGAACCTAGTAAAGATGATATTATTTCTACGAAAAAAATATGTGAAGCCGGACAGTTAATTGGTATAACTGTTCTCGATCATATTATTATAGGAGACAAATCGTTTACCAGCTTAAATGCATTAGGAATTATATAAATCAAATTAATTGGAAGGACAATAAAATGAGTCAGAATGTTTATGGAATTGACATTGGAACAAGTAATTTAAAGATTTTCAATGGACAAACTAAAACTATAATAAATGAAAAAAATATAATAGCAATTCGAAATAAAAAGGACGTTTTTGCAATTGGAAATGGAGCTTTTGAAATGTATGAGAAAGCTCCTGATAATATTGTTGTAAGTTTTCCTATCAAGGATGGAGTAATTGCAGATATTAAAAACATGAAAAGTCTTATAGAAAAGATGTTTATTAAATTAAATTATCCTAAAATTGTAAGAGGTGGACGATTCTGTATTGCAGTTCCTTCTGATATAACTGAAGTTGAAAAAAGAGCTTTTTATGATGTTATTAACGACTCAAGTATTAAAGCAAAAGAAATAAAGATAGTAGAAAAACCTATTGCAGATGCAGTTGGTCTTGGTATTGATATTGACAGTGCTAAAGGGAACATGATTGTAAACATCGGTGCCGATACAACTGAAATTACAGTTACATCACTTGGTGGAATTGTAATTAGCAGAATTGTAAAAATTGGCGGAAACAAACTTGACGAAATAATTTGTAATATTGTAAAAAGAAAATATAATATTATGATTGGCATGAAAACAGCAGAGCAAATAAAAATCAATCTTGCAAATGCAATTTATGATGAAGAATCAGATGATAATTATGAAATGTGTAATGTATTTGGGAGAAACATTATTACAGGACTTCCTTGTGAAAGAACGGTTACATCTGATTTAATATATGAAGCAATAAAAGAAGTATTATCGTCTATTATTGATTCAATAAAACAGTTACTTGAACGTACACCACCTGAATTATCTTCTGATATAATTGACACCGGAATATATCTTACAGGTGGTTCAGCGCAGATTACAAATTTAAGTAAACTAATAGAAATGGAAACAGATTTAAAGGTAAATGTTGTTAGAAACCCCGGTGAATCAGTTGTAAGAGGAATTTCAAAAATTATATCTGATTCAAAATACAGAAAGTTGTTATATACACCAAGCGAAAATAAATACTAAGAGGTAGGTAAAAAGAAATGAAAAGACCTTCTAAGTTTATAAATATAAATACAAAAGTTTTAATATTTGTTCTAACTGTATTTTGCGTGTTTAGCATAATTTTGTCATCTATATTTTCAAATTATTCTAAACCTGCAAAAATAGTTTCCGGTGCAATTGTTGTTCCTCTTCAGGATGGAATGAATGGCATTGGTAAATGGTTTACTAATAAAGCAGATTACTTTAATTCAGTAAAAAAACTTACAAAGAAAAATAAAGAATTAGAAAGTCAGGTTAACGAATTAACAGAAGAAAACAGTTTGTTAGCTCAAAATAAATATGAACTTGAAAGACTTCGTGATTTATATCAGTTAGATCAGGACTATTCAAGTTACGAAAAAATTGCAGCCAATGTAATTGGAAAAGACTCCGGAAACTGGTTTGATATCTTTACAATTAATAAAGGTTCAAAAGACGGAATAAAAAAAGATATGAATGTAATAAGCGGTGGTGGACTTGTTGGAATTGTTACTGACGTTGGTAAAGATTATGCAAAAGTTAGAGCTATAATTGATGATGAAAGTAGTGTAAGTGTTTCGTTTGCCAACACAAGTGATACCGGAATTGTAAGTGGAGATTTAAAGCTTATGGATGATGGTGTTATGAATGTAACAGAAGTACTAAAAGATGCTAAGGTTACAGAAGGCGATATGGTAGTCACATCAAAAATATCAGACAAATTTGTTCCGGGAATATTAGTCGGTTATGTAACAAATATTAAATTAGATTCGAGTGAATTGACACAGTCAGGACAAATAATTCCTGTTGTAGATTTTAAACATATAGACGAAGTATTGGTAATTACTCAGTTAAAGGATGATATGTAAAGGAGAAAAAGCATGAAAGAGAAAATAAGAAATTTCATAATATTTGCGGCAGTGATTCTCGTTGCCTTTTTGCTACAAAACGCATTTTCTCTTGCATTGCCTCAGGAAGTCTCTACACCTAATCTTCTTTTGATAGTTGTATGTTTTTTTGGACTTATGTGTGGAAGTAACAAAGGAATAGCCATTGGATTTGCATGTGGTTTACTTGTTGATGTTTTCTATGGTGACGTAATAGGATTTAACGCTTTAATTTACATGTATTGCGGATTATTTAGTGGAATCTTTAGAAGATGGTTTTATAGTGAAATCATTATTATGCCATTGCTTTTAGTTTTTATAAATGATTTTATGTTTAACACAGTTTACTATGGATTCAGATTGCTTTTAAGAAATAAGTTAGACTATCCATATTATTTTGAAAAGATAATTTTACCTGAAATGATAATTACAACATTTTGTGCTTTAATTGTATATAAATTGTTTTATTTATTAAATGAAAAGGTAATTTCTAAAGAACAAAGGAGTGCATTAAGTTTTGATAAGTGATTTTTTCTACACGATTTATAACATAATAAAATCAAGAATATTTATTGTCGGTGCGGTATTAACAGTTCTTTTTGGAGTTGTTCTTTTTAGATTATTTGATTTACAGATAATTAACGAGAGTTACTATATGAATACTTATGTACAGCAGGCTGAAAAGACAGTTTACACGCCAGGTACAAGAGGTAATATTTATGATACAAATGGTGAATTATTAGCTTATAATGAATTAAGCTATGCCGTTACATTTGAAGATAAAATTGACAGCTCCGATGAAAAAAACGGAATATTAAATGAAATTGTATATAATGCAATAACAATAATTGAAAAATATGGTGATAAAGTATCTTATGATTTCCCAATTGTAATTAACAGCGATGGCAATTATGAGTTTAATTTTACATCAGATGCATCAAGAACCTTATTTATGACTAATTTATTTGGTAAAAAGATGAAAAAAGATAATGTTGACTATTCAAATGCCTCAGCTGCAGAAGTCATGGACTATTGTGTAAATTCCTTCTTTGATTTAGAGGGTGATTACGATATGGAAATGACTTTAAAAATTATTGCAATAAGATATAACATATTCCAAAATTCATACCAGAAGTATGTTGCAACAACTATTGCAACAAATATTTCAAAAGAAACAATGACAGCGATTTATGAAAATGAAGCAATTCTTACAGGTGTATCAGTTGCTGAAACAACAATCAGAAGATATGTTGATAGTGAATATTTTGCTCCACTGATAGGATATACCGGTAAAATTTCCGAAAGCGAATTACAGGAATACAATGACAATGGTGGTGATTATATTTCTAGCGACTATGTTGGTAAATCAGGTATTGAAGCCGCTATGGAGGATACATTGCAGGGTGTACGTGGAGAAAAGAAAATATTCGTAGATTCTACAGGTAAAGTGTTAAGTACAGTTTCATCAACTGATTCTTCTGTTGGAAAAGATGTAACATTAACAATTGATAAGAAATTACAGATTGCCACATATAAAATGCTTGAGAAAAAAATTGCTTCTGTCTTAATTTCTCAGATTGTTAACAGGGATGTTTCAGATAAAGAACAGGAAGATTCCGATGTACATCCTATTGCAGCAAAAACTGTATATTTTCAGTTAATAAATAATAATGTTTTAAGCATAAAAGATTTAAAAAAGAAACGAACAAATAATGAAGCAAAAGTTTATACTAAATATTCTGATGCCCTAAAGGTTGTAAAGAGTCGATTGAAGAAACAATTAGAATCTGATAAGGGTGAAGTATATAATGATTCATCAGACGAATATAAAGAGTATTATGATTATATTTTTGATGAATTAAAATCTGATAATGTATTAATTTCTTCATCTTTAGATAGTTCTGATGCAACTTATAAAAAATATATAGCTGGAGATATCAGTATTAATGAATTTATCAAATATGCTATATCCAAAAGCTGGATAAATATATCAGCATTACAAATTGATAATCAATATATTACTTCAGATGAAACATATAAAGTAATAGTAAATTATATTTTAGATTTCATAGATAATAATGCATCATTTAGTAAATTAATATTCAAATATAAAATTAATGATGGAACAATAAACGGTTGTGAAATATGTATGTTATTATACGATCAGGGCGTATTAGAAAAAGACCGTGATTGGTATAACAAATTATCAACATACACATCAACGGAATCTTATAATTTTATTATTAGTCAGATTAAAAAATTAAATATTACACCGGCACAGATTGCTTTGGATCCATGTTCAGGCTCTGTTGTTGTTACTAATCCAAATAACGGTAAAGTGTTAGCTATGGTAACTTATCCAAGTTATGATAATAATATGCTTTCCGGTTCAGTAGATGCTGATTATTGGGCTAAACTTGTAGATGATTTATCTTCACCGCTTTATAACAGAGCTACTCAGGGGTTATCAGCTCCGGGTTCAACATTTAAGATGGTAACTGCAATGACAGCATTGGAAAATAATACAATAACAAGATATAGAACTATCGTTGATAAAGGTGAGTTTGATAAAATATCGCCACATCCAAAATGTTGGATATATCCTTCAGCACATGGTAGCTTGAATGTAATGCAGGCTATTGCTCAATCATGTAATGGATTTTTCTATGAAGTAGGTTATGAATTGGGAACAACTTCATCAGGTAAATATGATAGTGCTACAGGACTTAAAAAACTTGAAGTATATGCGAAAGAATTAGGTTTAGACATGAAATCAGGTGTAGAAATTACAGAAAGCGACCCTAAATTTTCAACAGAATCAGCTGTCCATTCAGCCATTGGCCAGGGTAGTCATTCATATGCGCCTGTACAACTTGCAAGATATATATCCACATTAGCTAACGGTGGTAAAAATTACGAACTAACTTTAGTTGATAAAATAACTGATTCATCAGGAAATGTAATTAAGAAAAATAAAGCAAAATTATCAAATACTGTAAACGCATCAAGTGAAACATGGGATATTATTCATACCGGAATGCGAATGGTTATTACAGAAGGAACTATAGAAAAATCTTTCAAGGATACAGACATAGCGTTTGCCGGTAAAACAGGTACTGCTGAAGAAAATTCAAAAAGAAACGCACATTCATTGTTTGTAGCATATGCTCCATATAACAAACCTAAAGTGGCAATTTCAGCAGTTATTCCGTTTGGTAACTCTTCACATGATTCTGCTGAAGTAGCAAAGGACGTTGTAAGATATTATCTTGGAGAATTAACGGATGATGATGTAAATAAAGATGTTGAAAGTTCTTCTTCAACAAGTGCCGTTAGAGATTAATTTAGTTAGAAAGCTAATATGGCTTTACTATATATAACAAAAGACTTCTTAATATACAAAAGAGTAATATATACAAAATATTACACTTAACATATGATTACTAAAATAAATATAAGTATATTGAGGAGGATTTTATGGGAGAAGTAATAGTAATAACTTCCGGAAAAGGGGGAGTAGGCAAAACTACCGTTACTGCAAACCTGAGCGTTTCCCTTTCATTATTAGGGAAAAAAGTTATAGCTATAGACACAGATATAGGGCTTAGGAATCTGGATGTAGTAATGGGCTTAGAAAACAGCATTGTTTACAATATTGTTGATGTGATTGAAGGGAACTGTCGCTTGAAGCAGGCTATAATAAGGGATAAAAGATTTAGAAATCTTTATTTGCTTCCAAGCGCTCAGAGCAAGGATAAGTCTTGCATTAACCAATATCAGATGATTAATCTTACAAATGAATTAAAACAAAAGTTTGACTATGTATTAATTGATTGTCCAGCAGGAATTGAGCAGGGATTTAAAAATGCTATTGCAGGTGCTACAAGAGCCATTATTGTGACTACTCCGGAAGTATCAGCAATTAGGGATGCTGACAGAGTGTCCTGTCTCTTAGATAAAGCAGGACTATATCCTATCAATTTAATTGTAAATAAAATACGAAATGATTTAGTGAAAAAAGGCGATATGATGTCAACTGATGATGTCACAGAGATACTTAGTCTTGATTTAATTGGCATGATTCATGATGATACAGATATTGTTATATCGACTAACAGAGGAGAACCTCTTGCAGGGGCAAATTCATATTCATCTAAAATTTTTATGAATATTGCTAAAAGAATAGATGGTGAAGAAGTACCAATGTTGAATCATAAGAATAGAAAATTTAATTTCTTTAAAAAGTATTTAACAGGAGGTTTTCAAAATGTTTAGACTAAATTATTTTAGATTCAGGAGAAGAAAACGTTCAGGGAAAATTGCTCATGACAGACTGAAAATTCTTTTAGTTTCTGACAGGGCGGGATGTTCACCTGAAACAATGGAACTTATTAAAAATGATATTTTAAATGTTATTTCAAAATATGTTGAAATTGATAAAGAAAACTGTAAAATACAAATAGAAAAAGATAAAAAGCCTTATCTTTTTGCAAACATACCTATAAAAGAAGTTAAGGTTTAATATATTTACTTAGTTATGCTCAAAGAAAATGGGCATTAGGAGGCAAAATATCAATGGCAAGAAGAAAGAAAAAAACGCTGTCGAAATTAAAAGAATATAAATTTAGCAATATAAATTTTAGATTACTACTTTATGTAGTATGTCTAACTGTTATTGGAATACTTGCGATAGGTAGTGCTACTAGCGGTGGAACAGAACAGAAAAAACAGATTTTAGGATTTGTAATGGGAATTATTATTTTAATAATTTTAAGTTTAGTAAGTTATAAATTTGTTTTTAAATTTTACTGGCTTGCATACATATTTAACTTGGTATTGCTTGTTTATGTTAAATTAAATGGAGATGTAAATAAAGGTGCAGGACGTTGGATTGATTTAAAGTTTATGCAGTTTCAGCCTTCGGAATTATCAAAGATAATTTTAATATTATTTTTAGCTGCTTATCTTTATAAGCATAGAAATACAATAAATACCTTTAGAACAATAGCTTCTACATGTGCATTAGCAGGATTACCAATAGCTCTCATAGTAGTTCAGCCGGATTTATCAACAACAATAGTTATTTTTATTACATTTTGTGTTATAATGTTTTTATCTGGGATTAGTTACAAGATTGTAACAACTGTGTTAATTATTGCTATACCTTTAGCAAGTGTATTTGTTTACGTGGGGATAAACGATCCTAATAGCGGTATTTTACAAGGATATCAGTTAAAAAGAATTGTTGGTTTTTATAGCAAAGATTCAACTGACCCTGACATTATAGATACAAGACGACAGCAGGAGAACTCATTACTTGCAATTGGTTCCGGCGGTCTTACAGGAAAAGGCCTAAATAACAATACAGTAACCAGTGTAAAGAACGGTAACTTATTATCAGAAAGTCATACTGATTTTATATTTGCAATTATAGGTGAAGAACTGGGATTTGCAGGAAGTGCGGCAGTTGTTATCTTGTTGCTACTTATAGTTGTTGAATGTTTTCTAACGGGAGCCAGGGCGAAAGATTTAAGTGGAAAACTGTTTTGCTTTGGAATTGGATCGTTGATTGGATTCCAATCGCTTGTTAATTTGTCAGTAGCGACATGTATGTTGCCTAATACCGGCTTAACGTTACCATTCGTTAGTTATGGATTGTCATCCCTAATCAGCATGTATATTGGTATTGGGATTGTAATAAATGTAGGATTACAGCGGAAAAAAGATTTATACTAGGAGGAGTAAATATATGAATATTGGTTTTATAGCACACGATTCAAAAAAACATTTAATGCAGAATTTCTGCATTGCGTACAGGGGTATTCTATCAAAGCATGAACTTTATGCGACAGGTACTACAGGCAGATTAATAGAGGAAGCGGCTAATTTAAATGTTCATAAATTTTTAGCTGGACATTTAGGTGGTGAACAACAGATGTGTGCCATGATTGAGCAGAATCAGATGGACTTAGTTATATTTTTAAGAGATCCATTAAATCCTAAATCTCATGAACCGGATATTCATAAAGCAATACGTTTATGTGATATGCACAATATTCCTCTAGCTTCAAATGTAGCTACTGCCGAATTACTTATAAAATCACTTGAACACGGAGATTTAGAATGGCGTGAAGCTTATAATGCATAAAAAAATACCGGAATATAGTTATACTAATTAGATTAGTTGACTATTTCCGGTATTTTTTATTAATTATTTTATTTCTAAATTAAGAATTACTAAATTGTAAATGCCATAAAAGAATACAATTCAGATAAAGTTTTTAATGGTTTTCACCAAGAGAATAAACTCTTCCATATAGACTGATTAAGTACAAACCACATAATCCGATTATTGCATAAATAATTCTTGAAAGCCAACTCATATCGCCAAATAAAAATGCAACTAAATCAAATTTAAAGAAACCTATAAGTCCCCAGTTTATTGCTCCAATTATAACTAATGTCAGCACTGTATAATCAAATCCTTTTGAATTCATATAATCACCTCCTGTGCTTTATATATGATATTTTTTACAAAAAATCAAATAATATAAATGGTAATTATTTCATTGACTAGAATTGAAAAATGATAGATAATATAAGATAGTGCCTGATGATTTGAATTAGGCAGATTTAACATTTGTTTAATAGATAATTTTAAATTATCTAATACATAATTAAGGTGAATAAGATGGCAAAAAAGCAAAAACGAGTAATAAGATATAAATCTTACACACGTATTAATCCGGGTATTATAATTTTTGGCATTATATTTATATATATAGCAATCAGCTTATTTAAATACATTACAACAGACAGAATTAATTATTATGAAGTAGTCGAGGGAACTTCATCCGATGAAACATATAAATCCTATAAAGGGATTGCATTACGTAAAGAAAGTGTTGTTAATGCTGATTCTTCCGGATATGTTGATTATTATGTTCGTGAAGGTGCACGAATATCTTTAAATACAACTTTATATAGTATGGATGCAGACGGAACAATTAATAAACTGTTATCTGAAATGTCTGAAAAAGATACTACCCTTACAGACGATGATATTACAAAATTAAAAGATAAAATATATACTTTTACAAACAACTATGATGATATGGATTTTAATGAAGTATATAATTTTAAAAATAATGTTCAGGGAACAGTTGCTGACCTGATTAACATGAATGCATTAGATTCATTGATTAAAAATAATTCAGATTCTCAATTTTCGATAAATAAGGCACGTAATACAGGAATTGTACTTTATAGATTTGATGGATATGAAAATAAAAAGGCTAAAGAACTTACAATGGATGACTTTAGAGCTAAAAACTATTCTTCACAGCTTGTTAATTCAGGCGATTATGTTGAAGCAAATGAGCCTATCTATAAATCTATTACTGATGATGAATGGAGTATCGTAGTTCCATTTACCAAAAATGAAGTAAAAAAATATAAAGATACAGTAGGTGTAAAAATTAAATTTAATAAAGATAATATAACCACTACAGCCAATATTAAAATTGTAAAGGGTTCAGATGGTAATAATTACGGAGTAATTACATTAGCAAAGTATGTTGTAAGATATGCAACAGACAGATTTGTAAATATTCAGATTATTGATAATATAACAACAGGATTAAAAATTCCAAAAATATCAATTGCTTCTAAGAATTTATACATAATTCCAAAGGATTATGCCACAAAATCTAATGACGATACAGACATTGGATTTAGAAAACAGGTTGTTAAAGATGGCAAAATTGATAGTGATGTAACATATCCTACTATTTCATATTCAGATGATGATAATTATTATGTATCTACGGATGAATTTGAAAAAGGTGATGTACTCATCAAGGATGATTCTGTTGAGACATATACTATTGGAGCTGAACAGACAAGACAAGGTGTTTACAACATAAACAACGGATACACTGTTTTTGTTCAGGTAACCATATTAGGCGAAACAGATGAATATTACATTGTTGAATCGGGCGAAAAATATGGTTTAAGTGTGTATGACCATATCGTCTTAGATAGTAGCAAAGTAAAAGAAAATCAAATTATATTTCAATAAATAAAGGAGTGATTTTAATGATACAGGAAAATATTAAACTTGTAGAAGAAAACATTAAAAAGGCTTGTGAAAAAGTTGGAAGAGACGTAAATGAAGTAACTTTAATAGCTGTCAGCAAAACTAAACCTTATACTGCAATAGAAGAGGCATTGCCAACAGGTGTTAAAGATTACGGAGAAAATAAAGTTCAGGAACTTTGTGACAAATATGAAATATTGCCAAAAGATATCAAATGGCACATGATTGGTCATTTACAAAGAAATAAAGTTAAATATCTTGTAGGAAAGGCTTCTCTTATCCATTCTGTTGATTCAATAAGATTAGCAGAACAGATTGAAAAAGAATATGCAAAAGCTGATGAAATTGCGAATATATTAATTGAAGTAAATATGGCACAGGAAGAAAGTAAATTCGGAATAACATCTGAAGAAACTGAACAATTAGTTAGAGAAATAGCTAAATTTCCACACATAAGAATTAAAGGATTAATGACAATTGCTCCATATACTGATAATCCTGAATCAAATAGAGTATATTTTAGAAATATGAAGAAATTATCGGTTGACATAGAAAATAAAAACATTGATAATGTTAGTATGAGTGTCTTGTCGATGGGGATGACAGGAGACTATCAGGTAGCCGTTGAAGAAGGTGCAACTCTAGTCAGAGTCGGTACCGGAATATTTGGTGAAAGAAATTATAATATTTAAAATATAAATTAAAGTTAGGAGATTAAAATGAGTTTTATAGATAAAGTGTCGAACATATTAAGAATGGATTATAATCAGGATGATTACGATGATTATGACGAAGATTTCGATGATGATTTCGACGAAGATGAAGAAGAGACAAGACAGCCTGAACGTGTAAGTCGTACATCTTATAGAGACAAATACGAAGATGAAGACGATGAACCTTCATATAGCAAACGTTCAAGCCACGCTAAATCTTCATCCAGAAGTTCATTTATGAGCAAATCATCTAATAAAAACGCAAGAAATGTCGTTCCGATGAGAAGTTCAGGATTAGAAGTTTGCGTAATTAAGCCATCGGGTTATGATGAAACAAAAGAAATAATAGACACATTGCTTCAGGGAAAAGCTGTAATCGTTAATTTAGAAGGCGTTAAATTAGATTTAGCTCAGCGTATTGTTGATACAGTTTATGGTGCAAGCTATTCTATAGGCGGTAAATTACAAAAAATAACAGGATACATTTACATCGTGACACCTTCAAATGTTGATCTTTCAGGTGATTTCCATGATGCAATATCAAGTTCATATAATAACATGAGATCAACTTCAATGTATAAGTAGAATTATATTCGACATTTAAGGACAGACTGATGAACAAAGAAGATAATTATGTTAAAAACCGATTATTAGATCTTGCAGATATTACTTATTCAAAAAATATCTATGCATATTCTGATTTTCTAAATTTAAATGAAATAAATATTTTTAATACAATAACAAATCAATTACCTCCAGTTAATTACTATTTGACTGGAGGCAATGTTTATGCAGAAAGAAAAATTGTAGTCTTTAAACCAATTGAAGTCTATTATGAAGAAGATGTCCCAATCACTCTTTTAAAAATCGAACCACTCAATAAAAAATACGCAGATACATTAAATCATAGAGATTATTTAGGGGCAATATTAAATTTGGGAATTGACAGAAGTAAGATTGGCGATATTTTTATAGGTGAAAATGTAGCATATATATATGTTATTACAGGAATTTCTGACTATATAATCAATAATTTTACAAAAGTAAAACATACTCTTATTTCATGTAAGATTGCTTATGATGAAATTGAAAATGTCAGGCCAAATCTTAAAGAAATAAAAGGAACTATCGGTAACATACGATTAGACAGTATAATTTCTTTAGCATTTAATAAATCAAGAAGCAGTATTGTTTCATATATTGAAGAGAAAAAAGTATTCGTAAATGGAAAAATTATTACTTCAAATGGATATTCAATTAAAGAAAATGATATTATTTCAGTCAGAGGTCTTGGCAGAGTTATTTACAACAGACAGATAAGTGTTACTAAAAAAGGAAAAAATCTAGTATCAGTTTCGATATACTGTTAAATAAACAAGCTACAATCATTATTGTAGCTACTGAAAATTAAGATGCTTGTTGTTATATAGTTATTATTTCAACAAGTAATATAGCAGACAAAAAGAAAGGGCACTGTAAATTAAATTAGATTTACGCAAATTAAATAAATATTTATTTAATTATAAGGAGAAAAATATGGAAGTATCAATTAACACAAACGCAATGAAAGTAAATTATGAGCAAAAGCCTTGTTATGATATTGTATTTTCAAAAGATTTCAATTTATTAAATGATGAAATCCAGCAATTAAATATAAGTAACAAACGAATTTGTATAGTTACAGAATCAAATGTTGGTCCTTTATATGCAAATGAAGTTAAAGATATTTTTATGAGTAATTCAAAAGAAGTAATTATTTTTGAATTTACAGCAGGTGAAGCTCATAAGAATTTGGATACAATTTCTGAATTATATACTGTTTTAATTGAAAATAAATTTGACAGAAATGATATGCTTGTTGCTTTAGGTGGTGGTGTTGTAGGAGACATGACAGGATATGCTGCAGCAACTTATTTAAGAGGAATAGATTTTATTCAAATTCCAACTTCTTTATTAGCACAGGTAGATTCAAGTATTGGTGGAAAAACAGGTGTAGATTATAAGGCTTACAAAAACATGATAGGAGCCTTCTACCAGCCTAAACTTGTATATATGAATCTTAGTACATTAAACTCATTACCTAATCGCGAATATTATTCAGGAATGGGCGAAATAGTTAAACACGGATTAATAAAAGATTCTGATTATTTCTACTGGTTAAAAGAGAATTATCAAAAGATTTTAGATAGAGACTATGACACTTTGTTTACTATGATTTACAATAGTTGTAATGTAAAAAGAAAAGTAGTGGAAGAAGATCCTAAAGAAAAAGGAGATAGAGCCTTACTTAATTTTGGACATACAATTGGTCATGCAGTTGAAAAATTAAAAAATTTCACATTACTTCATGGGGAATGTGTTTCAATTGGTATTGTATCAGCTGCATACATTTCTTTGTTTAAAAATTATATAAATAGCACTGAATTTAATGATATATGTGATACATTAAAATTATTTAAATTACCTGTTACTACATCAGATATTAACGCTAATGATGTTGTTGAAGCCACTTTAAATGATAAAAAAATGGATTCAGGTGTAATTAAGTTCATCGTTTTAAAAGAAATTGGTAATGCTTCAATTGATAGAACTATAGACCATGACTTATTAATTTATAGCTGTGAAAAAATAATTGAAAAGTAAGTTTTAGAAAGGATTATAAAGATGAAAACAGGACTACATAATTTAAAGCTTATTGTTTCTTTAATTGTTCTGATAATATTTGATCAATTAACTAAATTTTGGGCTGTTACACAATTAAAATCCGGAAAAGTTATTTCCATAATTCCAAATGTCTTTGAATTAAACTATTTGGATGGAGGGAATACAGGTGCAGCCTGGGGTATTTTTTCAGGAAAGATAGCTATGTTTATCATCTTTACAATAATAGTAGTAATTATACTGATTTTATGTATTTACAGAATCAGCAAACTACTAACGTTAAACTGTTCGTTAAATACTATGCATTTAATTTCAATGCAGTATATAATTACTTTATTGATAGCAGGAGCAATTGGTAATTTGATTGACAGAATTGTAAATGGATATGTTGTGGATTTTCTGTATTTTAAGCTTATAGATTTTCCAGTATTTAACGTTGCTGATTGTTATGTGACAATCGCATGTGCATTGCTTATAATTTTTTGCGTCTTTGTAATTAACGACAAAGAATTTAATGCGATTTTTTCTTTGAAAAAAGATGATTCTGAAGATAAAAAAGATAAATAAATTTCAAACTATAATTTAGAAAATTATTTTACAAATATAATTTAAGCGAGAATAAAATGAGTAATATATATTATGTTGACGATGATTTCGAAGGAGTTCGAGTTGATAAGTATTTAGGCGAAATTTTGCCTGACATATCTAGATCTTATATTCAAAAACTGCTAAAAAGCCAGCATATTTTAGTAAATAAATGCGTGTGCAAAGCTAATTACAAAGTTAAAACGGACGATATAATTAATGTAGATATTCCTGAACCGTTAGAAGCAAATATTGTAGCTGAAGATATTCCTTTAGATATAATATATGAAGATGATGATATTTTAATAGTAAATAAACCTAAAGATATGGTTGTGCATCCGGCTCCAGGTCATTATACAGGAACATTGGTTAATGCATTAATGTATCATTGTCGTGATAATCTTTCTGAAATAAATGGTGTTTTAAGACCTGGAATTGTGCATAGAATTGATAAAGATACAACAGGTGCTTTAATTGTATGTAAGAATGATTACAGCCATAATTTTGTAGCCGAGCAATTAAAAGTTCATTCGATAACGCGAAAATATGTAGCAATTGTAAATGGTGTTATATCTGATGATGAAGGCACTATTGATGCACCAATTGGACGTCATGAAGTTAATCGTAAAAAAATGTCCATTAATTATAAAAATGGTAAAAATGCAGTGACTCATTATAAAGTTTTAAAGCGTTTCAAAAAATACACATACATTGAATGTCAGCTCGAGACAGGGCGTACACATCAAATAAGAGTTCACATGTCAAGTATTAATCATCCTATTTTGGGCGATGAACTCTACAATAACAATAAATGTCCGTTTAAATTACAGGGACAAACTCTTCATGCAAAAACTATTGGCTTTATTCATCCTACAACTAAAGAATATGTAGAGTTTGAAGCACCATTACCTGAATATTTTAAACATTTGCTTGAAATATTAGACTAAAGAACTTATTTTAATGCAATTTTATAAAAAATATAGTTTAAAAAGGCATAATATCAAGTATGTATGCATTAAATTATAAACGCTTATACAATATATGAATGAATTACATACAAAACATTTCGTTAAAGTTGTCTTTTGCGAACAGTTGTGTTACACTAATTATGTGGACGCAACTGTTTTTTTATACTGTTTACTTCCACTACAATCGTATTTAATTATAAATAAATAATAGTTTTCAAGGTAGGTAAAATTATGAAATCACAGAAATTATATAGTTACGTAAGAAAGGCCGTTGATGATTTTGGAATGATTGAAGATGGTGATAAAATAGCAATCGGTATATCAGGTGGTAAAGATAGTTTAACTTTACTATATGCATTGAGCGGACTAAAAATATTTTATCCAAATAAATTCCAATTAGTTGCAATAACAGTTGATTTAGGATTTGGTATTCAGGATTTAGATAAGATTAAGGATTACTGCAAAAAATTTGATGTAGAATATGATGTAATAGAAACACAGATTGCTGATGTAGTGTTTGAACAGCGAAAAGAATCCAATCCTTGTTCTTTATGCGCAAAAATGCGAAAAGGTGCATTAAATAATAAAGCCGAGGAATTAGGCTGTAACAAAATAGCTTATGCACACCATAAGGACGATATCATTGAAACAATGTTTCTTTCGCTTATTTATGAAGGAAGATTCCACTGCTTCTCTCCTGTTACATATTTAGACAAAAAAAGATTAACAGTTATAAGACCATTAATGTATGTACCAGAAATGGATGTTATTGGTTTTGCTAAAAGATATGAACTACCTGTTGCAAAAAACAGATGCCCAGTTGATGGACATACTAAACGAGAATATGTTAAAAAACTGGTTAGACAGTTGGTAAAAGAAAATCCCGGTTGTAAAGAACGTTTCTTCACTGCTATTATGAATGGATGCTACAATATGGATAAATAATATTATTTTTGTATTTTAAAAATAATATTGTATTTCATAAATTTGTATTAAAAAAACAAGAAAGGTTATTTTAAATTTGGTATAAAATTATGGCACAGAATCATACATATCATGAACAGATTAATATTGATAACGAATTAAAATTAAGAGAGTTGCAAAAGAAATTACCTAAATTCTGTTCTACTTTTTTTAGAGGAATTGAACCTACTACTTCTTCACGTACAAGAATAGCATATGCTTATGATTTAGGTATATTCTTTAATTACATTAAAACAGAAAATCCTAAATATTCAAATATAGATATTTCAGAACTTGATTTAGATATTTTAGATAAATTGACAGCTACTGATATTGAAGAATATTTAGAATATCTAAAATATTATATTTCTGATGATGGCAAAGAACATACAAATAGCGAGCGAGGAATAATGAGAAAACTTGCAAGTGTTAGAACTTTATATAATTACTTTTATAGAAAAGAACTTATTAAAAACAATCCTGCTAGTATTGTTTCGATGCCTAAACTTCATGACAAAGAAATAATCAGACTTGATGTTGATGAAGTCGCTGAATTATTAGATGAAGTAGAAAATGGAACAAAGTTAACTAAATCCCAGCAAAACTTTCATACTAAAACTAAAGTTAGAGATATTGCAATACTAACACTTCTTCTTGGAACAGGTATTCGTGTATCTGAATGCGTTGGTATTGATATAAATGATATTGATTTTAAAAACACAGGTATAAAAATTCAACGAAAAGGTGGATATGAAACAATCATTTACTTCGGTGATGAAGTTGAGGAAGCGTTAAGGAATTATATGGAAGAGCGAAAAAGAATTGTTCCTGTTGAAGGACATGAAGATGCATTCTTTCTTTCAATTCAAAGAAAACGTATGGGTGTTCGTTCTGTAGAAAAACTTGTAAAAAAATATGCAGGTCTTGTTACTAATTTGAAGAAAATAACACCACACAAATTAAGAAGTACTTATGGCACAACTTTATATCAGGAAACCGGAGACATATACCTTGTTGCAGACGTTTTGGGACATAAAGATGTAAACACAACTAAAAAACATTATGCTGCAATTGATGATGAACGCCGCAGAAAGGCTAGAAATGCCGTGAAATTACGCAATGATTAAGCACTAGATAAAAATCATTAATAAATAAATTAAAACGCTGTATGACTTAAATTTAGTTCATACAGCGTCTTGTAATTTTATTACATTGCCTATAGTCAATTTGCATTAACTATTATTATATTATTTCTTTATTTCATCTGAATAATACATAACTGATATATATTTCCCAGCGTGAATCTTATCACCACTTCCAATGTGATTATATTTACAGATTTCATCTACATACTCTGATACTGATGCATATTCCGGTGTTATGTATTTCTTAGCGATACTTGTTAATGTATCTCCGGGTTTAACCTCTACACTTGTGTAATATTTATATCTGTTAGAGTCAGCCTTCTTCTGTGCTCCAACATCTGTAAGCTTAACAGTACATACAACTGCAGTTGCAAGTAACATTGTAAAAATAACTGATGATAAAAAACTGTTTCTAAATAACTTCATGTTTAAAATCCTCCATATAATATATTTATATTATTGCTATTACGCGAACACTTGTTTGCTTTGTATAATTATATTAACACCCGAACGTTTGTTTGTCAATACTACTTTCGAATATTTGTTCGGTTTTTTGTTGCGTAATTTTTTCTTATATGATAAAATTAGCATATGAGGTGTACATTAGATGGTACAGTTAAGTATATTTTGAAATTTTTTTTTTGATTTTGAATATATTTTAAAATTTTATATATTATTTGGAGGAATTACATATGCCTGGTAAGATTACAGCTAAACAGCAACAGATTCTCGATTACATAAAAGAAGAAATATTAAGAAAAGGATATCCACCTACAGTTAGGGAAATCTGTGAGAAAGTTGGTTTGCGTTCTACTTCTTCTGTTCATTCACATTTAGCTACTTTAGAAGAAAACGGCTACATAAGAAGAGACCCTACTAAGCCTCGTGCTATCGAGATAATTGATGATGAATTTGGACTTGCACGAAGAGAAATGTCTAATATTCCGGTTGTTGGAAGAGTTGCTGCAGGTGAGCCATTACTTGCAGTTGAAAACATCGAAGATTATTTTGCATTGCCAACTGAATTTTTACCTAATAACGAAACGTTCATTTTGAAGATTCACGGTGAAAGCATGATTAACGTAGGTTTTTACGAGAATGATTATATTATTGTAGAAAGAACTTCTGCTGTAAGTAATGGAGATATTGTAGTTGCTTTAATAGATGATTCTGCTACAGTTAAAAGATTTTATAAAGAAGATGGCCATATCCGCCTTCAACCTGAAAATGACAATATGGATCCAATAATTGTCCCTGATTGTGAGATTTTAGGTAGAGTTCATTCATTATATAGACCTCATGTTGTTTAAGCTAACATAATATAAACATGTTATTTAAACTAATATAAAAAAGATATCAGTTGAAATAAACATTTTCATATCGAATAAGATAAATTTGTTCATTTTTACTGATATCTTTTTGTAATGTTATTACAATACTTTCTCGTTAGTGTGTTTTTATGCAAGGCAATCATCTAATGATTTAATTATAGCTTCTTTATCAAGATTCTGACCGATAAATACTAATTTAATCATACGATCGCCTACTTCTTCGTCCCAATCCTTAACTAATGTAGGATCATCTTTCATTGCCTGAGCACGTACTCTTCTTGGTGCTGTAGCATACCATCTGCCGGCATTTGTAATATTAATCTGTTTACCTGCCTGTTCAAACATATAAGCGTCATTATTGTTCTCAGCTGCCCAGATAATACCTTTGCTTCTGATAATACCTTTAGGCATATCATTAATCCAGTCTTCAAATTTTTCTTTAGCAAAAGGTTTTCTTCTATAATATACAAAACTTCCGATACCGTATTCTTCTGCCTCACCCTCTCCATGATGATGGTGGTGATGGTGATGATGTCCATGATGTCCGTGGTCATCATTTTCATGTTCATCATGATGATGATCGTGTCCCTCATGATCGTGTCCTTCGTGTTCATGTTCGTCATGATGATGACCGTGTCCCTCATGATCGTGTTCCTCATGCTCGTGTTCGTCGTGGTCATGATGTTCGTCTTCATCTGCGTCATAATTTTCAAGAGCCTGAATCCAACCTGCTGACATACTTGCTTCATCGAAATCAAATCTTTCAGTATTTAAAATTTCACTTACAGGAACTTTTCCGTAGTTAGTATCAATTGTCTTAGCATTTGGCTGAAGAGTTTTAACAATAGTTTTAACCTTGTTTAACTGTTCTTCTGAAATAGTATCAACTTTGTTGAAAATAATAGTATTACAAAATTCAATTTGCTGAATAAGTAAATTTTCGATATCTTCATCATCAATATCATCTTTAACAAGATTTTCACCACATCCAAATTCGTCTGCTAATCTTGCTACATCGACAACAGTTACAATATTATCAAGACGGCAAAGTTTTGCTCTCTTATCATAAGAACCGTCTAACATAGTAATAGACTGAGCAATTGGCAATGGCTCACAAATACCACTTGCTTCAATTAATAAATAATCAAATTTACCTGATGAAACTAAATCAATAATCTGATTAATTAAATCAACCTTTAATGTACAACAGATACATCCATTCTGAAGTGGAACAAGATTGTCATCTTTCTGTGTAACCTGTCCGCCTTTAGCTATTAAGCTTGCATCAATGTTAACCTCACCAATATCGTTAACAATAACCGCTACTTTATATCCTTCCTGATTAGAAAGGACTTCATTAAGTAATGTTGTCTTTCCTGCACCTAAATAACCTGTAAGTAATGTAACAGGTACAATCTTCTTTGCCATTTAAATCTACCTCTTTTCATAAAAATTATGTTATTGCTCAATTGTATACAAATTTAAAATTTCAATTACAAAATTAAGCAATAAAATTTAATTTAGCCATTTGTACATTTAATATAATAAAATCATTTTTTAACAAAATTATGAACAATTTCAAAATAATGAATTATTATTCATTTTATATAATACCAGGTTTAACCTAATAATCAAATTTATAAGCAAATTATAAGTGATTTTAAATTATAAATAAAATATTTTATAATTTAAGACTATTCTTAAACTAATTTCAAAATATATGAACTATAAGCTTTCATTTCAAAACCATTTGCTACTCTTAATTCTTTATTAGTCAACAAATCAATGCAATTTGCTGAAACATTAAAATTAGCATAAAAATTATTTTCATCTGCATTAATGCAAACTAATACAGTCTCTGTATCAACACATCTTTTGATTACACATTGCTTATTTGTAAGTAAAATAGTAGAAAAATCTCCGTAATTTAATGCAGTTGAATTTTTCTTAATATCAGCTAATTTAGAAATGTGCTTAAACAATTCATTTTCAATTGGCTGTTCAAATGAAGGACGCAAAGCTTGGTCTCCCTGACTTTTATCAGCTTTTTCACCCCATTCACTTCCATAATAAACACAAGGAATTCCAGGCATTCCAAACATCAATGTATAAATCAATGGCAAATGATTTTCATTACTTAGTATGCTTGCAACTCTTGTTACGTCATGATTATCTACAAATGAAAATAGATGCTTTCCTTTGTATAAAGTCCAATTTTCGGGTCCGAACTGTCTGTTTAAAGAATGGCATACTTCAAACATATTCATAGAATTAAAACTTGAATATAAACCTTTATAGCACTCATAATTTGTTGCTGAATGTAACATTGAATCATTCATTCGCTGATTGTAATCTCCATGAAGCATTTCACCAACCAAAAAGAAATCATTTTTTAATCCATCACAATAATTTCTTAATCTATGCAGAAACTCAGGTGAAAGACAATAAGCTACATCAAGCCTTATTCCATCAATATCAAATTCATCAATCCAAAATTTGACTGCATTAAGTATATGCTGCACTACTTCTTCATTTCCAAGATTTAACTTAACTAAATCATAGTTACCTTCCCAGCCTTCATACCAAAGTCCATCATTATAATTGGAATTTCCTTCAAAACTGATGTGGAACCAATCTTTATATCTGGAATTTTCTCTATTCTTTAAGACATCCTGAAATTGATAAAATCCTCGTCCTACATGATTAAATACACCATCTAAAACAATTTTTATACCATTTTCATGGAGCTCTTGGCAAATATTTTTAAAATCTTCATTTGTGCCTAATCGTTTATCGAGCATGCAGTAATCCCTTGTATTATAACCATGTGTATCTGATTCGAATAAAGGAGAAAAATAAATTGCATTTGCTCCAAGTTTCTTAATGTGTGGAATCCACTCTGAAACTTTATTGATTCTATGCTCTAATACACCATCATTTTCAAATGGTGCACCACAAAATCCAAGTGGATAAATCTGATAAAATACACTTTCATATGCCCACATGTATATCACCTCTTTTATAATTCAACAACTTTTCCGTCACGCCAGATTCTCTCTAAATCATAGAATAAACGATTGTCTTTATTAAATACATGGACAATAATATCTTCATAATCCATTAATACCCAGTCACCACTTCTATACCCCTCGATATGAGTGGGATTTTTGCCGATTTTATGCATTTCTTCATCAACATTATCTACCATTGCCCTTACCTGATTATCATTGTTTCCGCTGGCAATAATAAAATAATCAGCCATTGTAGAAATTTCAGATATATCGAGTACTGTAATATCTACACCTTTTTTATCATCTAACGCGTCATAGGCTATTTTAGCCATCTCTCTGATTTCCATATTGTTTCCTCCGTAATTATATTATAAATTAAGATAACTGTTTTATTTAAAAATAATATTTCTATCAAATTAATTATAATTAGTAATCCAAATATGATTAATTTATCTATTCTCTATAACATTTTTATAAAATTCATATGCCTTACATGTATTTACATCAATATTATCCTTGGAATTACCTTTTGATTTTAAATAGTTAAGTGTATCTCTCAAAATTGTATATACAGTTAAATCAATATCTGAATATGCAATTTTGCGTAAATAATCAAGATTTGGTGCCTGATTTCTTGACGGCTCAATATAATCTGCCGAGAAAATAATTTTCTCTAATAAAGTCATATTAGGCTTTCCTGTTGTATGGAATGTTATTGCTGATAAAACGTCATCATCATTTATTCCGTATTTATTTCTAGCAAGAACGGCACCCGCTTTACTATGCAAAAGAAATTGATTCTTCATTTCCATATCAGTTATTTCGATGTTATTATCTTTACATAATTTAACTTTTTCTTCATCCGGAATACATTTAGCACAGTCATGAAGTATTCCTGCAAGATATGCCGTATTAGGATTCTCACCCAAAGCTTCAGCCATCTTTTTTGCTGTATTCGCAACACCTATTGTATGTTCATAGCGGTGTGGATTAAGTTCTTTCTTTAAATCTTCTAATATTTCAGCCGGATTCATTCTTTTCACCTGATTTGTATTTTGATATAAATTATGTTCTTTAATATATTTGTATATTTGATTTGGGATTTCATCTTTATGTTCTGACAAATGCATTCTTATTTCAGACGAAGATATATCTGTCGCTTCAACAAAAATTACTTCAATATTACAGTCATACTTTTCTTTTAAAGAACTTATTTTTGCATTTATATTTTTCATTGACCCATCATTTCTTGCTGCAACAAGTACTGTATAACAGGAAAAAATAATTTCAGGGTGATACCATGATTCAATATTCATCAATGAATCACTGCCAATAATAAAATAAAATTCATTATCAGGATAATCTTTTTTTAGAAAAGTCAATGTATCAGCCGTATATCTGTAGCCATTCTTATATTCGTAATCACAAGGTATAAACGAACAATTATCTCTCAATCCTATATTCAGCATTTCAAATCTCACTTCAAAAGAATTAACTGTTTCTGAATTCTTGTGAGGTGGATTAGGTGATAACATAAACCAAATCTGTTCCAAATCAAATTGTTTCTTAGCTTCACTGGCAATATTTATATGAGAAACATGTAATGGGTCAAATGTTCCTCCAATAATTCCAATTTTCATATAATCACCTTAATTTTACGGAAGAATTATTTTTCTATCCTTTTCTTCTTTAGCCGGTCTGTATAATACGATTTTTCTTCCTGTAACAGCTACTAAAGTTGATTTTGTACGTTCTGCAATAACCTGTCCGACTTCTCTACAATCATCAAAGCAGTTCTTTAAAACAGAAATTTTTATAAGTTCTCTCTTAGCAAGTGCTTCGTCAATTGCTTCTGTAAGCTCAGGTGTTACACTAGACTTCCCAACCTGAAAAATCGGATCCATTGTAGCAGCTAATTTTCTTAAATATGCTCTCTGCTTACTTGTCATATCTATCTCACCTATTCCATTACTATGGAATTTCCTTTCTTTCGAAAATTATTATTTATAATAATCAAATTCATGTCCATATATCTTAACTGTATCTCCATCAGTTATACCTAATGCTTCAAGTTCATCTAAGATACCATTTTCCTTCATGAAATTCTGGAAGAATACAAAACCTTTTTCTGATTCAAGATTTGTATATCCTAACATTCTTTCAATACGAGGACCTTCTATAGAATATAAACCATCTTTAATTTTTTCAACTGTATAAGGATCTTCTACGTTGTCAAAGAACTGTTTTGGATCATATTCCTGTTCAAATACAGTTGGGGCATCATCGAATTCATCAAGCATTTCTCTAACATGATATAACAATTCCTTGAGTCCTTTACCACTTACGGCTGAAATTGGATAAACCTTAATTTCCGGTTCAAATTCTTTCTTGATGTCATCAATAATAGTATTGCTTTCTCCATAAATTGCATCTATCTTGTTTGCTGCAATTACCTGTGGTCTGTTAAGCAAATCAGGATTATATGCTTCTAATTCAGCATTAATTGCCTTAATATCTGCAATTGGGTCTCTTCCTTCAACAGAAGCGGCGTCAACCATATGAATAATCACCTTTGTACGCTCAATGTGTCTTAAAAATTCATGTCCTAAACCTACACCTTCGGATGCTCCTTCAATAAGTCCCGGTATGTCTGCAATTACAAATCCTTTTCCTCCAGGCAAATCGACAACACCCAAGTTAGGATTTAAAGTTGTAAAATGATAATTAGCAATTTTAGGTTGCGCATTTGTTACTCGTGATAAAAGTGTTGATTTTCCAACATTTGGGAAACCTACTAAGCCAACATCTGCAATAACCTTTAACTCTAAAATTACGTTAAGTTCCATTGCCTGCTGTCCCGGTTGTGCGTATTTAGGGGCCTGCATAGTAGGTGTAGCATAATGCTGATTGCCTTTTCCTCCACGACCACCATTTAAAACTGTTACGCGCTGATTATCTCCGCTCATGTCAGCCACAACTTTACCTGTTTCGACTTCACGAATAACTGTTCCTTCAGGAACTTTTATAATAAGGTCTTCACCATTTTTTCCATGTTTATTCTTCTTACCGCCATCTTCACCCGGCTGAGCCTTGTAATTGCGGTTATGTCTAAATTCGTATAAAGTATTTAATCCTTTATCTACTTCAAAAATAATATCGCCACCACGGCCACCGTCTCCACCATCCGGTCCGCCATTTGGCACATATAATTCTCTCCTAAAGGAAACGTGTCCGTCTCCTCCTTTTCCTGATTTAATATAAATCTGTGCACGATCTGCAAACATTATTTATACCTCCATCTCAAACTAAATTAATAGAGTTACAAAAATTATATATAAAAGAAAAGCTTCAAACCACGAATGATTTGAAGCTTTGAAATCATTAATTATTCTGCTACAGGATAAACAGAAACCTGTTTCTTGTCTCTTCCTTTTCTTTCAAATCTTACGATACCATCTGATGTAGCAAATAATGTATCATCACCACCACGGCCAACGTTAACACCTGGGTGAATCTTTGTACCACGCTGTCTGTAAAGGATGTTTCCAGCTTTTACAAACTGTCCGTCTGCTCTCTTAGCGCCGAGTCTCTTTGATTCTGAATCTCTACCGTTCTTTGTAGAACCAACACCTTTTTTATGAGCGAAGAACTGAAGGTTCATCTTCATCATAGCTATACCTCCTTAAAATCTAATGTTATATACTCTTTGTTTTCGTTTTCAATCTCCCTTAACCCAAGGGCAAGAGAATCAATCAGCAATTCTGATTTACTGCCAGGTTTATATGAAAAAATTAATCGAATTAACCCTGCTTCTTCATCTGTATCCAATAAAAATTCATCATTAGTAAATGTTTCTATTGAATTAATGCAATTAATGGTTAAAGCTGAAATAGCCGCACAGACAATATCTTCACCTGCATCAGCATATCCTGAATGACCACTAACCTCAAAGCCTTTATATAAACCCTGTTGTTTAAAAATTGTTACCTTAGTCATAAGATAATCCCTTCTAAACTCTAACTAAAATTAAGCATTGATCTTGTCAATTTTAACTTCTGTGTACTGCTGTCTGTGACCATTTTTCTTATGATAACCAGTTTTTCTCTTGTATTTGTAAACGATAACCTTTTTAGCCTTACCGTCGCCAACAACTGTTGCTTCTACTGTAGCTCCAGCTACTGTAGGTTCACCAACTTTAACTTCGTCTCCGCTTACGAGAAGAACCTGGTCAAATGTATATGTGCTTCCAGCTTCAGCACCGAGCTTTTCAACTCTGATTGTTTCACCTTCAGAAACCTTATACTGTTTTCCACCTGTTGCTATAACTGCGTACATACGGCACCTCCTATTTAACATTACTCGCCAGTTTCGGTGATTGCAAAAAGCAATACTTATAACCACACTGAGCGGCATACTCATATATATTATCATATAGATATATGGATGTCAAACACATTATAAAAATTTATTCTTATTTTCTGTAAGTATTTTTTCATCCAATAATAAAGCATTAGTCCATGATAAATTATAAAAAAGTATTATGTCATTAAAAATTTATTTACCATTATATTATGATGCCAGGCAAAAAACAACTTTAATGTCTTCGGATTGTTACGTGCTACGTATTTCAACAACCCCGGCATCATATTATATTAATCTGACAAGACTTTGCTGTTGCAATAGCTGCTGCTTTCGATTCAGGTGTTACTCCTGCTGTTGCATCTTCGACAATATTTATTTTTATTTCAGGATAAAATGCTTTAATAATAAGTGCATTGGATATAACACAAATATCTGTGCAAAGGCCTACTAAAACAACTTCGTCAAAATTATCTAACTTACCTTTCCAACCATTAAATCCAAATGATTCTTTATCAATTATTTCTGCACCATCCGTATTTAATATATCGTGTATCTGCCATCCGTGTGTATTTTTTATACAATGTTTTACAGGTAAATTTTTTCCTTCCTGAGTATCAAGATAATTTTCGTAATGAGTATCTCTTGTAAAAAATAAATTATCATAATCTTTTTTATCTATTAAATCATTTACATTTGGCAATATATTTTGTGCTTCATTTGTCCCTAAAGAACCGTCTATAAAATCATATTGCATATCTATTACTATAAGCGCTTTTCTCATAATTAATATCTCCTTGTAATATAGAGTGTAAATATCTTTATTAATATTAACATTTTTCTAATACAATGCCAATGATTAGTTAATGTAAAAAAGGAACCAACGTCATCCGTCGGCTCCTTTAAACGCAACATTAATTAGCTTTCATTACAGCTTCTTTCATGCTTTTTACATATTCATTTATATATGGAAGACAATCTTTTCCATATTTAGCTACAATTTTTACAATGGCACTTCCAGCAATTGCACCATTGGAATATTTAGCTACGTATTCTGCCTGCTCAGGCGTTGCTATACCAAATCCAAAAGCACATGGAACATCAGTTGTTTCACGAACTAATTTTATCATTCCTCCTAAATCAGTATTAATATCACTTCTTACACCTGTTACTCCTAACGATGAAACACAGTATATAAATCCTGTTGCTTCCTTTGCTATCATTTTAATTCTGTCATGAGATGCCGGTGCAATTAATGAAATTATATCTACATCATGATTTTTACATTCATCTGCTATTTCATCTTTTTCTTCGTATGGCAAATCAGGAATAATTAATCCCTGTATTCCACATTCATTACATCTGTCCAAAAATTTGTCGACGTCATATGCGTAAATTGGATTAATGTAAGTTAAAAATACTAATGGTACCGAGACTTCATCTTTTATATCTTTTAATGCGTCAAACAATTTATCGGTTGTACATCCATTTGCCAACGCTCTCTCATTTGCCTCCTGAATAATAGGGCCTTCTGCAATTGGATCGGAAAATGGTATTCCGATTTCAATTAAATCTGCCCCTGCTTTTTCCATTTCTTTAATGATTTTCTTAGTTGTATCTAAATCAGGATCTCCGCCTGTTACAAATGCAATAAATGCTTTTCCATTTTCAAATGCTTCATGTATCTTACTCATAAATCTCTACTCCTCTATATCTTGCTATTGCTGCTACGTCCTTATCTCCACGTCCGGAAACATTAACTACAATTATTTTGTCTTTATCTAAAGTTGGTGCATACTTCATTGCATATGCAATTGCATGTGAACTTTCAATTGCCGGAATTATGCCTTCTGTTCTTGATAAATATTCAAATGCATTAACTGCTTCATCGTCAGTTATTGAAACATACTGTGCACGACCTGTTTCATTTAGCATTGCATGTTCCGGTCCGATTCCAGGGTAATCAAGTCCTGCAGAAATTGAATAAACAGGTGCAATCTGACCATATTTATCCTGGCAGAACAATGATTTCATTCCATGGAAAATTCCTATTGCTCCATTTGCAACAGATGCTGCGTTTTTAGGAGTATCAACACCAAGCCCTGCAGCTTCACAGCCAATTAATTTAACAGATTTATCTTCTATAAAATTATAAAAAGCTCCCATTGCATTTGAACCTCCACCTACGCAGGCAATTACTGCATCAGGAAGTTTTCCTTCTTTTTCCATTAACTGTTCTTTTATTTCTTTGCTGATTACACTCTGGAAATCACGTACAATTGTTGGAAATGGATGCGGTCCCATTACTGAACCTAAAACATACAATGTGTCATCAACACGTCTTGTCCATTCTCTCATTGCTTCATTTACTGCGTCTTTTAATGTCATTGTTCCAGATACTACAGGATGTACCTTAGCACCTAAAAGTTCCATTCTAAAACAGTTTAAAGCCTGACGCTCTGTGTCTACTTTTCCCATATAGATTTCACATTCCATTCCCATAAGTGCAGCAGCTGTAGCTGTTGCAACGCCATGCTGACCTGCTCCTGTTTCAGCAATAACTCTTGTTTTACCCATTTTCTTAGCTAAAAGAACCTGACCTAAAACATTGTTTATCTTATGAGAACCTGTATGATTCAAATCTTCTCTCTTTAAATAGATTTTTGCCCCACCTAAATCCTTTGTCATATTTTCTGCATAGTATAACAAAGATGGTCTTCCCGCATAATTTTTCATTAAGCCATCAAGTTCCTTTACAAATTCAGGATCATTTTTGTAATGCTCATATGCTTCTTCAACTTCTTTAACTGCATTCATTAATGTTTCAGGAACATACTGTCCTCCAAATTCTCCAAATCTTCCTTTTTTCATAGTGTCTCCTTTCCAATTGACTGCCTGAAAGAATTAGCCATCTTTCATACAGAATCGGTACGTTTCAAGTAAAAATGTACATCCATTAAAGATTCCCTCTTTTATCGAGTCACATTATTCTTTTTAGCGATACATTATTTCATAAAAGAAATTTAAAATAAAAAAAGCTTCTGTCCCAAAAGGGACAAAAGCTATAAATTCATAAACTTCTGCGGTACCACCCAAATTAATGTGTATCACATTCACTCATTCACATACCAACATATGCTACTTCCTATAACGGTGAAGATCCGTCAGCACTACTTCCATAATATCCGGTTTCGAACTGCCCTCACAAGTCCATTCATTACCTTAGATTTATTGTCTCACACCAAACGACAACTCTCTGAAAAATCGTCCCGATAACTACTTACCCTTGCTCATCGGTTTATTAATTTGTGTTAATTTTATGCATTGTTTATGCATTTGTCAAGTTACACTTATTTATATTTTAAAATATTGTAAATTTTCACGAAATTATTTGTGCAAATATGCTATTTATCATTTGTAATATCTCCGCTATCTTCAAGAGAAATCTTATCGCCTAAATAAGTTGGTTCGGGTTTATATATCAATTTAAAGAAATCTTTTGCTCTGGCAATCCACTCTCTAAATACACGATATTTTTGCTTAGCCAGATAATCTCTTTTATCTGCAGACACGCCATATGCTTCAATCCCTAATTTTTTCGCTATATATAACGCTCTGGTCAAATGATATTTTTGACTTACAATAACGATTTTTTTTACGCCAAATATTTCTTTAGCTCTATACATAGAATCATATGTTGAAAATCCGGCATGATCCATGAAGATGTCATCTGATGGAATTCCATCATTTATAGCATAATCTTTCATTGTATTAACTTCATCATAAGAAACTCTTCCATGGTCTCCTGACATAATTATTTTGGGCGAAGCGTTAACATTATACAGTTCTTCAGACGTCAAAATTCTATCTTCAAGCATCCAAGTAGGTTTTCCACTTGGTGCAACACCTGCTCCAAGTACTAAAATACAGTCTGCATCCATATCTTTGCATTCGTCTACACTAAGAATTTTTGATGATGTTACTGATTTCATATATATGTTAATTACTGCAATAACTATTACTATAAATGCAATTATTATAAACATCACAATAATTAATCTTAAAATTATTTTTCTTAATAGTATTTTCTTATTTCCCATAACTGTCCCTTTAGCCTAAATTATTTCGATACTGTGACGGTGTAAGTCCTGTGATAGCCTTAAATGTTTTCATGAAATGTTTCTCATGTTCATAACCGACAGCCTGAGATATTTCATTTATTTTCATATCTGTATCAGTTAATAACTTTTTAGCTTCTCCAATTCTGATATCCTTTAAATAGTTTACAAAATTTGTTCCTGTATACTGTTTAAATGTAAAAGAAAATAAAGAATAGTTCATGGAAACATAATTTGACACTACTGCCATATTTAAATCAGTTGCGTAATTTTCCTGAATATATTTAATTGCATTTTTTATTTTGATATTTGCCTTATGCTCATCAATATCTGTACTTACAAGTTCATCAAAGCCTCTAATCCAGCGTTTGACAACTTCCATATATTCATCTATTGTCTGAAAACTATAAATATCTGATAATTCCATAATATCATCTTCTCCAACTTTAAGAGTGTTCTGATACACTTTAATAGTTGTATTAAGAATTATTTCCATTTGTTCTTTAAATTCATTTATGTAATATTTTCTGGCTTTAACACCATCAACAAATGATTCTAACTGTTCAATAGCTTCATCTAATTTATTTGAACAGATAAGATTAGCTGTCTGCATCATAAATTTAACACCATATTCATATTCTTCATCAGGTTTACTAAACTGGGCTGCATCCACACGTTTAATCATAGTTTCAAATGCGGTTTTTCTCATTGTTGCTGCTTCATGATATGCCTGTCGCAAATCTAAAAGATTATAATATACATTGCTTATTCCGATGTAATAATTATCAAATGATTTTAGAACTTCATCTTTATACTCTGAATCTACGATTAAAATGTTAAGAGAATCCTTACCTTCAAGATAATAATATTTTCCATCCATTTCATCATCAATTTCACTTTCAGGGCAGCTAAAGCAACAAACCACAAAGTTTTTTACCTGAAAATACGCTCTTGCCATTTCAGTTATACTTTGCATTTCCTTATGAGTAACATTATCGTATATCATCATATACTGCATCTGCTGATATACTACCTGCCTCTGCTTTTCATAAGATTCTTTTTCCTCAGTAATTATGTCATCAAATTTTTTCAAAACCTTTGCCAGCTTGTCTCTGTCAACAGGCTTCAATATGTATTCGTTTACACCATTTCTCATCATTTCAACTGCATAGTCAAATTCATCAAATCCACTTATAGCTGCAATCAATGGCTTTTTTGTCATTTTCTGGATTTCTTTTACTAATGAAATTCCGTCCATTTTTGGCATCCTAATATCCGTAAACATAACATCTACATTTTGTTTTTCTAATATTTCCAGAGCAGCTAATCCATTATTACATTCAATTATTTCTTCTACATCAACACCCGAACGTAAAACCATGGACTTAATACCCTGTCTTATCAGTTTTTCATCTTCAACAATCATTAATGTCTTCATATGCTACTGCTTCCTCTCTAACGGTAATTGAATAACCACTTTAGTAAATAACCCTTTCTTTGAGAAAATATCTATTCCGTACTCTTTTCCAAAGAACATCTGAATTCGTTCATTTACGTTCCTTAGCGCACGACCATGCTCCTTTGAATCATCTTCATGGGGCAAATATAGATTAACTTTAATCTCTTTCAATTTTTCCTCGTCCATACCTTTACCGGCATCAGAAACTTCTATTGCCAGAATATTTTTTTCTACAATATCATATACCTTTATATAAATTGAAGTATCTTCAGCCATATCCTCTATACCGTGGTATACTGAATTCTCAACTATTGGCTGCAAAGTCATTTTTGGAATTTCAATATCCATATATTGTTCCGGAATATTTAGCGAAAGATATATTTCATAATCAAATCTTAAATTTAAAAGATTTAAATATGTCTGGACATATTCTAATTCTTCCCTTAATGTAACTAAACCCGAAGTCCATTTCATACTATATCTGAACATCTGACCAAGTGATGTTATTGCATCAGATATTTCATAATCACCTTTTATCTCCGCCATCATCTTTATGCTTTCCAAGACATTATACATAAAATGAGCATTAATCTGATTTTGTAGTGATTTAATCTCAACATTCTTCATTAACAGCTGCTTTTTAACATTTTCTTTATTAAGCTGCTCTATATGATCTACCATATCGTTAATCTGATGCCCTAGCATAGCAATCTCGTCATCTCCATCTTCAGGCACATGCATATTATTTGTAGATGAAATTTCATTGAAATTAGCAGAAAGTTTTCTAAATCTCTGAAAAATTTTAAAAATAAGCATTGAAACTGAAATAAACAGCGCTGAAGACATTATAAAGATTATGGCTATATATCCACATTCTTTTGAGTTCAAATCATTGTCCATAAGTAACATAATCATGACCACACATATACATATGTATATTATCAAAATCCACCAAAACGTTTTCATGAACATTGATTTATATTTTTTTTCTTTTTTATTATTTAGATAACTTTCTATATCATTTATATCTTCTAAATCATCTAAATCTATGTTTTCATGCTTTTCTTCTTTCATATTTTCCTCATAACATATTATTTCTGAATTATTTCGTATAAAGATTTTTTTCCTTTTTTTCTTGTAATTTCCATCAATCCTAACTTTGTAATATCAACTGCAATGCATCTTGAATAATCATATTTAAGAATTTCATTCATCTTGTTAAGTAATATCTGTTCATTTTCCTTATTTCGCATTGAAATAAAATCAACAATAATAATTCCCGAAATATTTCTGATTTTCAACTGTCTGGCAACTTCATGCGCAGCCTCAATATTTATCTTATAAAATGTTTCTTCTTTATTTGATTTCAGTTCAGCTTTTCCCGTGTTTACATCAATTACAGTCAATGCTTCTGTCGGCTCTATGATCAGATATGCTCCTGAATTTAACCATACTTTTTTATTTATTCCGGACATAAGATGCTTTTCCAATGAATAGCATTTGAATAAAGGCAAATCTCTATCATAAAAATTACAGTTAATTTTGTTTTTTGAAAGTTCATCGAAAATCTGTTCCTTATCAGTAATAACAATTCCATTTTCTTTATCGATAAATTCCTGACATTCTTTTGTTAAGATTGACTCATTTTCTTTAACTATAGATTTTCCTTTTAAATGCATAGCTTTGTTTTTTATTTCTTCAAGCTGATTTATCAGATCTATGATTTCACCTTCAATCATTTGTTCTTTTGCATCTTTTGCTGATGTTCTGGCAATAAAACCATATTCATCGTTTTTATACTTATCAAGTATTCTTGTTAGCTGATTTCTTGTTGTCTTGTCCTGAATTTTTTTAGAAATACTTATATTAGTATTTCCAACTGTAAGTACACAGTATTTTCCCGTCAGATTGATATTTGATGTTAGTGAATAATCTTTAGTTTTAATTTTATCTCCAGACACTTGAACTAAAATTTTGTCACCCTGGCATACTTTATTGTTATTTTTTACATTTAAGAAAAATGGGGCATTATCATTCAAAGAATAATATCCCTTCAAGTCATTTCCAAATTCAATAAATGCTGCATTTATATTTTTTACTACGTCTTTTACATATCCAATATAAATATTACCAACAACAGACTCGCTATCCATATAAGTTATTCTTTGTAACTTTTCTTTATAAAAATAAAATCCCAATAATTTGTCATTATAAAAATCAGATAAAATCAATTTTGATTCTGACTCATTTGTTAAACCATCAGTACTACTCAATTGTCTCTCCTATTTCATCTAAAGGAACTAATTTATGATCCACCATACAATACATTTCATCTCTTTGGTATGTAATTAATGACGGAATATCTTTTTGCAAATAATTAAACAATGATGAAACAACTAAATCCGGTTTAAGGTTAGAAGCACTACCTTGAGCAACTTTCATAAACAACCCTTCGTCCGTTAGTTTTAGTTCATATATCCACGGTTTAATATCAATTTCTTTCTCACTTTTTTTCGTTTTCTTTAAAACAACTATTTCCGGCTGACTTAAATATACTACCAAATCATCTTTAGTTAATAATTTGTTAAGGCCTAGTGCCGTATAATCTGCTCCAGCAATGATTGCCATACAATTCTTTGCGTTATCATCAAGTAACTTATATTTTAAAACTTCAATTCCTTCTACATTTGCCTCGTTAATACGTTTTATCATTTCATTAGAGCTATCTGTAGAGTTAACTTCAATATCAAAATATTCACCATTGCTTACTATGCCAACTCCAAGCGGTGCTGCAAAAGACATTTTCTGATGTGGTGAAAATCCTTCCGAATAACAAATATCAACATTTGCTCTACGCATAACTTTTTGAAAATATCTCATCGTGTCAAGATGTCCAATAAATTTCATGTGTCCCTGTTTAGAGAATTTAATTCTTATTTTCATAACATATTCCTCCTCCAAATGAGTTTGCACCACATCCCGAACATCTTGTCATGCAGTTTGGTGTAACCTTTTGTGCCTGTGAATTATGGTATTCACGAAGCAAAAATTCTTTTGTAATTCCCGCATCTATAAAATCCCACGGGAATATTTCATCCTCACTTCTTTGTCTGCTTATATAGAAGTCCAAATCCACATTCGTTTCTTCAATAGCCTCTTTCCATTTTTCAAAATCAAAACTTTCAGACCATGAATCATATAGACAGCCTTTTTTATATGCTGATAATAATGTCTTTGATAATTTTCTGTCTCCTCTTGCAAAAAGACCTTCTAATACACTTACATCAGCTTCATGCCAATTATATTTAAGGCTTTTTCTGTTGAGCATAGATTTCATCTTGTCATTAACAATTTTAGCTTTATCTAAGAATTCAGGAATAGTGTTCATTGGAGACCATTGAAAAGCTGTAAATGGTTTTGGCACAAAAAATGATGTGCTTGCCGTAATCTGGCATTTTCCAATACGTTCTTCTTTTGGAACAGTAGCATAATATTCTTCTGCAATCTCTTCGCAAAGTTCCATTATTCCTTCTATATCATCTGTTGTTTCACCGGGAAGTCCTAACATAAAATATAATTTTACTTTATTCCATCCTGCTTTAAATGCAAGTCTTGAACCATTAAGTATATCTTCTTTTGTAAGTCCTTTATTTATTACATTTCTCATTCTCTGAGTTCCTGCTTCAGGTGCAAATGTAAGCGAACTTTTCTTTACATCCTGAACTTTACTCATTATGTCGAGCGCGAATGAATCAATTCTAAGTGACGGTAATGAAATATTTATATTTTTTTCTTTAAATTCATCAATCAGGAAATTAACTATTCCCTTTAACTGTGAATAGTCACTTGTACTCAATGAGCTTAATGAAATTTCCTCATGGCCTGTTGATTCAATCATCTTTCGTGCAGTATCTTTTAATTTTTCAAGACTTTTCTCTCTTACAGGTCTGTAAACCTGACCCGCCTGACAAAATCTACACCCTCTTGAGCAGCCTCTCATAACTTCAAGTACAACTCTATCCTGTGTTGCTTTAATAAAAGGAACTAAAGGCTTAGTCGGATAATATACTTCATTCATATCAAGAACTATATCTTTTCTAACCTTATCCCTTGCATTCTCATTATTTTTTATCATTTCTTTAATTGTTCCATCTTCGTTGTATGTAACATCATAAAACTGTGGAACATATATACATGATAAATGGGCTGCTTTTTCTAAAAATTCTTTTCTCGAACCACCATTTTTTTTATTTTCTTTATAAATGTCTAATAACTCATCATATTGAGTTTCGCCCTCACCAATGTAGAACATATCAAAGAAGTCTGCAATTGGTTCCGGATTGTATGAGCATGGACCTCCTCCAATAACAATAGGGTCGTCCTCTCCACGCTCTGTAGCAATTAAAGGAATTTTAGATAAATCTAAAATCTGTAAAATGTTTGTATAACACATTTCATATTGTAATGTTATACCTAAAAAATCGAAATTTTTTATAGGTTCCTGACTTTCAATTGCAAATAACGGAATATCTTTTTCCCTCATTATTTTATCCAAATCAAGCCATGGAGAATAAACTCTCTCGCAATAAGTATCTTCACGTCTATTAAACATGTCGTAAAGAATCTGTATTCCTAAATGTGACATTCCAATCTCATATACATCAGGAAAGCACATTGCAAATCGTATATCCACTTTTTCAGGATCCTTTACAATCACATTAACTTCATTTCCAATATATCTTGCCGGCTTATCTACCTGCAATAAAATCTCATCTGATAATGCTAATTTTTTCAAAAATCTATCCTACTTTTCTACTAATTTGTCTATTAAATCAGGCAATTCATTTAATCCCTGAATTTCTTCTTCATCACCATCTATATTTCCGAATCCGTATGCTGCAAATATAAATGGGATTCCAGCTGCCATTGTTGCATCATAATCGCCTTGTGTATCTCCAACATAAAATGCCTTATCAAGATTATTTCTTTCAATTACCAATCTGATGTTGTCAGCTTTCGGCTTTCCTGTTCTTCCCGGATTTTCAAAATCAGTTACATATTTTCCTAAATTTGTAACCTTTAAAAATGCCTCTATATATCCAGCCTGACAGTTGCTGACAATATAAACGCTATATTTTTCATTCAATTTCTTAAATGTATCTTTAATGTCAGGGTACAACACACCTGAATGTGTAAGTAAATATTCATTTTCGTAATCGCAACATTCCTGCAAAATCTTGTAGCGACGTTCTACAGGTATATTTGGTAAAAGATCATCAGCAATTGTTTCCATAAGTTTACCCATCTGCTGTTCTAACTCTTTAGTTGTTAGTCTTAAATCAATGTCATCATATCTCTCAAAGACAACATTCCATGATTCTGCTATCTGCTTTGTAGCATTCCATAAAGTGCCATCTAAATCAAATATAATTCCTGTCTTCATTTTTTTACTCCATTTCTTATACTATTATGAATAACTGACCCCAAAACATTAGATTAATTTTTATTGTAGCATTAGAAAAACATTTATATTTCTTTAGTAATTTAATACAATAAAATCATTTTTACTTATATTAATATAATACTATATCACCAAAAATTTTACAACTATAGTTATCCTAATGGGTCGAATTCTGTTAAACATAAGTTGATTCTTTAAACTATCTATTATCATAATTATTATAAAAACAAAAGAACCACCCTTAAGCAGTTCTTTTTGTAAATAAATATATAAATATTATATCCATTATCTTCGTGATAATTCCTTAGTGATTTCTTTCCATGTAACTCCCTTTTCAGCCATTAATACCATTACATGATATAAAAAGTCAGATATTTCATATTTAACTTCCTGTGGATCCGGATTTTTTGCTGCAATTACAATTTCAGTTGCTTCTTCTCCGACTTTCTTTAATATCTTATCAATTCCCTTATCAAATAAGTAATTAGTATATGAACCTTCTTTAGGATTTACCTTTCTGTCTAAAATTGTCTTATATACATCTTCAAATACATGAATTGGATTTGATTCATCAAACTCTTTCTTAACAAGTTCATTAAAGAAGCATGTGTCTGCTCCTGTATGACACGGAACTCCAACCTGATGTACTTTAGCTAACATTGTATCTAAATCACAATCCATAGACAATTCCTTTACATACTGGAAATGACCGGATGTTAATCCTTTTACCCATATTTCATTACGGCTTCTGCTAAAATATGTCATTTTTCCCGTCTTAATTGTAAGATTAAATGCCTCTTCATTCATATATGCAAGCATTAATACCTTATCAGTCTTATAGTCCTGAACAATTACAGGAATCATTCCATCACTATTAGTCTTAAATTTGTCAAATGTAATCTTTGATTCTAAAACATCAACTTTTACATCTTCATCTTTTAACTGAGCCTTGAAATTCATATAATCAAATGCCTCATCTAATCCTGCATGTGAAACACCATACACTTTTTCTTCTTTTGCAAATGAAATAATATCCTCAAAACTATACATACAGTCATAAGCTAAAACCCTTATGCCATATCCTAAAGCTTCTCTTGCACAATTATTTGCAATAATAAGAGATGCTCCATCATATTTTAATGTTTTTATTTTGTTCATATCAAAAGTACTGTCTATCATTACAGCAATCTTGTCACTTCCAAATCTTTCAGAAGCCTCAGATACTAATTCAAGATTACTTTCTTTATTTCCGTCTAAAATCGCTTTCTTAGCACCTGTATATATGTATTTCTTTACATCTTCAAGTCTTTTAATATTTCCGCCAACTAATATCGGAATATCCACCGCATCAGCAATAGAAACCATTGTTCCAATATTGTTATCATGTTGAGAATCTGTTTCTGATATATCAAAAATAATTAATTCATCAGCTCCTCTGTTATTATACAAAGTTGCAAGTGCTACTGCATCTCCGTCACCAACAATTTCCATTGTATTTTTATTTACGACCTTTCCATCTTTTAAATAAATGGAAGGAATAATTCTAAAACTCATTTATTATAAACTTCCTTTCGTAGATAGTACATCTTCAATTCTTTCATCAATCATTGTTGCATTGTCCAGTGATTTGGAAAATGCTTTAAAAATCCCTTCAATCATATGGTGATTATTACCGGATTCAAGCATTTTTATATGTAAATTCATTCCTACAGCATATGCTATGGCATGGAAAAATTCTTTTACCATTTCAGTATCAAATTCGCCAACTTTATCTACTGTAAATTCAGCATCAAAATTTAAATAAGGTCTTCCTGACAAATCAAGCGAACATAGCACCAAAGATTCATCCATCGGTAAAATTACAGAGCCATATCTTTTGATTGATTTTTTATCTCCAAGTGCCTGTTTTATGGCAATACCAAGAGCAATTCCCGTATCCTCAATTGTATGATGGCAATCAACAAATAAATCTCCTTTAACTTTTACATCTAAATCAAATAAACCATGTCTTGCAAAATTATTAAGCATATGGTCAAAAAAGCCAATTCCTGTATCAATATTAGCCTTTCCCTTTCCATCTATATTAAATGTAATATCAATCTGGGTTTCATTTGTCTTTCTGCTGTAAGTACCTACTCTGTTCATATACCGCTACCTTCCTTATATTTCATCATTTTCATCGAATCTTACACGAATAGAATTTGCATGAGCTGTTAATCCTTCAGCCTTTGCAAACTTCTGAATATCTTCGCTTATAGGTTCTAATGCCTGTCTTGAATATGAAATAATACTTGATTTCTTAATAAAATCATCAACACTAAGTGGCGAGAAGAATTTTGCTGTTCCATTAGTCGGTAAAACATGGTTTGGTCCTGCAAAATAATCTCCAAGTGGTTCTGAGCTATATTCTCCAAGGAAAATAGCCCCTGCATTTCTAATTTTTGTCATTACATCAAACGGATTTTTAGTAACAATTTCTAAATGTTCACTTGCAATATCATTTGCAACAGAAATTGCTTCATCTAATGTATCAACAACTAAAATATATCCAAAATTTTCTAATGATTTTTCAAGTATTGCTTTTCTTGATAATTTAGAAACAAACATATCTGTATATTCTGATACTTTTTTTGCCAAATCCATACTTGTTGTCACTAAAATTGCTGACGCTAATTCATCATGTTCTGCCTGTGAGAGCAAATCTGCAGCAACATATCTTGGATTTGATGTTTCGTCTGCTAACACAAGGATTTCACTTGGCCCTGCAACGCTGTCAATACTTACATAACCAAATACTGCCTTTTTAGCAAGAGCAACATAAATATTTCCAGGGCCTACAATTTTATCAACCTTAGGAATGCTTTCAGTTCCAAATGCCAAAGCAGCAATCGCCTGTGCTCCACCTACTTTATAAATTACATCTACACCTGCTTCATTTGCAGCTACGAGTGTTCCGGGATTAACTTTTCCATCTTTTCCCGGAGGTGTTACCATACATATTCTGTCAACACCGGCAACCTTTGCAGGAATAATGTTCATTAATACAGATGATGGATATGCTGCCTTTCCACCAGGTACATATACACCTACTTTTTCAAGTGCAGTAACTTTCTGACCTAAAATTGTTCCATCAGGCTTGCTGTCAAACCAACTGTATTGACGCTGTTTTTCATGATATTCCCTTATATTTTTAATTGCTTTTCTAATAACATCTACTAATTCAGAATTTTCAAGAGAATTATACGCTTCCTCAATTTCTTCCTTTGTTACCACGATATTATCTGCATTAATATCTGCCTTGTCAAATTTTGCTGTATATTCAAAAACAGCCTTGTCTCCATTTTCTTTAACATTATTAAGTATTTCATTTACACTGTCATTATAACTTCCGTAATTATTAGGACTTCTTTTAAGTAAATCAGTCAAAATATTTTTCTTAGAAGCTTCATCTAACTTTACAATACGCATAATTTCTTCTCCTTTTACCACATACTACTATACATCAAATTTACAATAATTTATATAGGAATTATTTAATATTAGCCCTCAAATCCTTTATGATTTTTCTAATTCTTTCATCTTCCATCTTCATGCTTACCTGGTTAACAACCATTCTTGCTGATAAAGGACAAACTTTTTCTAATACAGTAAGTCCATTTTCTTTTAATGTTGTACCTGTTTCTACAATATCAACTATTACTTCTGATAAACCAACAATAGGCGCAAGTTCTACTGAACCATTAAGTTTAATAATTTCAACTGTCTGATGTTTTTTATTATAGAAATAATCTTTTGCAATATTTGGATATTTTGAAGCAACTCTTATCATTCCATGATTTTTTAATAAATCTCTCGCAGATTCAGGACCACATACACACATGTTGCATTTTCCAAATCCTAAATCTAATACTTCGTACAATTTTCTCCCTTCTTCAAGAATTGTATCTGCTCCTACAATTCCTATATCAGCAGCTCCATATTCAACGTATGTAGGTACATCACTCGCCTTGCTTAAGAAGAATTTTAATTTTAATTCTTCATTTACAAAAATAAGCTTACGTGTTTTTTCGTCTTTCATTTCTTCACATTCAATACCTATATCTTCAAACATTTTCATTGCTGTTTTAGCTAATCTTCCCTTTGCAAGGGCAAATGTTAAATATCTCATTTTATTTAAACTCCTATAATTCCTTTACACCATCTTTAGATACATATGTTACATTTACAGCTCCGTCTTCTTTTTTGAATTCAACATACTCATCAATTGAAATATTTTCTTTCTTAGGAATAAGCTCTGTCTTAATACCTTTTTCCCTAAGACCTGTAGCAAGCTGCAATGCTGTCTTTCTAAGTTCTGTATCATATATTAACACTTCATATACATAATCTGTATCGCCTTCCATTTTCTGGCTGCTCATAGCCATAAGAAGCTGATCCATATATACTGCAAATCCTATAGCAGCACTATCTTTTCCAAACTGACTTAATAGTTTATCATAGCGGCCACCTGCAACAATTGCATCTCCTGTTCCATATGTGTATGCCTTAAAAATAATTCCTGTATAATAATTAAAATTGCTAAGCATTCCTAAATCAAATGAAATATAATCAGCAACTCCATAATCAACTAAAATAGAATATACTTCCTCTAATTTCTCAATTGCCTTTAATGATTTTTCGTTCGTTGCAAGTTCTTTTGCTTTATCAAGTACATCTGAACTTCCAAATAAAGAAGGCAATTTAAGAAATGTATCTTTTACGTTTGAAGTGATATCTTTAGAATCAAGTAATTCTTCAACACCGAAGAAATTCTTATTTTCAATTCTAACTCTAAGTTCTTCCTCAACATCATCTTCAAATCCACATTCTTCTAAAAGTCCCTTATAGAAGTCAACCTGACCAATTTCAACAAGAAATTTATCAAAGCCTGCACTCTTTAATGAATTTACAACAAGGGCAACCATTTCTGCATCAGCTTCAACTGAATCATCCCCGATTAGTTCACAACCAAGTTGTGTTATTTCCTTTAGTTTTCCCTGTAATTCTGAATTATTAATATATGTATTTGCGTTATAGCAAAGCTTAATAGGTACATTGACATCCATATAATTCTTTGCTGCAATTCTTGCTATTGATGGAGTAAGGTCAGGTCTTAATACCAAAGTATTTCCTTCCCTATCAAAAAACTTATATAAATTCTTTGATGGTACTGAACCTCTTTCCTTATTAAAAATATCAAAGAATTCAAATGTTGGTGTTTGAACATTATGGAATCCATATAAATTAAATATATTATTAATTTTATTTTCTATAGTTAACTTTCTTGCACACTCTTTTCCGTATACGTCTCTTACACCCTCTGGTGTGTGTAATAATTCTTTACTCATTTTTATCTTTCCTTTACACTTTAGCCTGCTAATGTGTTACCACGGTAGCACAGCAAATATAATACAATATATTTTTTTTCGTGTCAATGCCTATTCTTCTCTAGATTCGAGGTCAATATTAATCGTTTCTAAATAATGAACCAGTATACCCGGCGCAGATTTTATTTTATATTTCTTATCTATTTCATCAAATCTGAAACTTTTTCTTCCTCCATTTATACTTCTTTCATAAAATTTTTCTATATCACAGAAAGGAATATAGTACATTTCATTTTTATGACTATAAAATAATATAATAAAAGATACTCCACCCTGTTTTTCAAAATCCTTCATGAATTTAACCTGATGTTCGTGTATGTTCATCATCGGAAATGTATCTGTTGCACATTCTTTGGCATCAAAGCACACTGGTATTCCCTGCACAGCACCTATATAATCTACTGTACTTTGCTGATCAAAATATGCTAATGTTATATGTCTTGTCTGTTGATCAATTCTTACCGGGGTAATTGGTGTTGGAATTTTTTGAATTAACGCCAATCCTTTTTCCCTATAACTTTCATTCGACATATTAATCATATCTTCTAAAGTAGAGCCTCTAAGCCCACGTGAATTCCATGTTCCCATTTTCTTTCCTTTATAAATTTAATCCAATCTCACTAAATACATTTTCAAATAATTGGGGAATTTTAGCTTCGAATGTTTTTTGTTTAAGTTTTTTTAATTCATCCGGCATTTCATCAAATTTAAGTTGCCAGGCGTGTAATAGTTGATATTTTACACCACATTTTTTTCTGAAAATTTCATTAATATCTGCTCTTCCATATTTGGTATCTCCTATTATAGGATGTATAACGGATGCAAGATGCGCTCTTATCTGATGCGGTTTTCCCGTAATAAGTTTAACTTTCAAAATAGTATATTTGCCATTTGTTTTTAAACATTCATATTCTGTTTCTATATATGAACTTTCTTTCAATGGTTTATCGTATATTTTCACCTTGTTAGATTTAGAATCTTTTGTCAAATATCCTTTAATCTTTGTTTTTCCATTAATTTCTCCCGAAACGACTGTAATATAGTATTTGCCAAATGTTCTATCTTTTAACATATCCGACATCACCTGTAGTCCTAATAAACTTTTTCCTGCAATTAACAGACCGCTTGTATTTCTGTCTAGTCTGTTGCAAATGCCCGGCTTAAAAGTTTCTAATTCATTTTCACTAAGCTGTTTTGTATCTAGTAAATATTCGATTATATATTCATTCATTGAAATATCATTCTTCTTTGCTTTTTGGCTTAAAACGCCTGCCGGTTTATTTACTATAATTACATTTTCATCTTCGTAAACTACATCTAATGAAATTTTATGCGTTGCCTTGCCAGATGCTTCAATATTTTTTGAACTTCTAAACTTATCTATAGTTTCATCTGTCATAAATATTTTCACACAGTCTCCAACTGCAAGTTTGTCTTTTCCGTCAGATTTTTTATTGTTTAATGTAATATTCTTTTTTCTAAGCATCTTATACACAAAGCTGGCAGGTGCAGCGTTAAAATACTTAAAAAGTAACTTGTCAAAACGTTGCCCTGCCTCATTTTTATTTATAATTATTTCTCTCATTTTATCTCCTAATGCTGATAATCAGTCACGTTTTATGTTATAGCATTTTGATTAATATAAATTTTAACTATTATAAATTCTTTGCATTTTAATTTATCAATTATTCTTGTAACAATGTCAAATTTAAATATTTATTTTTTCAATTTATGCATTAAATTCAATAATTCGATTATAAAACGATGTGGAACAACTTTGGCTAAAACTCTATAAGCTCTCATTGTCCTTCCATAAACTGAAATTTCTTTACATCTTATACTATCGTCTATTGCCTTACTTACAACTGCTTTCTGGTCAGCCATAAACAATTTCTTAAATGCATAAACAGTTCCATATCTTTCTGCTTTATTAAAAAATGGAGTATTAACAGGTCCCGGACATACTGCAGTAACATATATTCCTAAATCTTTTAATTCTCCTCTTAAAGCTCTTGAAAAACTCAATACATATGATTTAGTAGCACAATAAACTGCAAATCCCGGCTGTGGATTAAATGCCCCTGCCGAAGCTATATTAATAATTCTTGAATTAACTGCCATAAACGGAATGCAATCATGCGTCAAAGAAGTTAAAGCTCTGCAGTTGACATCAATCATGCTTAAATTATCATTATATGAAATTCTGTCAAAATCTCCAACCATTCCAAATCCGGCACAATTTACAAGCATCTTTACCTCCGGCTGTATATTGTTTATTTCCTGTACAAGTGGAAACAATGCCTTTCTGGAATTAAAATCAGCAATAAAATTTCTTGTTTTTGTATGCATTTTCTTTTTTGTTTTTGCTAATTCCTCTTCATTTCTTCCGACAAGCCAATATTCGTCAATTGAATGTAATTTTTTGTCTAATTGTAATGCAAATTCTCTTCCCATTCCGGAAGATGCTCCTGTAATAATCACTATTCTCATACATTGCCTCCAATCTGCGCAATTTCCTGCACTGTAAGTTCTCTATAATCGCCTAACATAAGTGTATCATCAAGTTTTAGTTTTCCCATTGATATACGTTTTAAATATATAACTTCCATACCTATGGCTTTAAACATTCTCTTAACCTGATGAAATTTACCCTCTGTTATTGTTAGCTCAATTTCTGAAATATCATCTGATTTTAAAATGCTTAATACCGCAGGCTTAGTTAATTTCTTTTCACCTATATCCAGTCCTTCTTTAAAAAGTTCAATATGCTCATTTTTCACTCTGCCATTAATCTTTGCATAATATGTTTTATCAATATGTTTTGTTGGTGAAGTAAGAATATGTGCTAGCTCACCATCATTCATGATAAGCAAAAGCCCTTCCGTATCCTTATCTAATCTACCAACAGGAAACAAACCTTTTGATATAGATGCGTCAAATAAATCCATTACTGTTCTATCTCTTGAATCTTTAACGGCAGTTACGACACCTGCCGGTTTATTAAGCATATAATATATATTTTTCTTATAAGCAATTGTTTTACCATTAACGGAAATTATATCCTTTGTTTCATCTATGTGCAGTTCCGGTTTTTTTATAATATCTCCGTTAACATCAACGCATCCTTTTCTGATATATTGTTTAACCTGACTGCGGCTGCCAATATTCATATCACACAAATATTTGTCTAGTCTCAATGCCCTACTCCCTTTTTAAATATATTTACTATTCTACCACTATTAAAGAAATCATGCTATTATGATTTTTTATTTTTATACAAAATGTAATGTTTTTATGTAATCTATGATTATGTATATATATATCTTTTATTAATTTTTAAGTCGTTTTTACGTATGCATCAAAGTTGAGGAATTTTGACTTCGACATTTTTTATAAATAAGCAAAAAACTGCTCCATATCGCTGACAGGAACAGTTTTTGCGTATAAATCAATATTTAATTTTTATTACATATAACAAAACTACTTATTTAATTTATAATAAATTTTCCTAACCTGTTCAATCTGTTCAGGTGTCATCTTTAATGTTGGAGAATTTATATTATCATCTGTATTAGAATTCTCTATAATGAGAACAGTACTTCCTTTCTCAGGTGTATGTGTGTGGAACGTTCCTCTCTTTACATTATATATTTTAAGTGGTTCCATCTTTATACCGTCTATTTCTGATATGACATCACCATTTCCACCTGTAAATAAAGTACATTCGCCTGCTAAAAGCACAAAAACCTCATCCGTTTCATCATGCTTTTGCATTTTATCTAAATTCTTAACTTCTAATTCTTCGCAATAACGAAGTTCTGCAACCCTCCATGACTGATATGTAATTAAAGGTAAATATCCTTCACCATCATAAGAGCACACATCTATCCATTCTTTTTTCATCGCTTCTCCTTCTCTACTTTTATATTTAATATGTTAGGGCCCAAGGCCCCAACTTTGATGCATGCGGTTTGTTCCGTGTTACGCACTCACACAATCCTATCTAATCATATTTTACAAATTATAAAGGCAGATTTTAATATAATTAATCTACAACTGCAATAACTTCTACTTCACAAAGAACATTTTTAGGAAGCTGCTTTACTGCTACACAACTTCTTGCAGGTTTTCCTGTAAAATATTTTTCATAAATTCCATTAAAAGTTGTAAAATCTTCCATATTTGCTAAGAAACATGTTGTTTTAATTGTGTTTTCATAATCTACACCGGCTGCATTTAAAATTGCCCCTAAATTTTTCATTACCTGAGTAGTCTGTTCTTCAATTGTTGTCCCAACAATTTCACCTGTTGCAGGATTTAATGCAATTTGTCCTGATGTATATAAAATTCCATTTGCAATAACTGCCTGTGAATAAGGTCCTATTGCTGCAGGGGCCTTGTCTGTGATAATCTTCTTCATGTTAAATTCCTCCTATAACTAATATGTATAGCCTCTTTTTATCAAAGACTAATTGTCGAAAACTTTCACAAAATTAAGTTTGTTGATTTTGTTTCCTAATTATATTTCTCTCAATAAATGCTATCAAATCGCATCTAAAAAGTCAATTATGCAAGTGCTTTATTTCCTGTGTAAAGTTGATAATATTTACCCTTTTGTTCAATTAGTTCATCATGAGTTCCTCTTTCAATAATACGTCCCTGTTCAAGTACCATTATACAGTCAGAATTCTTTACAGTTGATAATCTGTGGGCGATAACAAATGTTGTTCTTCCCTTCATCAGTTTATCCATACCTTCCTGTACTAATTTTTCAGTTCGTGTATCAATTGAACTTGTAGCTTCATCCAAAATTAATACCGGTGGGTCAGCAATTGCTGCTCTTGCGATTGCCAATAACTGTCGCTGTCCCTGAGATAAGTTTGCACCATCTCCTGTTAACATCGTGTCATATCCATTAGGAAGGCTCATAATAAAATTATGTGCATTTGCCAGCTTAGCAGCAGCCTCAATTTCTTCCCGGGTAGCGTCAAGTTTACCAAAAGAAATATTTTCAGCCACAGTTCCCGTAAACAAATGTGTATCCTGTAATACAATTCCTAAAGAATGTCTCAAATCATCTTTCTTGATTTTGTTTATGTTAATACCATCATATCTGATTTTTCCATCCTGAATATCATAAAATCTATTAATAAGATTTGTGATAGTTGTTTTACCTGCACCTGTAGAGCCTACAAATGCAATCTTCTGTCCAGGTGTTGCAAACAAATCTACATTATGAAGTACAATTTTGTCATCGTTATATCCAAAGTCAACATCATCAAATACAACATCACCTTTTAACTGTTTGTATTCTACTGTTCCGTCTGCCTGGTGAATATGTTTCCATGCCCAGATTCCTGTCTTTTCTTTTGCTTCAACAAGTTTATCGCCTTCGAATTTTGCATTTACTAATGTTACATAACCATCATCTGTTTCAGGTGTTTCATCTAACAGCTTAAATATTCTGTCAGCACCCGCTAATGCCATAACAATTGCATTTACCTGCTGACTAATCTGATTTATAGGCATTGAAAAATTCTTATTAAATGTAAGGAAACTTACCAATCCACCCAATGTTAATGCATTACCTAAAAATGTAACTTTATTTATTGCTAAAAATCCACCTACAATCGCTGTCAATGCATAACTTACATTCCCAAGCTGAGCATTTATAGGTCCTAATATATTTGCAAATTTATTTGCATTATTTGCACTGTTATATAGCTGATTATTTATTTCAACAAAATCGTTAATATTTATCTCTTCATGGTTGAATACTTTAACTACTTTCTGTCCTTCCATCATTTCTTCGATAAATCCATTAACTTTACCTATATCTTTTTGCTGCTTAATAAAATATTTACCACTAAGTCCTGCTGATTTTTTTGTTGCATATAGCATAATCGCAATCATAATTAAAGTTACAATTGTTAAAGGTATACTTAATGCAACCATGCTGGCAAATACCGTAACAATTGTTATACCACTATTTAAAAACTGTGGCATACTCTGACTAATCATCTGTCTTAATGTGTCAATATCATTTGTATACATAGACATAATGTCACCATGTGAGTGGGTGTCAAAGTATTTGATTGGAAGTTTTTCCATATGTTCAAACATCTGATTTCTTAAATTTCTTAAAGTACCCTGCGTAACATAAACCATTATTCTGTTATACGCAAATGTAGATAGTGCACCTATTCCATAAAATATGGCTACTTTTACCATTGCATGCATAAGTGGTGTATAATTAGGGGCTCCGCCGGCGTTTAAAGTTTTAACCATTGGTATTATATAAATATCTATAAGATTTTTTGTAAACCATGTTCCCTGAACGTTTGCTACTACACTAACTACTATGCAAATTGCAACTATTATAAGAGCTACTCCATAAGATTTGAACAGCATACCAAATAATCGTTTCATAATAATTCCGGGATTTTCAACCTTTGGCTTTGGCCCACGGCATCTGCCACCTGGTCCGCCTTTGAATTCTTTTACCTTTTCAGCCATTACTGTTCACCTCCATTCTCATCAAAATCTCCACTTCCTTCAGTCTGAGATTCGTACACATCTTTATATATTTCATTATTCTTTAATAATTCTTCGTGAGTTCCAAATCCATTTATTTTACCATTTTCCATTACTATTATTTTGTCTGCACTTTCAATACTTGAAATACGTTGTGCAATAATAAATTTTGTAGTATTTGGAATTTCCTGCGCAAATGCTTTTCTGATTTTTGCATCAGTTGCTGTATCAACAGCACTTGTTGAGTCATCTAATATAAGAATTTTAGGTTTCTTTAACAACGCTCTTGCTATACAAATTCTTTGTTTCTGACCACCTGATACATTTGTACCACCCTGTTCAATATATGTATTGTATTTTTCAGGAAACTTTTCAATAAATTCATCTGCACACGCAAGCTTACATGCAGCTACACATTCTTCTTCAGTTGCGTTTTCATCTCCCCAACGAAGGTTATCTAAAATAGTTCCGCTAAAAAGTACGTTTTTCTGCAAAACTACAGAAACCTCGTTTCGCAATGTATCTAAATCGTATTCTCTTACGTCTTTTCCACCAACTAAAACTTTTCCTTTGTTAACATCATATAAACGACATATAAGGTTAACAAGACTTGTTTTAGCACTACCTGTTCCACCGATAATACCTATTGTTTCTCCAGATTTAATATCTAAATTAATGTCTTTTAAAACATAGTTCTTACCATTTTCTTTGTATTTAAAATTAACATTGTCAAATTTTACACTTCCATCTTTTATTTCAAATATAGGATTTTGAGGGTTTGTAATGCTGCTCTTTTCGTCTAATACTTCTACAATACGTTTTGCACTTGCAGCACTCATTGTTACCATAACAAATACCATCGAAAGCATCATTAAACTCATAAGAATATTCATACAGTATGCAAGCAAACTTGTTAGTTCTCCTGTATCGAGCGTAGGATTTGCATTCACAATCATGTGTGCACCTACCCAGCTTATTAAAAGAATACATGTATACACTGTTATCTGCATTACAGGTGAATTATAAGAAATAATTGTTTCTGCTTTTACAAACATGTTATATACATTATTACTTGCCTTATGAAACTTATCTGTTTCATATTCTTCTCTTACATAAGCTTTAACTACACGAATTGCTGATACATTTTCCTGCACGCTTTCGTTTAAATCATCATATTTTCTAAAAACCTGTTTAAAATATTTATTTGCATTTAACATAATAAATACTAAAATAATTCCTAAAATTATAACTGCAATTAAATATATTGTTGCAATTCTTGGGCTTATGTAAAATGCCATTGCCATAGCACATATCATACTAAATGGTGCTCTAATACACATTCTAAGAATCATCTGATATGCATTCTGTACATTAGTAACATCCGTTGTCATTCTTGTTACAAGTCCTGATGTACTAAATTTGTCAATATTTGCAAATGAAAATGTCTGAATATTTCTAAACATTGCTTCACGCAAATTTTTAGCAAATCCTGTGGATGCCTTAGCACCTGTAATTCCTCCACCCATTCCTGCAATTAGACCTAATAATGCAAAAACAAACATTATTACACCCATCATTACAATATAATTAGTGTCACCTTTTCCATTATTTCCATTAATTCCATTATTAATAATTAAGCCCATAATAAATGGAATTAATGTTTCAAAAATTACTTCTCCAATCATAAATATAGGAGTTAATATTGAAGCCGTTTTATACTCTTTGACTTCCTGTAATAATCTTTTAATCATAACGTTCTCCTTAATCCTTTAAATTATCAATAGCCTTATTTAACAATCTGTAAAAAGTTTCCTTTTCTTCGTCAGTAAAGGATTTGACCACTCTGCTTTCCATAATTTCTCTTCCCCTTTCCATTTCATAACTTATATCCTCTGCTTTTTTTGTCAAAAATATATTCCTGCATCTTCGATTATCTTCATCTACAACAACTCTAACCAATCCTTTTTCCTGCATTCTTTTCAAAAGCCCAATAGTTGTAGAATGCTGAATATCAAGTTCATTCGAAATATCTTTTTGAGTTATTTTCATCTTGGGATTATCTTCTATGAAACGTAAAACACGCATTTGAGAAAAAGTCAGTCCGACTCTTTCAAGTTCCTGATTAAAATTTTGTTTGAATACTTTATCAAGTTTCTTAATTAATATTCCATAATGTTCCAAATTTTCACCTCATACTAAAAAATCTTACAACATGTAGCACGCTACATATTGTAAGATTTTTTCATCTTTAAGTCAATAATTTATTTTAACAAAATTGTGAAGAAAGTATGAAATCTATCTGTTCATGTGTTTCTTCTTCGCTATTAGAGTTGTCTATAAACTCATCTGAAACACGATTAAATTCTTCTTCGGACATTTGATTCATAATAACGTTTCTTGTCTTTTCTTCACTATATCCTCTGCTATCCATCAATCTCTTAATTCTTTTTTCTAAATCACAATAAACATACCATATTTCATCGCACATTTTATCAATACCACTTCCAATTAAGATAGCTGACTCAACAATAACAAGTTGATTTGAACTATTATTGATTCTGTCAGTTATTTCCTTAATTGTTCCCGGATGAGTAATATTGTTTAATGTCTCTAATTTTTTTGCATCATTAAATACAATTTTCGCGAGTTTTTTTCTGTCTATATTATCATCTTTATCTAGGCTCTCGGGAAATTCTCGTATCACCTTATTGTATACTTCATTTCCCTTTTCCATGATTTCTTTAGCCACCTTATCAGCTTCGATTATATAAGCATTGTATTTTTCTTTTAAATATGTGAGGACTGTAGACTTTCCACAGCCCACACCACCTACTATTCCTATTATCATTTTTTGTTTCCTTATTAGATGTATATTAAATACATTTTTTATTGTTATTTATAATTTTGTATTATGAAGTAATCTTTAATGAGCTTCATTCCAGTTGTTCCCAACTTCAACCTCAACTTCTAACGCCACACGCAAATCAGCCGCATTCTTCATATTATCAACTAAAATTTGTTTTATCTGTTCCACTTCATCTTTGTAAGCTTCAACCAACAATTCATCATGAACCTGCAATACTATCTTTGATTTTAAATTTTGTTCTTTTAAAGCTTTGTCCACGTTAATCATTGCGATTTTCATAATATCTGCAGCTGTTCCCTGAATCGGTGCATTCATGGCAACTCTTTCCCCAAACGATTTTTGCATAAAATTGCCACTTTTCAATTCCGGTATAGGACGTCTTCTTCCAAATAAAGTAACTGAATAGCCTTTTTCTTTTGCACTTTCGACAGCATCATCCAAATATTTTTTTACGCCCGGATAACTTACAAAATAGTCCTTGATATATTTATCAGCCTCTTTTCTACTGATTGATAAATCCTGGCTTAATCCAAATGAACTGATTCCATAAACAATTCCAAAATTTACTGCTTTAGCATTGCTTCTCTGTTCTTTAGTAACTTCATCTAAAGGTACATTAAATACCAAAGATGCTGTGCTTTGATGTATATCCTTTGCTTCTTTATAAGCATTTATCAGATTCTCATCATCTGACATATGAGCTAAAATTCTAAGTTCAATCTGAGAATAATCTGCATCTACAAACACACATCCTTCTTTTGGAACAAATACTTTTCTAACTTCTCTACCAAGTGCAGTTCTAACAGGAATGTTCTGAAGATTTGGATCAGTACTGCTGATTCTTCCTGTCGCAGTAATTGTCTGATTAAATTTGCCATGAATTCTACCATCTTCTTCTATAAACCCGGCAAGTCCATCTGCATAAGTTGATTTTAATTTTGTAACCTGTCTGTAAGATAATATTTTTTCAACAAACGGATAATCCGGCTTTAATTTTTCTAAAACATCCGCAGATGTCGAATAACCTGTTTTTGTCTTTTTGCCACCCGGAAGACCCATTTCGTTAAATAAAATTTCACCAAGCTGTTTAGGTGAATTTATTTTAAATTCATGTCCGGCCTCTTTATAAATTTCTTCTTCAAGCGTTTTAATACTTTCAGCTAGCTTATCACCATATTCTTTTAATGAATCAGCCTCAACCTTAATACCTGTTTTTTCCATATCATACAATGCATACGTCAAAGGAACCTCAATCTTTTCATATAAATCTATCATTCCTTCGTTTTCTAATTTTTCTTTTAAAGGTTCAATAGATTTATACAATACATAAGAATTATATGAAGCATATTTAGAAATATTATCTATGTTTTCTAAAACACTTTTATCCTTTTTATAATTTGCGAAAATTTCATCATATGCAGGCACTTCAAACTCTAAATAGTCTCTTGCTATATCATCATATTCGTAAGTAGATTTCAAGGGATTAAGTAAATATGCTGCAATTCCTGCATCAAATAATTTATTTTCAGTCTCCGTTTCTACAAATCTAAGATTACTTTTTATATCATTCACACTAACTTCTACGGCATTACTTACAATGTAATTTAATTTTTCTTTTAAATATTCACCTGTTATAAACCCACTTACAGGAATATAGTATGTTTCATCATCACTTATAGTTATAGAAATTCCTCTGATTTCATCATTATTTAAATCGATAAACAATCCAACTTTCTTTAATTTTTGAATTTCTGACAATAGATTTTCAACTTCACCAAAATCCTCCATTAACTTAAAGTTTTCTTCAAAAGTATTTTCTGTGCTTATTGAATCAAATTTAGAAATCATGCTTTTAAATTCAAATTTCTTTACCATTGCAAGTGCTTCTTTATTAAACATATCTTCTAAAACACAATCAGATATTTTCACTTCAACAGGTACGCTTGTATTTATAGTAGCAAGTGTTTTGCTCATTTGGGCCATATCAAAATGTTCTTTTAAAGCTTCTCTGTTTCTTTTATTTTTTATATCATCTGCATGTTCAAATGCATTTTCAATAGAACCATATTCACTTATAATTGTAGTTGCACCTTTTTCTCCAATCCCCGGAACTCCTGGAATATTATCAGAAGAATCTCCCATAAGTGCCTTCACATCAATAAATTCCTTAGGTGTCACGCTGTATTTTTCTAATACCTGTGTAACATTATAATCTTCAATTTCTGTTTTTCCTTTTTTTGTTTTAGGGATTCTGATTTTAACATGTTCTGTTGCTAACTGAAGTAAATCTCTATCTCCTGAAATAACAGACACCTCAAGTCCCTGCTCTTCACCTGCTTTAGATAGTGTTCCAAGTATATCATCAGCTTCAAATCCAGCAAGTTCAGTTGTTTTAATATTCAAAGCCTTAAGCATTTCTTTCATCAAAGGTACCTGCTGTTTTAATTCAGGAAGCATTGGCTTTCTTGTACCCTTGTATTCTTTGTACATTTCATGCCTAAATGTAGGTTGATGTACATCAAATGCAACGCATAAATATTTTGGATTTTCCTCATCAATAATTTTAAACAAAATATTTAAAAAACCAAAAATAGCATTTGTATGTGTTCCTTCAGAATTTGTAAAATCAGGGACACCATAAAATGCTCTGTTTAAAATACTATGTCCATCTATTAATACTAATTTATCTCTCACTTGATTTCTCCATTTCCATCTGTTTATTTATATATATCCAATAAGAACGCCAATCAAAAATCCAATTATACATATAACTATAATGCCACATACAACAATTGATATTTTAGTTGCCCACTTTTGTTTTTTTTGTTTTGTAAACCATTCATCATAAAAACTGAATATATCTTCTAATTCCTGGTCATACCCAACATCCTCTCCACTATTGTCAGGTGCCGGTACATCACCTAAACCTCTATTAATTAAATAATATAATTCTAAATCTTCCCTACATTTTTTACAGGTTCTTGCATGTTCAATAAATTCTTCAAGTTCATCTGTATATTCAATTTTATCAAAAATAAAATCATGAATTAAATTTTGAAATTCTCTGCATTCCATACATTTATTCATAACAAGTAATTTACTTATTATTCTCCTTTTTACACAAAAATTCAACCTCTTTGCAATACCATTATAATACATCATTTACTATTACACGTCAAAGCAAAAAAGTAATTGACTTTTTTATATATCAATGTTACAATCTATTTCGTTGTATGCGGATGTGTCGGAATGGCAGACGAAGCAGACTCAAAATCTGCCGGGGTTTCCCCGTGCGGGTTCAAGTCCCGCCATCCGCATTATATAAAAGGCACAAGATATATCTTGTGCCTTTTTGTTATGCACAATGAGTCAAATACTATCAGCCTTTTGCTTGCAAAAAAGGCTGATAGTATTTGACGAATGTATAATCACTGAGAAGCAGCGTAGCGGATTCGAAGTGTTATTCATGGCAAAGCCATGTGCATAAAGAAAATTGCCAGCTTTATATTTTTTTAAGCTGGCAATTTATATTTACATTATTTAATTTCAACTAATGAATACGAATCTCCAGATACATTTGCTCTAAAACATGCCCCTGTGTCGCATGAAATTGCGTATGTATCTTCTTTTGTTATTGAACCTGAATCAGATTCTATTGAAAACGAAACAATATAGTAGTTCTTTTTTTCTACTTTGGCAATACTCTTATACGTAAAGTAAGCTACATCACCATTTTTATACTCACCATATTCATTTTCCATTGTTTTATTTTTTACAAGAATTGTTGTAAGCATGCTTACTGCCTGATCATATGAATATTCATATACTTCTTCGTAATCATAAACTCTTGTTACAACTTTACTGTATATTCCTTCAGAATTCATTGCAATAAATGAAAATACCGTATTTCCTTTTGGCATCTTAATTTCTTTTGTATATTCTGTTGATTTAGAATCAGGAATACTTCCATCTTTAGTATAATATATTTTGCAATCTGCATCGGCAGTTACCGTTATTTTCTTCTGAGTATCATAAACTCCGCTGTCAATGCTTACCACTGGCATATTTACTGTAGGAAACTCTAATCTATATCTGGCAGTCAATTCTTTACTACTCTTTCCATTTGAATCAATAGAAATAGCTTTAATAGTATAAGTACCCTGTTTTTCAAATTTAATTGGCGTGGAATACTTTATACTATCTTCTGATGGTTCTGAACTATCGAGAGTATAATATATATCCAAATTATTAGATACATGTAATGATATTTCTATCGGCTTGCTATATGTTCCTGTTTCCACACTTGGATTTGGAATTGTTCCATCAAAATTAGACAATTTTTCTTTAATGGAATAATCTTCAACCGAATCAATTAATTTATCAATTTTATCACTCATATCATTATTTTGATACAAAATAATCAACGCTTCATAATATGATATTTCTTTTGGGTTTAATGAAATAAGTTTCTCAAGAACACTAATTTCTTCATCGGCATATTCACCCATATATTCATAGCAATGCCATAATTTTTCATATACAGACACTCTTTCTGAATTATTTATTGCGTGATTAGATGCACTATTATATTGAGTCGCTGCAGCTGCATAGTTTTTAGCATCGTAATAATCGTTTCCTGCTTTATAATACTTATTAAACTTTTCTTCATTTTTTGATCTTGTAAACAGCACAACAGAAACAACTATTACAGCTGCAAATAATATTCCTAATATTGTTAATATAATTATATTCTTTTTGCTTTTCTTTTTAGGCTTTTTATTTACACTTTGATAAGATGGTTCATCGTTCTTAATTCTCGATTTCTGATTGTCAAATCTATTTATCTGAGGCTCTTTTTTCTTTTCATTTTCTTCAAAAGTATTCTCTTCAAAATCAATCGGTTTTCTATTAATCGGGGTTTCCATTACATCTTTTTTATGTAAATCAATATTGGTCTTTGTGGCATTTAAATCTGGACTAATCCCGCTTACTATTCTGGTTGCAGAGAGATCATCATTATTCAAATCAATATTATTGACGGTCTCATTGTCACCATTTGAATATAACGGTGCTCCACAAACAACACAAAAAGATTGATCACTTTCGCATTTTGCTCCACATTTTGGACAATTCATAATTACATCTCCTTCTTAATTATGGATTTTACTTGAATATATCATAATTACCATTTCTTTGTAAACATATACTCTATTCATCTCTCTGTGAATATACACATCCACAGTAATTTTGTCGATATAAATCATACTCTTTCGACAACTCTATCGATCTTTTATAACCCTCTTTCTTCTTAAAGTCTGAAAACAAATATGGAATTTTATATTCTATCGACAGTTTTTCTCCAATAGAATTTAATTTTTCTGAGTTTTTTAATGGGCTAATGGATAAAGTTGTTGTAAAGAAATCAAAGTTCTTTTCTGATGCATACTTTGCAGCCTTTCTTAGGCGAAGTTCATAACATCTAAAGCATCTTTCTCCTCCCTCTTTACATTCTTCATATCCTTTTGCAATATCATAAAATTCTCCATCGTCATATTCCATAATCTCCAAATCTACTTCATTAACCAATGGCATTTCTTTAATAAGTCTCTCTAATTCTGAGGCTCTATAATCATATTCCTTCTTTGTTGATATATTAGGATTATAAAACAAGACTGTAATCAAAAAATAATTTGATAAATATTCAAGAACATAACTGCTACATGGTGCACAACATGCATGAAGTAACAATTTAGGTTTTTCATTATTTTTTACAATTCCATTAATTGTTTTTTCTAATTCCTTTTGATAATTTATTTTATTCATTTACATATAAAGAGGCCTATGCGGATGCAAATGCCTCTACTTCCTTATAAATATTTTTTATTTCCCCATAAATTTTGTCTTTTCAACTCAAGATACTCATTATATCCTTTTTCAAGTATCTGCTTTTCATTAGGAAATTTCAGCAAATGATAAGCTTCTATAAACTTATAGTATCCTGAATCAAGGAAATATTCTTCTCTTTGTGGCCTGCTGTAGTAACTATCCGCCATCATTAAATACCAATGAACTTCTTTATGAACTGTATCGCCTGGTATGTTAAAATTATATTCGCTTTTTCCGATATACTTAACAATATGTGCATTAACTCCTGTTTCTTCACACACTTCACGCAATGCAGTCTGTTTATACTCTTCTCCCTGTTCAACCGTACCTTTTGGCAAAACCCATCCTTCATATCGATTCTTATAATTCTTATATAAAGTTAATATTTTGCCACGAAATATTACAACACCACCACAACTTACTGCTTTCTGCATAACAATCCTCCTGTAAGTCAATATGTTTATGGTGTTCATATGCTTGAGAGTTGCCTAAACGCATCTAACGTATGTAAAGATCATATACAAAATTATCATCAATACATATCAAACATTCATACTTTAGTATACAAAATCTTATCTGGTATTTCAATAAAACATTGTTATTAAATTATTATTCAACAAAATTATATGATCTTGGAACGGGTCACAAGAGCTTTCACCCACTTATGAGCAGGTTCATGTAGGATTAAACCTTTTGACTCTGGCATCATTTATTATAATGACACACATTACTCAAAATAATCATCGAATATTGCTTTTACACATTTTACTGCTGAATCGCTTCCTTCAGGCATGTCTTCAATTACAACTGCAATGGCAATTTTTTTACCATCTTTTTCTCCGTATCCGACAAACCACGAATTTACATTATTATTCTTATCTATTTCAGCAGTTCCTGTTTTACCATACGCTGTATATTTTGAATATGCCATGATTTTACCAGTTCCATATTCAACAACGGCTCTCATATATTTCTGGAGCTGCTTTGCTTCTTTTTTAGTCATTAATCTGGCATATTCTTCATTCTCTGTCTTTGTAACTACAGATTTATCACTTGATTCTATTTTATCAACAAGATATGGCTTCATCAATTTTCCGTTATTAGCTATTGATGAAGCTATCATGGCCATATGAATTGGTGTAACTAATGTAGTTCCCTGACCTATACTTGTCTGCATTATATCAAATGTAGTTGATTCATTTGACAAATTAAATTCACTCTTGTTATATTCAATTTCAATAGGTAATTTTTCATTAAATAACAATCCTTTTGCTGTGCTTGCAAACTTTGTCATATCAAGTTCAGTTCCAATTGTTGAAAAAGCACTGTTACATGAATATGCAAATGCATCAATCAATTCTTCACTATAATGTGCATGTCCATCAAAGCATTTGATAGATACATTATTTATAGTTGTACTACCCTTACAATTAAAATGAAAATCATTATAATTTTTATTTTCACGCATATATTCTAATGTTGTAACAATTTTAAATATTGAACCCGGTGTATATTTTCCCTGAGTAGCCCTATTAACAAGTCTGCTATCGCTTGTATCTTCTGCCAGTTTATCCCAAATATCATCAATTGTATTCGGATTATAATTTGGCTTCGAAGTCATAGCTTTGATTGCTCCACTCTCTGGATCAATGATAACTACAGCTCCCTTATTTTTACCCAAACTATCAGTAGCACTTTTTTGCAAAGAAACATCTAATGTTGTATATACATCATTTCCTTTTTCTTTTACATTCATAAAATCGTCGACTATTTTTTGAATAGGACTGACATTTGTACTTAAAAGCTCGTAATTGTAAACTTTCTCTAAACCTGATTTTCCATGATTTTTTATTCCGATTACATGAGAAAATAATTCATCATATGGATATTCTCTGGTTTCATTACCTGCATCATCAGTTTTAGTATATGCAAGTTTATCTCCATCAGCGCTAAATATAGTTCCTCTTACTACAGTTTCAGCATATCCATCAATTCTTTTATTATAATCGTTATTTACAACATCATGACTCTCTGCAACAAGAAAATACACATAATATCCTATCATTACAAAGAAAATAAGTGCAAAAATTATCGTTGTAGTCATAATTTCACTATTTAATTTTTTTCTTTTTTTTCTTTCCGACTTTTCCAATTTCGCCTGTTCTTTCAAGCTGTCGTATTCTCTCTGTCTGTCTCTGTTCATTGACTAATCCTTCCGTTGGAATTCTTCGCGTTACGTTTCTTTTTACTTTAGTTCCCACAATTGCTAAACCTTGCATAATTGCAAACACAAATAATGTACTTAGTATTGAACTACCACCACTACTTACTAAAGGTAACGTTACACCTGTTGATGGAATCATTTTAAGTGCACCACCTATTGTAAGAAATACCTGTACTGCATAGCCTACACCAAGACCTACACACACAAGTTTATTAAACATATTTGCCTGTTCCATCGCAATTTTCAAAAATGCAATAAAACAACTAAAACAAACTAAAATTAAAAGCATTGCAAATAGACCGCCAAATTCTTCTGCTATAGCAGAAAAGATGAAGTCCTCAGTAACTACAGGAATATATTTAGGCGAGCCCTCATACAATCCAGTTCCCATAAATCCACCACTTCCAATAGCAAATAATGACTGTGCAACCTGATAGCCTGCATTATCTATAACTGACCATGGATCTCTCCATGCAATAAATCTCTCCTGCACATGTGAAAAAAGATGATACGCTATTACCGAAGCACCTGATAGCCCTCCGGCTCCTAAAAACAAATATATAATATTTCTTGTTGAAACAAATAGCATAAATAAATAAATCATAAAAAAGATTAAAGCACTTCCTAAATCTGTTGAAGCTACTAAAATCAAAACATATATAGCTGCTAAAACCGCAGAAATACACACATCTTTAAATTTATTATGTTCAGCCAAATAACCTGCAAGAAAAAATACAAAGATAATTTTAACAAATTCTGATGGTTGGAATTTAAAATTTCCAATTTCAATTGCAAGTTTCGCTCCATAATCTTCATCTCCAAGGAACAAAACTGCTATAAGAGCTGCTATTCCAACGAAACAATATACCCATGTCAGATATTTCCATAATTGGAATTTACTCATCAAAAATGGTACAATAAGAGATGCCATTGTCACAACGGCAACAATAATGAACTGTCTGACACTTGTTTCAAAATTAAGTCGTGCAAGCATGATAAATCCAATAGATAAAAGCATACACATATTGCTTAATACCGCTCTGCTTATATTAGAATAAATTATTGGAAAAATACCTAATACTATTACTAAATAGCACAACTGTGCTCCCGCTAATATAACTGTAAAATTAGAGGGATTTTTCAAATATACAACGGATATTCCCAAAACATAAACAATAAATATTATTGCATTCTGTCTGTGAAATATTCTTGCTGTCTTTCTTTCTTTTCTTGTTTTTAATGCACTAAAACATTCCCATGTATATACCGCCATTAGTAACACAAAAATATATTTAGCTGCAGTAACGTACAAAGTTTCCATATCTTATCTCCGGTTATAACACTCCTCTGTTAAAATGTCCTCTTGTTATTTCACTATTATTTTCAAATAACAAATCATATTCTTTATTATCTATATGTTCAATCATATTTTTAATTTGTTTTTTTGATTCGAATGTAAAAGAATATCTTATACTGTTTAACTTTAGTTTATCAATTTTATTATTATAATCAATCAATGAAAGTGGCTTACAATTATATATAAGATTATAGCAGTAATCGCAAACGCATTTCACCTTAAAATATTCACTCTTTCTATCTTTTAAACTGTAAATCTCTTTTGACTTTTGACACATATCACAACTTTTAGCAATGCAATTTACAGTTGTCATTACAGGCATATAACCATATATAATCATTTCCTGACCACTACATCCCATATCAAACATTTCTTTATAATTCAATTCTACAGGAACAGTATATGTTATATCATCTGTTTTACGGATAAATTGTTGTGAAAAACTATTCATAACGTATACATTATAATCAAAAATATAATTTTTTACCATATCTATATTTTTAAGCCAGAAATATTCCTCCATATTTCTAATTAATGCACCATCAAATTTATTTAACATTCCTATATATTCTTTTGAAAAATAAGCCTTGTCTTTTTCCCTAAATATATATGGCATTGCTATATATATCTGTTTAGTTTTGTTGTTTACTACTTCTTCAATTTCCTGTCTTGTAAATTCTGATGCTTCTATATATATTCTTGATATTCTATTCCATTTTTCAATAGTTTTATACTGTTCAAAATTAGAAACCAACGCTGTTTCCAGCTTTTTATCATTACATATTATTGTATTTTTCTCTACATTTTCATATGGTAAAGCATTATTTCTTTTATATCTGTCAATAATGCTTTTTGTCATTTCATCAATCAGTTTTCTCTTTAATTGATTTATTTTACCAATGGTTACAAATAAATTGTCATCGATATAAGTTTCTATTTTTTCAACTTTAAATGGTGTATTTCCAAGCTTTGCCATTTTTTCATTTACCATATCAGAAGTTGTAGGTAGTTTTTTTGCTTCATCAGGCAAATCTTCATATACGGTAACAACATTTTCACCACATATTCCAACAGCTTCCATTGGAGAATCTTTTTTTATTGTAACAAATATATCTATATTTTTTCTTAAGTTAGTATTAATATATTTGTTCTGAATTCCCTTTATTAAACCTTCATTAGCTGCTCTGAAATCAGGTTTAGAAAATGTAATCATTTCTTTACCGTTATATGTTTTATAATAACTCTCACTAAATCCTTTTCTATTAAAAAGGTCATTCAATTTCTTTATATCATTATTATCTACTTTATATTTTTTTCGACCAAACTGTAAATATAAGTCAATATATTTTCTATAAATACTTACAACTCCTGCCGTGTATTCAGGCTTCTTCATTCTTCCTTCGATTTTAAGAGAATAAACACCTGATTCAATAATATCCGGCAATATTTTCAATGTGCAAATATCCTTAGGACTTAATACATACTTTGAATCTCCCGGATTAAGCACTTTACCATTCTTTACAACATCATATTCCATTCTACATGGCTGGGCACATCTTCCCCTGTTTCCACTTCTACCGCCAATGTAACTACTTAAAAGGCACTGGCCTGAATAACAATAACATAAAGCACCATGTACAAAACTCTCGATTTCTATATCACAATTTTCTTTAATTTTTTTAATTTCCGGAATTGATAGTTCTCTTGGAGTAACAATTCTTGTTACCCCTTTATTTTTCAACTCTTTTACAGTGAGTTCACCTAATATTGTCATCTGTGTACTGGCATGAACATGTAACTGCGGGAAATATTTTCTTACAAATTCCAAAACTCCATAATCCTGAACTATAACTGCATCTAAGCCATGAACATATAATGGTTCAAGATAATCATAAAGTTCCTTTTTTATTTCATTCTCCTTAAGCAGTGTATTTACTGTCAAATATATCTTTCTGCCATGCAAATGAGCGTAATCGATTACGGACTTTAATTGTTCAATAGTTAGATTGTCCGCATTTGCCCTTGCTCCAAATTTTTCACCACCGGTATAAACTGCATCTGCCCCTGCATTAAGTGCCGCAATAACAGTTTCATATGAACCACCTGGTGCTAAAAGTTCTACTTTCATTATTCCTCCGGTCGTTAACTGCTTTAAACTTAAAAAAGACCGGCTACAGGTCTTTTTTATTGTTTCCCAGTCACAATAACTTATTAAGCTTATATTATATGTGCTTTTGTTATTTCTTATTTTTTAATTCTGTCTGCAATTTTACTATTTCTTTCTGAAGTTCGATATTCTTATCTTTTGCTTCCTGAAGCTGTGCCTCTAACGATTCAATCTTCATATCTGCTGTAATTAAATCATGTTTTAAATCATAATTTTCTTTATCTTTTTCTTCTATCTCTACCTGAAGAAAATCAGCCTGCTTCTTTGCCTTAAAATAGTCATCTGCAATGTTAATTTCTAATAAAGTCTTCTGTGTATCAATTTTCTGTCTACGATAGGCATCATCCTGCTTAAATTCTAATATTTTACTACTAATATATGTAGCAAGTTTCTGTAAATAAGCTTCGCTTTCAAATCCGCCTATAGTATATATCTTTCCATCTATTATCACGTCAATTACATTCTTCGCTGACATATGTACTCTCCTCATTGTATTCAAGTATAAACTACGTTAATTTTATCACAATTTTTTACAAATACAACCATTTATTGTTTTATCCCTAAATGCTCATAAGCGATAGGTGTTGCAATTCTTCCTCTAGGAGTACGTTGTATAAGACCATTCTGAATTAAATATGGTTCATATACATCCTCTAAAGTTCCTGAATCCTCACCAATTGAGGCCGCCAAAGTATCAAGTCCTACAGGCCCTCCTGCAAATTTATAAATAATTGTTTCAAGTATTGTTCTATCCCCTTTATCTAATCCAATCTTATCTACATCCAAAAGATTCAGTGCATAATCTGCAACCTCTTTTGTAATATGTCCGTTATATTTAATTTGTGCAAAATCTCTCACTCTTTTTAAAAGTCTGTTAGCAAGTCTAGGGGTTCCTCTTGAACGTCTTGCCATTTCAACTGCACCATCCTCATCAATTTCCACATTTAATACTTTAGCTGAACGTGTAATGATTGTCTTTAATTCATCAACTGTATAAAACTCAAGCCTGTTAATTACACCAAATCTATCTCTAAGTGGTGCAGTAAGTAAACCTGCTCTGGTAGTTGCACCAACTAAAGTAAATCTAGGCAAATCAAGTCTTATTGAACGTGCTGTTGTACCTTTTCCTATCATTATGTCTATTGCAAAGTCTTCCATTGCAGGATAAAGTACTTCCTCTACCTGTCTATTCAATCTGTGAATTTCATCTATAAAAAGCACATCACCTTCGCCTAAGTTATTTAATATTGCTGCCATTTCGCCGGGCTTTTCAATGGCAGGTCCAGATGTAACTTTAAGATTTACTCCCATCTCGTTAGCAATTATCGATGCCAATGTTGTCTTTCCTAAACCGGGTGGTCCGTAAAACAAAATATGGTCTAAAGATTCACCTCTTGCTTTCGCAGCTTCTATATAAACTTTTAAATTAGTTTTAATTTTTTCCTGACCTATATATTCATCTAATTCCTGAGGCCTTAGCGTCTTTTCTATAGCAATATCTTCATATTCAGGTTCAGTAGTAATTATTCTTCTGGACATTACTCTACTCCTTTTTCACATAATTCTACATTCATTAGTAAATCTTTTTTAATGCCATTTTAATTACGTTTTCTACGTCTAATTCTTCTATATTATCAATACTCTTAACTGCCCTATAAGCATCTGCCTGTGAATAGCCAAGTGCTACAAGTGCCATAACTGCTTCTGACATTGAATTATTATCATTAACTTGAAAGTTTGCATCTAATTTAGGCTCAAGTACATCTTCTAAATTTAATTTATCCTTTAGCTCAATAATAACTTTTTGTGCTGTCTTTGCACCAATTCCAGGAGCCTTTGAAATAGCTTTTGCATCTTCTGAAATAACGGCAACCCTCAAGTCATCCGTAGTAATTGTAGATAAGACGGCAAGTCCTCCTTTTGGTCCTATTCCATTTACGGTAATAAGCAATTTAAATACTTCTAAATCGTCTCTTGTAAGGAAACCAAACAATTGCATTGCATCTTCTCTTACATTCAAATATGTAAACACTCTTACTGTTTCATCCACATTCAATGTATCTATCTGAGATGCCGGCATAAAAACGTTATACCCAACACCATTATTATTCACAACAATCTTATCTACATCAATATATTCAATAATTCCTTCAACAAATCCTATCACTGTATATCTCCTTTATTATTGTAAAATTTATCTATTCTATCAAGGACCAATCTGCTTACTATACCTATTATTGCACCTGTAACAGCACCAGTTAAAATTAAAATAGGTAAATATCCAAAAATATAATAATTATCAACTACAAATGATGCGACAACAATCTGTCCTATGTTATGAAAAATTCCGCCAAACATACTTACTATCATAATTGAAAATTTATTAGTTTTCTTCATTATCACCATAACTATCATGCTTAAAGTTGCACCTGCTAATGCGAAAAAAATGCTAAACAAATTTCCAAACATAAATCCTACTATTAATATTCTGACAAAATTACATACGGCCGCTTCTTTTGTTCCTTCCAAATAAAGTACTATTATAATAGCTAAATTAGCAAGTCCTATTTTCATTCCCGGGATGCCTAAAACAGGAATGCATGACTCAACATAACTTAAAATAACAGCAAAAGCAACAAACATTCCTAACAAAGGTACTTTCTTACTCATGTCATTCTCCTACCTGGCAATTACATCTACTTCTGATTTATCATCTGAAACTATAGTAACTTCTACCTTATGTGGAAGACAAATTAATGTCTGTCCATCTTTACTGATAGTTCCCATATTAACACATGTCTGATTACTACAATCCGACTCTTTTATCTTTGCTTTTTTATCTTTAATCCGAATAATATTATATCCGTTATCAACATTAACTTTATATTCCTGATTTTTGTTTAAATCAAGCTTTTTCTCTATCTTTCCATCTACATATATAACAACTGTATCCGCTTCATCGTTTCTTAACAAATTTACCGTAATATAACTTATAATTACAATTACAGCAACACAAATAATAGCTATAATATCATATTTTTTTAACTTCATTATCACACCAAAATTGAGAGTTTTTGACCCCGACATCATTTATTAGTTTCATTAATTTATATATTTTTATATAAATCAGAACAAACGTTTACCTATAGAATGATAACATAATTATATTTTTTATACAATCAGTATTTTCTGCTAATTTATAAAATAAAATGTGTTATAATAAGCTATAGTTATATATTAAGATGCCAAAGCAAAATGGTCTAAGTTCACATAAGTTTGCTTATAATTGGGCAAAAAAATTTTAACCACGACATCATACTAAACGATATATGAATATGGAGAATATTATGAAAAAAACTTTATTAAAAAAGCTGTTATCTCTTACAATAGTCATCACACTTCTTGCTATGCCTCTTACAGGATGTGTTTCCACATCATCAAGTACTACGGCAACAGCAACACACGAATGTTTCAATACTGTTGTTACACTTACAATAAACAGTTGTAGTGGTGATGAATCAGCTGATGATATAATAAATGAATGCTTTGGTCTTTGTTATAATTACGAAAAACTATTTAGCAGAACCAAAGATTCAAGTGACGTTTCAGCCATTAACAATTCAAATGGGCAGCCTGTAGAGGTAAAACCTGTAGTTGCTGAATTAATAGAAGATAGTATTTATTATAGCGAATTATCTAATGGTGCATTTGATATTACTATTGCCCCATTGAGTATACTTTGGAACATTACAGGTGATAATCCATCCGTTCCGTCATCAGATGATATTACTAATGCATTGTCACATGTAAACTACGAAAATATATCCGTCAACGATTCTACAGTTACACTAGCAGACCCTGAAGCAAAAATAGATTTAGGTGGAATTGCAAAAGGATTTGTTGCAGACAAAATAAAAAGCTATATGATTCAGACAGGTGTTACTTCAGCAATAATAAATCTTGGTGGAAATATTGTTACAATTGGTGGCAAAAAAAATGGTGGCAATTTTAATATAGGAATTCAAAAACCATTTGGTTCATCCGAAGAATATTCAGCAATTGTAAAAGGTTCAAATTTATCAATTGTAACTTCAGGCTCTTATGAACGATATTTCAAACAGGACGGAAAAATATATCATCATATTTTAGACACAAAAACAGGTTATCCTGTTGATAACAGACTTTTATCTGTAACTATTATTTCCGAGGATTCCTTAAGTGGTGATGCATTAAGTACAACTTGTTTTGCTTTAGGGTTAAAAAAAGGCATGCGTTTAATAGAAAATACACCAGAAATCGAAGCAGTATTTATTGATAAAGATTACACAATCCATACTTCAAGCGGACTTGTCTTGGATGAAGGAGAAGATGGAGTTCCTACAATTTCAGTTATTTCTCCAGAATCATTAACAGAAGAAGCAAATGAAGCTGAATAATAAACACAAACTAAAATCATTTTATATTTTGATATAGAAAAAATGTCTTACGAATTGTCTTGTATCAACTACTCTTGCAATTTGTAGGACATTTTTATGTAATAAACAGTTATAATCTGATAGAAATATATTTCTGTAAAATATATTTTTTATAAAATATTACTGTTTTCAAATTATAACTGTTTTATAATTATTTTTTACTTGTTCTAAAGAACTGTCTGCAAAATTTTTTAAAATCAAATGGTATTAAAGGATATATATAACTTGTGTTTGTAATCGTTTTATTCATTCCGATTACAACTGCTGTAAATATAACTCCTCCAATAAATCCATATAATCCAAATATAGCTGTTAAAATTAGTAAAATAATTCTTAAAAATTTTATCGCATATGCAAATTCATAATTTTCATGAGTAAAATTTGCAATTGCTACTACAGCCATATATAAAAGAGTTTGCGGCACAAACCACCCTGTAGTTATTGTAAATTCCCCAATAATTATTGCTGCTATCAAACTTAACGGTGTGTTTAGCATATTTGGAGTATTAATTGCCGCCAATTTCAAACCGTCTACACCAATTTCAAGCATTAATAGTTGCCAGATAATTGGGATATTTAACTCATCAGATACCTTTGTAAATATTAACCAATTTGGAAGCAATTCCGGCTGCACTGCATATAAAAGATATAATGGAGTCAGAAGTATGGATATAATTGTAATAAAGGCTCTTGCCAATCTAAGGTAAGTACCGGTAAGAGGTGAAAAGTAATAATCATCTGCTTCTTCTATAGCATCAAATACTGTAGTTGGTAAAAGCATAGCCGCCGGCGAATTATCTACCAGTACTGCAATCTGTCCATTAATTACTGATGCAGCAACAGTATCAGGTCGTTCTGTGTATCTAAACTTTGGGAAAGGATTAATCCAGCTTCCTTTATAAATACATTCAGCAAGACTTTCCTGATTCATTGCTAACGCATCTATTTTTGCATTTGCCAGTTTATCTTTAATCAAATTAAGTGCCTCTTTATCGACTCTTCCTTCAATATAACATATTGCCACGTCAGTTCTTGAACATTCTCCTATTTGTGTTATTTCACATCTATACTCAGGACTTCGTATTCTTCTTCTGATTAATGCAGTATTATATACTAAAGTTTCAACAAAACCATCTCTTGAACCTCTTAATACCTTATATTTTTCAGGCTCTTCAACTCCTCTTGCCGGATATTCTCTTGCATCAATTAAAAAAGCACTTTCATATCCATCTACAATCAAGCAAACAATCCCGGATAAAATCGCAGTAATAATATTATATTCGTTACTTTCATCTGAAGTTTCAATATAAGGAATGATGTTTGCAATAAAATTTTCTTTATCATTCGGAATATCTTCTGATTTAACTGATGTTAAAGCTTCAATAACTTTTTCCATTACATCTTCATCACAAAATCCATTAATAAAATATAGAACAGCATTTTTATCTCCAATAGTAATTTTCCTTTTCAATAAATCATAGCTTGTTCCAATAGCTAGTATTTCATCTATTTTCTTCTCAGTAATTTCAATTTTTGAGTCAATAAATTTTTCCATAAAAAAACCTCACACTAGTATATAGTGTGAGATTTTCTTAATTTTATTCGCATTATATGTTAATTCCGGCATTTTCATAATGCAATAAAACAATTAATGCAATTTAGTAATAATTTTTTTCGGACATTTTTCAGCACATATTCCACAGTTTTTACATTTACTCTGATCAATATGAGCTAAATTATATTCAAATTCAATTGCACCATTTGGGCAATTCTTAGCGCACAGTCCACATCCTATACAACCAACAGAACATGCCTGCATAACATCTCTTCCTTTATCCTTAGATGAACAGGAAACCATATACTGTGCATTTTCCGTAATTATTTCAATAAGATTTTTTGGACACGCTTTTACACATTTACCACATGCGACACATTTATCTCTGTCTACTACTGCCTTACCATTAACAACTGATATTGCACCAAATTCACATGCTTTAACACATGAACCAAGTCCAAGGCATCCATATGCGCAGGCTTTTGCACCACCACCGGGAATATTTGCAGCATCCTGACATGACATATTTCCATAATATTCGTACTTATCTTTTGATTTATCACAATCACCTGAGCATTTAACATACGCATATTTCTTAACAACGTCTGCTTCAACACCTACAATTTCACTTATAATCTTTGCAACCGGTGCTCCTCCAACAGGGCATGCTCCCGGATCACATTCTCCATTTGCAATTGCAGCCGCTAAACCATCACATCCCGGATAACCGCATCCACCACAGTTATTTCCCGGAAGCACTTCTCTAATCGCTGCTTCTTTTTCATTAACTTCAACTGCAAAAAACTTTCCGGCAACTACAAGGATAACTGCAATAATTATACCAACACCGCCTACAACAATAACTGCTCCTAAAATTCCACTCATATCCAAGCACCTCCTATATTATTCCTGTAAATCCGGTAAATGCAATTGCCATTAACCCTGAGGCAATTAAAACCATCGGAGTTCCCTGGAAAGGTTTTGGAATATTATTGTTTTCACTCTTTTCTCTGATACCTGCTAAAATAACAATTGCAATCAAAAATCCTACAGATGTTCCAAGTGAATTAGCAAGGCTCTGTCCAAAAGTATATCCGTCATCAATATTCGAAATTGCTACACCTAAAACTGCACAGTTTGTTGTAATTAAAGGAAGATAAACACCTAATGCCTGATATAAAGGTTTTACATATTTCTTTAATATCATTTCAACCAACTGAACTAACGCAGCAATTACAAGAATAAAGACAATAGTCTGTAAATATTCAAGATTAAAAGGTTTTAAAATTCCATAATAAATTCCATATGTTACGCTTGAAGCAATCAAAATAACAAAAATAACCGCTGCTCCCATTCCGGCTGCAGTATCTGTCTTTTTTGAAACTCCAAGGAAAGGACACAAACCAAGGAACTGGCTTAAAACTACATTATTAACTAAAGCAGCTGCAACTGCTATTAACATACATTGAACCATTTACGCTTCCTCCTTTGTATCTTCTTTACAATGTTCTGTTGCCATTGCACAACCCTGACAATTACCATCGCATATTTTATCTTTGGGCTTTTGACCATGTTTCATTTTAATATAGTTCTGTGTAGCTATTAAAGCTGCAAGAACAAAGAACGCTCCCGGTGCCATTACAAAAATTCCGATTCCATCCCAATGTGGAATGTTAATTCCAAGAATTGTTCCCGCACCGATTATTTCTCTAAATCCACCAAGTATGGAAAGAGCTATTGTAAATCCAAGTCCCATTCCAAGTCCATCGAAAATAGATGGTAAAACAGGATTTTTTGATGCATAACTTTCTGCTCTACCTAAAATAATACAGTTAACAACTATTAATGGAATATAAATTCCAAGCGCTGCATTAAGTGATGGCAAATATGCTTCAAGCATAAACTGTAAAATAGTAACAAAACTTGCAACAATAACTATAAATGCAGGCACACGTACCCCATTTGGTATTATATTTCTAAGTAATGAAATAAAACAGTTTGACAAAACAAGTACCACCATTGTACTAAGTCCCATTCCGGCACCATTAATCAATGAAGATGTAACTGCAAGTGTCGGGCACATACCTAATATTAAAACAAATGTTGGATTTTCTTTTATAATTCCGTTATATAATCTTTCTAAACATTTACCCATTATTCAGCACCTCCTGTAATATATTTAAAACAGAAAATTGCTGCATTAACGCCATTAGTTGTTGCATTTGTTGTTATTGTTGCTCCACTCATTGCGTCAATTTCATTATCTTCTGATGCTCCTGTTTTTGAATATTTAAAGTAGTCAACTTTCTTATCATTAAACTGATTTTTATAACTGTCTTCTTTTGCTCTCATTCCAAGTCCTGGTGTTTCGCTTATAGATAAGAAGGAAATGCCATTAACAGTTCCATCTTCCTTAATTCCAACTGAAAACTGAATCTTGCCATCGTAAGCTTCATTATCTGTAACAGTTATTACATATCCAAGTACGTTGTTATCTTTATCTTTTGCTTCCATTATTTCATTGATGTCTGCATTAATATCTGATGCACCATTAGCTTTAACTTCATCAGTATCCATTTTCTTAATGTAGTCCGCTATCTTTTTCTGGTCACTGTCATTTATTTTGTATTCATCAAAATGATCTGCGCCGTCAAATACTGCCTGATAAGCTGCATTTTTTGTTTTTTGCTCCTGTTGCGCTCTGGCCTGTGATGTAACATTATACACAGCTCCAAGTCCTAAACCCGAAACTAAAGTAATAGCAAATAATATTAACGCATCTTTTATCATTTTATTCATATTACTTGCCCTCCTTCTTTTCCTTAACCATTCCAAATGCTTTAGGAATTGTTATTTTTTCAATTAAAGGTACTAATAAGTTACAGAATATAATTGCAAACGATACACCTTCAGCTGTATTTCCAAATGTTCTGAAAATTGCAGTAAGTACACCTAAACATATTCCAAATAAAATTCTTCCATTCTTTGTCATCGGAGATGTAGAATAATCAGTTGCCATAAAGAAAGCACCAAAAATTAATCCACCACCACAAAGATGTTTAAGTAAGAATGTAATATCTGTCTGTCCGTTAAATAACATAATGCAGATTGAAAATACAACTATGTAAGTAATTGGTATTCTTAAATCAATTATCTTATTAATTACAAGGTATAAAGCTCCAAGTAAAAGTGCAATAATACTTGTTTCACCTATTGTTCCTGCATGTGTACCAATAAACATTGATAACAAATCAACATTTTCTCCGGCTTTTAATGCAGTAAGAGGTGTTGCCTGTGATACTCCATCTACGACTCTATACATTTCAGGATAAAACGCTGTCATATTTCCTGCAAATGATAATACAAGAAAACATCTTGCACCTAATGCAGGGTTCATGAAGTTCTGTCCAAGTCCACCAAACAACTGTTTAACTATTATTATTGCAAATGCACCTCCAAGCATTGCTTTCCAATAAGGAAATGTACATGGAAGGTTAAGTGCAAGAATCATTCCTGTTACTACAGCACTTAAATCTCCTATAGTTGATGGTCTTTTAGTTATTAAATCAAATATATATTCCGAAATCACACAAGCAGCTACTGTTAATAAAATCAACAATGCTGAACGGATTCCATATTCCATTCCAAATAAATTTTGATAATTAATAATACCAAAAATAGATGGTGGTAATAATGCAATAATTACATCGCCCATTATAGATTTTGTTGTAAGTTTTGACTTAACATGAGGGCTTGATGATACATGATACATTTTTAGTTCACTCTTACCCTTTCTTTCTTGCTGCAATAACTTTTCTCTTCATAGTTCTTACAGACTGTGTAATATTTCTGTTTGCAGGACAAATATAATTACATGTTCCACATTCTATACATTCCATTCCATGATATTTTAAAAATGTATCCATGTCATCTGCCGCTGCAGCCTGTGCCAATTTAGCACATATAAGATTTTCAGGACAGACACTTGCACATTTCCCACAGTTAAGACAATTTGTCATTGTTGCATCAGCAACATCATCATGAAGAAATGCTAAAAGTGCTGAAGAACCTTTTATTACAGGTACATCTAAACTAAACATTGCCTGCCCCATCATAGGTCCACCTGAAATAAGTTTTACAACTCCATCTTTTAACTCACCAGCTTCTTTTACTAATTTTGCATGACTTGTTCCAATTGGAACTACAAAGTTAGATGGTGTATTAATACCATCTCCTGATACAGTAACTATTCTTTCAGTTAATGGTTTATGAAATTTAACTGCATTATAAATATTATAAATAGTATCTACATTATCAACTATACATCCGGCATCAGCAGGAAGCATTTTTGAATTAATCTTTCTTTTAGTTACAGCATAAATAATATGTCTTTCTGAACCCTGTGGATATTTTGTTTTTAATTCAGCCACTGAGATTTTTGGTTCATTTTCCGTAAGTTTGCTTAACTCATCAATTACATCTTTTTTGTTATTTTCAACAGCAATAACACCTTGTGCATTTTCAAAAAGTGATAATACAATTTTAAGACCTTCTATTACCTCTTTAGGCTGTTCTTTTAACCTTCTGTAATCAGCTGTAATGTATGGCTCACATTCTGCCGCATTTACTATTACATAATCAATTTTATCAATTTCTTTTGGTGATAATTTTACATGAGTTGGAAAACATGCGCCACCTAAACCTACAACGCCACAATCTTTTATTAATTCAATTTTCTCTTCTCTGGATAAATTATCATCCGGTTTTTCGTATTCAAACTTCTCATACTGTTCATCATTTTCAATAACAACAGATAAAACTTTACTTCCATTAGGAACTAATCTTTGTTCAATCTTTTTTACTGTTCCCGATACCGATGAATGAATATTAGCTGAAACAAATCCATTAGCTTCAGCAATCTTTTGACCAACAAGGACTCTGTCTCCTACATTTACAATTGGTTTAGCAGGTGCACCAATATGCTGAGCTACAGGTATCACTACTTCACCATCAGGGTAAATTTGTCTGGTCGGAATATCTTTCGATAGTTCTTTTCCATCATATGGATGAACTCCACCCTTAAATGTTAAAATAGACATCTAACTTCCTCTCTTTCATTTTTGTACAACTAACTTGCCACTCTTTATAATAATACTTTTTATGCTTTTTTACAACGAAGTATTCTTCAATTTTTAGACTTTTGACCCTTATGTTTTTATATGTTATCATACGTTTATGATTGTTATAAAAGATAAAGTTGAAAATAAAATTGAATACCCATTAGAAAGATTAGGAAATGTTGACCATATGATTTATTTTGACATTGAAACAACAGGTTTTTCCCGAAAATATTGTATGGTTTATATGATAGGATGTATGTATTTTGTTAACGGTGAACCAATTTATACACAATGGGTTGCTGAAAATGCAAATGACGAAGCAAATGTTTTGATGGCTTTTCATAAATTTATTCAAAATTATAAAATAATAATCCATTTTAATGGAAATACTTTTGATATGCCATTTTTAAAGGAGCGTGGCGAAAAATATAATATAAATTTTGATTTTAATTCATTTGAAAGCATCGACATTTATAAAACAGTAAAAAAATATTCTGATTTACTTAAATTAGAAAACAACAAGCAAAAAACATACGAAGATTTTCTTGGAATAAAACGTAATGATCCTTTTTCAGGCGGTGATTTAATTGAAGTCTATAAAGAATTTATGCGTACACATGATGAAATGTTAGTGTTTCCACTATTATTACACAATAAAGAAGATGTATGGTACATGGGCACACTCACTTCTCTTCTTTCATTAAATGATTTTTTTGAAGGAAATTACACACTAAACAGTTATGAAATACGTGATTATAAATCAATAGATGGAATCATCGGTAAAGAATTATATATAAATTTAGACTTAGATGTATATGCTCCATTTACGGTTACTAAAAAAACAGACTACATTTATTTTAAGCTAAATGGAAATAATGCACAGATTACCATTATTAGTCCACATCTTTTACTTAAATACTTTTTTAAGAATTATAAAGACTATTATTATCTTCCTGAAGAAGATATCACAATACATAAAGATGTGGCAACATATGTTGATAAAAATCACCGAATTCAGGCAACCGCCTCTAACTGCTTTACAAAAGTAACTGATAACTTTTTACCGATATTTTCAGTCAAAAGCCCAGATTTTAACCAGATCTTCATTGAAAACTACGGCGAAAGGAATGGTTTTATTCAATTAGAGAGCATAAAAGATGAAGATTGTGTATTAAAATATGTCAAATGCATACTGGATTATTTGTATTAAGAGCCTTAAACTGTTTTTAATCATTTAACACAATAATATTTAGCTATTTTAATATTAAGAAAAATTTGTAAATTCAGGTTCAACTTACCAGTTTATTATTTACCTATCTCCACATAATAGTATTGTAACATAAACCTTCAGTTGATGGTTTAAGTTACAAAATATACTGAAGGTTTATAAAACCGGAAGTAATGTTAAATTCGGAGGTATGAAATTATGAGTAACACAAACAATGTTAACGTTCCTGAAGCAAAGGCTGCTATGAACAGATTTAAAATGGAATGTGCAAACGAAGTAGGAGTAACTTTATCAGATGGTTACAACGGAAACTTAACTTCAGCTCAGGCCGGAAGTGTTGGTGGTCAGATGGTTAAGAAAATGATCGAAGCTCAGGAAAAACAGATGTCAGGTAAATAAGACATTTCACTTTAGAGTATGAAAAACGAGAGCTGCCGAAAGGCAGCTCTTTTTTTAATATAATATGCATCAAAATGATAACTTTACAATATCATTCTGGAACTTTTTTGTAAAATAATTTAATAAATTGTTATTGAATATCCACTTTCAAATTCTTCTGATGGTTTTAATTTGTTTCCGTATTCTCTATCCTGTAATTCTCCATCAAAATCCTTAGAGTCACATCTACCGCACCATGGTTCTAAACAGATAAATGGAGCATTTTTCTTTGCAGGAGACCAAATACCACAAAGTGGCATATCAAATTCAACTTTTACATATTCATTTTTATTTGAATCTAATAATGAAAGACTATGAATCTGATTATCCTCTACAATCAAGGCGTCATCGTCAAACATATTTTTTGTTATATTAAATATTCCTTCATTATCAACAGTTATTTTATATGTTGCACTTGTATCCTTTACACCACCTTCAGCAATTTTGAAATATGTAAATTCATTTTTGCAATCCGTTTTAATATAACACTGACTTTGTTCTTCACCATCATTAATAGGACAATAGAAAGCCGGATGTGCTCCAATTGAAAAGTACATTTCCTTAGTATCATTGTTTTTAACTTTCCACATTACCTTAATATTATTTTTCTCTAATTTATATCCAATTTCTAAAGAAAAAATAAAAGGGTATTTTGCAATTGTTTCATCAGATGCATTTAAGACAAACCATATTTCATCTGACTTACTAGTTAGAAGTTGGAATTCCATATCTCTTGCGAACCCATGCTGTCCCATAAAATATTCTTTTCCATCATACTTATATTTCTTGTCTTTTAAGCTTCCAACAAAAGGAAATAAAACAGGTGAATGTCTTTTCCAATATTTTTCATCTGCATTCCATAAATATTCTTTGTCATTTTTCATGTTTTTAATTCTTGATAATTCAGCACCAAAAGAATTAATTTCCACGTACAATTCTTCATTTTCTAAAACAATTTTTTCCATATGTTTTTTACCTTTCAATTATAAATTATTTTATGTAGAATTCCGATAATACATATTTTCTAAATCCGTCAATCTGCTAAAGGTAAACTGTTATGACAATTTTTCAACTATTGTTTTAAATTTCATGCTGTTTGAAGCTTTTACTAAAATAGAGTCATTTTCTTTTAATATGTCATCCATTTTGTTTTCAAATTCTTCTTTTGTTTCAAAATAAAACACTTTAATATTTTTATTATTTTCCTTTGCAGCATCTGCAATATTTTTTGCTAATTCACCTATGCATATAACAACATCAATGCCAAGATTTGCAGCATGCATTCCAACTTCTCTATGAAGTTGTTTTTCATTTTCTCCTAATTCATACATATTTCCAAGAATTGCTACTTTTCTGGTATTTGCTTCATTCAATACGCTTAAAGAAGCTTTCATGGACATAGGATTAGCATTATAACAATCATCAATAACAACATATTTATCTGTATGGAAAATATTATTTCTTCCACTTATAGCCTTAAGACTTCTAATACCCTTATCTATTTCTTCTGTTGTCATCCCAAAATGTTTTCCAAAACATGAAGCAGCCATCGCATTGTAAATCATATGATGACCAGGAATTGGTATTATTGTTTCAAACTCTTCGTCAAAATATCTTATTGTAACTTTTGTTCCTTCAATTCCTAATGACTGATATTTAACTGCACAAACATCTCTATCTGTTTCTATTCCAAAGAAAACAGGCTTAACTCCTCTTACATCTTTTATTTGTGACAACTTGTCATCATCACCATTTAAAACTACATATGCATTTTCCTTAAGGTTATCAAAAATTTCTGTTTTTGCCTTAAATACACCATCTCTATCTCCTAAATTTTCCAAATGACATGTACCAATATTTGTTATAACACACGCATCCGGTTTTGAAATTGCAGACAATCTGTGCATTTCCTCAAAATCACTAATTCCCATTTCAATAACAGCGATATCATGATTTTCTCTTATTTTAAGTATTGTTAAAGGCATTCCGATTTCATTGTTGTAATTACCTTGTGTTTTTAAAACATCAAATTTCTGTTCTAAAACAGACGCTATTATTTCCTTTGTGCTTGTCTTTCCAACACTTCCTGTTATTCCAATTATTTTACAGTCAAGTTGTTCTCTGTAAAATGTCGCAATTTCTTTTAATGCTAACGCTGTAGACTCTACCTTAATATAAGGATATTCTTCTGTTTCCAGAATCTTTTCTGACAATGTTACAAGCGCACCTTTTTCAAAAACCTGTGGAATAAATTTATGTCCGTCCACAACATTACCAACAAAAGGTATATATAAATATCCTTCTTCTATTAGTCTGCTATCTTTTTCAACACCTGTTATTTCTTTGTCTAATAATGATTTATCTCCATAAAACATACCATTACATGCCTTTGTAATGTTTTCAATTGTCATATTTTTCATGAATATTTCCTGTTGATTTAATATTAAATATATACGTTTATTATACTGTATTATTTATTGAATTTATTTCAAATAGCAATATTAACTCAACTTTCTCCTTAATTTTTACTTATATTTTTTCATTGAAACATTAATCAAATGTTCACAAAGCTGTGGAAATTCCATTCCCATTGCTCTTGCTTCCTGTGGCACAAGACTTGTAACTGTCATTCCCGGTAAAGTATTTACTTCTATACAATACATTGAGCCATCTTTTTTCATCAAAACATCTGCTCTCGAATAAGTTACTATTCCAAGTGCTTTACATGCTTCCTCTGCCAATTTCTGCATTTTCTTTGTAAGTTCTTCATTAATTTGTGCCGGACATACATCTTCTGTTGCACCCGGAAGATATTTATTCTTGTAATCATACCATCCTGTTTTTGGAATAATTTCAACTATCGGTAAAGCCTTTCCATCAACAACACCTACAGAAAATTCTCTTCCTTCAACAAATTCTTCAATTACAATTGTATCTTCTAATGCAAAACACTCTTTTAAAGCTGCATCGTAATCTTTTTCATCTTTTACAATAACTACTCCTACACTAGAGCCGCCATTGCTTGCTTTAACTACAACCGGAATCTTCATTCCATAATCACTTAAATTTGTACTTTCACCTTTTTTTATCCATATTCCTTTTGGAGTAGATACATTCTGAGCCATAAATATCTGCTTTGTAATACTTTTATCCATGGCTAATGCACTTGCAACACTTCCGTCTCCTGTATACTTTATTCCATGCAGATCAAATGCAGCCTGACATTTTCCATCTTCTCCATTTGAACCATGAAGAGCCATAAATACAATATCTGCCTGCTGGCATATTTCAAATACATTTTCACCAAAGAAGCCTTTTCTTTCTTTCTTTACTTTATCAACATCTTTTGATAATTTCTGTAATTTTTCCTTTTCAGCCTGTACATCAAAATCACTTACATCTAAAAGATTTTTATTTTCATTTCCAAAAAATACGTCTAAAAGCACAGCATTATGTCCAATACTTCTTAAAGCATCACACACCATTGAACCTGAATTTAACGATACTTCTCTTTCTGTACTTGTTCCACCGCATAAAACTACAATATTCATTGTGTTACCTCCAATTTATTTATATGCACAAATTACTGCCGATATTTTTCTTTATTTTAATAAATAACATAATACATAATTACTTAAATGCCATTCAACATTTAACTATACCATAGTAATTTAAATATTCAAGCCACTTGAATATATATATTTGTCTATATATTCATCAAGCCTTTGTTTTTCTTCATCTGACACTTCAATTTCGCCATCTTCAATTCTATTTACCATATCAGCTGCAGTTTTTAAAATGCTTGCATCACTGTAAATATCACCTAGTTTAAACTCCATATCACCACTTTGTCTTACACCGAAGAAATCTCCCGGACCTCGTAATTTAAGGTCTTCGTTGGCTATTTCAAATCCATTATTTGAATGATTAAGTATTTCAAGTCTCTCAGAAGCTTTCTTTGTTTCTGAGGCATTAATAAAAATGCAATACGACTGATATTTTCCTCTTCCTACTCGTCCTCTAAGTTGGTGCAGCCCTGCAAGTCCAAATCTTTCTGCATTTTCAATCATCATAACTGTAGCATTAGGGACATTTACTCCAACTTCAACCACCGTAGTTGATACTAATATCTGTATTTCATTTTTAGCAAATCTATCCATTATCTCATTCTTCATTGCAGGCTTCATTTTTCCATGTAAATATTCTATGTTTATATATGGTGGAAATATGTTTTTTAATGTATCGCAATAGTCAATTACATTTTCACCTTCAATAGCTTCGCTAAATTCAACAGTCGGGCAAATTATATATGCCTGTCTGCCTTGTACTACCTGTTGTTCTATAAACTTATAAGCATTCGGTCTGTAATTTGTACCAACAACGCAGTTTTTGATTGGTAATCTGTTCGCCGGTAATTCATCAATAATTGATATGTCCAAATCTCCGTACATAATAATTGCAAGAGTTCTTGGAATCGGAGTTGCACTCATTACAATTATGTGTGGCATTGAACCTTTATTTGCAATAGATTCTCTCTGTCTTACTCCAAATCTATGCTGTTCATCAGTTATTACTAATGCTAAATTTTTATAATTAACTGAATCCTGAATCAATGCATGTGTTCCAATAATAATTGACACTTCTCCACTTTCTATTTTTGCATATGCTTCTCTTTTTTCTTTTGCTTTCATTGAACCTGTAAGTAAAACGGTATTTATATTTAGTTCATTTTCTGCAATTAATTCATTAATGCTTTCCAAATGTTGTCTTGCAAGAACTTCAGTCGGTACCATTATTGCTCCCTGATATCCACTTAATGCTGCACTTATAAGAGCCAATGTTGCAACTATCGTTTTTCCCGAACCTACATCTCCTTGTATCAGTCTATTCATTACTTTAGAACCGGACATATCTTTTTCAATTTCATTCCATGTTCTAAGCTGTGCATTTGTCAGTTTATATGGCAAATCATTTATTATCGTTGAAATTACTTCTGAATTATTTATAACAAACCTATTTTCATTATCTTTATCACTATCTTTAAATTTTCTAAGTGAATATGTAAAATCAAAAAATTCATTAAAAATTATTCTGTCCTTCGCCTGCTTTAACTCCATTTTATTTTTAGGAAAATGAATCTGCATATATGCTTTATTTATATCAATCAGACCTCTCTCTTTAAGTACCGCACCTGGCATATATTCTTTAACCGGCAATTCAACTTTAATAGCCTGCACAACCGCTTTTGTAACCATTTTTTCAGTTAAACCCGAAACTAGAGGATAAATAGGTTGCATTTTATCTAACAATTCTTTATATTCATTTATCTTATAAATTTTTGGCTGTTCTAAAACAAACGCTCCTCTATTCTCCTTAACCATACCTCTAAATACAAAACTTGATCCTGGTTTTAATGTGTTCTTTAGATATGCTGCATTAAACCACGTTGCCCGAATAACATTTTTAGTATCATCCTGTAAATATGCTGTTACAATTTGTAAATTACGAACACGTCTGATTTCAATCTGCTTATAAACTATTGCTTTAACCGCACATATTTGATTACATTTAAAATCACGTATCCACAACGGCATTTCATATATATCATAATTCCTTGGATAGTATTTAAGCAGGTCATCCGTTGTATGAATGCCTGCTTTATTAA
>NZ_NALP01000005.1:0-290275 GCF_008680265.1 Eubacterium sp. LMAG:50 | reverse complement strand
TGCGTTTCCGCGCAAGCTCTGAAATTCGCTGTTCAAGCCGACACACTCCTTTCCCTGTGCGGCGATCAATGCCGCTTTTTCTTCTATTTCTCCGTATAACAAAATATCCAAAAGGTATTCTGTGTAGCTTATCCTCTGCAACGCTTCCACAAAAAGAGGATGCCAGATGGCATCCTGCGGCTGTGGGGCGTGTGCTGTTTTCCAATGCTCCAGCAGGCGCAGATAATCGCATAGCACCCGGAAACAATACCGTTCCGTTTCCTGAAATCTCTGCTCCGCTGATTTTTGTCGGGGCTGTGACCTGTTGTGACGCTTCCTATCTGGCGGCGCATTGCCGGATTTCTCATAGGAAACGCCGAAGTCCTCCGCAAGCCTGACCGCAGCTTCCCGTTTCCCCAATCCATGCAGCAAAGCGGCAAAGTCGATCACATCCCCGGAAGCCCCGCAGCCGAAGCAGTAAAAGCGGCTGTCCACTTTCATGCTGGGCGTGCGGTCATTGTGGAATGGACAGCAGACCATGCCGTTTCTTCCCACCCGGATTCCATAGAATGAAGCAGCCTGCCGGGTGGTAACAGACTGTTTCACCGCTTCAAATACATTCAAATACTCCCTCCATAAAAATACCGGTAGCGGTAAAGCTGCCGGTTATATCATAGCTCCATCTCATGTTTCTTTCTCTGTACTGCCTGTGGCTGCTCCCTCCGGCGCAGTGCGGTATCTACGGCGTTCTGCACCTGCCGCAGCCGTATGACTTCCTCCCGGAGTGGCTTGTGCTGCGGAGACAGTTCGGCATACTCTGTTTTTAACTGTGCATATTCCTGTTTCCATGCTTTCAGGGCAATGGGTTTTCCGTCCAGTTTTTCTTTCAGAATACGGCGGGCGGCATAAAACAGCCGTAACTCCGCATCGTGGGATGTTTCAAATTTCTCCCTCTGTTTCTTAAACTTGATATTGTTCAATTCCGTATGGACAGGTTTTAGCCGCTGGTAATTCTCGCCCTCCCGTATCAATTCCTGCAATTCCTTTATCCGGGCAGATTTCTTTTTCATGGAGCCGCTTAATGCTTCAAATTCTTCACTGACAGAGGAAAGACGCTCCTGCAAATCCTCTAATGTGAGCAGCTTGTTTTCCGTCAGATAATTGACGGCTTCGGCAAACTGCTTTAAGTTTCCGGTTCTGGCTTTATTGCTCCATGCCCCTGCGTTGCGCTGGTTGTAATAAGCGATCAGCAGGTCGGCAAGGCTCGGTGTCTGGGGTTTGGAAAGTTCTTCTTTTACCTCTGCCATCCAGACAAACAGGGCTTTGATCTTCTTCCTCACATCCTGCATGAGCCGGTTGGTGGCTTTAATCCAGCGGTTCAGTTCCCCTTTCTCGGTGCGGATGCCCTTTGCTTCCATCTGCCGGACATTAGCTCCCTCGTGGACAGTAGGTATCAGGTCAAGCCCCTGCCGCACATAGGAACGGTGGTCGATACGCACATCCAGCCCTTTTTCCTCAAATTTTGTATTAACGGCAGCCGCCCACTGCTCCCGCCAGTGTTCCAGCGTTTCCGGCTCATGCCAGTCTGTTGTATGGACAGCGTTAAACATATAATCGCCGTTTTTATCCCGGATTCGGTTTCCATCTTCATCAAGAAGATATTCCCGACGCTGTTTTTGTCCCCATGTGCCATCCGGGTTCAAAGGGCGCATGGTTGTCATCACATGAAAATGCGGGTTAGGGATGCCGCCGTCCTCTTTCTCCGGGCTGTGAAAAGCAAGGTCGGCAATCATGCCTTTTGTCACAAACTGCTCCTGTACGAACTTCCTCGCCAGCTCCATGTTTTCTTCCAGCGTCAATTCATTCTGCATGGCAATATCAAAGGAATAGGCAAGCTGTGCTTTTGGATGTTTCTCGCAGTTCTCCACAGCATTCCAGAGGGTCGCCCGGTCAAGATATATTTCCGGCGCATGGGGCGGCAGCATGATTTCCGAAGCGATCACGCCGCCCTTTTTGGTGTAGTCGCTGACTTCTCCATAGTAGCTGCTGTAAAGACGCTCCCCGGCTCGGTAGGCTGCGCTGGCAATGGCGCTCTGACCGGCGCTGCGCTTGATCTGTGCGATTGAAAAATGATAAAGTGCTATCCTTAGTCACCGCCTTTCTCCTGCCCGGAAATACGGGCGTGGTTCTCTGCGGCAGACCGGATGAAATGCTCCGCCTGCGGCAGATTCAAAATGCTTTCCATGAGGGAATAAAATTCCGCTTCGGATAGCTCCTTTGTCTGTGGTGCAATGCTCTCAATAGCTGCCCCACGGGTAATCAGCCGGTGCGTCCTCTGTTTCCGGGAACCGCTTTCCAGATACGCCTGCCGGTTTTTCAAACGCTGCATTTTCCGTTTTTCCTGTTCCAGCAGGACAGTGGTTTTTTCATATTCCTGCTTCAACTGTTCCAAAGATTTTTCCATGTTCTCACATCCTTTGCTGATAAGATAAAGAAAGACCATCCGCAGACAGTCCGTGTGTCAGTGCTTCTATAAAACCCGATGAAAAGGGAAAACCGCAGAGCGGATTTCTCTTTGCGGCGGGTACACAGGGGATAGCCGCTTTAGCGGCGCAAGGGGGTGCAGCCGCCTTGTCGGAGCGAAGCGAACGCAGACCTCGGATTGCTGATTTTATCAGCGGCAGAGGTAAGCTCCGCAGGACGCACGATACATGGTCTTTAGACTATGTATAGAAGTGCGCCCTTAGTTCCTAAGGGATTTTTCCGTTTCCGGCAGTCTTGTCCTTTTTCTTGGAACGCTTGGAAAGATACTTCGGGCAGTCAACCACAACCGCCCGGAAGCTCTGTTTACATTCGTGCTGGCATTTCCGGCACAGTTCGTTGTAAGTGATACGGCTGCGGTCATTTAAGAAGAAAGACCATTCCAGCCGCCGCTTGTTGCTCATTCTTGCCATAACCGGCTCCTTTCTCCGTTTCTATCTGATGTACGCAGATAGGCTGTTTTGGTGTAGCGTCTCGGTATCATTTTTAAGGTTTTTTCTCTCTGTATGCCCCTTTGGAAAGTGCGGCAGTATTGCAGTCAGGGAATGATACCTCACGCTTATTTGTCGCTTCCCGGTACGGTTTCGGAGCCTTTTGCCATCCATTCAAAGAAAGCAATTTTGCTGACCTTGATAAGCCTCCCCCTGCGGAACGCCGGAAAGCCGGGGGTGTGTACCAGCTCATAGGCGCTCGCTCTTGAAATTCCCATAATCCGCTGAATGTCCGCCACATCCAGAACCAGCGGTAAATCCTCGTAGCTGTTCAATCTCTTTTTATCGTTCATTCTGTTCCTCCCATAAATCAAATAGGTTAAAATGCTTCCTGCTGCCGCTCTCCCCAAAAGCCGTTTTCCTGCCCCATTCCTGCGGTGTTTCCCTGCATTGGTGCGCCGGATGCGTCACTTCTCCTGCCGGTCATATCCTTTTTGGACGGTCATTCACTTGTCAAGGTACTGTGCGGTACGAAATTACCAACCGCAATCATCATAGCGTACTATCCTTGACAAAACAATGATTCTGCGATACCATGAGTGTAACTGATATAACTGAATTATATAATTACCATAAACAAAGGCAGGGGATAGGGATGGAGAATCAGTTTATACGGCATGAGCCATGTTTTGAGAGGATTTTGTTTGTCCTGACGCTGGACAGGAAGAAAATGAAAGAGCGGATTTTGATTGGGGAAGAACAGCAGATCCGCTTCCGGCTGAACGGGAGCCAAAACGCAGAGGTGCTTTGTGATATGACACGCCCGCTGGGAACTTTTTTGATAAACTTTGAGCGTGACACGGACAGAGATTGGAACTTATACGGGCTTTCTCCGCTGCGGCAAGCCCTCCACTCCAACCGACGGAAACAGCCGGAGCTGGAGCAGACGGCAAGCGAATTTCTCTGGGGAAAATATCTTAGCAATGACCCTCTGAAAATGTATGTGGCGTTCCGTATCTGGAACAGCTATCTGCTTGCCAGAGAACCCCGTGACCGTAACGCTGCCTGTGACCGCTTCATGGATAAAATGAGCAGCCTGACCGGGGTATTCCATAACGAAGCCATGAGCTTTGACAGGGAGACAGGAAAACCGAAACATTTTCAAGCTGGCAGCCTTTATTTCAAAGGCGCACCGTCAGAAGATACCCGGCTTGACCTCTGGTTACCGGACAACCGGCGCACAGAAGAATGTGTGTCTGCCTATGCGTCCCTCTACCCGTTGATTACCTATTATCTGAACAGGCTGAATGACTGGGGGCTTTGCTTCCGGCGGTGCAAGGTCTGCGGGAAATATTTTCTGGCAAAGAGCCAGCGGTATGAGCTGTGCAGCGACAAGTGCCGAAAAGCACAGGCACTTCAAAACAAGCGGGAATTTGACGAGAGGGCAAGAGAAAATAACTATGACCTGCTTTATAAAAATGAATGCCAGAACTGGCGCAACAAAATAAACCGGGTAAAAAATACCGCAGGCTTTCCGGCTGACCGTCTGGAAAAAATACAGGCTGCCTTTTCCGACTTTAAGAAAGAAGCCTTACAGAGAAAAAAGGCTGTAAAAACAGGAACGGCCAGCCCGAAAGAATTTACGGACTGGCTGTATCAGCAGAGTAATGTAATTGTGAAGCTGACTGAATACTAAATTTTTTCTCGTTGTGAGGTTTCTGTGACATTTGCCTGATGGCAGTATCGAAATTGCAGTAATTACTCATGCAAAATGCTTCTTCGTTTTATACACTATACCTATATGGTGGAGCACCAAATGAAAGGAGCAAAAAATATGTCTGAGATTCAAAATGCGATTGAAGTAAAGAACTTAAAAAAAGGTTTTGGTGGCAGAGTTTTGTTTGAGAATTTTAGCCTGAATGTAAAAGCAAATACAATCCATGCGATTATTGGCCCGAACGGTTCTGGAAAGACAACACTGCTACGCTTGATTACAGGGGTATACCAGCCAAATGCAGGGACAATCAACATTGCAGGGAAATATGCAATGGAGCTTGAAAATGACTATCTGTATGAAGAACAGACTGGTCTTGAAAATTTGAGAATTTTTGGGAAATACTTTGGATTTGAAATAAATGATCGTTCAGACAGTTATTGTACGCAATTAGGATTGACCGAGCATTTAGGAAAGCGTGTTAGCACTTATTCTAAAGGAATGAAAAGAAAACTGTCCCTTTTGATTGTGATTATGATGGGACGGGATATTCTGCTCATGGATGAACCAACATCGGGTGTAGACCCCATATCCAGAGTAGAAATCCGTAGTTTGATAGAGGCTCTAAAAGCTGACGGAAAAACGGTTATTATCACTTCACATGACCTTAGCGAGATTCAAAAGTGCGCTGATGATGTATCTATGATTAAAAATGGCAGATTGCTGTTTGATAAGGGTATTCAAGAAATGCAAGGACAATCATTGGAAGAAATCTTTATTAAGGAGGGCAATCGGTATGAGTAACATGGGAAAAGGCGCAGTCTACTATCTTACCAGAAGCAAAAGCCTCCTAATTGATACTGCGATTGTTGCCATTCTGGCAACTTTTATGAGCTTTGCAATGCAGATGGACGCCTTGCAGTCTAAGGGAGAGGATTATTTAGTCTTAATGCTCTATGCGGTTATTTTGGGTCTTACCTCCCTGCAATCCGGTGCTATGATTGTAGATTTGACAGCAAAGGATAAGTTAAGCCGGAGAATTGAATTTTTTGCAGCTTCTGGAATTGCGGTAAAAGAGATTATAAAACAGTATTCGGTACAGATTTTCCGCTTTTCTGGTATTATCCCGTTCTTTGTTTTTATGAGTTGCTATTACTTTACCGACTGGACAATGAGCTTTGGGCGGATCGTATGCGTTTATCTTAGTATTCTTGTACTTAGTTTTTGTGAGATTGTCGCTTTGAATATCATTGTACTGGATGTGAAACGAGTAAAACTGTTCAAAAATGTTCTGTTCTTTGGTAATTTTGCACTGGTTTATTTGATTGCGATGTCGGCAGAACGAATTACAGAGCTTGTGAATCAACATCATATAGGAATTGACTATTTGATTATTGTGGTTGATGTTGCACTTTGCATGATGTTTGCACTATTAAGTTTCTTTAAGACTCGGCACATGAGCAACGAAACAGTTATCAGGAGGGATGGCGAATGGGTTTGATAACCTTAAACCTTAAAAGGGTATTGAACTGGAATTTTATATTTATGAGTGCGGTAGCAACTATCTTCGGCATAATCTCTCTGATGAACTTTGGGGATATTTCAGAGAACATTGTATTTGGCGTTGATATAAAGTATTTTATGCTTGATGGCTACCTGTGCTTATTTATCTTTTTTGCCGGAGAAATAAGCAAGGATATGTTGCAGCAAGAAAAAATTACAAAGAGAATAGAATGGAAACTTGCTAATGGTATTAAAATCTCAAGTATTGTTAAAGAGAATCTGCTATCACTATGGATTGGAACGCTGATTCTTTTGTTTCCTCTGCTTTTGATGATTTCCATTCGTCTGCCAAACCTTATCTTGTTATCAGGCACCTATTTTCTGATCCTTAGCATATTGTATTCGGCATTTATAAATGTTTTGATTCTCTGGATTAGAAATATGAACTGGTTTAAGAGTATTCCTATCTTTGCAACACTGCTTCATATTTTGCTGGTTTTCTTAAAATGTGGGATATTTATGAAAACGAATAATGTGTGGGTGTTGCTACTATTTTCTCCAGTGAGTATAATAGTTTTGACTGCGTGTGGTTTATGTCTGATGACTAAAGAACGGATCGTATCATCATATTACTAACATAATGAATTTTAGCTGAAAGGAGGGGGGTCTATGCAGGATAAACGCTTCTATCCGTATCTGTTTCTTCATGCGGGTATTGTGACTTTATGGGTTATATTGGATAGAACACATAAAGGAATTGCGAATGACGGAGCCATCAACTTATTGTCGATTGCCGTCTTGCTTTGTTATTTCAATCTGCTCTATCTACATGTAATGACATCACGGCGAAAGGCAACAATATCTGAATGTGGCTGGAACCTGCTTTCTGTTTCCTTTATTGCGGCGCTGATGTATGATGGATTTTCCACCTTATACACGGGTGCATTTCTGGTTTTTGCATTGATTATCGGAATAATGCTGGTAAGAACTGACGCAAGCCGGGGAAAAATGGTTCGCTTGCTGTTTGGAATTGCGTCTATCATACTGTCGTTTTTCAATTTCCGAATTCTACCTGCGGTAACTATGTTAATTGGAATGTTCGTGGGAATTTTCCTTGATTATAAATATATAAATTTGAAACAGGTTAATATTCTTCCGATTGCCCAGAGGAAAGCAAGATATGTCCTTGTTTTCATGATTCCTTTGCTTACAATCGTACTTTATTGCTTTGATTTGTCCACCCTGCAAGTCAATGTATTTTTTCAGCTTATAATGCTTTTATTTGAGGCTTTTGCTGTCATTCATCTTGGCGACATGGAAGCTCGTTACAACGAGCTGACAAAGTATTATGAATTAACGAACTATATTGCAAGTGAGAGGGAAGATTTTTCAATGCTACTTCACAACGATGTGCTTCAAGATATTGGAGGTGCCAAAAATCTTCTGTCGCTTCGCTCACCAGCTATTGATGAAACAAAAAGGATATTATCTGATTTGGAACTGCGAATAAGAAATATGATGAATTTCTATTCGTCTAATATCTTTTCGGGGTATGCTTCATGGGAACATATTGAATATATGCTTGACGCCATTAAGAAGCTGTACCCAAAGAAAAATATATTTATAGATTTTACCATTGACAGCGAAGCAAGGATTGCTTTGAAAAAAGATAACAGTTTGGAACAGACTATGCAGATAATCAAAGAGCTTGTCAACAATGTTTATAAACACGCTGCCGCTACTTTTATCCATTTGGAAATCGCGTTAAATGAAGAAAGTAAACTCGTAATTACCTGTCAAAATGATGGAGCGAAACCAAATGACATTGAAAATATTCTTTCTTCCAAAGGTGGCATGCTGTTCTTGACGGTGTTGATAAATGGGAATGGTGGTAACATTCAGTATTTAGAGAAAGATGGTATTTTAACTGCAACGGCAGTTTTGGGGAGAAAAAATGAAGATATTACTATTTGATGACCACAGGATATTTGGAGAGAGTTTAAGCAAACTTCTGGAAGATTGGGACGCAATCTCAATCTGTCACTATGTAAGTAATGAAACAGAGTTTTGGAATATTCTTTCCGTAGACGAATGGGACATTGTATTATTGGATGTTAACCTAAGAGATCAGTCAAAAAATTCTGGCATTGACCTGATAGAAAAAATATATAACAAAAACCCAAAAACAAAAGTGGCTATGCTATCCTCTTATGATATGCCGGTTTATAGACAGGAGGCACTTAAAAGAGGTGCTGTAAGTTATATTGACAAGTCGGCTTCTGCTGATGAGCTGGTAAAAAAACTTACAGCTATTAGTAAAGGTCACAAATCCACTACGCCCCCTTTATTAAATCCCCTGACAGATCGTGAAGCGGAAATTATTAAGGCGATTGGAACAGGGAAAACAAAGCATGAAATAGCTCAAGAACTGTATATCAGTGAACGGACACTTTACAACCATATCCAAAGCATCTATGATAAGCTGGGGGCTAAAAATGCTATCGAAGCCTATAACAAGGCTATTGCACTTGGATATATCACACCCTTAATATGAGTTTAGGCAATAAGAGGGACAGATATATCAGAACACAAGTGACAAGTATGCACATTATGTAAGCAGATGGCAAAAACAAGTATCATTGAACGACTTCATCAAAACAATAAAGAAAAGCTGGGAGCAAAATTAAGTCTGCTTCCAGCTTTTTTGTATTTGTTATTGTATGTGGTTGACTAAGAAATATTGTTTAAGCGTGAGTTTGTGATATTGGGTGTGGTATCTTTAACTATGGGAATGCCCACGTTCCCATTTCGAAACGCTTTGCGGGGTAATCCCCAAATACTCTGCAACATCCTCTTGCGTAAGATTTTTTAATATACGGTATTTCTTTAAGTTTTCTGGTAAATATAACATAGCAACCTCCTGATGATTCATTATAGTAAAATCATATCATGTGCATTTGCGAATTCAATAACGCAGTAGTTGTCCTAAACTCAACCGCATCCATATATGCTAAAAAAATCAAACTACATATCATAATTCCTGTTGTCACAAAGATCCACCTACAAATTCTAATTTTAATGATGTTTCGTTTCATCATATAGAATCACTGATGTGAAAACTATAAATGTTCCAATATCTCTGTAATATTATTTACTATATGTTCAGGCTGATATTGTATCAGCTCTAAGTTTCCATAAGCAAAAGAGCCTTGTTTCACCCATATTGTATGCATTCCAATTTGTGATGCTGGTTCGATATCATTATCTAGTCTATCTCCAATCATATAAGTCTCTTCTGGAATACACCCTGATTTATCTAACGCCATCTGAAATATTTCTAGATTAGGCTTAGATATTCCAACTTCGGCTGAAGATATGATAATATCAAAATATTGGCGAATACCATATTGTATAATACGCTGTTCTGTTCCCATACTTTGGTTAGCAATGATACCTAAATGATATTTGTCTCTCAACTTTTCAAGCAGCTCAGGAACACCTTTATATACTTTTTCTAAATGCTTTGGCCATTTTATCGTTTCCAATCCAAATTCTTTAGCAGCATCTTTATACGGCAACCGATTTTGTGAAGCAAGCTCTATCATGCGATGTTCTAACGTTTCTCTCTTTGGTGCGTTAGGTTGCTTTAGCAATTCTTGTGTTCTATATTCTGCACATTCACTTTCATCTATCAAAGTTGATCCTAAGTCAAAAAATATCCATTTAATCATTTTCTTACTTCCTTTCGAGATATAGATATTTTTAGCAGTATATCCCTTCACTCCTCATCCCTCAACTGCATTTGTCCACAAAGCATTGAGAAAAATCCAAATCTCTCATAGTACTCCTTTAGTTTTTCTTCTCCGTATATTACTGAAAGCATATAAATATTTCGTTCTCTAATCTCTTTGATTACCATACTCATCATCTGTGTTCCGAACCCTTGATTTTGCATTTCCGGATGAACCATCAAATCCTGTATGTAGGCATCAGTAACCCCATTAGATACGACTTCCACATATCCTACCAGTCTGTCACCCTCATAAGCACTCACAGAAAGAAAACACTGTAATTTTGGATTATTTAAAGAACTTTCCATTGTATTCCACCCAACAAATTTACGCAGTTCGCTCAATTGCATCGCATCCATTTTCTTATTTAAATAATAATTAACCATCTAACTCCTCTTTCAATGAAATCATTGCTTACTTTTTACACTTGCCATCCACCGCTTACACTTTTCACATAAATAAATTTTTTATCAGTTCGACAAACTGATATGTAGTCTATCCCCTCAGATTTTTTAGAGCATCGGGGTTATTTGAGATAATCATTCCAACCATCTGACATTTTTCCATGTCTAGGCAATCGCCACACATTACCACACCCTTTTTCAACTCGCGATGTTCATAAGCAGTGTTGTTCTTGTTTATAAATGCTCTAGTAATCTCTGCTCCAAATGCCTTGCAATAAATTTTTGCTGCATCAAAACTATTTTTAACATAAACTTGATTATAATTTTTCATAGTCAATCTCCTTTTTCAGTTTTATCAATTTTTATTTGGTAACTTCAATATAATAATCTAAAAGTTCATATATCCAATCATGAAGTACCGAAAACTGAAATCCCAACGCTTGTGCTTTTTCGGTATTTATACTATATTCCGGTTTCCTGTTATATGTAGCGTTTTCCCCTCCTTTGTCAATAATTGCTTTGGAACCTGTTTTCTTTTCAACATAATCAATTATCTCTCTTATAGAAATAGTTCCTTCAGCACTTCCATTAATTGCTCCTTTGACCTCTTTATCAACCAGAAAAGCCATAAATTTCCCTGCTTCATCGGAACGTATAAAGCCCATCTGATAGTCCAAATTATCTATATTCATAGGAATAGACTTCATTACATGTTCGACATAGAATAATAATCTTTTCGTATAATCATCCTTGCCTATTACAAAAGGATATCTTACCGCAATCCAATTGCGACTAGAGTATTTTTGCCACAAAGCATACTCCGCTTGCCGTTTTATTTGTTCATACGGAAAAGCAAATCTGTCACACCAAATAAGCTCTTTTGATGTTCCATCAAAATCAGATTCCATCGTATTCATATGTTTAGGTTCATATACAGATGTACTGGACATATACATATATTTATCACAATCTACAGCTTCCATCACATACTTTATATCATTCGAACAATAGGCAATTTTGTCAATAACAACATCATAATGCACACCTGATAATGCTTCTTTCACACTTTCTTCATTTGTCCTTTCAAGGATAATCCTCTTTACCTTGTCGCCATATTCATCAGAAGATATTCCCCTTGTGGCAATAGTAACATCATGCCCCTTTTCTAAAAGTTCATTTACCATATGTATTCCAAAAAATCTAGTACCACCTATTACTAATATTTTCATCCTTTTTCTCCACAAACTCATATTTATCAATCAAATCTTCCCCTAAAATTATACCATTCTCCCAAGAATAAAACCATACATTTCCTCTCGTGACGCCATTTTGACGCCATTAACTCCTCATTTCTCTCTATGACGTAGAAAAGGCATCCCCGAAAATTTCGGGAATGCCCATCATTCACACAAGCATATCTTATTGATTACTCCGTAATCAATAAGCTCGCGGCATTCATAGAATGCCTGCGAGCCCTATAAACAAAGGAAAACCACGGTTTCGTGTAAACACGACCGTGGTTTTCTTTATTTATAGTGAGCTTGCGCTCTATTCATTGATAACGTTGATTATTCAACAATTGTAGCAACCTTACCTGAACCTACTGTTCTACCACCTTCACGATATCAGACCAATGTATTGCGGTGTGCAAATGGTGATTTTTCGTGTGATTTGTGTGGGAAAATCCGGATTTTCCGATGTGTCCGTATAGTTTTGGGCGATTTTGTTATCATGATGTTATCACGCTATTTACTATCCGAAAAAGAATGCATCGCCTTATCAAACTCTGTAAGTTTGAGATCATCAGTTTCAATCTCAATGTCCATTATTTTTTTCATCAATGCAAAAAAGGTTCGATTATTTCTCGACCTAAGCTTAATAGTCTCTATGGCAAGACCCATATCTCGCAGAGTTATAATTCTATATAATTCCTTGCAAAAATTAGAAACATTTAACAGATCATCAAATTTCATTATTGCAGATATTCTATTCGAAGAATGCGTGTAATAATTTCGATCATGCACTATATCATCTATAAGTTTTTCTTTTTTCTCTACAAATTTCTTTTTAGATATTTCTTCAAAAAGATTATAACCTTTGTGCAAATAATCCTTCACTGCTTTTCTAAAAGATATACCTGAATATCCCAAGCCTTTTTCAACTAACTCTTTTTCTTCTTTACTTTCAAGTTTACTAATCAATTCATTCTTTTTTTCCTCAAATTCTTTGATTTCTTTTTCTTCATCTGCGTATGCTTGAGTGTATCCTTCAATCAATTGCATTGCAGCTAAATATTTATTTGTTGTAACAATTTTCAACTCCTCATCCAACAAAATTCTTCCGTATGCTTGTTGTGCATTATATATCTTTTCGTAATTAGAAAACCAATATCTTAATGCTTGTTCTAAATTTTGAAAATCAGTTATTTTATATAAGGAGCTTCTTTTAAAAGATGTATAATCTATTGTATCATTTTTCAATATATTTAATTTTTCTTTTGGAAAATTACAGATTCCCATAACTTCTACCAACTTATCACAATCCACACAATTCAAAGCATTAATTGTAACACTTTCTCCTGCCAATACCGAAAAAAAGTCTGTTATTATATACAAATTTTCCCTTATATTTTCTATGTCTATGGCTGAATTAAATTTCCATGTAATACGATGTGCAAATCCAATGGACAACGCTTCTTTACTATATTGATATTTCGGATAAACGCCAAATATCAATTCTCCATTTTCCAATTGGACACTTCTATTTTCCACATTGATTGGTATATCAATTTTACGGCAAAATATAATATCTTCATAATTTTTATTTACATCGTACGGACATAAACCTATCAATTCATTTCCTTCCGTTATTTCAAAATATATCTCTTGAAATTTAGAAGTATTAGCATAAGCCATTTTTCCTTTTAACAATATATCCGCCTGCAATTCAAGTTTAAAACAATTGTTAACTCCTCCAGAAGCCGATTTAAAATTTAACCCAATTGCAGTTATCTTCTCTTCATTTTCTAGTTTAATTACCAAATACTCAATCTTTTCTTGCGCCATATTCACAATTTTTCTTGAAACTCTATAAAGCGTAATTATCCCTTGATAATATTTATTAATATGTATTTCCGCTCTATTATTTAATTTTAATCCATCTATGCTTTCAAGTTTTCCGGAAAATGCTCCACCGGCTTCTATACTCATGTTTTTCCTCCTACTTATTCTTCAAAATCTCTTTATAAATAAATAAGACATACATCAAATTTACAACATCTTTTGTCAATTCAATATATGCCTTATTTTAATTTTAAGCATAGGCTAATTTTTTATTATCTTGACTATGCTTTCCTCTTTTTTGTATCCGAGATCGTTTTTCTATCTCTTCTTTTGTCATTCCACTAGCACCTTTAAGTAATGCTTTTTCCAACCTACTATTAATGCTCAAATTTCTTTCCTGTTTTCTACGGATAATTCCATAACACCCAACTGGTGAAATAAAAATTTCTTTAGGTGCATCCCCAGAAATAATGTCTTTTAATGATCTAAATTCACATTTTTCTGGCTGTTCAGTACAATTAAGCTTCATCGCTCCAACATCAATAATTCCTTTACTGAAATCATATAAAATAGCATTTTGATACTCATTAATCATCGATTCATCAATATATTTTTTCTTTTCTTTATAGATGCTCTCTGTTAATTCATATGAAACTAATCTTTTTCCGATCCATTGCACCACTGGAACGGCCCACGAATTACCTATAGCTTGATATCTATTCGTTCGTTTTGCGCCTTTAATATTAGTATACTCATCCGGGAAGCCCATTAACCTCTCACATTCAAGTGGCGAAAGTCTTCTTATTTTTTCGTCCTGAACAACAAACAATGATCCATTATATGCTGCTGCATTACCATTCCACTTTGTTCCATAAGCTGAATATAGGCAATCTGAATATTCTCGAAACACTTCAAAAGAATGTCCTTCTTTTTCAAATGTTAAATCTCCTGTTGGATACTCTACAAACTCACCCTTATGCAGTTCAAATAAAATCTCCTCTGGGTGAAAGTCTTTTCCTCCAGCCAAAACATATAGTCTTCGTCTTTGCTGTGGCAAGCCAAAATACTTAGCATCTAAAACTCTCCAAGCAACATTTCTTTTTTCCCCTTCTAATATTCCTGCATTAGGCCATTTCTTCATTTCAACTGCTTTATCTAAACCGGCTAATGATGAAATCAAACATCCAAATGCATTTGTTTTATCCGTAAGAACTCCTTCAACATTTTCCCAAAATACGATACTTGGATTTTGCTTTCTCTCTTTTCTAACTTTATCATTTGCTTCTATTATATCAACAAACTTTAATGTCAGATTTCCTCTTTCATCATTCAACCCTCTTTTTCCACCTGCCAATGAAAATGCTTGGCAAGGTGTTCCTCCACATATAAGGTCTGGTGCACATATATTTTCGTTTATCAATTCTTCCGGAATGTTATTCATATCCCCCAGATTTATTATCTGTGGAAATTTTTCATTTAATACTCTTGATGGGAATGGTGCAATTTCTGAAAACCATTTAAAATCTAACCCTAGTGGCTTCCAAGCAACGGAAGCTGCTTCTATTCCTGAACATATACTTCCAACTGTTTTTATCATTGCGCCCTCTCCTTTCCTAAATTTGAATATACAAAAACCTGCATATGCTAGCACGCTTTCATCATACCAAACATACGTTCGTTTTTCAATATATTTTATTCTTTTTCTTTCAAATATTTGTTAAATTGATTTTTCCATTCTATTAAATCATACCAACAGCAACCGATACAACCATTCTCATCAGCTTTTGATGATCCTCTCCACTGTTCATCGCCTTCATAAAACCATTTTATCCCAAAAAAGTCTCCTCTTATTCCTTCCGATACACATTTTTTACAATATCTTTCTTTTTGAAGATTTGTCTGGTTTGTCAATAATTGAAACTTTTTCTTTATTTCTTCTTCTGACATATTTGTTTCATTCACGGTTTCTCCATTTACCCAACGTGAAGAAGGGAATTTATGATCTATAACCAATTCTGAAGCAGTCTGTGGTGAATCAAAACAAGCATCTTTTAATGGTAAAACGTTTTTTATTTTATTCTGAAGGCTTGTAGAAATAGAAAATCTTTTTTCATTATCCGCTGCTTTTCGAGGAAGTCTAATTAATAAATCATAAAATTCCTTTTTCCCACACGTCGGACAATCTTTTTTCATAGTCGCAATATAGTACCACTTTCGCGCAGTTTTTTTATTCTTGCTGCAGGTTGTGGATTTGCTTGTGGTACCGGACCACATTTTCTACACTGCCATTTAGTCATAACATCATTCCCATTTAGTGCATCAAAAACAGCTTGCGTATCAAAAGCCTGTCTATTTTCCCAATAATGCCGTTGTTCATTTTGCCATACATCATTTCTTCCTGGATCCAATTCCGTGTAACATTGTAATACCCACTCTTTTACATCTTCATATGTACGTGGTATATCTGTCCCCTGATATTTTGATTTTATAGGCACGCATCCATTCCAAGTTTTTGCATGGTATCTAAATGTTACTCCTAAATAATAATCTTGCATTCCATGAATTTGAAATAACTCACCAGTGCGTACATTTGCATTTATCTTTTTATTTTCAAAATCATATGACATTTTCTTTCCCTTCTTTTCTGCATAGATATTCATCTTTATCATACCAAAAGAGAAAAAATAACTCAATATTTTATTATATTTACTTGAATATTATTTGCTTACTTATTTCTTCTGCCACATTCTTAATATTATTCATCCTCCTCACCCATTCCATCTGATCCTGCAACTTCAGTTCTTCCGTCACGCCCCACCGTTCAGCCATCTGTTCCACCAGCATCTCAACTTTTTCTCTTGTTTCTTTATCGACTTGATTCAGATGCTCCGTCAATTTCCCGGTCAGTACCAGATACTGATACCTGGCACTCCGGTGTTCCTTCAAAAACTGTTTTCGCATTATTCCATATTTCCCATATGTAGGTTCTTCCTCATTGATTTCCAGGTCTGGAAAATAATAATCTCCATACAATGTGTAGCTCAGTCCATTCTTTTCATCATAAATCTGTTTCTTCATATCCTTACAACTCCATTCCTCTGTATTTTGTTTTGTTCTTCTTTATCTGTGCATTGTATTCTTCACTTCGTTCTCTTGCCCATTGTATGCGGTCACCTATTTTTTTCGGCATCTGCTCTTTCTGTTTTCTCGCTTCAAGTTCCTCCTGGATTCGTATATCGTCCTGTACCAGTCTTTCTACCATATCTTTCCCCAACATGCGTAAAAGTCGGTTATATCTGTCTGCAATTCCCTACAGTATTTCTTTCTCACTAGATAATTTCTGATAATCTTTCTGAACTTCTGCCAGTTCCTTTTTTGTTTTTTCATGCTCTTGCTTTTTCTTCTGAAACTTACTTTTCCAACTATCTCTTTCTCTTGTGAGTTCTTTCACCTGTGCAGCCATCGCACCGATTTTGTTTTTCATTTCAATGAATAATGGTTTTATTTTCTTATCCCGGTAAGTTACCGCACGTTCCAATGCTGTAGCTTCCGGCAGAAATGTTTTGATCATTCCATATTCTTTTATTTCCTTACTGACATTATCCATCACTGGTTGCAGGAATTCTCTTCTGTCTTCCAGTTTTTTCAATTCCGTTTCTGCTTTCTCCGCACGTTTTTCCGCTATCTCTTTATCTTTCTGGAACTGAATTTTTTCTTCTTCCAGTAGCTTAATATCTACCCTTGCTTCTGCAATCTGAGAAGTCAATCCTTCATTCTCCACTGTCAGATTTTCTTTTTTCTGCTCCAGTTCCTGCACTTCCTTTTTGCGTTCTTTTTTCTTGAAATTGTAAACATCCAAATGTTCTTCATGTGTGCCTTTCTGTTCCCATTCAATTCCATGCTGTTTTGCGATTTCAGCCAGCACTTCCTTTTCATGATTTATCCACTGATTCAGTTCTGTATCATGCTTATTTCCACCTTGAAATCCAAGACTTTTCAATGCCTGCTTCAGTGAAACTCTGGTATCCATTCCTTTTCCCTTCCAGTTGGTCACATAAGGAACAAAGTCAATATGCAGATGCGGAGTAGCTTCGTCCTGATGCAGATAGCAGCTAAATACCCGAAGTGTCGGATTCCGTTTCTGGAAGTCTTTCACATATTCGTCCAGTACCTTTACAGCCAGATTTCCTTCTGACGTTCCCACTGCCATATCCTCACGATTACCAATCTGGAATATTACTTCATGGAACAGCTTCTCCTGTTTGCCCTGTCGGATTTTTTCATAATAATTTGCAATTTTCCGGTCCTTTCTTTTCCCGACATTATATCTCTCAACCGCATCGTCAAACAGCTCTTTATAAACTTCCTTCAGATTCTCATTCTTATAACAAATGTTCAGTTGTACTCTGTCCGGATCTACATTTTCTGCTACAAAATCCCGTCTGTTATGAGCCAGTGAACCGGCTCCGATCATGCCACTGATTGTTCGTTTCATCATAAATTTTCTCACCTCTTTTCTGTTTGAGTGCCAGATATGGCACATAATTTTTATTTACGCCAGACATGGCGATATTTAAGAAACTTTCGCCGGATACGGCGGTTTTGTTACTTTTGTCAAAAGTAACGCAAAAGCACTTTCGACAGCCGTACCGTCCATCAAAAGTCCCCTTGCGCCCTGCCGGGGGCATAACGTCCTTATGGACGTCTGTTCTGCACCGACCGAAGTGGATCATAGATCTGTTTTATTCTGGTATCCTCGCCTGCACATATTCCAGATCTCCACAATAAGGTGTCCCTACCAGATACCATTCTCTTGCCAGATTCATCTCCATTCTGGTCTGTACCCATTCATCATCTACCAGCACTTCCAGTCCTTCTCCGCAGTGAAATCCTGTATCAATCCATAAGTCTGATGATAATAATCCATATCTTCCATTACTGCTGTTATATCCTAATCTTCCCTGTTTCATTATTTTCTGCTCCATTCCTGTCTGTAAACGGAATTTGTAAACGGGCTTCAAAAGATTTTAAAAGTTAACTTTTTAAGTTTTTCTTTAAGTTCCGTTTACATCGTTTACAATAATCTTTACTCAAACGGTATTTCCAACTGTTCCGGTACTTCCATAAATCCGTCTTTATCTTTCTTCACCGAATCTTCCATCCGTTTCCATGACCGCTGTATTCCATATTCCTTTCCGAACCGATGTGTACCATGTGGTTTCCAGCCTTCAATCGCATTGTTCATAATATTTGCAATCTCTTTACCTTCCCACTGTTTCATTTCTCCGGTTCGATGTAGCGCTTCATCGAACAGAATTCTTGTACATACATAATCGTCATCGTAGTCATCAAGAAATGCCTGTATGATTCCGGCATTGGTATCTTCCGGCATAAATTCTTTCTGCAGACGCTTTGCCTCTTCCTCAATTTCCTTTGTAAATCCTAAGAACACATTTCCCTGTCGATACAGTACCATTGCCTCCGCCCAGGCCTGTTCGATATAGGCTTTGCTCTCTGCCTCATTGTCTAGAATATGAACTTCTGCTTTCGACATATCTGTCATCACCGGAGCAAATCTTCTGTTTCCGGTTCTGTCCAGCGGAAGGAAATTCAGATCATTTGAAGTACCGCAAAATACACACTGTCTCGGTCTGTCTTCTGGGTGAACTTCATAAGGTACTTTATAAGTTTCTTTCTGTCTGCTCAGAAACGATTTTATCTGTTCAATATTCTTTGCTGTGATAGTTGCCTTCATTTCTCCCATTTCGATAATCCAGTGATTTTGCAGTTTTCTGTAAATATTTTCATCATCCAAATGATCCAGATTGTCGCTGAACCATTCTTCTTTTATCGCTAGATATTTGAAAAATGTGGACTTTCCGGCTCCCTGACTTCCAACCAGACACAGCATAATATCATACTTTATTCCCGGTTCATAAATTCTTGAAATCGCTGCCAGCATGTGCATTTTCATTACTCCGATTGTGTATTTACTCTTTTCTGCTCCCAGAAAATACGGAAGCATATTTTCTATTCTTGGAATTCCCGTCCCAGACCAGACTTTCCAGATAATCTCTAATTGGATGATATTTATTTTCATTGGAAACAATATCTACTCCTGCTTTGATCACACGCTCACTTGTCAGTTCATAATTTTCTTCCAGATACATTTTCAGATTATTTTCATCAGTATCTGTAACCGTAGAACTGTTATTTCTCCGTTCCCAAGGCACCTCTTTCACAATGTCCATTCTTCCAGAAAGCTCATTTCGTTTAATCGCTTTTTTCAGCACTGGATCTTTTTGTAATACGGTTACACAATTTCTGATTGTCTGCTTTGTTCTTCCTTTATCCGTATGCTCCAACATATCATTGACATCTTCTGTTGTAAGCATCTCCTCGTTCACAATATCTTCTAATTCCATCAAGGACTCCTCGCTGATATTCGTTAATTCTTTCTTCAATTTTTTCAACCTCCCTTCTCTTCGTCTTGAAAAACTCTACAATCTCTTCTCCTGTTCCAAACATCAGCACGTCCAGATAGTCATTTATCTTTCTTTCATTTGCCAATGCCTCCGTAAATAATTCGTGCCATTCTTCTTCCGGTTCTGGTCTGTAAAACTCTTTCCAGAACTGAATCCATTTCAGATATCTGATCAGCACGTCAATTGCATGTTTCAACCACTGCTCCAGTTTTTCTCTGATCATCAGAACTTTAGGTTTCTTTGATATCAAAGTATTCCTGCTTTGGTGCGTCCTTTTGTATTTGTTTCTGTCTTCGACTTTTATATCCAGTCCAAAATCTTCTATCAGCTTTTTCGCAGCTTCATACTGTGATATTCCAAATAACCTTGCTGTAAAATCTATCGCATCACCGCCCACTCCACATGCAAAGCAGTGATATATTTTATCTGCCTTCATACTTGGGTGTCGGTCTTTATGAAACGGACAACACGCCATTCCATTTCTTTTTACTTTAATCCCGTAATGCTCCGCAGCCTGTCTGGCTGTCACACATTCTTTTACCTGTTCAAATAATGTCACTTCTACCTCCTGCCCCTCCGGGCAAGTCTCTGATGAACAGATATTCGGGAATTGTTGTATCTTTCAATTCGTGATATACTAAATCTGCCAAGATGGTATATCAGTGAATCTGATTATCAGAGAACTTGCTCAGATATTTTGTCTGGGCTTTTTCTTTTTGTCTGTCAGTAGTCATAGCTCCACTCCTTACACAAATCTCCTTGTTGGGATAATGATAATTTCAAATTTGCTTCCATCCTCTAATTCAAGAAGAATCGCATAATCCGAATCTCGATCCGGTAAAATGGAACTTATCTTCAGCTTCTTACTATAATTGAGCGTATCAAATATTTTTCTGACTACTTTCTTTGTTTTCATGTGTCTTTTCCTCCTTATTTAACGTTTGTTGTCCAACATCTCAGCTACCTTTTTTTGCTGTGACGGATACAGGTGACCATAAGTGTTTAATGTCATCTGAATATCTTTGTGCCCCAGTCTTTCCTTGATGATCAGTGGCTCTACACCCTGATAAATCAGATATGCTACATGGCTGTGACGGATATCATGCACTCTGATTGGTTTTACACCGGTCAATGCTTCATATTTCTTGAGCCGTTTCTGCAGTGTTCTCGCCACAATCGGAAATAACCGCTGATTTTCCGGAAATCCATAATGCTTCTTCGCATACTCCTGCACCTCTTCTTTAAGAAAATTAGGAATATCAATGGTACGGACTGAATTTTCTGTTTTTGGAGTATCAATCACATCTCTTTTCCTGATCCGGTTATAAGTCTTATTGATATGCAAAAGATTACCACTCATATCAAAGTCTGAAAGACTCAATGCCAGAAGTTCTCCTTCCCTGATTCCTGTCCAGAACAGAATTTCAAATATCAGATAATCTTCACTCCCCGGCTCAATCCCGGCAATAAATCTGTCATATTCTGCTTTCGTCCAGAATTCCAGCTTATTTGCATCCGATTTCCCCATCTTTTTTACTTTCTTACATGGATTTTCCTTCAGATTGTAAATTTTCTGTGCATGATTAAACAGTGCATTTAACTGATTTTGGATCATACGCTCATAAGTCTTGCTGTATCCTTTTTCCTGAATGGTATTCTGCCACTGGATAATCTCTGCTGGTGTAATCTCATTCATTTTTCTTGTTCCAAAATACGGAACAATGTGCTTGTTCATCATGTGTTGCTTATTACGGATTGAATTTTCTTTCAGTTCATTCTTTTTATCTTCAAAATAGACTTGAATAAAACTGTTCATCTCCATCTTCATATCCGCTGCAGTTTTTCTTATGAATTCCTTTTCATAATTTAATGCTTCTTTCTTTGTCTTGAACCCTCTTTTCAGCTTCTGCGTTTTCTTTCCTGTCCAGTCAATATAACGGAAGCTCACATACCAGGTTCCCTGTGTTTTGTCCTTGTAAGCTGACATCTTAAATCCTCCTTCATACTACTCTCTGAGAGCATCCATAAAATTTTGTTTCCCAGTAGGGACGTGGAATCTTTCCACGAACTGCTACATATCCTTCCTTTGCCAGTTCATCATTGAGCTGCTTAAGAATAGAATATGCTTTACTGCGTTTCACACCTAATTCTTCCATGACATCATCAACATTCATCATATAATTAGTTCTCATAGCGTCCTCCTTTCAAGTCACTTTTGTGACTCTTTTATTGTTCTCTTATAATAATTCCCTTTTGTGAATTTGTCAATAAACATTTGCGAATTTATTTTTTTCATTCCATACCTATTGCTTGCGTATCAGGAATTTGTTAAATCTCACTCTTTTGTATCATTCACTTTTGTGCTAGAATAGAAGCACAAATATTATTAAGGAGGCAGCATTATGGTTGGCAAAAAAATCCGGGCATTCCGGGAATTTAGAGGATACAGTCAGATACAATTAGCCGAGCTGTCCGGCATTAACGTAGGTACGATTAGAAAATATGAGCTTGGAATCCGGAATCCAAAACCAGATCAGTTAGAAAAGATAGCAACTGCACTGGGATTAAACGTAAGTGTTTTTCTGGATTTTAATATTGAAACAGTCGGAGATGTACTCTCTCTGTTGTTTTCTATTGATGATTCGGTGAACCTCTCACTTGCTGAAACACCTGATCAGAAGGTTGCGCTGACATTCGATAATCCTACAATGCAGGACTTTTTCAGGAAATGGTGTCAATTTAAAAATGTCTATGAAAAGGAAAAAGCTGAAATATTAGCTATTGAAGATAAATATAAAAGACAAGAAGAACTGGATAAGCTAAATGCTACCCAGGAAGAATGGAAACTGCGCGCTATGGGAACTACGATAGGTTGCCATACTATCGTTAAGAAGGGCACTGAAGGCAATGACATCAAGACATATGATCTGACTTAATTTTGTGCATAAGAAAAAGAGCTCACGAAGAGCTCTTTCTTTTTGGTGGTCTGGGGGAATTGCTTATCATTCCATGCTACCATTACACCATATCGCCGCAAATACCCAGACCTACTAATAAGATTTCTTTTTTCATAATATCAATTCCTTTCTTGTAAATGCACTTTTCGATGTCATATACTATTCCCGAAATCATAGAACTCAAAAGAATTCCTAATATGGTGGCGATATCTGGAATCGAACCAGAGCCTATTGCTAACTTTGTTATAGTGGTAGTATAGCATTGATTTCAAATTTGTCAATCCGCTTTCAGGATTTTGTTATCATTTTGTTATCACAAACGGTTGTCAGGACACTCTCCCGGCAACCGTTTTTCTATACTGTTCGTTATTCTTTTCCGCTCTTTTATATATTTCCAGGCAACAGAAAAACCCGTAGAACCGAAGTTCTACGGGTATCTTACGTTTGGACACAACGTTATCTTACGATAACAAATCTATTTTCAGATTGTATTACTCGATGATTGTAGCAACACGTCCTGATCCTACAGTACGTCCACCTTCACGGATAGCGAATCCAAGACCCTGTTCCATAGCGATTGGGTGGATAAGTTCGATTGTCATTTCTACGTTGTCACCAGGCATGCACATTTCTGTACCAGCTGGAAGTTCACAAACACCAGTTACGTCAGTTGTTCTGAAGTAGAACTGTGGTCTGTAGTTGTTGAAGAAAGGAGTATGACGTCCACCTTCATCTTTTGTTAATACGTAAACCTGAGCTGTAAATTTCTTATGGCATGTTACTGAACCTGGTTTAGCAAGAACCTGACCTCTTTCGATCTGGTCTCTGTTGATACCTCTTAAAAGAGCACCAATGTTATCACCAGCCTGAGCTTCATCAAGAAGCTTTCTGAACATTTCGATACCAGTTACAACTGTCTTCTGGATTTCTTCCTTAACACCAACGATTTCAACTTCGTCGTTCATATGAAGAACACCACGTTCTACTCTACCTGTAGCAACAGTACCACGACCTGTGATTGTGAATACGTCTTCTACTGGCATTAAGAATGGCTTATCTGTATCTCTCTGTGGATCTGGGAAGTAATCATCAATTGTGTCCATAAGTTCCATGATCTTGTCGCCCCATTCTGATGATGGATCTTCAAGAGCCTTAAGAGCTGAACCTTTGATGATTGGAGTTCCGTCGAATCCATATTCTTCAAGGATTTCTGTAACGTCCATTTCTACTAATTCAAGTAATTCATCATCGTCTACCATATCGCATTTGTTTAAGAAAACAACGATTTTAGGAACACCAACCTGACGTGAAAGTAAGATATGTTCCTTTGTCTGAGCCATAACACCGTCAGTTGCAGCTACAACAAGGATAGCACCATCCATCTGAGCAGCACCAGTGATCATGTTCTTTACATAGTCAGCATGTCCTGGACAGTCAACGTGAGCGTAATGTCTCTTCTTTGTTTCATATTCAACGTGAGCTGTAGAGATTGTGATACCTCTTTCTCTTTCTTCTGGAGCTTTGTCGATATTTTCGAAATCTGTAGCTTCGTTACCTTCAACTCTTTCAGAAAGAACTTTAGTAATAGCAGCTGTTAATGTTGTTTTACCATGATCTACGTGTCCGATTGTACCAATATTACAATGTGGTTTGTTTCTTTCAAACTTAGCTTTTGCCATTTTTGATAATCCTCCTAATAATAAAATATTTTAATAACTGACCTAATGGTCGTCTTTACATAGGCTTAGTTCCCATTATATTTTATAATGGGAATATTTTCAAGCCTTTAAGTTAAATTAATAATCTAAATCAATATATTATTTTGCTCTTGATGAAGCAACTTTTTCCTGAACAGACTTTGGAGCTGCCTGATATCTTTCAAAGAACATTGAGTAGTTTCCACGACCCTGAGTTGTAGAACGAAGTTCTGTTGAGTAACCAAACATTTCTGACAATGGAACGAAAGCTCTTACGATCTTACCGCCACCGATGTCATCCATACCTTCAATCTGTCCACGCTTTGAATTCAAGCTTCCGATAACATCACCCATGTATTCTTCAGGCATTGTTACTTCAACCTTCATGATAGGCTCAAGTAATACTGGATCTGCCTTAGCCATAGCATCCTTGAATGCCATAGAACCTGCAATGTGGAATGCCATTTCTGAAGAATCGACTTCATGGTATGATCCATCATATACTGTAGCGTGTACACCAAGTACTGGGAATCCTGCGATGATACCTGACTGTGCAGCTTCTTCGATACCTTCTCCAACAGCTGGGATATATTCCTTAGGAATGTTACCACCAACTACTGTAGATTCAAACTTAAACTGTTCTTCACCGTTTGGATCCATTGGCTCAAACTTAACTTTACAGTGACCATACTGACCACGACCACCTGACTGCTTAGCATACTTGCTATCAACGTCAACTGCCTTAGTAAATGTTTCCTTGTATGCAACCTGAGGTGCACCAACGTTAGCTTCTACCTTAAATTCACGAAGAAGACGATCTACGATTACGTCTAAGTGAAGTTCACCCATACCAGCGATGATTGTCTGACCTGTTTCACGATCTGTGTGAGCACGGAATGTAGGATCTTCTTCAGCTAATTTAGCTAAAGCTTCACCCATCTTACCCTGGTCATTCTTTGTCTTAGGCTCAATTGCGAGCTCGATAACTGGTTCTGGGAATTCCATTGATTCAAGAATTACAGGATGCTGTTCATCACAGATTGTATCACCTGTTGTAGTCAACTTGAAACCTACAGCAGCTGCAATATCTCCTGAATATACTTTATCTATTTCTGTACGCTTGTTAGCATGCATCTGTACGATACGTCCAACACGCTCTTTCTTACCCTTTGTAGCATTTAATACATATGAACCTGAGTTCATTGTACCAGAGTAAACTCTGAAGAATGCTAACTTACCTACGAATGGGTCAGTCATAATCTTGAATGCTAAAGCTGCAAAAGGTTCATCATCTGATGAATGACGTACTACTTCGTTACCATCTTCATCAACACCTGTGATATCAGGGATATCTGTTGGAGCTGGCATGTATTCGATAACACCGTCTAACATCTTCTGTACACCTTTGTTCTTGTAAGCTGATCCACAATATACAGGAACTGCTTCACAAGCGATTGTAGCTCTTCTAAGAACCTTCTTCATTTCTTCAATTGATGGTTCCTCACCTTCAAGATACATTAATGTAAGGTCATCATCTAATTCACAAATCTTTTCAACAAGGTTGTCATGCCATTCATTAGCAAGATCCTTTAAGTCATCAGGGATTGTTGTGATTTCGATATCTTCACCCTTATCATCTTTATAGTAATATGCTTCCATTTCAAATAAATCGATTAATCCGGCAAAATCGTCTTCTTTACCGATTGGAATCTGAACTGGGATTGCATTCTTGCCCAAACGATCAATGATTGTCTGAACTGAATAAAAGAAATCTGCACCCATTTTATCCATCTTGTTGATGAATGCCATACGAGGTACATTGTATGTGTCAGCCTGACGCCATACGTTTTCTGACTGTGGTTCAACACCTGCTTTAGCATCAAATACACCTACAGCACCATCTAATACACGAAGTGAACGCTCAACTTCTACTGTAAAGTCAACGTGTCCGGGAGTATCAATAATGTTGATACGATGTTCTAACGCACCTTTTTTTGGTTTGTGATGATCTTCTAATGTCCAGTGGCATGTTGTAGCAGCTGAAGTAATTGTGATACCTCTTTCCTGTTCCTGTTCCATCCAGTCCATTGTAGAAGCGCCATCATGAGTCTCACCAATTTTATAATTTACACCAGTATAATATAAGATACGTTCTGTTAATGTAGTCTTACCGGCATCGATATGAGCCATAATACCAATGTTTCTTGTTCTATCTAGTGGATATTCTCTTCCAGCCAAGGTTTTTTCCTCCTTAATTTATTGTTCATTTGCATGAATTTAAAATTAAAACTGTATATTTGTTACAAAACAGTTATTGCTATGCAACCTGTCTTGTAACACTTACAGTTTTATTAGAAACGATAGTGAGCAAATGCTTTGTTTGCTTCAGCCATCTTATGCATATCTTCTTTCTTCTTTACTGAAGAACCTGTATTGTTTGCAGCATCCATGATTTCGTTAGCTAATCTTTCTTCCATTGTCTTTTCACTTCTCTGACGAGAATACAATGTAATCCAACGAAGTCCTAAAGCCTGTCTTCTTTCAGGTCTAACTTCAATAGGAACCTGGTATGTTGCACCACCGATACGTCTTGCTTTAACTTCAAGTGCTGGCATGATGTTGTTCATAGCTTCTTCGAAAACTTCGATTGCATCTTTACCAGTCTGGTTTGCAACTCTATCAAAAGCTCCGTATACGATCTTCTGAGCTACGCCTTTCTTACCATCTAACATAATGTTGTTGATAAGCTTTGTAACTACTACGTTATTGTACATTGGATCTGCTAATACTTCTCTTTTCTGAGTATGTCCTTTACGTGGCATGTTACTTCCCTCCTTAATCAATTTTTCCTAAATTTGCCTAAAATATTCACAAATTTAGATTTTGCAGGTTTCCTCACTTGTGAGTCTCCTGCGATTAGATCTTCGGTACTCACATAAGTTGTGTCCTTGCGCACGGCTTTAGACTCTATTTCTAACACCGCAAAGTTTAACTTTCGTGTCAAACTCTACCCTGTAATAATTCTAATAACCGGCACTAAAATCATTCAACCTGTGATTGGCTTATAAAAGCCTTTCCTACTTAGCGTCTTTTGGTCTCTTAGCGCCGTATTTAGAACGGGCCTGACGTCTCTTAGCAACACCTGCTGTATCAAGTGTACCTCTGATGATATGGTATCTTGTACCTGGTAAATCTTTTACTCTACCACCACGGATAAGTACAACGCTATGTTCCTGAAGATTATGACCTTCACCTGGAATGTAGCTTGTTACTTCAATACCATTTGAAAGACGTACTCTGGCAATCTTTCTAAGAGCTGAGTTAGGCTTCTTAGGTGTAGCTGTCTTAACTGCTGTACAAACACCACGTTTCTGTGGAGAAGCTGTATCATTCATCTTCTTGTTTAAAGAGTTATAGCTCTTTAATAATGCTGGAGCAGTTGACTTCTTAACTGAAGTCTGACGTCCTTTTCTTACTAACTGGTTAAATGTAGGCATCCTTTTTTCACCTCCTGTTATTAGAATTATGTGTAAATCACATTTATTTGTAGCAAAAAGGCATAATATGCCTGTTCGCATACTATGCCATTATATATGTGTTATATTTTTTTGTCAACATATCATTTAAAAAATTAATTTTCGATACTTTTCTTTATAAAAATGTAAAAATTGTTAATTTCTTTCGATATTTTCATACATTGTAACTTTTTATAAATTAAATGTCATGTTATTTAATTCATTTTTAAACACCATACTATTTAATTTATTATTAAAACGCCATGCTGTTTAATTCATTCTGCATTAAAGCTTCTGCAATAATTCCGAATCCAAAAATAGTCAATAACAAATAAATAATTCCTGAGTTACTTGACATAATTCCTCTTGCTGTTTTTGCTTCGTCAATCTTTTCACCCTGCTTATAAGCCCAATAAAGACCATATATTCCACATGTTACGAGTGAAAGCAAGAATGCTACACCTCCTGATGTATTGTTCAATCCTTTGTTATCCGGCAATAATGTGTTCGCATCGTCTGTTAAAACAACAAACCAATATATTCCGTAAATCCCACATGTTACGAGCGAAAGAATTATGCACATTGCAATACTTCTTCTCTGAATCATACCTTTCTCCTCCTTTTCTCTTTTTTGGTAAATAAATTCACCCATTGAGTATAACACACATATATACCATTTGAAACATTTATTTACAAATTATGCCTATTATATTTTAAGGCCAAATTTATTGCATTTTATAAACGCATATAAATTTGGCCCTGTTTTATTACTTTTTATCTCTCTTTTCTAAAAATTTTAAACTATTTTTTCATTTATTATGATACAAAACATTGCATTTTATTCATATTTCAATAATAATATTCTATTACTTATTTTTCTCTGCCTTAATTACTTTTTGAAATTCTATCATATCTTTTGCAATTTCACCGCTTAAAGCAAGAAGACATATTAAGTTCGGAATAGCCATAAGCGCATTGGCTATATCTGAGAAATCCCATACAATCTGTAATGTTGTTGTAGCTCCTATGTATGCAATTAAAGAAAATAATATTCTGTAAATCATGTTGTATTTGTGTGTTCCCAAAATATATTCAAATGCTTTTTCTCCATGATACTCCCATCCAAGTATTGTTGAAAATGCAAATAATGCAATTCCTATTGTAACAAGGTAAGCTCCCCATTTACCTAAAGCCGTACTAAATGCTGCAATTGTCAAGGCAGCTCCAGATACTAATTCTCCTGATGCATCTGTTGTTCCAAGTACACCTGAGCTTGCAATACATAATCCTGTAATAGTACATACAACTATTGTATCGTAAAACGTTCCTGTCATATTTATGTATCCCTGTCTTACATGGTTATCTGTTGTAGCTGCTGCTGCAGTTATGGCAGCTGAGCCCATACCTGCTTCATTTGAAAAAACACCTCTTGCTACACCAAATCTCATTGCGTTCATCATTGAAGCTGTAATTGTTCCTGCTACTCCTCCTGCAAGTGGCTGTATCCCTATTGCAGATTGAAAAACTGCTGTCAATCCTGCGGGAACATTTTCTATATTAATTATAATTACCACTAAACCTGCTATTACATAAAATATTGCCATTGCAGGTACTACAACCTGTGATACTTTTGATATTGATTTGATTCCACCTACAATTATAATTAAAGCTAAAATTGTAAGAATTACCCCAACAACATTTGTCGGGATGTTCCATGTAGATTTTAATGACTCTGATATCGAGTTTGCCTGTGTAAGATTTCCTATTCCAAATGATGCTATTACAGCGAATAAGGCAAACACCCAACCAAGTACTGCTCCAATCTTTTTATTTTTAAATGCCTTTTTCATTGTATACATAGGACCACCTGACATTTCCCCATTAGCATTTACTTCTCTGTACTTAATTGCAAGCATACATTCACTAAATTTTGATGTAATTCCAAATGCTGCCGACAACCACATCCATACTAATGCTCCGGGTCCACCTGATACCATGGCTGTAGCAACACCTACGATGTTTCCGGTACCAATTGTTGCTGCAAGCGCTGTTGTCAGAGCTGAAAATGGTGAAATATCTCCACTTCCTCTACTTTTTGTTCTTGCTTCTTTACTAAGTGTCGACTTAAGGGCATAGCCTAAATTTCTCCATCCTAATCCTCTTGTTCTGATAGTTAAAATTACTCCGGTTCCAACTAATAAGCATAACATAATTGGTCCCCATACAATTCCGTCAATTGTTGACAAAACATCTCCCAGTGTCTTTGCAAATCCTTTCATAAGCATACTCCCTTCCTTTTTCTTTTTTTACCATAAACACAAAAAGCGGCAACCCGACTCCGGGTTACCGCCTTTGGAACTTACTAATATACTAATTTGTCATCCGTTTATTGTCAAGTTTATTTTACTCTCATCTCGTTTATTACTTTTATATATTTTGCAAAGCATGCTATTCCAAATATAACCGTAAATATTCCATAGACAAAAATACTTACTACCCAATCATGATTTGCAAAGAAATAAAATGCCCCTAAACTTACTACGATATAAAAATATCTTGGCATCCAATCCTTAACTTTCAATTTAAAATGCTTTATAAATTTTCTATCTGTAATTAAATACCATACTATAAATGACGCAAGACTTGCTAACGCAATGTACCATGAATCATTAAACACAATCAATGCTATTACATCAAACGCAAAGCCTATGGTAATTGCCATAATGTTGTTAGCAGTGTATTCCTTTATCATCTTAAGTACTTTAAAATAATTTCCACATACTAACATTATTAAAATTCTGAATACTATAGTTCCAAACAAAATTGCGACTATAGGAATGCTATCATTATATTTAGGTATCCATAATTGTATGATAAATTTTGCTGCAAAAAATGCCGCCATTGCTGCTGCTGAAACAACAGATACCACATCACTAAGCATCGTATAATATAATCCATATTTATTTTCATCCGCTCTAACAAGATATGGATATACAAGATTTGTAACAACCGTTACCATTGTAAATACAAGACTTACTATTGAAACCGCAAACTGATACATTGAAAATGTATATTTAGGCATAAACTGTTGTACAAATATACTGTCTATTCCTAAAATAATAATTCCAACAAACTCACTAAGCATCAGGAAAAAACCTGTTTTTATTAATCCACCAACTTCGGATAACTGAACTTTTCCTGATTTTGCAAGTATAATTTCTTTATTTTGATATATAGACAAACTCATACATACAAAATTCATTATTGTTGTGAATATTAAAATACTTAAATATGTGTACAGATGAAATGCTATAATACATCCTACTGCTACAACATTTAAAATATTCTGAGTTATTGTAAGATAACTGTCTATAACAAATCTCTTTGTAAATTGATTTATAGATGAAAAGAACCATTTAATATTAATCAACGGAATATTAACTATTACAAAAAGATATGCAATTCTTTGATCTATATCATTTCCACCACTTGCAAATATAACAAATGCTAACAACGCCAATGCAGAAATTATATGAATTACTATCAGGCTTTTAAAAAATGCTTTAAACTTACTGTATGGAATATCTTCATAATCATATTTTCCATACTTAATATATATTCCGTTTACAAGTCCAAAATGAAGGAACCCCGCATACGCTATATATAAATTATAAATCTGATAATTTGCATAACTATCAACACTAATATTCTTTGGCAAAATAAATCCCATAAACAGACCAACTAAAATAGTCAGACCGTTACTTAAGCATACCATTATTATATTTTTTGTAGCTGAACTTACTTTATTATTCATTACTAATTATTCCTTTTACCATTCTACGGACATAAGTCAATAAAATTATTTTTTGTATTTATACGAGTATAAGTCAATAAAATCATTTCTTGTATAATTCAACAAATACTTTTTTCATATCATTATAACAAACAGATTTCAAAAGGCAATATACCCATCCTTGTTTCATACTTTATTAACTTTATTGTAACTGTTTTAACAAAGTTATTATTCTTTCTTTTGATTTTTTTCCTTTAATGTTAACAACTACACAAACAATTACTAATATTGCAGTAGCTATGGCACACATAATAATATTGTCCAATTGTTTCTGATATATTGACCATGATAATCTTGCAATTATTAATATCGCTGCTACCGCTACTAATGTTGTCAAATAAAATCCGTTTGTAAATCTTCCTTTAATTGATGTTTTATTTTCTTTAGCTTCAATTGTTCCTTTAAAAACTGCCGGTATAGCATCTTCTAACTTTCCTTCTGAATTATCAAATGTTTCAATCATTATTTTATTATCTTCAACACTGCACTTTAATGCATTTTTTTCGCATTTTCCTTTTAAAACTTTTATGAAACTGCTTTTTTCTCGATTAAATTCAAATTCCATCTTATTCCTATTCTTTCCTTCAGAAAAATCGGCTGTCAAAAACAGAAATTATATTCTCTATTTTTGGCAGCCTTTATATGTCAATATTAATCTATCTTAATTTACACCATTTTGTGTAATTTTACAACAGCATTTTTCATACTGTTATCTGCTACATTTGAATAACAAATCATCCCATCTTCTGTCAACTTCCTTCTGGAATTCTTCAATCAGGTGTTCATTTTCAGGTTTAAACAAATGTTTAAATCTTCCCTGTGTTCTTAAAAATTCTTCAATTGGAAGTCTCTTCTTTGGTTCATAATTCAAAATCCATTTGCCATCAATCACTTCAAATAATGGCCAGTAATTAGTTTCTACACCTAACTTACATATTTCCATTATTTCGTCAGCTTTATATTTCCATCCTGTAGGACATGGTGACATAACATTTAAAAATGCCGGTCCATCTGTATAGATAGCTTTTTCAGCCTTAACATGCATATCTTTAAATCCCTGAAGTAAAGTTGTCTGTGCAACGTATGGAATGTCATGTGCTGCAAGTATTGCTGCTAAATCTTTTCTATACTGTGCTTTACCTTTACATTTTGGTCCAACAGGTGTTGTTGTTGTATCCGCATACATTGGAGTTGCTGATGAACGTTGTGTACCGGTATTCATATATGCTCCATTATCGTAGCATACATACGTCATATTTGTTCCTCTTTCCATTGCTCCTGAAAGAGACTGGATACCGATATCATATGTACCACCATCACCACCAAATGTAATGAATTTATAATCTTCTTTTAATTTCCCTTTTTTCTTTAAAGCCTTATATGCACCTTCAACACCACTCATTGTCGAACTTGCATTTTCAAATGCACTATGTATATAACTGTCTTCCCATGCTACATATGGATACATAAATGACGATACATTTAAACATCCTGTTGCACATGAAATAACTGCCTTATCACCTTCATGAAGTCCTCTAAGAACGTTTCTTGCTGTTATAGTAGCTCCACAACCTGCACACATTCTATGACCGGGAGCAAATCTTTCAGGCTTATTCATTGTTTCTTTAAAATTGTAACCCATTTATTTTGCCTCCTTATCTCTTAATCCCATGTATCTGTAAACGTCACCTGTTTCTCCTGTTGCTGCGATGTCTTTTAATGTATCATATACATTAATCATGTCATCAACTGTAACATCACGTCCACCAATACCATACATGATATCAATTGTAAGAGCTGTACATCTTGCTGTGTACATTGCCTGCATTGTCTCTGCTCCTAATGGGCCTCCATTTGTTGAAAAGCTTTCAGATCTGTCCATTATTGCTACAGCCTTACATTTTTTAAGTGAAGCTGCAATTTCTTCTCCAGGGAAAGGTCTGAATGATCTTACTTTTATAAGACCTACCTTTTCACCATTTTCTCTCATATGGTCGATTGCTTCCTTTGTTGTTCCTGCAGCTGAACCTATAATAACAACTGCATATTCAGCATCTTCCATTCTATATTCTTCAATAAGACCGTATTTACGTCCTGATATTTTTTCAAATTCTTCTGCAATATCTTTAATTACCTGCTTTGCATTTTCCATTGCATGAGCCTGTGCTTTTCTTGATTCCATATAGTAATCAGTGATGGCATATGGTCCTACTGCATATGTTTCATTTGGATTGAGCAAATAATCTTCCGGCTCATATTCTCCAACGAAATTCTTTACTACATCATCATCAAGTAATTCCATATTCATTACAGCATGACTTGTAATAAATCCATCCTGACAAATCATAATTGGTAACATAACATCCTTATGTTCTGCAATTCTGTAAGCCATAACCATATTGTCATATGCTTCCTGATTTGTTTCAGCATATAACTGAATCCAACCTGAATCTCTTGCTCCCATTGTATCTGAATGATCACAGTTAATGTTAAGAGGGCCTGTAAGAGCTCTACAAACTGCTGCTAATACGACAGGTACTCTATGAGATGCTGCAACACCTAATACTTCCCACATAAATGCGAGTCCTGCAGATGATGTTGCTGTCAATGCTCTCGCTCCTGCTGCTGATGCACCAATTGCTGCTGACATTGAACTATGTTCACTTTCAACTGTAATAAATTCTGTATCAACTAATCCATTTGATACATAATTTGCAAAATACTGTGGAATTTCAGTTGATGGTGTGATCGGAAACATTGGAAATACATCCGGATTAATCTGTCTTAAAGCATTTGCAACTGCTTCATTTCCTGACATCTGTACTTTCTTAGGCATTCTTCTTCACCTCCATCTTTATTGCTCCAAATGGACATGCTTTAACACAAATTCCACATCCTTTACAATGATCATAATCTATTGCACATCTCTTGTAATCTTTTACCGGAATTGCGCTATCCGGGCAACAAGGTACGCATAATAAACACTGTTTGCATTTTTCTTCATCTATAACAGGTGCTACATTTGTCCAGTCACCTGTTACAAACTGCTTTGTTGTTCCGCAACCTACAACTGTGTTACCTCTTGTAACATCCTGCCATGCTACATCAGTTCCTAACTTTGTTATATCTGTCTTTGCCATTTATTTAACCTCCCTTAAAGCTACCTTAAGAGCTTGCATATTTCCTTCAATTACTTCAGGTTTTCTTGCAAATTTATGCTTGAATGAACCTTCCATCTCATTCAAGAATGTTTCATCATCGATTACTCCTGTAACCTTTACTATAGCTGCAAGCATTGGTGTATTAGGGAAATTTTTACCAAGAGTTTCCATTGAAATCTTTCTGGCATCAACTGTGTAAACTTTTCCTTTATATCCTTTTAACAGTGGTAATATTTCTTCCTTACTTTTTGCAGTATTAATTAGAATTGCTCCATCTTCTTTAAGACCTGCTGTAACATCGACAATCTCTAATAAAGTTTCATCAACTACAACTACAAATTCCGGATCATAAATATTCGAATGAACTCGAATTTCTGAATCACTTATTCTGTCGTAAGCAGTAATTGGCGCACCCATTCTTTCAGGACCATATTCAGGGAAACCCTGAGCATATTTACCTGTTTTAAACGCCACTTCTGCTAAAAGCAAAGCTGCTGTTTTGGCACCTTGTCCTCCACGTCCGTGCCATCTGATTTCAAGCGTATCTTTCATCTTTTTTCTTTCCTTTTCATAAATTGTTCTTTATGCATTTATGTGTTATCTGGATTGAATTAATAAATTCGAAAGCACTTTAACTAACTGCATATAAAGAGTATTATAAGCAAATTGCACATTATTTTCAATAGTTAACGCTTTAATATGTTAAACTGTTAATTAATTTAATAGTTGGCAATGCCAAACCTGAACCGTATAAAGTAAGACTCTGTCTTTGTCCCACATATGTTGCAGCTCACCCTGAATAATTTACTACATGAGAAATTCCAGGACTTCCTGTAAGCATTACATAACAAATTTTCTGAAATAGAATCTGATAAACCCGATTCCTGATTATTTACATAAGATGTTATTTTGTAATAATAATCTGTTGCTGTATTGTCGGTATATTTAGTTCTCTTTTTTATCAAAAAATAGCATTAATGTTAATTGCTTAAAATCTTTCATATAGTAATTCAGTAAAAATAATATTTTTAATTGCTTAGAATTTTGTACATAATCAGCACACAAAAAATGCCCTACAGATTGTTTCAAACTAAAAGTTCTTTCAATCTATAAGGCACCATTTTTATATATTATATTATTTTTTTCTTACATCACATGTACATTTAATCTTTACTTTTTAAATTTATCTTTTTCTTTATTTTTATCATAAATCAATCTTGCACAATATACAAAAGGTGTATCAGCAAGGCTTGTTACAATAAATATCACATAACTGGAAATTACAATTTTTATTATTGTTGATGTTGAATGTATTCCCCAAAATGCACCAAGTGAAAATAATAGATTATTTAAGAACTGTGATACAAGTGTTGAACCATTGTTTCTAATCCATAAATATTTTCTTTCATTACCAAACTTCTTTTTAGTAAATTCCCACCATTTATGATATGCCCACACATCAAATTGCTGTACTATGGCATATACAATCATACTTGTAAGCATTAATCTTGGTGTATTTGAAAAAATTGTCTTCATTGCAGGCATCGCAAAATCGCTTTCTGCAGGGATATACTGAAGCCACCACTGCGACAAAATTATAAAAGCAATTGATGTAGATATACCCAAATATACCGCAAGTTTAGCATCTTTTTTTCCATATATTTCACTTATTATATCCGTTATTAAAAATGTAGAAGCAAATAACACATTTCCTAATGTCATTTCCATTCCAAATGCATTAATAACTATTAAAACTTCGATATTAGCGCCTATTGTTGCAATTATTGTAAATGTATATAATCCCTGTTTTCCAAAAATTCTATACAATACAAGCGTCATTCCATAAATTACAATTATTGAACCTATTAATAAAATTTCATTTAACATTTATTCTCTCCAACTCCAAAATCTGTATTTTCTAATAGAATATCCACTTTATCATTATCTTTAAATCGTGGATATACTTTTGTTCTAAATTGCTCAATAACCATTTTATCAGGCTTTATCGGCATTTTATTTTCTGTCATAATATTTACATATACACGTTTAAAATGCTTTAAGCCCATTTCTATATCCCAAATCATAGATTCGGCTGTTTGTCCTTCTATTCCTTGAAGCAAATTAATTTCATCAAAATATTCAGCTATTATTTTCGGATTTTTTTCATCTATTCCTTTAACAAGATAATTTTCTCTAAAGTCATAATCAAAAGTTTCTAATCCGAGTCTAATTACAGGTTCTACTCCCAAATCCATAAATTCCTTTTTAAATTCTTTAACTTCATCTTTATGAATCCAATGACATTCAAAATGAATTTTTTTTATTTTTTTATTTACGCAAATATCCTTAATCATTTTAATTGTATTTCCATCTAAATCTACAAAACTTCCTGAATTTATTACTTCAAGTTCACCAAACATTCCTGTCACTTTTTCAAGTTCAGCTTTATTTATTTTATAATTAAATTCTTTGTCAGGGCTTGAGTCTAAATGATAATCACAAAATCTGCATTTACGCCATTTACACCCATTTCCAACAAGCATTACTATTTCTCTTGGACATTTACCTTTAATAATTGAATATCTTACAGGATTAAAACCTTCTACCATAATTAATTGCTCCTTTATCAAACAGCACTTTATAATATACTTATTTAAACTATAATCACCACTCGTACAGCAGATGTTTTATAGTTCGTAACAAAAAAAGAGCACACTAAGGCGCTCTTTTTTTCATAAATTAAATCCTTAGTTTTGTTTATAGACAGGATGGTTACGAACTGTCTTTTATATTATCAAATGCAAGTATATTGCTTTTGATTTTTTTATTCTTCTGTATCTTCGCTAACCGCAACAACGTCTTCTGATGTAATTTCTTCATCTTCTGAGAATGATAAAACATCATCATCGTTTATTGCATTTGCAATATTGTCATCAGTATCTAATTTTACAGAACGGTATCTCTTCATACCTGTACCTGCAGGGATTAATTTACCAATGATTACGTTTTCCTTAAGACCTACAAGTGGATCAACCTTACCATTAATAGCTGCTTCTGTAAGAACTCTTGTTGTTTCCTGGAATGAAGCTGCTGATAAGAATGAATTTGTAGCAAGGCTGGCCTTTGTGATACCAAGCATTACCTGAGTACCTGTTGGAACTTCTTTTCCTTCTTCCTGCAAACGTTCTACTGTTTCATTGAAATCAAGAACGTCAACTGATGTACCTGGAAGGAATTCTGAATCTCCTGCTGTGTCAACCTTAATCTTCTTAAGCATCTGACGTACAATTACTTCAACGTGCTTATCATTAATTTCTACACCCTGTAAGCGGTAAACTCTCTGTACTTCACGAATCATATAATCCTGAACTGCACGAAGTCCCTTAATCTTTAAGAGATCGTGTGGGTTTATACTACCTTCTGTAAGTTCGTCACCTGCTTCAAGGATTGCACCGTCAAGAATCTTAATTCTTGAACCGTAAGGAATCAAATATGTCTTTGATTCGCCTGTTTCATCATTAGTAATAACAATTTCACGTTTCTTTTTATTTTCTTTAATTTCAGCTCTTCCACCAAATTCAGCAATAATAGCAAGACCCTTTGGCTTTCTAGCTTCAAATAATTCTTCTACTCTAGGAAGACCCTGTGTAATATCATCTCCAGCGATACCACCTGAGTGGAATGTTCTCATTGTAAGCTGTGTACCAGGTTCACCGATTGACTGAGCAGCAATAATACCAACTGCTTCACCAACCTGTACTGACTGACCTGTAGCCATGTTAGCACCGTAACACTTAGAACATACACCTACATGTGATTTACATGTAAGAATTGTACGAATCTTAACCTTGTCTACACCTGTAGCTACAACCTTTGCTGCACGCTTTGGTGTAATCATGTGGTTTGCTTTTACAATGATATTTCCTTCTGCATCATAAATTGTTTCTGCAGAATATCTTCCTGTAATTCTTTCTTCAAGACTTTCAATTACTTCACCGCCGTCTGTGAAAGCTTCGATTTCCATAAATGGAATTGCCTTTCCTTCACAACAGTCAACATCACGAATAATTAAATCCTGTGATACATCAACAAGACGTCTTGTTAAGTATCCTGAATCGGCTGTTCTTAACGCTGTATCTGCCATACCTTTTCTAGCACCATGAGCTGAAATGAAGTATTCCAAAACGTCAAGACCTTCACGGAAGTTTGACTTAATAGGCAACTCGATAGTTCTACCTGATGTATCGGCCATCAAACCACGCATACCGGCAAGCTGTTTAATCTGCTTATCAGAACCACGGGCACCAGAGTCAGCCATCATAAAGATGTTATTATATTTATCAAGTCCTGTAAGAAGGGCTTTTGTAATTTCATCATCGGCTTTCTGCCATGTTGTAATTACTTCTTTGTATCTTTCTTCATCTGTTAAGAAACCACGACGATAGTTCTTTGTAATCTTTTCTACAGTTTCTTCAGCATCATCTAAAATCTGCTGTTTAGCTGCAGGTACTGTCATATCAGAAATTGAAACTGTCATGGCAGCTCTTGTTGAGAATTTATAACCCATAGCCTTGATATCATCTAAAACTTCAGCAGTCTTTGTTGCGCCATGGTTATTGATTACTTTTTCAAGAATCTGTTTCAACTGTTTCTTTCCTACGTGGAATCCAACTTCTAATTTAAGGAAGTCTTCATCTGTTTCTCTCTTAACAAATCCCAAATCCTGTGGAAGGATTTCATTAAATATTAAACGTCCAAGAGTCGCATCAACAACACCTGTAATTTCCTTACCTTCATTGTTGTATACAGTTCTCTTTACACGAATCTTCTGGTGAAGAGTAATTTCTCCATTTTCATATGCGAGAATTGCCTGATTTTCATTGCTAAAGCTACGTCCTAAAACGTCAATAGTTTTACAAATTACAACTCTGTCATCTGCATGGAATTTAATCATTGAATCAACATCAATTTTTCCATCATTTAATTCTTTTCTGATACTGTCTTCATCTTCGTAAACTTTTGCCTTTTCTAATGTCTTAACAAGTTTCTCATCATCTGAATAATCAACATATTTATCCATTGTCAAATAGTAAATACCAAGTACCATATCCTGTGAAGGAACTGCTACAGGTGCACCATCTGATGGTTTTAATAAGTTGTTTGGTGACAATAATAAGAATCTACATTCTGCCTGTGCTTCTACTGACAATGGAAGATGCACGGCCATCTGGTCACCATCGAAGTCGGCATTATAAGCTGTACATACAAGTGGATGAAGCTTAATAGCTCTACCTTCAACTAAAACAGGTTCAAATGCCTGAATACCAAGTCTGTGAAGTGTAGGGGCACGGTTAAGCATAACCGGATGTTCTTTAATTACATCCTCTAATACATCCCATACTTCTGTCTGTAATCTTTCTACCATCTTCTTAGCACTCTTAATATTGTGTGCTGTTCCATTTGCCACTAATTCTTTCATAACAAATGGTTTGAACAATTCAATAGCCATCTCTTTTGGAAGACCACACTGATAAATCTTAAGTTCTGGTCCTACAACGATAACTGAACGTCCTGAATAGTCAACACGCTTACCAAGTAAGTTCTGACGGAAACGTCCCTGCTTACCTTTAAGCATGTCTGATAATGATTTAAGAGCTCTGTTTCCAGGACCTGTTACAGGTCTTCCTCTTCTACCATTATCGATTAACGCGTCTACAGCTTCCTGAAGCATTCTCTTTTCATTTCTAACAATGATTTCCGGAGCTCCTAATTCAAGAAGTCTCTTAAGACGGTTATTTCTATTTATGATTCTTCTGTATAAATCATTTAAATCTGATGTAGCAAATCTACCACCATCTAACTGTACCATAGGTCTTAAGTCAGGTGGAATTACAGGTACTACATCAAGAATCATCCATTCAGGTTTGTTTCCTGAACTTCTGAAAGCTTCCATAACTTCAAGTCTTTTAACAATCTTAGTCTTTTTCTGACCTGTTGCTTCAAATAACTCTGCTTTAAGTTCTTCAGCTTCTTTATCCAAATCTATAGCTGCAAGTAATTCTTTAATAGCTTCAGCACCCATGCCTACTCTGAATTTTCCTGCATATTCTTCATAAGCTTCTCTGAATTCTTTTTCAGATAAAACCTGCTTGTACTCAAGATTTGTATCCATTGGATCAAGTACAATGTACGATGCGAAGTACAATACTTTTTCCAATACCTTTGGTGATATATCAAGGATTAATCCCATTCTCGATGGGATACCCTTGAAGTACCAAATGTGTGATACAGGAGCTGCAAGTTCAACTCTACCCATACGCTCTCTACGAACGCTGGCCTTAGTTACTTCAACACCACATCTGTCACAAATGACACCTTTATATCTGATTTTCTTATATTTTCCACAATGACATTCCCAGTCTTTGCTAGGTCCAAAGATTTTTTCACAAAACAATCCGTCCTTTTCAGGCTTTAAAGTTCTGTAGTTAATTGTCTCTGGTTTTGTTACTTCACCCTTTGACCATTCTCTGATCTTTTCTGGTGATGCAAGACCGATTTTAATCTTGTCAAATGCCACCTGTTCACTAATGTTGTTATCTGTCATGATCAAATCTCCCTTCTACTACTCGTTGTCGTCACTAGAAACATCTTCTGATGCGCCAACTGCCTGAAGTTCTTCGTTAACGAATTCCTGTGTTGTATAACCAGCTTTTTCAAAATCATTGGCATTTTCTTTATTTGAATTAAAGTTTCTATCGTTGTTAATAATTGCATTTATGTTTGTTTCACCATAATCAATGCTTTCCTTTAATTCTACTTCTTCGTCATTTTCATCTAATACCTTAACATCTAAGGCAAGTGACTGAAGTTCCTTCAAAAGAACCTTAAATGACTCTGGAATTCCAGGCTGTGGAATATTCTCACCTTTAATAATTGCTTCATATGTCTTAACACGTCCAACAACATCATCAGACTTAACTGTTAAGATTTCCTGAAGAGTATATGATGCGCCATAAGCTTCAAGCGCCCAAACTTCCATTTCACCAAATCTCTGTCCACCGAACTGAGCTTTACCACCAAGTGGCTGCTGAGTAACAAGTGAGTAAGGACCTGTTGAACGTGCATGAATCTTATCATCAACCAAGTGATGGAGTTTAAGGTAATGCATGAATCCGATTGTAACCGGGCTATCAAAATATTCACCTGTTCTACCATCTCTTAATCTTACCTTACCATTTCTTGAAATTGGTACACCCTTCCACTCTTCTCTGTGGTCAAGATGTTCCTCAAGGTAAGACATTACATCTTCACGTAATGTATCATTATATTTTTCTTTGAAATCTCCCCATTCCATATTAGCATAATCATTAGCTAATTCGAGAGTATCCATAATATCATTTTCATCCGCGCCATCAAATACCGGAGTAGCAATGTTAAATCCTAATACCTTAGCAGCTAAACTAAAGTGGATTTCAAGCACCTGTCCAATATTCATACGAGAAGGTACACCCAATGGGTTAAGTACGATATCAAGTGGTCTTCCGTTTGGAAGGAATGGCATATCTTCAACTGGTAATACTCGTGAAACTACACCCTTATTACCATGACGTCCGGCCATCTTATCACCAACTGAAATCTTTCTCTTCTGTGCGATGTAAATACGAACTGATTCGTTTACACCAGGAGCTAATTCATCTCCATTTTCTCTCTTAAATACTTTAGCATCTACAACGATACCTGAAGTACCATGTGGCACTTTAAGTGATGTGTCTCTTACTTCTCTTGCCTTTTCACCAAAGATAGCTCTTAAAAGTCTTTCTTCAGGTGTAAGTTCTGTTTCACCCTTTGGTGTAACCTTTCCAACAAGAATATCTCCGGCACGAACTTCAGCACCAATTCTGATGATACCTCTTTCATCCAAGTCTTTACGTGCTTCATCACCTACACCCGGAACATCATTTGTGATTTCTTCAGGTCCAAGTTTTGTATCTCTTGCATCTGTTTCGTATTCTTCTATATGAATTGATGTATAAACATCATCCTGTACTAATCTTTCGCTAAGTAAAACAGCATCTTCGTAGTTATAACCTTCCCATGTCATGAAACCAATTAATGGGTTCTTTCCAAGTGCGATTTCACCATTAGATGTTGATGCACCATCGGCAATAACTTCTCCTGCTTCCACATGATCACCCTTAAATACGATTGTTCTGTGGTTATAGCAGTTACCCTGGTTACTTCTCTGGAATTTCAAAAGATGATATGTTTCCTTTTCTCCATTATCATCATACTTAATAGTAATTTCCTTTGAAGTAGCTCTTTCAACTACACCGGCACGTTTAGCGACAACACATACACCTGAGTCAACAGCTGCTTTTGCTTCCATACCTGTACCGATTACAGGAGCTTCTGTTGTCATAAGTGGAACAGCCTGACGCTGCATGTTAGATCCCATCAACGCACGGTTAGCATCATCGTTCTGCAAGAACGGAATCATTGATGTAGCAACAGAGAATACCATTCTAGGAGAAACGTCCATAAGATCAATTCTCTTCTTAGGGAACTGAGATGTTTCTTCTCTGTAACGACCTGATACGTTGTTATGGATAAAGTATCCATTTTCATCAAGTGGTTCATTAGCCTGTGCTACTGTATAATTATCTTCTTCATCAGCTGTAAGATATACAACTTCATCTGTTACTCTTGGATTTGATGGATCTGACTTATCAACTCTTCTGTAAGGAGCTTCTACAAATCCATATTCATTAATTCTTGCATAAGTTGCAAATGAGTTAATCAAACCGATGTTAGGACCTTCAGGAGTTTCAATAGGACACATTCTACCATAATGAGTATAATGTACGTCTCGAACTTCGAATCCGGCACGGTCTCTTGAAAGACCACCAGGTCCTAACGCTGAAAGACGTCTCTTATGTGTCAACTCACCCAGTGGGTTATTCTGATCCATAAACTGTGATAACTGAGAACTTCCGAAGAATTCCTTCACAGCTGCTGTTACTGGTTTTATATTAATTAAAGTCTGAGGTGAAATTCCTTCAAGATCCTGTGTTGTCATTCTTTCACGAACAACTCTTTCCATTCTTGAAAGACCTATTCTGTACTGGTTCTGAAGCAATTCGCCTACGGCTCTGATACGTCTGTTTCCTAAATGATCAATATCATCAGCTGTACCAATACCGCATTCGATATTCATACAGTAATTGATAGATGCTAAAATATCTTCCTTTGTAATATGCTTAGGAATCAATTCATGTATTCTTCTTGAAATTGCATCCTTAAGATCTTCTTCTGTATCATTTTCCTGAAGTATTTCTTCAAGAACCGGATAAAATACTGCTTCATTAACGCCTAAATCAGTGCAATCAAAATCAACGTAGCTATTAATATCTACCATCATATTAGAAAGAACTTTTTCATTTCTAATTTCAGTCTGAATCCAAACTGCTGGTACTGCTGCGTTCTGAATCTTAATTGCCATTTCTTCTGTTACTCGGTCACCTGCGCTTGCAAGTACTTCACCTGTTGTAGCATCTACTACATCTTCAGCGAGTACATGACCTTTGATTCTGTTCTTTAATGCAAGCTTCTTGTTGAATTTATAACGTCCAACTTTAGCCAAATCATATCTTCTTGAATCAAAGAACATACCTGTAATTAATGATTCTGCGCTATCTACACTTAAAGGTTCACCTGGGCGAATCTTCTTATAGAGTTCTAAAAGACCATCCTGATATCCTTCTGATGGATCTTTTTCAAAACTTGCGAGAAGTTTAGGTTCTTCGCCAAACAAGTCAATAATTTCTGCATTTGTACCTATTCCTAAAGCTCTAATAAGAACTGTTACAGGCACTTTTCTTGTTCTGTCCACACGAACGCTAAATATATCATTTGAATCTGTTTCGTATTCTAACCATGCACCTCTGTTAGGAATTACAGTTGATGTAAAGATTTCTTTACCAACTTTATCATGACTTACACCATAATAAATTCCAGGAGAACGTACTAACTGACTGACAATTACACGTTCTGCACCGTTAATTACGAATGTACCGGTTTCTGTCATTAAAGGCAAATCACCCATAAATATATCATGTTCAGTAAATTCACCTGTTTCCTTGTTATGAAGTCTAACCTTTACTTTTAAAGGAGCTGCATATGTTGCATCTCTTTCTTTACATTCCTCAATCGTATACTTCTTATCTTCAACACATAACTTGAAGTCAACGAACTCAAGGCTTAAGTTCTGGCTGTAGTCTTCAATAGGAGAGATATCATCTAACGCTTCTTTTAGTCCATCACTAAGGAACCATTCATAAGAATTTCTCTGTACCTCAATAAGATTTGGCATATCCAAAACTTCTTTTTGTCTAGAATAACTCATACGAAGGCTTCTACCTGATTTCACAGGACGGATTCTCTTTTTCTCCATCGACATTTCACCCCTTGTCTAAAATTTGTCTTTTTGTTTATTCAATAGGGCGCAAATTACCCCTATTTTCACAATAAAGCACTCTACACTTTAGCATAAACTTATCTATATGTCAACGACTTTTTTGATGTTTTTACCATTTTTTAAATTTTATTGCAGAATTACACACGATATATATAAGAGATTACCCCAATGCTAGACAAAGAGCCTTTTTTGTAATACGTTCCTCTAATTGATTTCCTTCGTAAATCAATTAGCACACGGCATTCGCTGTTTTTCTAAAAGCTCGTTCCTCTAATTGATTTCCTTCGTAAATCAATTAGCACACGGCATTCGCTGTTTTTCTAAAAGCTCGTTCCTCTAATTGATTTTCTTCGCAAATCAATTAGCACGCGGCATTCGCAGAATGCCGCGTAACATAAAAAGAGATAGGTTCTTATTTATGCAAGCATAATAGAACCTATCTCTTTTTATGTTACGTCGCTTTGCTCAAAGCTTCGCGATAATTATTTAATTGTAGCAACTGCTCCAACTTCTTCAAGAGCTGCCTTAAGAGCTTCAGCTTCTTCCTTAGAAACTCCTTCTTTAACTACCTTAGGTGCTCCATCAACTACTTCTTTAGCTTCCTTAAGTCCTAATCCTGTTGCATCCTTAACAGCCTTGATAACTTTAACCTTGTTAGCTCCAACTTCTGTTAATTCAACATCGAATTCTGTCTTTTCTTCAGCTGCTGCTCCAGCATCTCCTGCTGCTGCAACTACAACACCTGCTGCTGCAGATACGCCAAATTCTTCTTCACATGCTTTTACTAAATCGTTTAATTCTAAAACTGATAAACCTTTAATTACTTCAATGATTTCTGCTGTTGTCATTGTTTAATCCTCCATATAATAAATTAATTAATTCTTTGAACTTTCGTTCAGTCAATAAAAACCTGATAATTCAGATTTATGCAACTTCTTCGTTCTTTTCAGCAATCTGCTTAATAACACGAGCGAAGTTTGTAATTGGTGACTGCATAGATCCAAGTAACTTTGAAATAAGTACTTCTCTTGATGGGATGTTTGCAATCTGAGCAATTCCTGCTGCATCGTAGCATACACCTTCAACTACACCTGCTTTGATTTCAAGAGCTTCAGCGTCTTTAGCGAATTTAGCTAATTCTCTAGCTGCTGCTGTAGCATCTTCTTTACAAATAGCGATAGCTGTTGGTCCTTCTAAGTATTCAGCAAGACCTTCGAATTCTGTTCCCTTAATAGCGAAATTAATCATTGTGTTCTTGTATACTTTGTATACAACACCAGCTTCTCTTAACTGTTTACGAAGCTTTGTGTCCTGTTCAACAGTAAGACCACGGTAATCAACTACAACTGCTGTTGCAGCACCGTTAAGTAATTCAGCAATTTCGTCTACTATAGGTTTCTTTACTTCTACTTTTGCCATGAATGTTTTGCCTCCTTATTAAAATTAGGTTCAACCAAACATTAAGCCGAATAGATTTTCAATATAAAAACCTCTCTGCCTAGACAGAGAGGTGTATAAGTCATTAAAAATTCTTATCCCTCGGTAGGCATCTTATGATTTACGACTAATGTCACCTACTGTCTTCGGCAATTGGTATTAACCACTTTGTGCATACTAGCACACAATTATTGAATTGTCAATAATTTTATTAATTAATAACAATCAGATTGTATTAATCTATATTTGTTAATTAATTGCTTAACTTAGCAACGTTTAACTTAACTCCAGGACCCATTGTAGATGTAAGAGTTACGCTCTTGAAGTACTGTCCCTTTAATGCGCTTGGTTTAGCTTTGTTTAAAGCATCAACTAATGCGTTGAAGTTATCTGTTAACTGTTCTTCTGTAAATGAAGCTTTTCCAACTGGAACGTGGATGATGTTTGTCTTGTCAAGTCTGTATTCAATTTTACCAGCCTTGATGTCGTTAACAGCCTTTGTTACGTCCATAGTTACTGTTCCAGCCTTAGGGTTTGGCATTAATCCCTTAGGTCCGAGTACACGTCCTAAACGACCAACAACACCCATCATGTCAGGAGTAGCAACAACTACGTCAAAGTCGAACCATCCTTCATTCTGAATCTTTGGAATTAATTCATCTCCGCCTACGAAATCTGCACCAGCTGCTAATGCTTCGTCTACCTTGTCTCCCTTAGCGAAAACTAAAACCTTAACAGTCTTACCTGTTCCGTGTGGTAATACAACAGCACCACGAACCTGCTGGTCAGCGTGACGTCCATCACATCCTGTTCTGATGTGACATTCTATTGTTTCATCAAATTTTGCAGTAGCTGATTTCTTAACTAATGCAATTGCTTCTTCTGTGTCATATTGAGCTGCTCTGTCAATTGACTTAGCTGCGTCTAAATACTTCTTTCCTCTTTTCATTTAAACCTCCTTGTGGTAATAACGGATAAACCTCCCACATTTCTCAATTCATTTTAAATTACAACATAAGTCGTTTAATAACTTTTTGTTGTTCGCGATATTATTTATCTACGAAAATTAGTCTTCAACTTTGATTCCCATACTTCTAGCTGTTCCGGCAATCATGCTCATTGCTGCTTCAATGCTAGCTGCATTTAAATCCGGCATCTTTGTTTCAGCGATTTTCTGGATATCTGCTTTAGAAATAGTAGCAACTGTTTCTTTAAGTGAGTTACCAGCTCCGCTCTGGATGTTACATGCTTTCTTTAATAAAACTGCTGCAGGTGGAGTCTTTGTTACAAAACTAAAACTCTTATCCTGGTATACTGTGATTACAACTGGAATAATCATTCCCGGCTGATCTGCAGTTCTTGCGTTGAATTCCTTTGTGAATTGAACGATGTTTACACCATGCTGACCAAGTGCTGGTCCAACTGGTGGTGCTGGTGTTGCTTTGCCAGCTTCGATTTGCAATTTAATGTATCCTTCTACTTTCTTTGCCATCTTTCGGCACCTCCTAAAATTTGTGGTATTATCGGGAATCCCTCCCACTGCTCTACAAATATGTAAAGCAATCTATTAAAACCAAATGGTTCTAATCCATCTTTTTAACTTCAGTAAAATCTAATTCTACCGGAGTTTCTCTACCAAACATGTCCACATTAATTGTGACTGTCTGTCTGTTTTCATCAATGCGCTTAATGACACCTGCTGTGCCTTCCCATACGCCCTTGATTACTGCAACTGTATCTCCCTCTGAGAATTCAAGAGTAACCGGACCCTTGTTAATTCCAAGTGAGAGCATTTCTGCATCAGTAAGTGGAACAGGTTTTGATCCCGGTCCTACAAATCCTGTAACTCCTCTCGTATTACGAACAACGTACCATGTATCATCATTCATAACCATATTAATGAGTACATATCCCGGAAACATCTTCTTCTGTGTAACTTTTTTTACACCATTCTTAATTTCAACTGCTTCCTGAATCGGAACTGATACTTCTAATATCTGATCCTGCAATTTTCTATTCTCAATTGTCTGTTCAATATTAGTCTTTACTTTGTTTTCATAACCTGAATAAGTATGAACTACGTACCAATTTGCTTCTGACATATAATCACCTCTTCATTATTTTATTCTTATCCTATAATATGATCCAACCCAAACTGAATGAGCTGATCAATTAAGCTAATAAGAACACCTAAAATAACTGTGATCACTGTTACAACAACAGTCTGTCTTATAACGGATGCTTTTGTTGGCCAGATTATTCTTTTGAATTCAGCCTTCAAGCCTGCAAACCATTTTTTTACAGAGCCCTTTGACTTGTTAGATGCTTCTCCCATCTTAATCCCTCCATTATATAAAACTGACTATTTTGTTTCTTTATGCATTGTGTGTCTCTGACAGAACTTGCAGTACTTCTTTGTTTCTACTCTGTCCGGATGACTCTTCTTATCCTTTGTAGTATTGTAATTACGCTGTTTGCATTCTGTACATTCTAATGTAATTCTTGTTCTCATGGCTTAACCTCCACTTTATTTATAATCATTTTTTGTATCTTGTTTTAAGTCATTTTTTCTGCAAAAAAAAAAGACCTAGTCCTCGCTTGATTAATATAACATAATCTGTATATAGCGTCAAGATATTTTTTAAGGCTATTTTTAAGGTGGCTGTTTTTTAAGGTTACAACACTCCGGCACTTATGCATACAAAATATACTTCTTTAACGCCTGCCGCCTTAAGGACCCGTGTACACGCATCTATAGTACTACCTGTCGTATAAATATCATCCACCAATAATACCTTATTATATTCTTTTGCCTTTTCCTCATATATAGCAAATGCATTTTCAACGTTCTTCTTTCTTGCAATTCCTACAAATTCCTTTTGCGGCTTTGTATCCTCAACTCGCACAAGGCATTTTTTATCAATAGGTATTTTCGTATATCGGGAAATTTCTTTGGCATATACATACGCCTGATTATATCCTCTCTTTATTTCCTTCTTTTTAGAAACCGGCACTGCCATTATGCAGTCAATTCCCCATTGTTCAAATAATTTTCCATAACGCTTTGCAGTCTCCCATCCATAATACGCTCCATATTCTCTGGCATTTTTATATTTAAATCTATACATGGATTCTTTTATTCCACCTGCATATTGAAAAAGACACACGCCTTTTTCATATGCATGCTTATGCTCTCTGCAGTCTTTGCACAATGTGCCGTCTTCTTTAAGACTTTTTCCACATTTTGCACATTTAGGCTCTTTCATGTAAAACACTTTACCCTTGCATTTGTCACATACAAATTTGTCCTGTCCTTTGACCACTTCCCCACATACCGGACAGGTTCTAGGGAAAAATACATTTAAAATCTTCTCCTTCATTTCCTACGTAAATCTTTTTTTAATTAATTCAAATAATCTTATATTATGTATTTATGTATTTAACTCAATAAATTTCCAATAATAAACCAGGTTTTATAAAATAAACTCTAGCAAAGCATTATAATATTAATTAAAATTTATATTTATTTTCCTTTCTTAATATTTCTATTTTGTTTATTATTTGCATATTTACAACATTATTCCATTAACTCATACTGTTCTATTTGTCATTTTCTACAATTGCCGAATGTATAATCACCAAAAATCGACACAGCACTTATGCCGTTCTATTTGTCATTCTCTACAGGTTCTTTATATGTTTCAAATGTCTGCAACTGCCATTGTAATCCTGAATACCTTTTATGCTGGTCTTCATTTTTAATCATACCTTGAAATGTATCTTCTCTTCCAACAATACATACACAACTTTTCGCTCTTGTTATTCCGGTGTACAATAGATTTCTCGTCATAAGTTGCTGATACCCTGTAACAAGAGGCATGATAACTGCCGGATATTCACTACCCTGAGATTTATGAATAGTTATTGCATATGCAAGTTCTAATTCTTCCGCTTCCCTAAATGTATATGTCACCATTTTATTTTCATCAAATTCAACTTCTAAAATCTGTGAATCGTTATTCATATTTTTTATAATTCCCAAATCTCCATTAAATACACCTTTTCCTGAATCGATACAGGCTCCATTAGGCAATCTAACTTCCCATTCAATTTGATAATTGTTTTTTATCTGCATTACCTTGTCGCCTTCTCTAAATATATATTTGCCAAATTCATGTTCTTTTTTATATTTGTCCGGCTTATTAATATATTTTTGCAATTCAACATTCATATTCTCAACACCAAGAATTCCACTCTTCATAGGTGTAAGAACCTGTATTTCCTGTGGTGTTGATTTTACATAGTCAGGAAGTTTTGTCATTATAAGACCTATTGTTGCGTTCAAAGCCTCCTGAGGTGTATTTCTTCTTATATAAAGGAAATCTTTCGTGCTATTGTCTAGTTCAACTGCTTTTCCTTCATTTATTTTATGGGCATTTGTTACTATTCCGCTTTCACCCGCCTGTCTAAAAATCTTATTAAGCGTTACCACTTTAAATTTTCCGGAATCAATGATATCTTTTAATACATTTCCCGGTCCGACACTTGCAAGCTGGTTAATATCCCCTACAAGAACAAGTCTTGTTCCATGAGCTACAGCCTTAAGCAAAGAATGCATAAGGAAAATATCAACCATCGACATTTCATCTATTATAATTACATCTGCTTCTATTGGATTTGTTTCATTTCTTTCAAACTTAGCGTCCATATCCAATGAATCATCTGTTCCGGTACTTCCGTTTATTTCAAGCAGCCTGTGTATTGTCTGCGCCTGGCAACCTGTAGTTTCAGTCATTCGTTTTGCTGCTCTTCCTGTAGGCGCCGCAAGGCGGATTTCCAAATTATCACTTTCAAACATTTGTATAATCGCATTAATTGTAGTTGTTTTTCCCGTTCCCGGTCCACCTGTTAAAATTACCACTCCATTGCTTTGCGTAGCCATAACCGCTTCTTTTTGCAAATCATCAAGTACAATATTATTTTTTCTCTGGATGGTATCTAATTTTACACTTTCCACAAATTCATCCGCCGGCATTGATAAATCCAAATCAAGAAGCATTCCTGCCACATTCATTTCCGTGTAATAATATGTAGACAAAAATACAGCCTGTACTTCATTGATTTCTTTAACAATAAGTTTCTTTTCCATTACAAGGTCAATAAAATAGTTATCTAACAAATCCATATTATATGTACCATCAGCATTCTGATATTGATCTCTTAATCCAAGCAAACTAATGGTTGCCTGAATTAGATTTTCTTTTGGCAAATATGTATGCCCTGACTCTGATGCTTTAGAAAGTGCATATACCATTCCACTTTTAACTCGAATAGAAGCATTAACTTCCACTCCTGCCCTCTTAGCTATTTCATCAGCTGTTGTAAATCCTATTCCTCGTATTTCATCAGCAATGCGGTATGGATTTTTCTTTATAATCTGATAAATTTCTTCGCCATAATAATTATAAATTTTAAGACTCATCGCCGACGAAATACCGTATTTTTGTAAAAATATCATTGCGTCTCTTATATCTTTTTTTGCCTGAATCTGGCTTGCAATATCCATGGCTTTCTTATAACTTATTCCTCTGACTTCTTCTAATCTTTCAGGCTCTTCATCAACTATTCTAAATGTATCTTCTTTAAACTTGTCTACGATTCTGTCCGCAAGAGCAAGACCTAACCCCTTAATTGCTCCTGACCCTAAATATTTTCTAATTGAATATTCGTCATTTGCCGGAATTGTTTTATACGATTTCATTTTTATCTGTTCACCAAAAACAGGATGAAATACTTCCTCGCCTTTTACTTCGATATATTCCCCTTCACCAATATATCCAAATACTCCGGTTACTTTTACATCTTTTTTTCCCACAGACATAGTTAAAACAGTATAGCCATTTTCTTCATTTCTAAATGTAATTATTTCTACATATCCGGTAATAGTTTTCATCGACATATCTTTTCCTTTTAATTTAAAAGGCTGCCTTTTCCAGACAGCCTTATTATCTATTATTTTTCCTGGTTCATTTCATCCATAACTTCTAAGTATCTTCCTGTACCAATAGCGACCGCAGTCATCGGATCTTCAGCTGTCATTGTATTGATTCCCGTCTTAGATTCAATCAATTCTTCTAATCCGTCTAACAGACAACCACCACCTGTAAGAACAATTCCTCTTACCGCAATATCTGCTGAGAGTTCAGGAGGTGTATTTTCAAGCACTCCATGAATAGCTTCAACAATCTGTGTTGTCGCTTCTCTTAAAGCTTCTTCAACTTCTTCTGATGTAACTTCTATAATCTTAGGAAGACCTGTAACAAGGTTTCTACCTCTTACTTCCATCTTCTTAACTTCTGTTTTCTTAAAACATGTACCTATTCCGATTTTAATTTCTTCAGCAGTTCTTTCTCCTACTAAAAGATTGTGTTTTTTTCTCATATATCTGACTATCGCATCATCAAAATCATCTCCCGCAACCTTTACAGAAGTACTTTCAACAGTAGCACCTAAAGAAATAACTGCTATATCTGTTGTTCCACCACCTATGTCAACCACCATATTTCCACATGGTTTTGAAATATCTATTCCTGCACCAATAGCAGCTGCTAACGGTTCTTCCACTATAAATACTTCTCTTGCCCCTGCCTGGAATGATGCATCCTCTACAGCTTTAGTTTCAACTTCTGTTGCTCCACTAGGAACGCAAATGCTAATTCTTGGTTTCTTATAAGAACGTTTTCCTACAGCTTTCTGAATAAAATACTTTATCATCTGTTCAGTAACTGAATAATTAGAAATCACTCCCTGTCTAAGAGGTCTTACCGCAACAATATTTCCAGGTGTTCTTCCTATCATTAATCTTGCTTCTTCTCCAATTGCTCTTATAGTATCCGTATCTCTATCTATAGCAACAACTGATGGTTCTTTTAAAACCACACCTTTTCCTTTTATATATACTAAGATACTTGCTGTACCTAAATCTATTCCAATGTCTGTATCAAACATATCTTTCTCCTTTTAAAATTGGATATTTATGACAGATTAAAAGTTGTTGTAAAAAATAAACGCGTTATACATCTTTCAATCCCGTATTAATCACGATTTCCCGCACAAATATTATATACAATTTTATACAAAAATTAAAGTATGTTTTATTTTTTTTGCATTTAAAAATTTATTTACATCGCGTTCATATTTCGTTCATATATGTACCGTAACATAATAGAGTACTACTTAGGTAGTGCAGCATAGTTTGTATACGTCATACCCTATAATGACGTATTTTTAAGTTTTTCATACTCAACCTGGTGGGTGAAATTCCCGCCAGGTCCCCCGAAATTAACACCACATCGTAAGATGTGGTTTTTTATTGTCATAATCAAATAAAAGCCATAACTAAATGGCTTTTATTTCTTCATGCATGATTATGTGCGTATTTTTCTTTTGTTGCAAGTCCACCTCTAATATGACGTTCCGACTTATTTACATCAAGAACTTTCCTAACCTGCTTTGCCAATCCTGGATTTAACCTGCCTAACCGTTCTGTACAGTCTTTATGTACCGTGCTTTTACTTACACCAAATGTCTTTGCTGCCTGTCTTACAGTAGCATTGCATTCAATAATATAATTTGCTATTTCAATCGTTCTTTCTTCAATATATTCTTTCACTTCTCGCCTTTTACATCATCTTTTTTTATAATGTATGCAAAAAGTGAATTTATTATGTTGAATATTTGCCCGATACATTAAAGCTTCGTTGAGACTTTTCTTTCATTATATGATAATTTGTTCAATCACGTCTGCTTATTACCATGCCGTTTTTCCTTTTTCTATCAGACTATCAATATCATTAAATGCATTATCTAATGATTCCGAATGATATATCTCATACATATCATATACATAATCTGTCAATTCTTTTTCATCTAAAATCTTTAATATTTTCTCTGCCGTTGTGTTCTTATAGTTTGCATAATGCTCTAATAAATATACAAAAAAATCCGATTCTTTACTCAATGTTATTCACCTCTTATATATTGTGAGTTTCTTGGTTCTCCAGTAACTTTTTCATTTTCCCACATATCAAATAAAACATAAGGACTCATTTTATACAATTCTGTTTCAGTATCTAGAAGCATTTGGTATGTTTCTGAACTAATAAACAACCGTATAGCTTCTTTATCAGCCAATCCGTATTTTTCTACAATAAGTTTGCCTACGTATTTGTCAAAAAATATAATTCTATCTGCACTTAATTTCATATCTGTCCACTCCTTTCAAACATCAATGACAGCAGCGACTTTTCTGTTAAAAATGCATATTGATCCGTCAAATTCTGTGGCAATAATAATTCTACTGCTATTTTCTTTGAAAATCGTCCTGACATATAATCATTAATAACATCTAATGTAGAATCATTTGCAACCGGACCTATTACCAAATCATATTTATTTTCAATAGGTAATTCTTTTCTGTTAGCTACTACAAAATCTAACCATTCTCCATCCGCACTGTCAAATTTTAGAATTTTCAAGTCATTTATTATCTTTTCATCAAAATTATATTCATTAATAATAGCATTTCCTATTCTTCTTCTCCTAGCGACAGATTTTGCCCAACTAATAGCCTGCACTTTACTTGATGTAAGATAAAATCCTGCTCCAAAATCTAATGCTCGTTTTTTTTCTAAAATTTTAGGATTCTGTACAACTACATTACTTCCATGATATAATTTCATCCTTCGATTTACCTCGTCTATCTTTTTCCATTTATAATTTTCCGCAGTTTCCTAGAATTTATTATACACTAACAAATCTCTGCATTCAATGAAAACCACCTTGTTAACACTTGTCTACTTGTATGTTTACAAGTAATTCCGTCTTTATATGTATTGCCATACAACACAAAAGACACAGTAAGAATTTTCCCTTCTGTGCCTTTTCTTTCATTATATGATAATTTGTTCAATCACGTCTGCTTATTCACATGCCTTTGTTTTTCTATTTCACTATCTTTTTTGTCACAGTCATCATTATTAGTTATTATTTCTTGCTACAACTTTCTATTTATACATTTTTCCAAATATTGTTCTTACAAGTGGCCCCGCTACAAATAACTGCCAGAAAAATGCTATTGGGAAATTAATTACAGTTGTCTGAATCCATACTGATATAATCTGTGTTCCGAAAGCGCGTTTTATTAAAACTATAGCAACAAAGCTCATCATCGGACACATAAGCCAAACAGAAAGCACTGATATTGCTAAAATAATAAATATTGGTTTATCTTCCTTAGGATTTACAAGTTTGAATGCTATTTTTTAGCTAACGGACCTGCAATAAACGTATCAAGTAAAAATGCTGCCACGCACATAATTTAGTCATTATTATACAAAAATATATTTAAATTTCCATACATACTTCGTATAACCATTCCTGTTCCTCAATATTAAGATATGGAGAAATCTTTTTATAAACAAGTTTATGATACTGTCTTAAAAGGCGTATTTCATAGTCAGACATTATATTTACATCTATAGCGTCTACATCAAATGGAACTAATGTAAGTGTATCAAATCCCAAAAACTGTCCGTATTCAGTCACCTGTTTTTCAACACAAAGCAAAAGATTTTCGAGCCTTATTCCATATTGTCCTTCCAAATAAACGCCAGGTTCATCTGAAGTAATCATTCCCGGTTTAAATTCTGCATTTTCTTCAACATTTTCTCTTAACATATATCTAAATGCATTCGGTTGCTCATGAACATTAAGAAGATAACCGACACCGTGACCTGTACCGTGTCTATAATCATATCCGATTTCCCACAGTGGTTGTCTTGCAACATAATCAAGTGATACTCCTGTACATCCTGATAAGAATTTTGCATTTGCAAGCTTCAAATTTCCTCTAAGAACAGCTGTATACATCTTCTTCTGCTCTGTAGATATATTTCCGAGGGCTATTGTTCTTGTTATATCTGTAGTTCCTTCTACATAATGTCCGCCTGAATCAATTAAAACAAAATTATCTGCTTTAACTTCATAATCTGTTTCTTTAGTTGCGCTGTAATGAACTATTGCGCCATGGTCTGCATATCCTACTATAGTTTCAAAACTTGGTGCCAAATATGTTTTCCATGATTTTCTAAATTCTTCTAATTTATTTGCAATAGATATTTCTGTCATTTTTTCTTTGCTTACATTATGTTTTAACCAATAAATAAATCTGGTCACTGCAACGCCATCCATTATATGAGCATTAATCATATTTTCAATTTCCACATTATTTTTGATTGCTTTCAAATGCAATGCAGGTGAAAATTTATCTATAATCTTTACTTCCGGTTTTATGGAACGTAAAATACTATAATTTGTTGTTGTTTTATCTAACCATAATGTTGTATATTCAGGAATAACTTTTACATAATCATATATTTCATCATATTCTTTAATTTTAACCCCTTCTTCCGAAAGACGGTATATTGTTTTTTCATCAAATGATTTTGTATTTGCAAATAACAGACTATCATATTTTGTAATTACCATATACGAAAAGCATACCGGATTATACTCAATATCATCACCTCTGATATTTGTAACCCATGCAATTTCATCTAACGATGTCAAAAGTAATGTGTCCGCTTTTTCCTCTTCCATTCTTTTTCTTATATTAGCTACTTTTTCAGGATAAGAAACTCCTGCATATCTATCCATTAATCTCCATATAGGTTTAAATTCTATAGCAGGTCTGTCACTCCATATTTCTCCAACCAAATCCACGTCACTCTTTATTTTCATTTCTGAAATTTCAGCTAATTTTTCTGCCTGTCTTGCATTAGTTGTCTGTCCGTCAAATCCTATTACACTGCCCTCAATAAGGTTCTTCTTTAAATATTCTTCTACAGAAGGCACCCCTTCTTCTCCGGCTTTCATAAGTTTAATTTCACTATCTTGAAGTTGTTCTGCTGCCTGAATAAAGTATCTTCCATCAGTCCATAATAGCGCCTCATACATTGTAACTACCAATGTTCCTGCTGAGCCTGTAAATCCTGACATATATTCTCTCGTTTTAAAATGGTCACTCAAGTATTCTGAACCATGCTCATCACTTGTCGGAATTACATAAGCATTAATTTTATTTTGTTCCATTAAATTTCTAAGGGCTGAAATTCTTTCATTAATCATAATCTTACCACCTTTAAAATATGTTATTTGTAAAACAAAATGAATCTCTATTTTTCAAATCAATTTAATTATTTTCAAAGCAAGTTGAATCTGTTTCATAGCAGACTATTCATCTTTTTTCCCATATTTTTCATTATAATTATCCAAACATTGATATATTATTTTAGCAGCCTCAACAGGTCCGCCAAACTCCTTAACAGCAGTCTGTTTTCCCTCTAAATCTTTATATACATTAAAGAAGTGCTTTATTTCCGCAAATATATGTTCTGGTAATTGTTGTATATCCACATATCCGTTATATGTTGGGTCGCCATATGGAATTGCAATTATCTTTTCGTCATTATCCCCATTATCAGTCATATACATAACACCTATCGGATAACATCTTACAAGTGACATTGGTTCTATTTCTTCTGAACATAATACCAACACATCAAGCGGATCTTTATCATCTCCAAGCGTTCGTGGAATAAATCCATAATTAGCAGGATAATGAACTGATGAATACAGGATACGGTCTAGTATAATCAAACCTGTTTCCTTATCTAATTCATATTTTTTCTTGCTTCCTTTGCTAATTTCAATAGTTGCAATAAAATCTGATGGCTGAATTCTTTCCGGATTAATATCATGCCAAATATTCATATTTACACCTCACCCTTCTGTACATTTTGTACTACTTAACATATCTTTTTCAAAATATGACATCTCCGTTGTTACTAACTGTATTGTTATACAGAATCAAATATCATAAGAAAATTATACAATCATTTATTTTACAATTCTATATAATGTTAAATTTTATTTTGCACTATATATAGTGAAAGCTAACTTTTCGTTTATTTCAAGGCAAAAATTTCTTTTTTTGTTATGCTAATCAAATTATGTATAATCACTATTTTTTCATTATATAGAGCAATTAATATATGATTATTATTTTTTATTATGGAAACTAAATTTTAGGAATTTAATATTTATATAAAGAAACTATAATATGGAAATTTAATATTTTTTATTGGGGTGGAAAACCATAATATAAATAAGTTACTTTTTCATTATGTAAACCAATTTACGGATATATATTATTTTTTCGATATATTCCGTAAAAAATATAATTATTTTCATTGAATTAGTTTTGTGCCATGGCAGATGTGTCCTTACTTATATGGTACACTTTTATTTGAAAAATTTACGGAACAATCTAAACTAACTTCGGAGTTAAAACTCCACTCAAACACTATTGCAAATATTACTTATATAAACACTTTTAATAACAAAATACAGAATAAAAAATCATTAAGAGCATTAAAAAGAGACTTAAAATATCCGGCAAATTTGTCTTTTGCAAGTCATCCGTATTTTTTTAAGTCTCTTTTATACATACTTTAATTCTTTGAATTAATAAAACTTTTTAGTTTCTTTTATGTACTATCGTTCTTTGAATTAATAAAACTTTTTAGTTTCTTTTATGTACTATCGTTCTTTGAATTAATAAAACTTTTTTAGTTTCTTTTTATGTACTATCGTTCTCTCAATTATTAAAACTTTTTTAGTTTCTTTATACTTTTATGCACATTATTGCTTTCCATTTAACAATTTAACAATGCTTTTTAAATTGTTAAACTATCCTACTGTTCACTAATATCTTTGATTTTTTCTTCATCCCAGAATTCAAATTCTTCAGATTCAAGAACCTTTGTAGCTACATTTACATTTTTTGTCTTAATAACTGCTGCTGCGTTGATTCCACTTGAAAATGCATACATATATTCTACATTTACATTAGCATCTGCAAGAACCTTTAAAGTCTTTGCAAGTGAACCTGCTTTATGAGGAACGCTTACACAAAGTACCTCTGTTAATTTTGCAGAAAAATCTGCATTCTTTAAAATTTCTCTAGCCTTTTCAGGTTCTGGAACAATCATTCTTAATATTCCGAAATCAGCTGATTCCGCTAAGGCTGCTACAATAATGTTAACATCATTGTCTGCCAAAGTCTTTAATACATCATTTAAATGTCCTTCTTTATTTTCAAGGAACACTGTCAACTGTTTTAATGCCATAAAATTACCTCCTATAAATTACGATTTCGATTAAGATTACGATTATTTATAATAAAAACTTATTATTTATTATTATAAATATCCGTTATCTCCTGCTATTACAAATTACGATTATCAATTACTCTTACTGCTTTACCTTCACTTCTCTGAATTGTCTTAGGTTCTACTAATTTAATTTCAGCAGATATACCTAAAGCCTGTTTTAATTTAGCTCCAACCTTCTTCTTCAAATCATTTAACTTGCTAATTTCATCTGAGAAGAGATTCTCATTTACTTCAACCATTACTGTTAGTTTATCTGTATTATTTTCACGGTCTACAATCATCATATAATGGTTAGAAATATCTCCGCCCATTGATAAAAGTGCTGTTTCAACCTGTGTTGGGAATACATTTACACCACGAATAACCTTCATGTCATCTGTACGTCCTTTGAATTTAGAAATTCTAGGTGTTGTTCTTCCACATTCACATGTAGAATGGTCAATGCTTGTTAAATCTTTAGTTCTATATCTAAGTAACGGCATACCTTCCTTTACTAAAGTAGTAAATACAAGTTCACCTAAATTATTGTCTCCTACCGATTCATTTGTAACAGGATCAAGTACTTCCGGATAGAAGAAGTCATGGTTAATATGTAATCCATTGTGTTGTTTACAATCCATTGCAACACCCGGTCCTGTAATTTCACATAATCCGTAAATATCAAAACATTCAATATGTAAAATGTCTTCAATTTTCTTTCTCATTTCTTCTGTCCAAGGCTCTGCTCCATGAATTCCGACTTTTAATTTCATATCATCAACCTTGCCCATCTCTGTAATTGTTTCTGCAAGATGCAAAGCATATGATGGTGTACATGTAAGAGCTGTTGCGCCAAAATCTTCCATACACATAATCTGTCTCTGTGTATTTCCTGCAGACATAGGAACCGTCATAGCGCCAATTCTTCTTGCACCAAAATCCATTCCAAGTCCACCTGTAAACAAACCATAACCATAGCATACATGAATTACATCTTCCTTTGTAAGTCCTGCCATTGTCATACATCTTCCTACACATTCTGCCCATACATCAATGTCCTTCTGTGTATATGGCACTATAGTAAGCTTACCTGTTGTTCCTGAAGTTCCCTGTACACGTACAATTTCTGACTGCGGTACTGCTCTAAGTCCGAATGGATAATTATTTCTCAAATCTTCCTTTGTGGTAAATGGAAGTTTAACAATATCTTCAATTCCTTTAATATCACCGGGTTCTACACCTAATTCTTTCATCTTCTTTGTGTAGAATGGTACATTGTTATAAACTCTGTTTACTAAATCAACAAGTCTCTCTCCCTGAAGTGCTGCCATCTCGTCCCGGCTCATACACTCATGCTTTGAGTCTAAAATCATTTCCTTTACGCTCATTATGTTATCTCCTTATGTAATAAATTTTAGCAGTATTTACGCTAACACTTTAAACTGATAAACTCTATTATACTAAAAACAATTGACTATAACAATGTAAAACTTGTTAATCTGCATAATTTCGTTACTTTTTTTGCAAATTTATTGGTGTGTTTGAACGTTATTTACAATCACAATTCCTACACATACAAACATCAGTGCTACAATAACCTGTCCACCTATCTGGCTGCTTTCTCCCGGTAAAAATAAAGCTGAAAGAATAACTCCAAAAACAGGATTCATAAATTTGTATACAGAAACTTTTGATACCGTATTAAATTTTAATAATATACTCCATATTGTATATGCTGTCGCCGAAATAAATGCCATGTAAATAATCATTATAACAGCATTAGGAGTTGAAATAACTACATTTCCTCCAAGCAGTTTGCCAATCACAGCCAAAATTACTCCACCTGAAAAAAACTGATATCCACTAAGCATTACAACATCAGCGTCATTTGAAAATTTCTTAATAAATGAAGATGAAAATGCGGACGAAATCGCTGCAAGAAATATAAATCCTTCTCCCATAAATGACCATTGTCCGCCACCATTTATTCCTGTTATATTTACAATTAAAACTCCTGCAAATCCAATCAACGTACCTATTATCTTAGTTGCATTCAATTTTTCCTGATGGAAAATAAAAGCCGCTACCACAATTGCTAAAAATACACCTGAACCTGTAATAATAGAACTACGTACTCCTGTCGTATGCGCCATTCCTATATAAAAGAACAGGTACTGTCCTGATGTCTGGAATATACTGAGCGTAAAAATGTATCCCGGTTTCTTTGGAAGAATTACTTTTCTTCGTATTATGCTGTTAGTTACAATTACTAAAATACCGGCTAATGCAAATCTTATACCCGCAAATAATATTTGTGAGGCATATTCTCCTGATTTAATATCAAGCATTCTGTAGCCTGTTTTTATACATGGAAATGCACTGCCCCAAAGGAAACAGCACACCATTGCAAGAAGACATACCACCCATGTTTTCTTGAGTAATTTATCTTTAGATTTATTCTTTGTGATTGTATTTCGATCTTCATCATTTAATTTTATAGCATTTTCATTGTCATCATCCAAAATAGTATCACGTCTTTTCTCCATACTATTCAATTCTCTATTTACACTCATATTATTTTCCTACTTCCATTATTGTGCACACAATAGTATCTTTGTGTTTATTTAAATATGTGTAAAACGCCCTTTTCATTTTTATATTATTATTTTCATCCATTATTGAATAAATTTTCTGATATGTATTATTATTTTCAAGTTGTTCTTTTACATAATCAAGATTCAATTCTTTAGCTGTTTGTTCAGGATTTTCATCCATACAATAAGTTTTCATATAGTTTTCAACACCCAATTTAAATCCTACTTTATTTTGTTCCTCTATAACTTTTGATATGCCTTCTTTATAAACTACAGGTTCACCTGTAAATGCATTAATTGTAAATATTTCCTCATACTCATTTGCCGCCAAAGTATTTACTATATCTACTGCGATTCTTACTTTTTTCCGGCGTTCCATATCCTCATTTACATCAGCTATAATTGCTAATGTCTTCATTTTATTTCCATCTATGTCATACTCTGAAACAACCGTTATTTTGCTCCAGCTATAAGTACCATCAATAAGTTTAAGTCTTACAATGCATTCCATTTTACCTGGTGTCAAAATACAATTTGATACAAATTTTTTCATTTTTTCTACATCATCCGGATGAGTGTAGCCAATAATCGATTTTTTCTTAAAAATACGGTCCTGATTTCCCTCACTCATTTTATATTTCTTATATGACTCTGTCGAATAAAATGTATTATTATAATAATCCCATTCTATTATTGCTAAATCCGTCTGCTCAATTACTTTCTGAAATCTATCTTTTTCAATCTCAATCTGCCGGCTTATCTCTATACTTTTAGTAATATTTGTGGCTACAGATACGATTATATATTCTCCTTCATTGCAAATAGCTGCAAATCTTTTTCTTACCCATATCACCTTTCCATCATACCTTTCAAACTGATATATGATTTCCTGAGTCTCACCTGTAAGCATCGATTTTTCAACACATTTTTCATATTTAACCACCTTATTTTCAGGCTTTATTCTCTTTTTAATATCAGCTTCTTTATATTCATATCCATCCCTGTCCTCACCTATATTTTCGTAGAACATATCATTTGCAAATATAAGTTCTTCTTTCCCTTCTTTATACAACACAATTACCAGACTACTCCTTATAGCACTATCAATACATTGACTCAATCTTGCATAAACCGATTCTCTGTCCCATGATAATCCACCAAGTAAATCTTTTATTACTTCAAATGCTCCTTCCATTTAATCCTCCCAATATTTTTCAGTCATTTCTTATTACTATCCATCAGTATTTATACTGATTACTAAGTTTTTCTATCATATTTTTCATACCATCTACAACTTCCTGCGGTCCAAGTATCTTAACCTTATCTTCAAATCCCGCTACCCAGCTGTAAAACATTGAACTTACAGACACATCCACATTAATTGTAAATTTATCATCTTTCTTTGGAATTATCATTACATCTGTACCAAATCTGTCTACCACTACTCCTACTAAACTGTTATCAAATTCCATCTGTACATTCTTAATATTTCCGGTAAACATTCCAAATGTCTGCTTTGTATATTTTGCAGCATCAAATTTTTCAAATTCTTTTTTGCCGTCTCTTTCTTTATTTAAAATTTTAATATCCTTCATTTTGTCCACACGATAATGTCTTATACTCTGTTTTGCTGAATCAAATGCTACCATATAGTAATTTTCATCATCCCAAGACAAAGCCCACGGACTTATATCCGTTTTATTTCCGTCATTTCTTATAACAAGTTCTTTTTTTGTGTTCCACATATAATAATCAAATGCAATCTGTTTATTTTCATATATTGCATCATGAATGGCGTCTATATTGTAGTAACCACTTTTTGAAATAGCTTTCACACGATTTGCCACATAAACCTGACGTTGCAGTTTCTTAGCTTCATATTTACTTGTAAATCCTTCTAATTTCTTAATAAGCTCTTCACTATCTTTTTTTGATATGAATTTTGACGCCTGCACTACATCTACTAACATTTTTAATTCAGAAACATCAAATTTTCTTGTTACTGTTTTATATACTGTTTCCCTATTTAATTTTTCAGTTACTATTTCATATCCTACAGTTCCAAGTTGTTCTATATCGTCGTATATTGATTTTCGTTCAGCTTTGATGCCATTATCATCCAGCTTCTTTATTATCTCACTCATAGTTATTCCATGTTCTTCATCCGTATATTCATCAAAAATCTGTATAAGATATAACAGTTTTAACTTCTGTTTGCTATTTCTCATATTCTCCTGCCCTTTCACAAAATTTATCAATCATTAAAAAAAACTGCCGCACCAAGACCTTGAAATAAATAAAAATATCGTAGTTTTGTCATATCATTAACACTCAAATGATTTTACTTAACTAAATATATATTCCAACGTCTTAATGTAACAGTTTCATATTAAAAGCTTCGTATATTATCTTTTTCTTCTTCTCCGGTATTTTCGATTTTCTTAATTACAACAAAATAACTTACATTGTCATTAACTTTCACTTCCACTCTGTCTCCAACTTTATGTCCCATAAGTGCTCTTCCGATAGGCGATTCATTACTGATTCGTCCACTCATGGAATCACCTCTCATTGTACTTACTATTTTGTAAGTAAGCACTTCATCATCTTCTTCAAAATAAATGTCCACAGTTTTATTCAAACCTACTTCATCTTCTTTAGAATCATCTGAAATAATAGTTGCAGTTTTAAGAAGTTTCTCTAAATATCGAATTCTGCTTTCATTTTTATTTTTAAATTGTTTTGCTGCCTTATATTCAAAATTCTCGCTCAAATCTCCCTGTGCCCTCGCAACCTTAACATCTTCAAGCGCTTCCTTTCGAACTACGATTTTTCTATGTTCTATTTCTTCTTTTATTTTTTCAATATCACTTTGTGTTAACTGCATAACTCTACCTTCTATCTGTCCTCAACTTCTATATAATCATTAAAAGCACAGTTGCTTACATAAGCAGGTCTCATAATCTTATCAGCATTAATTATTTCTTCGATACGATGTGCACTCCATCCTACAATTCTTGCGATTGCAAATATTGGTGTATATAATTCTTTAGGAATATCCAACATGCTATATACAAGTCCGCTATAGAAATCGACATTTGCACTAACTCCCTTATAAATATGACGTTCCTCGCCAATTACTTCAGGTGCTAATCTTTCAATCATGCTATATAATTTAAAGTCCTTCTGTCTATGCTTTTCTTCTGCAAGCTGTTCAACAAATCCTTTAAATACTTCTGCTCTAGGGTCAGATACCGAATAAACCGCATGACCCATTCCATATATAAGACCTTTTTTGTCAAATGCTTCTTTATTTAGTATTTTTCTTAAATACTCTTTAATCTCATGTTCGTCATCATAATGTTTGCAATTATGCTTAATATCCTGGAACATATCAACAACTTTTACATTTGCACCACCATGTCTTGGTCCCTTCAAAGAACAAAGAGCTGCTGCAATTGTTGCGTATGTATCTGAACCTGATGAAGTAACAACTCTCGTTGTGAAAGTCGAGTTATTTCCACCACCATGTTCCATATGTAAAACTAAAGCTAAATCAAGAACCTTAGCCTCTAAATGTGTATATTTCTTATCAGGTCTAAGCATTCTTAAAAGATTTTCTGCTGTAGAAAGTCCCGGAAGCGGTCTGTGAATGTACATACTCTTTCCACACTGATAGTGATTATATGCATGATATCCATACACAGCCATCATCGGAAATGTACTAATAAGTTTGACGCTCTGCTGAATTACATTTTCAACTGATGTATCGGATGCATTCTTATCATAAGATGCTAATGTAAGTATACTCTTTGTCAAAGAATTCATAATATCAGCACTTGGTGCTTTCATAATTACATCCCTTACAAAGTTTGTAGGTAATTTTCTTTGTGCTGAAAGCATTTTGCTAAAATCTTCTATTTCATCTTTTTTAGGTAATTTACCAAAAAGCAATAAATATGCTGTCTCTTCGAATCCGAATCTGTCTTCTGCAATAAATCCATTTACAAGGTCCTTTATATTATAACCTCTGTAAAATAATCTACCCGGGCATGGAACTGATTTTCCATCAATTATCTGTGTAGATTCAACACGTGAAATATTTGTAATTCCTGTAAGAACACCTTTTCCATTTATATCTCTAAGACCTCTTTTTACACCGTATTCTGCAAATAAATTCTGCTCAACTGTATCATTTTCCCCACACATTTTTGCATACTTATCTGTAAGTGCTTTCATGTCTTCTTTGTTTAATGTCATTATTGTACACTCCTTTTCTTACTAACTTTCTAACTACTTCAAATCTCGCCTTTCATATATTCTTTAATATACTAATTTAACTGCATTGTGGATGACCCTGAATTTCATGTTCTTTCTGCCATCCTCTTTTTCTCCATCCAGTGACCAGTCAATATCACTGCTGTCTGAAATTTTAAGTTTTGAAACTTTTAATAATCTGATATGTTTATCATATATCTGATTTGTAAGTTCATTTATAATTATTCCAAGTTCGATTAAATCCTTCGGATATTTAATTAGCAATAACTCAAATAATCCATCTGCAAAATCAACTTTTCCTTCATCAATTGTCATTACACCGCCAATTGATGTGGCATTACAAATAGCCACAAATATGTATTCGCCTTCGATTACTTCATCTTCATTTTCAATCTTTAATTTCATTCGCTTAACCTGAGTTAAATCCTTAACTCCCTCTAAAACGTAAGCAAAATGTCCAAGCAGATTTTTAATATTCTGTGGTGCTGAATATGAGGCTTTTGTAAATATTCCTGCCGATGCCGTATAGACAAAATATCTGTCATTAAATTTTCCAATATCTATATATTTTGCTTTATGAGTCATCATATGCTTTGCTGCCTCAACAGGGTCTGATGGCAAATTTAGACTGTTTGCAAAATCATTTGTTGAACCCGCCGGTATATATCCTAACGGTTTTTTAAGTCTGGCTGAACGCATTCCCGCCATAACTTCATTTAATGTACCATCTCCACCCATGCAGGCAATCATATCAGCCTGACTACCGAGAGCTTTCACAATCTCTGTAGCATGCTTTTCTCTTCTTGTAAATTTTATTAACACTTCATAACCATAGTCATTAAAAATATTAATAACATCTACCAGTATATCTTCTCTCTTCTTCTGACCTGCCTTAGGATTTACTATAAATAATAGCTTCTTATATTGTTCTACAATTTCTTTCTTTTCTTCAGTAACAGTCGTTTCTTTTATATCATCCATAACCATCCTCCTGAAAAACTTCTAAATTCTATATATTTTTTGCCATGCTGTAATCATATCTGATTTTCTTAATCTGTTCATAACAAAAACCTGCTATCTAATAATTTTCAATAATAAACACCATGTCTATTATTATAAAATTAATAATTTAACAATTTATGAATATTTTGTAAAACCACCGTATTTTGTAAAATTGAAGTAAAATTCTTCAACGCTGTATTTCGATTTACTAAATTGTGGCATTAATAAACTTTATACAAATCCTTTATACTTTGACTATTGTACTTTATCTAATTTGACCTTTTCCATATATTTTATATTTAAATGACTGCAGTTCAGGCAGCCCTATAGGTCCTCTTGCATGAAGCTTTTGAGTTGAAATTCCAATTTCAGCTCCAAATCCAAATTCTCCACCATCTGTAAATCTTGTACTTGCATTTACATAAACAGCCGCTGAATCTACTTCATTTAAGAACTTCTCTGCTGTTTCTTTATTCTCAGTAACGATACATTCACTATGATGTGTGCTGTATTTGTAAATATGGTCAATTGCCTCATCCACATTATTTACAATCTTTACTGACATTTTATAATCGAGATATTCTGTGCCCCAGTCATCAACTGTAGCTTCTTTTATATCAGGAGCAATTGCTCTTGAATCTTTATCGCCTATCAAAACAACATCCTTTGTATCAAGTCTCTGTTTAATTCTTGTAAGAGCTTCCTTTGCAACATCTTTATGTATCAAAAGACTTTCTGCTGCATTGCAAACCGATGGTCGCTGAGTTTTTGCATTAAACACTATATCTACTGCCTTATCTAAATCTGCATCTTTATCAACATAAATATGGCAGTTACCAACTCCGGTTTCTATTACAGGAACCGTTGCATTTCTAACTACTGCCTGAATAAGACCTGCACCACCTCTTGGGATTAGCACATCAACGTATTTGTTCATTGTCATTAACGCTGTAGCGCTTTCTCTGCTTGTATCTTCAACTAACTGAATTACGTCTTCATTCATGCCTACGCTTTTAACCGCATCACGCATAGCTGATGTAATCATCTTATTTGAATTGATGGCTTCTTTTCCTCCACGAAGAATTACTGTATTTCCGGACTTAAGGCAAAGAGCTGCAGCATCACTTGTTACATTTGGTCTTGCCTCAAATATTACAGCTATTACTCCTAAAGGAACTGAAACCTTTTCTATTTTAAGACCATTAGGTCTTACTGTCGTATTTAAAATTTTACCAACCGGGTCAGGAAGTTTTACTATATCTTCTACGCCCTTTGCCATTCCTTTTATTCTGTCGGCATTAAGCATAAGTCTGTCAAGAATTCCATCTGACAAACCGTTTTTCTTTCCATTTTCCAAATCAATTGCATTAGCTTCTACGATTTTTTCTGTATTATCAATCAAAGCTTTAGCAATTGCAGTAAGAATTTTATTTTTTTCTTCTGTTGTGGCAACGCTAAGTTTACGCTCAGCTTCTTTTGCCTTTACACCCAATTCTTCCAACATATCTTAGCCCTCCATAATTTACTTTCTGTTCTTAGCAACGAAGAAAGTTCCAACCTGATGTCCTTCTAATACCTTATAAATGTTATCTGCATCAAATCCGTTAATTATAATTGTATCAATGCCGGCTTCTGTTGCAATCTGTGCTGCAATAAGTTTAGTAATCATTCCACCTGTTCCAAACTTAGAGCCTTTTCCTCCTGCTATTTCAAATAATCCTTCTGTAATTTCTTCCACCACAGGAATAATTCTTGCATCTTCATTTTCATTAGGATTATCATCATACAATCCATCTATATCTGTTAATATTAATAACGCATCTGCTTTAACTAATTTAGCAACAATGGCTGAAAGACTGTCATTATCACCGTACACAATTTCTTCTACTGCTACTGCATCGTTTTCATTAATAATCGGAATTGCTCCATATTCAAATGTCTTTTCAAATGCATTTATCAAATTGTTATGACATTCTTCATGCTCAACGTCTCTCTTTGTAATAAGGAACTGACCTGTTGCATGACCAAATTCGCCAAACATCTTGTCATACATAAACATTAATTCACATTGTCCTACAGTAGCTGCTGCCTGCTTTCCTGCTGTATCTGTCGGTCTGTCCTTTAATCCTAATTTTCCTACGCCTACACCAATCGCTCCTGAAGTTACAAGTGCCACCTCAATACCAGAATTTACAATATCCGAAATCACCGCAACTAACGCTTTCATTCTTCTGATATTTGTCTTACCTGTTGAATGAGTTAATGTTGATGTTCCCACTTTAATTACAATTCTTTTTGCGTCCTTTAATGTTGCCATTTCTCTTCTCCCATTGTTTTATGTTTCTTCATATTTTCGCATATGTTGTTTATTTTACCACAAATTAGGGATAAATAGAAGATTTCAGGGGGTTTTCTTTATTATTTTATATATTAAAAAAAATGGCAAAGCCTCTTTCTGAGACTTTGCCACTTAGTTTTAACTCTAAATCTTAATATAAATCTGACCAAATAAGATTTCCTTCTGCATCTACATCACTATTAGCAGAATCACCAAATCCATTTATTCCACTTGTTGTTATTACGTCCTTTGTATCAAATTCTATTATTTCCATTTCAGGACTTGTGTATAATTTTCTCATTTAATGCCTCCCATTAATTACTGTTCTGTAGATGTTTCTGTTCCTGCAAATTCATCTACAATTAATTTATTTACTTCAGATAAAGATTCATAGTAAGTTTTTCCTGTTGTTTCGTTAACTCTTTTATCATTCTTTATTGCCTGAGCAACCTGCTGTACAGTTCTTACTCCACTCATATCTGAATAAATATTCTTTACTGTTCCATCTGCATATTTAACAGCAACATAAGATCTTGCAATAAAGTTTGTTGTGTAATTCTTGATGCCTACAACAGAGCCATAATATACTCCTGTCTGTCCATTATACCAACCATTATTCTTAATCTGTATTAAATCTTTTCCTACTGTATAAACTGAATCTGACTCAATAGTTGGATTTCCTTTTTCTGTATTTAATTCACTTGTTGTAATTAATGTGCCTTCTTCTGAAATATACTTTTCAAAATCATTTGTTGCAGTTCCTGCTTTAGTTGCTGTTATTGTAGTCTGGAATCTTAATCCCGGATTATCTTTTGAAAATCTGATTCCTGCTCTTGTATCCATTGTAGCCTTGATATCAACTGCTTCAAATGTTACATCTTTTGTTACTGTATATTTTGAGCCTGGTGCATAAAGTTCACCATTCAAATCATAACCTGTTGCGTCAGTTGGGAATGTGAATGTTCCACCTTTAACCGCTGGTGTTACTTTTTCTCCTATTGTTACATTAACTGTTGTAACTATCAAGTCAGCTTCTGTAATTTCTGACTCATGACCATCTTTAACAACACTAACTCCAAATTTATATGCTCCTGCTGCGAAATTATTATCAGATAAATAGTTTACTACATCATAATTAGCATTTGTTGATTCACCAACAAATTTATTATTTACATATATATTATAATAATCGCATTCAACTGCGCCCCAAGAATAATAGTATGGATTCGTCTCACTCACTACCAATCCAACCGGTTTAGCCGGTGCATCAGGATCAATTGCCTTAGATGGTCCAACTACTTTAATTGCAAACGGTACTGTGTTACTTCCTTTTGCCCATATTTTATGGTATTCAGTTTCGCCTACACCTGCATTTATTAATTCCTGATTAATATATATACAATCGTTACCAACCAATACTTCTTTATTTTTTTTGTATGTTGGATTAATATATTCTTTGTTGTCTATTATAAGTGTTGAAGCATTTGTTCCCGTAGTTAAGAATCCAAATATATCCATATTTTTAAAATATTCAGCATCTGCTCTATTGTAATTTGGATTTCCACCATTGTGGAAGCCTCTTAATTCCTCTCGTCCCATTCCTTCTATTGTTGATGCATACACTTTAGATCCATTATTTGATATTCCATTTAATGCAATCCAGTCATCATCTGCAATTTTTTCCGGTTCGATAGCTGCCAATGTTGCTTTATCATCATCTGATAACTCTTGTGTCTGGTCAGGATTTTCTAGTGCCATATATCTCTTATTAACTATTATACTTTCTGTAACATCTTCCCCATCTGGATTTTTTATTGCATTTCCATCATTATCTAACGCTGTAACAGTAACTGTATATGTTTCTCCTACAGTTTCTGTTGTAATTGCTGAATAATATTCAAATAAATTTGTACTTATTATTTCGCTATGCACTTCTGTACCATCTGCATTAAGTGATGTCAATTTATATTTTGCAGCGCCATCAATTTTGTTCCAATCAAATCTAAAATTTGCTTGTCCTGCATTTTGTCCTTCTGTCTGATGTAAATTCAATTTATAATTTGCAATATGTTCATATTTTTTTACTATAACACTAAAAGAAACTTCGTTTCCTGCCACACTTGTAGCTTTTATTTTAAAAGTTCCCTGCTCTGAATCTCCAATATCAAAAATAGATTCATCAATAGCTATACAATCTCCGCCAAACATTGCATTACCAGTTTCATCTTTTATGTTTGCAAATGCGCCTGTATCAACAAGATTAATACTTGTATCTTCTTCATCCATTTTACTAACAGACATACTTGCTGTATCTCCCCATTTTGATGGAATAGCCAAAACTCCTTTTTTATATAACGGATGTGTTGTTCCAATTCTTCCCCATCCATCATGGTCAGTTCCTGCTATTAAAAAACCACAAAACTCATGAGGTTTATTAATTAACGTTCCTATGATATCTGATGATACCCAAGCAACAGTTCCTTTTGTTGATTGTCCACTTAAACTTGTCTTAGAGCTTGTCAACTGTACCAATCCCTCATCTGCCTTTGCTGTAGTATTACTTACTGTTATTGATGTAAAAATCATTGTTAACACTAACAGCATAGAAATAAATTTTTTCAAGTTCCTTTTCATTTTGTAACTCCCTTCTTTTCTTAGACCCCTCTGGTCCCTTTATATGTTTTATATTACATAATGTATATTCTATCACTCAAATTTGGTAATAACAACCAACGCACAGCATAAAACTGCTTTTATTTTTGTGCAAAATTTCAATATTTTCATTTCATTTATTGTTATTTTGTTTTTTTATAAAACCCTTTATTTAACGGCTTTTTAAGCAATTTTCATATATAAAATCATTTTTCAAAAATTGTTTTATTGTTATTTTTTTAACAATGTTATCGTTAGCAATCACTTATGTACTTTCGTACAATATTCTATTCACATAAAAAGAGCTATTGTGCAACTTTACTAGTTTTGCACAATAGCTCTTGTATAACTTTATATTAAATATTTTATACTATTTTCTAAATATATTTCAAAACATGTGTTTACATCACTTTATAAACAATTTATGCTTTGTATTTTACTATCTTTCTTCTCTAAAATATGATAATCCAAGACTTGCAGGTGCCTGATTGTCTTTGCTCTTACGCATACTTGAAATAATTAAAACAAGTATTGTAATTACATAAGGAATCATCTTTGCAAGGTCTGTATTTACCTTTATACCAATTATTTTTGGAAGGAACTGATATGCCCAATAGCATAATCCAAATAAATATGAACCCCATATTGCATGAACCGGACGCCATCTGATAAATATTACCAATGCTACAGAAAGCCATGCAAGGCTTTCAATCGCTGTTCCTGATGCAGTAGCCCATGTTCCTTTACTGTAATCTAAAATGTAGTAAACGCCACCAAGACCTGTAATTCCTGAGCCAATACATGTTGCAATATATTTATATTTTGTTACGTTAATTCCTGCTGCATCTGCTGTTGCCGGATTTTCACCTACTGCTCTAAGATTTAATCCTGTTCTTGTTTTTGTTAAAAACAATGTTGCACAGATGGCAACTATTAATGCAAGATACATCATAAATCCATATGAAAATAATATATCACCGACTACACCTAATTTATCACTTAAGAATGGTATTCTTGCTCTAAAAATCTTTGTAGCAAAATCAGCCTTTGTTGATACTGCTCCCTTTGGAATTACATATGTTCCAAAGAATTTTCCAAGACCAACACCAAATATTGTAAGTGTTAAACCCGTTACATTCTGATTTGCATGAAGAGTTGTTGTCAGGAAACTATAAATAAGTCCGCCTAATGCTGAAACTATAAATGCTGTTCCTAAAGCAACTAATATGCACATAAACGCATTTGGATTTCCAACTGATGTTTCATAAAGATAAGCTCCAACAAAGCCGAAAGCTCCTCCCATACACATAATACCCGGTGTTCCCAAATTAAGATTTCCTGCTTTTTCCGTAAGGGTTTCGCCAACAGCGCCAAATAATACTATTGAACCAAACACTACCGCAATATTAATCCATGATATTAAATTTGCCATCTGATTACGCCTCCTTACTTTCTTTTTTAGGGAAGTTTAATTTATAATTAATGAAAAATTCACTTCCAATTATGAAGAATAATACAATACCAATTACAATCTTAGAAGCATTTGCATCAAATCCTACAAACGTATCTGCGATATGAGCTGTTCCTTTTTCAAGAAATACTATAAGTAACGCAATTGCTATCATTATTGCTGTGTTAAATTTTGCAAGCCATGCTACGATAATGGCCGTAAAACCATAACCACCTGCTGTTGAATCAGATGCAATTGAATGGTCCTGACCCGATACTGTTAAAAATCCACAGATACCACATACTGCACCTGAAATAAGCATTGTTCTGATAATTACTTTCTTAACATCAATTCCTGCATATCTCGCTGTATTTTCTGATTCACCTACTACTGCTATTTCATAACCATGTTTTGTCTTCTTTAAATAAATATACATTAATACGGTTATTATCAATACAACTGTTACAATTATGCTATTTGAACTTCCATTATATTCGGGAAGGTATCCTGCTTTTGTTCCAGGATTAAGCATTCCAAGAGAAGCCTTTGAGCCTTTCCATATGTTGTAATAATAATCAACTAACTGCATTGCAACGTAATTCATCATTAAAGTAAAAAGTGTTTCATTTACATTCCATTTTGCTTTAAAAATTGCAGGTATCAATCCCCAGATTGCACCCATTACAACTGATGAAACAATCATAATTGTAAATAATAACGGTGTTGATAATGTTGAAAAATTAACCATTACTATCGCTGTTGATAAAGCACCCATTAGCACCTGACCTTCAGCGCCGATATTCCAGAATTTCATTTTAAATGCAGGTGCAAGCGCTACTGCTATACAAAGCAATTTTGCAGTAAAGAAAATCGTTCCTTTTCTATAGTACATATTGCTGAATACACCTTCCCACATAAGACCGAATGTTTCTCCCGGTCCAATTCCCGTAAGGCTGAATACAAATATTGTAACTACTACAAGGGATAATAAAATTGCTATAAGTCTTACTGCCCACTTCTGCCATGTTGGTATTATGTCTCTTTTTGTTACTCTTACAAGAGGTTCCTTTACTTTCGTTACCTGATTTGGCTTATTACTCATTGTCGGCACCTCCATTCTGCAAATTTGTCATAAGTAATCCTACTTCTTCTTTTGTTGTTTTTCTTGCATCAAGAATTCCATTTTCTTTTCCGCCACACAAAACAAGAATTCTATCTGATAAGGCAAGCAATACATCTAAATCTTCTCCAACGTAGATTACTGCTACACCTTTCTTTTTCTGTTCATTCAATAAATCATAAATTGTATAAGATGTGTTAATATCAAGTCCACGAACTGCATATGCCGTCATTAAAACAGATGGTGCATTTGCAATTTCTCTTCCTACTAATACTTTCTGAACATTTCCACCTGACATTGTTCTTACAGGGGCATTTATGCTTGTTGTCTGAACATTTAAAGTCTGTTTAATTCTTTCAGAAAGTTTTTTAGGTTCTTTATTTGATATGAAAAATTTCTTTCCTTCATCATAACTTCTCAAAAGCATATTTTCAGGCATTCCCATTGAACCTACAAGTCCCATTCCAAGTCTGTCTTCAGGAACAAATGATAAAGCAACGCCACATTCTCTAATCTGTCTTGGTGACTTTTCCAAAAGACTTTCTTTTTCTCCCTGATGATTAACATATGTTATCTTGCTACCATCTTCTGTTTTTTGTAGTCCTGCAATTGCTTCTAACAATTCTTTCTGACCGCATCCTGAAATTCCGGCAATTCCTAATATTTCACCGCTATAAGCATCAAATGATACATCGTCTAATATATTAATTCCATCCGGACTTTTACAACTTAAATGTGAAACTTCAAGTCTTACCTCTTTATTTTCCACTTCCGGTCTTTCTATGTTTAGTTCTACTTTTTCTCCCACCATCATTTCTGTAAGTGAAAGTTCTGTAGCATCCTTTGTTTCTACTGTTCCTACATAATCGCCTTTTCTTAAAATGGCAACTTTATCAGAAATCTCTAATACTTCGTTAAGTTTATGCGTAATGATAATAATTGATTTTCCATTTTCTTTCATATTACGCATTACTTTAAATAACTTTTCTGTTTCCTGTGGAGTTAATACTGCTGTAGGTTCGTCAAGTATTAAAACATTTGCACCACGATACAATACTTTTACTATTTCTAATGTCTGTTTCTGTGCAACTGACATATTATATACTTTCTGATTTGGGTCTACTTCAAATCCATATTTATCACAAATTTCTTTTATTTTATCTATTACATTTTTAAGCGGTTCTTTTTCTTTTAAACCTAATATTATGTTTTCGGCAGCTGTAAATACATCAACTAATTTAAAATGCTGATGAACCATTCCCACTCCGAGTTCCATTGCATCATGTGGCGAACGAATTGTTGCTTCTTTTCCATCTATTAATATCTTTCCGCTGTCAGGAAAATAAATACCTGAAAGCATGTTCATAAGAGTTGTTTTCCCACTTCCGTTTTCACCTAATAGAGATAAAATTTCACCGTACTCTAAGTCAATACTTACATTATCATTTGCAATAGCATGACCAAAAGTTTTAGTTATATTTTTCATCTGAACAGCATATTTTTGTTCCACTTTTGTTTCTCCTTGCATCATTAGATTTTCTTTGTAAAAATGGGACTGTCGCTTCAACGATTTATATTTAATAACCGCTAAAGCGACAGTTCCCTTTTATGTCTTATATAATTATGTCTGATTTGATTACTTATTCAATTCTGTAATTCCATCAATTCTAATCTGGAAATATGGAGCTGAACGGAATGATGATTCATCAAAGTATGTTGCACCGTTGTCATCTTTTACGATTGCTTCAACTGTATCTCCCTTGTATGTTACATCTCCTGTTGCAAAATCAATGATTGATAAATCAATCTTATTTGATGTAACAGCTCCGTTATCATCAATTTCAAGGTCTAAACCATTGTCCTCATTCTTCTTAACATTCTTTCCTGTTACTGTGAATTTAGATGTATCAAATACATGTAATGAGCCATCCTTTAACGCTGCTTCTACTTCAGCAACCTTATCTGCTGTTCCTTCTGCACAAGAATCACCTAATTTAGTGATTGCTACTGCATCTACATCATATCCTTCAGCCCAGTTCTGAGGAATTTCTTTTCCATCTTCATAAGCCTTGAATAATGTTGTATAGTATGCTGCCCAGTTATTTGTAGCACTTGTTAAAGCTGCTGTCTTAGCTACGTCTAACATGTCTACATTGTATCCAACTGAGAATGCTACTGTGTTACTGCTATCCTGTGCTGCCTGAACTGCACTTGGAGCCCCTGTCGAATCTGCATGCTGTCCGATGATAACACATCCGTCGGCCATTAATGATTCAGCTGCTGCACCTTCACCTTCAATATCAAACCATGAATCAGTATAACTTACTTCCATTGCTACTTTATCATATACTGATTTAATTCCTAAATAAAATGCTGTATAACCTGATACAACTTCTGCGTATGGATATGCACCAACATAACCAACTTTTACATTTCCATCTGCATCATATCCTGTTGCCGGAATCTTATCTTCTTTAACGAGTTCTGCAATCTTCATACCTGCAACTACACCTGATACATAACGTGATTCGTATACCTTTGTAAATGCGTTGTAGAAATTGTCACATCCTGAAATTGCTGCATAATCACCTGTCATAGCTACAAAATCAACATCTGTATACTTCTGAGCTGCTGCATACATATAATCCTGATGTCCGTATGAATTAGAAATAATTAATTTACATCCCTGAGCTACTAACTGGTCTGCTGCCTTACTAACTTCATCTGATTCAGAAATGTTGTACTTCCATACAATATCACTGTCAGATATTCCCAATTCTTTAGCTGCTTCCTTGATTCCGTTAATATGAGCTAATGTGTAACCTTCTGTTTCATCTCCAAGAAGAATTGCGCCAATCTTCTTAGCTGAGCTCTTATCACTACCTGAACCATTGTCAACTCTTTCTGCCTTCTGACCACAACCAACAAGGGCTATTGTCATTGCGCACACAAGCACTAAACTTAATAGTTTCTTCATTTGCTTTGTTCCTCCATCATAAAAAATAATTTCTTTCTTATTAGAAAAAATACTTTTTTATTTTATCGCATACTTTTGTTATTTGTAAACAAAATTTTACTAAATTTATTTTAATTTCTTACAAAATTAAGTTTTTTCTTTACATTTCCACATCCGTGTGTCCTTTAAATCCCTCACCAAACACTTCTGTAGCGGAAGAAACTATCATAAACGCTTCCGGATCAACTTCACTTACAAGATTTCTTACCTTTGTAAGATTCTGTTTATGCATAACGCACATAATAACTTCTGTATTTTCCATATTATATGCGCCCTTTCCTTCGACCAATGTGACACCCATATTAAGTTCGACCATCATTCTTGTAGCTATTATTTTTCGCTTATTGCTTACTATATAAACTAACTTTGCTTCATCGCTTCCATATAAAACCTTGTCCAAAATATAAGTCGATATAACAATCGCAACTCCTGCATACATTGACACTTCTATATCTTTAAAATATAATGCTGCCGCTGCTAAAATAAGTCCATCAATTATCAAATACATTTCACCGGATTTAACCTGCCTGTATTTTTGACGCAAAACTTTAATTATTATATCGATACCGCCTGTCGTGGTTTCCATTCTAAGACAAAGTCCCATTCCTGCTCCCATTAAAGTTCCACCTACTAATGCTGCTAAAATCTTATCGTGTGTTACAACATATCCCATTCTCTCAAATATTTCCATAAATGCTGATGAAACTACAAGAGTGTATAATGTTGACAACGTAAATCTTGCTCCAAATTTCCATGCACCTAAAATCATTATAGGTATATTCATAATCACAATTAAAGTACCTAATGTTATTGGTATAATTCTTGTCAAAATTACTGCCGCACCTGTCAAGCCTCCGGGTGCCAAATTGTTAGGGTCTAAAAACATAGAAATTCCTACTGCATATATACAGGCAGCAAAAGTAATAACTATATATCTGCATATGAATTTTGCTATTTTTTTTGCTTTTTCCTTATTTTCCACTTTCAATTATTCACCACTTCTTTTATAGTTCAAATTCATCGTCATCATCCAAAATCATTGTTGGCACAGCACAAGCCATTGAATTCATAGAGCAGTCTGCTGTTCCATTAACAATTTCTTTTTCAGTTGCATTCTTGTCCTCAACCTTTACATTAATATGTCCCTGTCCTTTAGCCACTCCTGCATCAAGCATTGCTACGATGTCATCAATCATCTTATCGTCATTCATTATTAACTGCCTCCTTGTAAAATATTTATTATGATACCACAATTATAATTGCGATTAATTCAAAGCAATTATTATGTTATCTTTGCATCGATAATTATTTATTAATAATATTATACTTTCTTGTAAGTTTTATTAATAAATTTATTATTTCATTAATAATTATAACACCATTATTCAAATTTCTGTTTTTTTATTTACCTTTTATCATCTCATACACTTTTTCTGCATTGATGTCATGTCCGTTTTCTTCTATTACTTTAACTATTTTTTCTATCGTTTCCCTATCTTCTTCTAAATCTTCAGCGATTTCTTCAATGCTTTTTCCTTTTTGCATCTTTTTATTTACCATAGATATTAACATTAACATTTCACCTTGCTTCAATCCTTGCTTCAATCCTTGCTCTATTCCAGCCTTTTCTCCATCACGGTACGCATCCCGCCTTACATAGCCCATCGTTTCTTCTTCATCATATTCCGTTAACAAACTCATAATTACCTCCGCCTTATGCTCTGTTAGGAAGTCTTGTAATATGTTATTTTTTATGCAGTAGGACACTGCATTTTCAACTGCTTCTTCCACCGAGTCATACTTCTTTTGATTTTCATTGATTCTGTCTATAAGTATAACATATTCCTTTAAAATTTGGCACTTGGATAATAATTCTTCATTATGTCCTTTGTTTATGTTAAGCACTGTTGCTGTCCATTCAAACTGACCTTCGTTCTGTAATGCTGAAAATGCGTCTGACAGTTTCAATATTACCTTATCCCCTAGTTTTTTCTTTCCATTGTAAAATACATAATACTGCGGCGTCGGTATTTTTATAAGCTTTTCGCTGTATATGTTAAGCTTATTTGCCTTTATGTATTTTGAAAATAGTCTTGCGCTGTAAAGAATTCCTCTTAGAGGCATGTTCGGATTCCACGTGCTTTGTTGCTCATACATTGCCATATTGCTTTGTATGATGCACGACACGTCATTTTTCATTCCCATATATATGGTGTCTTCAATTGTGTTAATTTCAAGTTCATTCTCATCTTCGTAATTCGTTCCATTCAGTGCATTAAATAATTCAAGTAAGTTTTTCTTATACTTCGTATATCCAAATAGCATGCAAAAAATCCTGTCTTTATACTTTCTGTTTATTCCCACCTTTATACCTCCTCGTTAAAGTAGTATTAGTTGCTTATTGTATGTGTTTCTTTCAATTATACATACTGTATGAGATATTTCAAGCATTTTATTTATAATCCGAGAATTGGCAAATAAAATAGTGCCATCTTGCAATGAAGCATGGCACTATTCTATATTTTTTGTAATTATGTAATTATTTACACTATATTTTTAATTTCTAAACAACTTTTATTTCTAGAAATTTTTTATTCTTAAACTTCTTATTTCTTAACAACTTTTTTCTTAGTCCATTTGCCATAGATACGTTTATTATCAACGATTCTATATGCTCTGGCTTTAACGTAAAGTTTCTTTGCTTTTGCTAAGTTTTTACTTGAAACCTTAAAGATATAAGATTTCTTATTTTTCTTAACAAGTTTTGTCATTGTAGCTTTTTTGGCAAATTTCTTTGAAGATGAAAGTTTTACCTGATAGCCTGAAATATTGTTAATTTTCTTAACTGTAATTATTAACTTCTTTACAGATGCTTTCTTTGTAATTTTTGCACTCTTAATCTTTGCTTTGCTAACTTTTACAGCCTTTGCCTGATTCTGGCCATTTATTGTATCCTGACTTGTAACTGTTGTCTTAGCAAAATCATCTTTCCTAGTTGTTGTATCTGATGACTGAGCTTTTGTTGTTTCGCCCTGTCCATTGTTTGTTGTCACTTCACCAGGTGTTTCACCCTTTCCTGTTGTCTCACCAGGATTATCTGACTTAGTTGTTGTCACTTCATTTTTAGTAGTTGTTTCCGGCTTAGTTGTTGGTTCTTTTTCACCTGTAACTTTTATTGTTGAAGAAATACCTTTTGACTCTTTTCCATTTAATACTGCTTTGACTTCTACAGTACGGGTTCCGGCATAAATCTTATCAATTGTATAATTTCCTGCTGCAACTGATGATAATTTTAATGTTCCATCAACATATACATTGTACAACTGACCTTTATCATTCTGTTCCTGTGTTGCCCTAAATGTAACTGAAATCACATTATCTGCAGGCGTTCCTAAAACAAGGCCTGTTGCATCTGTAGGTGCATTTTCATCAACTGTTGTTTCTTCCTGTTCACTTTCATAATCTGATAAATCAGGAGCTGTAGTAGGCTTTCCATATTTTACAAGAATATAAACCTGCTTATTGCCACTAACAAGTTTAATTGTGTTATATGTATTTTCAGTCAACGTATTTTTAACAGAAAATTTGAATACTCCGTTAAGCGTACTTAATGACTTTTTATTCAAATAAGCATTCGTATTTTCTGATGTATAGATTCCCTGATATTCCATGTAAAATGTATCATTTGCATCCAATAATTTGACACCTGCATTGAAATCATTTCTTAGCACTCTATATGAAATTTCAACTCCGTTAGATACTCCAAGCGACGTATATTCACTATCATCTTCATACTCCTTAGTTGTTTCTATCTCTGTAATATCATAGTAAAGTTTCAATACAAGTGAACCATCTTCTGCAATTACGCCACTCTGAACTGTGCCCTCTACTTCAGGATTAAATTTGTATCCCTGATATGTAATTGCTACAGCTGTTACTTCATTTCCAATCTTTCCTGACTTCTTTTCTGTATTAAAAAGATTGTAATTTCCATTTCCATCTGACAAATAATGTTCAACCTTATATGTTGATTTTGTTGTGACTTCTCCATCGCCTGTTGTTGTCATTGAATGTGGTTTTGCAACTATTTCTGTTCCATCTGAGAATGAAACTTTAACATCTTCATCTGTTGTGTTATAAGCTGTGTATGTCATTTCGCCGTCTGCATTTTTAAATGCACATGCAAGCGGATTATCACTTGTAACTGTCAAATCAGGTGTACCATTTTTCTGCATTGCCATAATCCAGTTAAATGCATGTGCTTTTGATTCACCTGCTTCCGGGTCACACTGTTCATCAAAATACTCCAATGCTTTGTCAGGGTCTGCCATTGCAAGATATTCACTCCAAATTTCATTCCAACGCTTTGGATTTTTTTCATTTTTACCATTATAATTCTTTTCATTTCTTTCTGCTGTTTTCCAGTTTGTTAAAATGAAGTCCTTATTAGCTGCTGCATAAAATGAAGCAGGAGTCATAGGTAAAATGTTAATTCCCTGTATCTGTAAAGGTTCATCAGTCCACCATGCTGCATAAGTGTATTTTCCACCCCATACCATTGATGCCTGACTATATTTAGCGTTTTCGCCTTTTCCTTCTGTATACTGTTCATCTAAAATATCGCCATCAGTATCAAACCAGTAGCAATTTACTGAAGATACTTCTGTTGCATATAAGTACATTCCAAGTGATGTCAATTCTTTATTACCTGTAGCCTGACCATATAAAATAAGTCCTGCCCATGCATTAATTGCTTCTGAACTTGATTCCTGGTTATTTCCATCACCAAAGTTTGCATGACCTGATGCCCATGAATGTCCTTCATATGTTGAAAAATATCTTAAAAATGGATATCTTGAATTTGAATTATTTTCTTCATAAGTTGCAAAATCTCCAATTATCTCATTGATAACATTTTCATATTTCTTTATAAATTCAGCATCACGCATTGCTACCTGTGCTGCTGCATTTACAAAATATCCGTAATGGAAATGATGATCCGTCATACCATCTACTGTATAGTAAGCCTGAGGGAATCCAAATAAACTTCCTACTTCTTTATCATAGTAAAAATATTTGTCATCATCTTCACCATCTGCTGTAAACCAATCAGCCAATTCATTTTCTATGCCTTTTAATAATTTATCAGCTGATTGTGTATCTCCACAAGCTTCTGCTGCTTCCATAACCTGAATTGCACGATTCAATTTCTTACCTGTGTCGTATGTGTTTACTTCATATGACTCTTTTGTAAGTCCACCATCATCTGTAGGACCATGTACATCCATAAAATCATTTACATATCCCTGAAGTGTAGCTTTGTCTGACTCATCAATACCCGGTAATGTTGGAAGAATTCCTGTATATTGTAATGTAGTCTGATAAGAATCACCAATCAAATACTTCATTGTTCCTCTGATTGTTCTTGCAGTATAGTCCATGTAGTCATATCCACTCATATTCTTATACTGATGTGGCAAAATTCCCATTACAGTACCATCTGCTGTACTTTCAGCCTTTTTATCAACTGTATATTTGTATGTTGTCTTAATTTCAGCACCATTCTGTGTAAATGATGTTTTTGTACCTGTTATAAAATTATAAGCATATGGTGCAAATGCATCTTTAACTTCCTGCGCATCTGCATCCTTCTTTCCATTTGATTCCATTAACCAAGCCATAGACATATAAGCTCTGTCTGATGGTAATGTAAATGTCAAATCACCCATTTTATTATCAGCATATTTTGCTGTTGCATCTGCCTGTGATACTTTTGTACCTTCAGGCAAATATACTGCATAGTAATCATAATCACTATATCCTGATATTAAATCTGCATTATCATATACTCTGATAATTAACTGTGTTGAATCTTCTAATGTTGTGCCATTATAATATGCCACTTCACTAGGAAGTGTTCTTGGTCTTTGCAATGTAATTGTGTTTCCACCTGATACTTCAAAATATGCAAACGGACTTCCCTGAACCATTGTTGTCTTCAAATACTGTGATGAATCATTTGCATTTTCCATTACAACGTCTGTTAACCACTCATCTGATTTATCAACTTTTGTACTTGCAAATGTATAGTCTGTACCTACAATAAAATCAGACATTGTTCCCATACTGTTCATCGACATTACAACAGTCTGTGTATATGTATCTTTTATAATCAAAGTAGATGGTTTTGACACATACATTCCATTTGCGGTTCCACAATATGACATTGGTATTGCATAAACACATTCCCCAAATGCAGATGTATTATAATTCCACAACATTGATGATGAGAAACCACCAACATCTATTGCATTTGTGTTTGCATCATAATTGTCTGTTGTAAATCTGTAAGTTCCCTGATTTGCCCTTGTTGGCAACTTATCTAACAACATTTTGTTTGTCTGTACAACATCTTTATTTCCATCCCAATAAGACCATGTACCTGTTACTTCCTTAGCAATACTTCCTAACTGCTCTGCCTGAACTTTTTTCGTACTTTCAGGTGCTGTAATCGGTGTTGCTACCATTGTTGCTGTAAGTAAAACTGCAACTGATTTTTTTAAATTACCTTTCATCCGCCTCCTCCTTTGTTGTATGTATTTATTAGGATTGCAAGAGTTCGTAGTATGTAACAATCCTTAAAATTTCTTTATATCTTTGTATTAAAAAGGTGCTTTCCGATAAAGGAAAGCACCTTTTTGCTTAGTGGTTATATTTTAATAGAAGTCTGACCAGATGATATTTCCCGCATCATCAACTTGTCCTTCATTAGCAGCACCTTCAGTTCCTCCGATACCACTTGTAGTTATTACGTCTTTTGTATCAAATTCTATTATGTCCATTTCCGGACTTATATATTTTTTCTTCATTAAGATTTACCTCCATCAAATTACTTATTATCCTTATTTGCTACTCCAGCATATTTATCTACGATAGCAGATAATCCTTTACCCTGTAAATATTCATAGTAAGTCTTACCTTCATATCTTTCTGTTGTTGTTGTATCATTTATAATATTCTGAGCAACTGTTGCAACGGATCTAATATTATTACTTGATGCATATATTGTTTTAGGTTTAACATTATCATTAGTATATTTAATAGTAACATATCCGACACCAACAAAATCTGTTGTATAATTTGATTCTGCAATGTTTACAATTGATCCACAGAATGTTCCAACTGTATTTCCATACCATCCACTATTTGTGATATCCAATTTTAATTTACTATTATCTTTTACAAATTCATCGTTTACAACTCCATTTTCACCTAAAATTGTTGAAGTAGTAATGATTGTTCCTGTTTTTATAACAGTTCCGTTATTAAGTATTTCATCTAAACTAAGATTATTATTTGATGTGATTTTTGTCTGGAATCTTAAACCTGTTGGATCTTTAAATCTAATACTTGCTCCATTTTGCATTTCAACATTTAAATCAATGCTCATAAGGTTCATATCACTTTTTACTGTAATAACTGTTTCAGGAGCATATGCTACTTTTTTATCAACATCATAGTAACCCTGCTCATTATTACTCAATTTATATGTATTTCCATAAGATATATCTGTAATTTTCTTACCATCTAATGTTATTGCATATTCTATTGCAGGCACCTGCACTTCTAATTCAGATACAGTAGATTCGCCATTTGAATTTACTGCAGAAACGCCAAACTTATATGTTTTACCTAATTCTATTCCTAATTCATCTATTGTTATTGTTTCACCACTTGCCGCTACTTCTTTCTTAAACGTTCTATCTACATAAAACTTATAACTTGTTGCTCCTTGTACATTTGCAAATTTTATTAAATAACCTGTTTTTGAATTATTAAGTTCAAAAACTAATCCTTGTGGTGCTGCCGGTACATCGTCTGCTTTTATTTCAGGTGTTTTTACCTTTATGGTAGACATCTTTGATTCACCCTTTGAGTTTACTGCCGTTACACCAAATGTATAATCTGTTTCTGGTTCTAATCCAAGTTCTTCAAATGTAACTATTCCACCATTAGAAATATCTTTTATATATTTTCCATTCAAATAAAACTTATAACTTGTTGCTCCTTGTACATTTGCAAATGCTATTGTATAATCTGTTTTTAAATTATTAATATTAGCAACTAAGCTTGTTGGTGCTGCCGGTGCACTAAGTACAGGCACAGTATATTTTGTTGTTGCTTTAATTGATTCAATATTTTCAGTATTTACAGAAGTAACTCCAAAAGTATATTCTTTTCCTTCTTCAACATTGAGATCTGAAATATTAAAAGTTTTGTTTTCTGGAACTGTTCCTATTTTTCTTGATCCAACATAAAAATTATATGTTGTAATTCCTTCAACCTCATCAAATGAAACTGTGCATGTTTTATCTTCTTCATTAAATACAATATTAAAGTTTGTCGGTGCTGCTGGTTTTTCTATACCTTCTTCACCACCACTTGATGGATTTCCTGCTTTAATAATTATCTGAAATCTATGGTTATCTACAGCACTAGTACCCTCATATATATTATAATAATTTTCTTTTAAATCAGCATACTTAATATAAATTCCTGCACCGGCTGCCTGATCAAATTTCTCTCCATTTAAAGTAACATCTGTAAAATTAGGCCAAATAGGTTTTGTGCCTTGTGCAACTTGAGGAATAATCAAGAACTTATCACCCTGATCTTCAACCGTTTGGAACGGAAAACCGTCATTTCCTGCAGCTACCCAATAATCTTTTTCTCCTATTTGAGTATATGACAAATCTTTATACTCACTATCAGCCTTTACCTCTCTTGGATTGTAAATCGTAAGTGATGTTACAACCATTGCTATCGCACATATTATTGCGATTATTCCTTGTTTCTTCTTTGAAATAACATTCATGTTTTTTCCCCTTTCAGTTAAAATATTCTGTCAAATCATATACTGATTTTCCATTTCCTTAGATAATTTTACCAAATTAAAACAGTTTTTTCAATTACCCATAGTTATAGTTGTATACTTTTTATTTACTTTTTCCATTTTACTCACTATTTTACTGTTTTTTATCATATTATTCAACAATTTATAGTCATATATTTTGTTCATTATGCACAATTTAAAACATTTTTATCTTTTCAATCATAAAAATGTTTTTACTATTTTTGTGATTTTGCACAAGTAAGCGTATTAAATGTTATCGCAAACATTATAAAACGCCATTTAAAAAGTTATCGAAACATTTTTATTATTATTCAAATATTTCAATAATTTCTTAAACGGCGTTTATTTTATCGCAATAATTATTTATTTAATTTCCTTTCCCAGCATCTCTAACTCTTCCATTTTAATACAATTTGGTATTGTGTTATTTTTTACCATTAAAACTGCGTCATCGTATTTCATCCATACAACGGACTCTAGTTCTTCTTTTTGTATATTGAATTTATCAGCTTCCATATTTCTTTCTATATAATAGATGTTACTTACCTGATTATCTATAAATTCTTCGCCGTAAAATACATTTGTTCTTTTCCCTACCGTTTGCCCACAATACACAAACTCGTCTTCTTTAGCATCAATTCCAAGCTCTTCCTTGAGTTCTCTAATTGCAGACGGAATAAAATCCACTCCTGCCGGAATATGTCCTGCGCTTGAGCAGTCAAGACACCCCGGATGCGAGTCTTTGTTTTTACTTCTTTTCTGCAAGAGAATTTCCATACTTCCATTGTTTTTGCGAACCACCCACACATGAGACGTTCTATGTCTTACTCCCGTTTTATGTGCTACAGTTCTTTCAACTGTTTCTCCTATCGGATTTCCATTTTCATCAACCACATCTAATATTTCCATTGTCATCTCCATCCATATAATTATTTCTTTATTTTCTTTATTTTCTTTATTTTTTTAACTGTCGACCATTTAGTGTATATTTTTCCACTACCTGCTTTTCTGTAACCACGTACTCTAAAATAATATGTTTTCTTTTTACTTAATTTGCTAAATTTGCATATTGTCTTTGTTGTTGTCATTTTTTTCTTTGAGGCAAATTTTTTATTTGTCGAATATTGAATTTCATATCCTGTCGCTTCTGCAATTTTATTAAAACTGATTTTTTTTCTTGTCAGTTTCTTAATTGATGTTTTATTCATTGTAAATGTTGAATTAACTGTTTCAGCCGATGCAACAGCTTCAACTCCTTCTACATAATCATCTGCAGCCATAGGATATGTAGCATAAAAACTTTTGGTCTTGTAATCGTCATTTCGTGTATGGTCTTCAAATACATCTCCCTTTAAGAAATATTCATATGGATGACCAAGTTTGTAATTTGCCGCATCCCATGTTGCATCCACATTGTAATACAGATTTCCCAGTTTAACTATATTCCATCCGTGATATACATCTGTATTTGTTCCATGGCCTGCTATCACTCTGGATGAAATCCCCTGCATTTTTACCAATCTGTAAAACAGAGTTGCATATCCCTGACATACTGATTTACCTGTAGTCACTGCTGCATAAGCCGTAAATTTCATATTGTTATCGCTGTAATCATATGTTACATTGTGGCAAATATAATCATAGATAGTTTTTACTTTTTCATAATCTGTTGTTGTTTCCGTGAAACCAAAACTCTCATTTATTATATTTAATTCTTGTGTCAACATCTGTTCCTGTTCTAAAGAAATAAAGTAATCTACATTAATTGTGTATTTTGTATAATATGTATTGCTTCCCTTCTCTTTACGCATAAGGGCGTTGTAGCTTGCTGCCATGCTTGACATTTGCCAATATAAATAATCTCCTTCGTCCGGATTTGTAGTTTCTGCAAATGCATTATTCCATATTCGATTAAATACTGCATACAAATCTTTGTCTTTTGTTCTTACATATACTGTTACTGTATTTGCGTGTGCCTTTACCTGTTCCCTAATTTGCGCTGAGGCATTTGCTTCGTCTGATGTATATTTTGTTACATCTACTCTGTATGGAATTTCTAACGCTGATACTTTGGTAGGTGCTGCTATAGACGAAAGCATAAGCACCACAGCTATAATTATTGAATATATTCTTTTCTTCATTTCTTCCCTCAAATTATTTATTTTATTATAGGGCTGTTACACTAACTTTAATTAGCACAACAGCCCCATTCATTATGTTTATTATTTTGTTTTCTTATATTTTCTTATATATGATGCTCCATCATAAGATAAAACTCTCTTGATTTTCTTAGAAGTTTCTCTTGTAAGAATGATTTTATAATTATGAACATCTTTTAATTTGTACTCAACTCTTTCAGATGCAACATAAATTTTTCTAACCTTTTCTTTCGTGCTTATGATTTTATCATAATCTAAATATGTGTCAGTTACATGAAGACACAACTCTCCTTTATACAATAACGTGCTTATTGTCATTGTGTAATCACCCTGGTCACCTTTCATTTTCCAGTTTCCAACCCAGTTAGAACTTGCTGCTATAAACTCGTCCATTTCTTTATAAAGTTTTCCAGCCGGTTCATAATCATCTTTAACTTCTTTTAATGTGCTTAATGCTGAAGCCAAATCTCCTGCTTCTGCAACCGGAACAGCCTTTTCATAAATAATCTTGCCATACTGTGCTGCACTATCTGCGTATCCTTTTATTAACTTAAATACTGCAGTTGCTTCGTCTACATTTCCTTCTGATAAAACTTTCATTGCATAAGCGTATCCGTATTCATCGTATGCTGCTTTTACATTTTTATCTGCTTCATAAACGGCATTGATTGTTGACCATGCTTCTGTTACATAAGCTAATTTATACTGTGCTAATGCTATTCCTGTCTGGCAATTTAGTTTTACTTTATCTTCTGTTGCTGTATTATATCCTTTTGTATAATAATCCAATGCTACTTCATACTGTTCACCCTGTGCTGACTGCTGTCCTAAATTGTAGTAAGACTGTGAAAGTAAATTATTTGTTCCTTTGTAGCCTGTTGTTTTTTCAAAATACTTTAATGCAGTTTCAAAATCCTGCTGGTTAAATGCAAGAAATCCAATCTGATAGTTTGCTTCCTTTAATACTTCTTTACTGTTTCCAAATCCATGAAGGTTTTCACAAATTTCAATTGCTTTCTGGAATTCACCCTGATTGTTGTATTCTTTAGCAATTTTAACCTGATGATTTGGTCCGATTACTGTAAGGTAAACTATTGCGAATATTATGACTGCTACGCTGGCAATACAAGCTGCAATTGCTGCTGCCATTTTCTGTTTCTTCTTGCGTGCATCTTTTCTTTCGCCTTCACGTTTTTTTCTTTTCTCTGTTCTAAGAGTTATATCATATTTTCTCTTAGCATAATCGTACATTTCTTCACAGTTCTTGTACCATCTTAATGTTTCAAGAATCTCTACAACTTTTTTAAGATTTTCGGAATCCTCTAATACAATCAACTCTTCGCATTTATTGTATTTGTCTTCGTATTCCTGATCCATCTTTTGTCCAAATTCTTCAGGATTAGTTATCTCAGGATGTGCTTCAAATATATCATCCTTTATCCATTCACTTCCGTCATCTTCGCATACAACTTTGGTTATTTTTAATTTAAATTTCTTTGCCTCTTTATCTTCTATTGGCAAATGTACATTATTTCCAAATTTTGCTCCCGGCTCTAAATGGAGTTTCAAATACTGATGCTCAATTTCTAATATATTTTCTTCTGCTTCATCTGATGCATAAATTGTCAAATCTACTTCTGACAAAACAGCATCACAGATATTCATAAAATTAATTGTTAAAAGATTTCTTTCGCTTACAGTGTCATACTGCAATACGCCTCCCTCTATTAGGACAGGACATCCGTAAGTCCACTGATTATTTTCAAGTGTTAATATATCTTCGTATCTCTCAGCCATCTTTTTATCTCCTATTGTTATTACTTGTGAAGTATTGTTTTGATGTGTTTATTTTATAGACTTTTTGTTTGTTACGTATTTATTCTTTTTATCTAAACACATCCGTAATTTCTTCTCAATTGTATTTTTATATTTACATCTTTTGTATTTTACCACAAATATCATTTATAAGGAAGAGTTCATGTTAATTTGAATAATTAAAAGCTTTTGGGTTTTTTGGAATATTGTGGATTGTTTCATGGCGAAAGTGTTCCAACTTATATGGTACACTTCAATCACTTGAAACATAATAAAACACTCCATTCTAAGATATTCAAGTCAATCTATAATAACTTGTTTCTTAGAATGGAGTGCTCTCTATAATCACATTCAAATTCCTATATTCAAATAGTAATTTCCATTATGTTGCTTTAACTCCTATATTAAAATAGCAATTGCCATAATACTACTCTAATTACTATATTCTTTAAATTTCTTCTCAGCTGCCTGTAACTTGTCATAATTAGTTACATATTTTTTAGCATCTGAGTTGATTTTGTTGTACATGTATCTTGCATCTTTTATTGTATCGCCACTGTTCTTAGTTACAGTGCCGATGGCATCAATTGCTTCAATTGCAGCCTGAGCAATTTCAGAAGAATTCTGGTATGTAACTGAGCCGGATTCTGTTCCCGGAAGTTCATATACAATTACAGGAGTTCCTTTTTCAACATATCCATAAATCTTTTTTGCAGTAAGATATGGAAGATTTATACAACCATGAGAACCATCTGTTTTGTAGAAATTGCTTCCAAACTGACTTTTCCATATTGCATCATGCATTCCTATATCTTCATCAAATGGCATCCAATATGATACTGTTGACTCATATGTTTCACCTACAAGCACTGAATATCTTTCCTTGTATGTAATTCCATAAGTACCTGTATGTGTTCCATGATTTGTAGAAACATTTCCTGAAACAAAATCAGTATCTAAAACTTTCTGACCATCTTTGTATACAAACAAATGTTGTGAAGTCAAATTAATTTCTACATATGAATCTCCATAATCCTTTTTGCCATGACTTGCAGCCTCCTGGTAATAAACAGGCTTTCTTTCACCGCTTTCACCATTTTCAATCTGCTGCATTAAGCCCTCAGATTCCTTAGCTGTATTAAGCCACCAACCGTAATCACCGCCATTAACTTTTACAGTCTTTCCATATGTTGTTTTAAATTCTCTGTTTGAGAAAATTGTGTCGTACTTCTTTCGTATTGAGTCAACAAATTCATCAACTTTTTCCTTACTTAATGAAACATTATTTCCATCAACAACAAGCCAACCTGAAATAACACTTCCGTCAACGACTTCCTGAGTATCACCAAAATTATATGTAATTGTTGTTCCCGTGTATTTATTTAACTGATTTAAAACTGTTGTAAGCTGTTCACTGTCAGATGCAATATTAGGCACGCGATAACATCCTTCTTTATCCAAATCAACTTTTTCTTTTAAAGAAGAAATAGTATTTTCAAGGCACTCAATTGTTTTCTTTTTATTAAGAAAGTTCCCTTGCTTAGCTTCAACTATTGTATATCCGTTATTATAATCAGATATAGATGCATTAGTCGGCTTATCAGCATATTTAGAATCTAAACCTTTTAAGTTCTTTACAAATTCAGCAAGTTTGTCGCTATCATATTCTATCATCTGCTTCTCTTCATGATTTGTACCGGTTGCAGTAAACCAAACAAATTGATTCTGCTCTTTTACAAGATTGTCCAATGACTCTCTTGAAACTACTTTCATATCAATATCTTTTCCTGCAAGAGTTTCAATATATGTAGCTGACTTTTCTTTACCTCTTTCAGTAATTGTAAGTTCATAATCCTTTATAGCATTTTCAACTTCATCTGCTGTCAATTTAGATACATCTATTCCGTTAATATGTGTTCCCTTGTAAAAATGAGTTGTATAATAAACCGTTCCATTTACATATATTGCCACCAAAGCTATGCATACTATTCCTATAACTATTCCTATGTATTTTTTCAAATTAGAAAAAACAGGCTTATTTCTTTTTCTCTTCTTTACAGGTTTCTTTGATTTGTATCCTTTTCCACTTACACTCTCGTATCTGTCTTTTTTGTTGTTCTCCATTCGCACTCACCATATTCTTTTCATAAGTATATTAGAATTCAAGTAAAAAAATGATATAAGTTTGTATACTTTTCTTACTATACATACCTATCACATCATAATTATATCTTAACAGTGAGAAAATACAACCGTATGTTCTGTTGAAAAATAATTTTGTTAAAATTGCCTATTTAACTGCCTATAAAGCCACTTTTTTTAACATCTTTTACTGCTTATAGCATATTTAAAAGTAATTTTTTATAATATCTTTTACTGTTGATATATCGTTAATTTTATATGCATACGCTCCACAAAATATTAAGCCTTCATCAACATTTCCACTTACGGCATTTATCAAAGCATCCGTGATACAATAAGGTGTCTCTAACATGTTGCATGTAGATACACATTGATGACATTTTATAGGTGCAATTCTCCCCTCTTTCTTAACCCTTTTAAGAAATTTGTTGTTTATTGCTCTTGCCGGCATTCCAACCGGACTTTTTATTATTTCAATATCATCTTTTTTACAATTCACATATGCCATCTTGTAATTTTCATGGGCATCACATTCTTTTGTGGCGACAAATGGAGTTGCCACCTGAATTCCTGATGCACCTAATTCGAATATACAATCTGCATCCGCTTTATCATATATCCCTCCTGCAACAACAACCGGAATATCTTTTTCACATTTTTCTTCATATGTGTGTACAAAATCTATAATATCTTTTATTTCATCTGAGTATAATTTTGTTTTTGCCCTATTATCAAATTCTAAATTAACAGAATTTGCTTTCTGGCATACATTTATATTATTCGTTTCTGTTTTATTATACTTGTCTGTATTTTCTGGTTCGTCATTTCGGCATACATTATATTGTTCAATTTCATCCGGTTTAAATCCTAAATGTCCACCGGCATTTGGTCCTTCAACTATAACGCAATCAGGAGTCGTGTTATAATTTCTCTCCCATCTTCTAAATATGATTTGCGCAGCCTTTTTAGATGAAACTATCGGTGCTAATTTCACTTTACTTTTCCTTGCAAGTTCAGGCAAATTGAGTGGAAGTCCGGCTCCGGATATTATCATATCAACGCCTGCATCGATTGCAGCTTTAACATATTTATCATAAAATTTTGTCGCAACCATTATATTCGTCGCAATTATTCCACCATGACTGATTTCTTTTGCTTTCTTTACTTCTTTTTTTATTGCCCTCAAATTTGCTTCTATCGGATTTCTATCCCAGTCAGGCTCTTTATAACCTATTTGTGCCGTGCTTATTACACCTATTCCTCCCTCAAGCGCCACTGCCCCGGCAAGTCCTGAAAGACTTATTCCAACGCCCATTCCACCTTGAATGAGTGGAATTTTTGCCTCTAATTCTCCAATTTTTAATGATTTCATTTATATCTCCATATTTAGTTTGCCTAAATTTGTGTAATGTTTTATTTTTCCGTTTTTTTCAACTCAACTATTTATGTTTTCGATTTTTTATTTTCCAACTCTGCTATTTATGTTTTTGAATTCATATATTACATTTGCCTGAATCTTTCATATCTTTGATTTCTGATATATTCAGGATTTTTGTCTTTGTACTCATCAGCAAACTTTAAAATTTCTTTTTTTATTTCTTCAGCTATTATATTTACATTTTCAAGTGATGCCTGCTGTTCTTCTTCAATAATCCCATCAATTATACCTAGTTCAAGCAATTTATGAGATGTGCATTTCATCACGCTTGCAGCTTCATCCGCTCTTGAACCGTCTTTCCAAAGAATTGTTGCAAATCCTTCAGGAGAAAGTATTGAATACATTGCATTCTCAAGCATTAAAACTTTATTTGCCACTGCATTTGCCAAAGCTCCTCCGCTTCCTCCTTCGCCTATAACTATTGTAAGAACCGGAACTTTTAGTCCTGACATTTCAAATATACTTTTTGCAATCGCTTCTCCCTGTCCTCTTTCCTCTGCCTCAATTCCCGGATATGCTCCCGGCGTGTCTACAAAGCAAATAATTGGGCGGTTAAATTTTTCTGCCTGCTTCATAAGTCTGATTCCTTTTCTGTATCCTTCAGGCGATGGCATACCAAAATTTCTGGTAATATTCTGTTTTACATTTCTTCCTTTTTGCTGAGCTATTATCGTAAAATAGCTGCCATTGATTTCACCAATTCCACCTACAATTGCTCCGTCATCTCCATAAAATCTGTCACCATGTAATTCTAAAAATCTGTCAAATATTTCATTTATATAATCAAAACTATATGGTCTGTCTTTATCTCTGGCTATTTTAACGCGCTCCCATGGCGTAAGTATTTGTTCCATTTCTATGCCCTTTCGCTTTGCTTAATTAGATAAAATAAGAAATTCCAATGTTTTCTTCAATCTTGTTCTAGTCACAATTTTATCTATAAATCCGTGTTTCAATAAAAATTCTGCCCGTTGAAATCCTTCAGGAAGTTTCTGATGAATTGTCTGCTCAATTACTCTTTGTCCGGCAAAACCAATCAATGCTCCCGGTTCAGCAATTATTACATCTCCAAGCATTGCAAAACTCGCCGTAACCCCTCCTGTTGTTGGGTCAGTTAATACTGAAACATATAAAAGTCCTGCTTCATCATGTCTTTTAACTGCCTGGCTCGTTTTTGCCATTTGCATAAGAGACACTGTGCCTTCCTGCATACGGGCTCCACCTGAACAGCAAAACATAACAACCGGTAATTTTTCTTCAGTTGCTTTCTCAAATAATCTTGTAATTCTTTCTCCTACTACGCTTCCCATACTTCCCATTATGAAATCCGCAGACATTACTCCAATAGCAACTTCTTTTCCTTTAATTGTTCCTTTTCCTGTAATTACAGCTTCATCAAGCCCTGTTAACTTTTGTGCTTTTTCTATTTTTTCAATATAATTTGGAAACTGTAATGGATTGTCCGTTACAATTTCCTTATCCCATTCTACAAAGCTACCCCTGTCTAACACCATTTCTATTCTTTGCTTTGCATTAATTCTGAAATAATGTTCGCATTTAGGGCATACATATTTATTTGCCACTAAATCCTCAGAATAGATTATTTCTTTACATTTAGGGCAGCGCATAAACATTCCATCAGGAACATTTGATTTGCTGCTTTCATTCTTTACTATTCTTTTCGGAGTTTTTTTCAACATTTCTTTTAACATTTTTTAACCTCTGATCTCAAAGCATCCATATTTTTACAACCCATTTTTATCTCTATCCCCGGGCGCCATAATCTTTATTGTCTTTAGCACATGACTATTCATTGCAATGATTTTTAGCCTCTATCCTCCAAACGTCTGTTGATTTCCAGTGCATTCCCTTTGGCAAATTCATTTGAATTAATAATTTCATACTGCATATCTAAATTCGTTTTTATCCCATCAATTACAACTTCCCCTAGCGCACTTCTCATTTTCTCAATGGCCTCTTTTCTGTCGTGGCCGTGAACTATTATTTTTGCCACCATCGAGTCGTAGCACGAAGGAATTTTGTACCCTTGAAACAATGCGGAATCTACCCGTATTCCATTTCCTCCCGGGAAATGTAGTTCATTTACAGTACCCGGGCATGGGATAAAATGATTGTCAGGGTCTTCTGCATTTATTCTACACTCTATTGCACATCCCGAATGTTTTACATCGTTCTGTGTCATTGTAAGTTTTTCACCTGCTGCTACCATTATCATTTCTTTTATCAAATCAATTCCTGTCACCATTTCTGTCACAGGATGTTCTACCTGAATTCTTGTATTCATTTCCATGAAATAAAAATGTTCACCATCTTTATCAAGCAAAAATTCTATTGTTCCTGCACTGTAATATTTTGCAGCCTTTGCGGCTTTAATTGCCGCTTCTCCCATTTTCTTTCTTACTTCTTCTTTTAAAACAACCGAAGGAGTTTCTTCAACTAACTTCTGATGTCTTCTTTGAATACTGCAATCTCGCTCTCCTAGTTGTAATACATTTCCAAATTTGTCCCCTATAATCTGAAATTCGATATGTCTTGCATTTTCCACAAATTTTTCTATATACATCTGGTCATCACCAAAGGCAATTTCTGTTTCTTTTTTTGCAGTTTCAAATAATTCTACAAAATCTTCGCTTTTTTTTACTTCCCTCATACCTTTTCCGCCACCGCCGGAAACTGCCTTTACTATTACCGGATAACCTATTTCGTCAGCTATTTTCTTTCCCTGATAAGCATCTGTAAGAGGCTCATTTGTTCCCGGAACTACAGGTACTCCTGCTTTAATCATAGTTTGTCTTGCTATAGATTTATTTCCCATATTTATCATACTTTCTACTGAAGGCCCGATAAATTCTATATTGCATTCATTACATATTTTTGCAAATTTGCTGTTTTCTGATAAAAAACCAAATCCAGGATGTATCGCATCTGCCTTTGTAGCAATTGCTGCACTTAATATTTTTTCTATATTTAAATAACTATCTTTTGATTTATAAGAACCAATACACACACATTCATCCGCAAGTTGTGCATGAAGTGCATCTTTATCTACTTCTGAGCAAACTGCCACTGTTTGAATTCCCATTTCTCTACAAGCTCTTATTATTCGAACAGCGATTTCGCCTCGATTTGCTACTAGAATTTTTTCAAACATCTACTTTCTCCTTTTCGACTAACAACATTTTCACTGTATTGCAAATACAAGTTCTGCCTGTGCGCAAAGCTCTCCATCTACATACGCTTTTCCTTCACCTATACCAAGTGGTCCACGCACTCTAGTCATTTCCACTTCCATTCTAAGCACATCTCCCGGAACAACTTTTCTTCTAAATTTAGCGTTTTTAATTCCACCAAATAAAGGAGTTTTTCCTTTATATTTATCGTCTGATAATAAACTGACAGCTCCTACCTGTGCCATTGCTTCAATAATAAGCACTCCCGGCATTACAGGCTGATCCGGAAAATGTCCTGCAAAAAACGGTTCATTATAGCTTACACATTTAATTCCTACTGCTCTCTTTCCTACTTCCATTTCTTCTATTCTGTCTACAAGTAAAAACGGCTGTCTGTGAGGAATTATATCCATTATTTCCTTTGTGTTTAACATATTAATCTCCATTCTGTTGCAAATGCGCAACTTTTTTAGCATTTAAGATTCATTATTTCTATAAAGCGATTCTTCACTTTTCTAATCTTCTAATTAATACAGTTTCTTATTTGCTAACTTTTACGATTACCTGTCCATACTCTACTAAATCTTCATTTTCAACCAGAATCTCTTCAACTACGCCATCACATGTTGCACTAATTTCATTCATTAGTTTCATGGCTTCAATGATTCCTATTGTCTGACCTTTTTTTATTTTGTCTCCCACCTTAATAAACGGTTCTTCCCCCTCAGCTCTTGCCGCATAAAACGTTCCAACCAAAGGACTTTTTATTTCTTCTAAATCATCACTTTGTCCTTCATTTTCATTCACGCCCACAGTTCTAATAGTTTCTACATTTGCATCAGGCAAATTGCCGGGAACTGTTAAAGCTGCCATTGCCACGCTCTGTTCTGCCTTTATATTTAATTTAAAATTTCCTTCTTCAACTGATAATTCTGTTATTTTTGATTTATTAACCTTATCTATCAGCTTTTCTATTTGCTCATAATTCATTTTAATTTCCTTTTCATAATCATAATCATTTATTTTTTTCAACTATTATGCTTCAAATTTTTTAACCATTATGCTGCCGTTATGTCCACCAAAACCTAATGAATTACTTATGGCATAATTTACTTTTCTATTAACAGCCTCAGGTGTATAATTTAAATCCAATTCTTCATCTTTTACTTTAAAGCCTGCTGTTTTATGGATGTAATCTTCCATAACCGATTTGATACATACGATAAATTCCACAGCCCCTGCTGCACCTAACATATGACCTACCATCGACTTTGTTGAATTTACATTTAAATCATATGCTTTATCACCAAATGCTTTTTTAATTGCCATTGTTTCAAATAAATCATTATGATGTGTGCTTGTTCCATGTGCATTTATATACTCAACCTGTTCAGGTTTCACATTTCCATCTTCCATAGCAAGCATCATTGCCCTTGCTGCACCTTCACCATCTTCGGCAGGTGATGTAATGTGAAATGCATCACATGTTGCTCCATATCCTGCAACTTCACCATATATCTTTGCTCCGCGCTTTATTGCATGCTCGTATTCTTCTAATACAACAACTCCTGCACCCTCACCCATAACAAATCCACTTCTTTCTTTGTCAAATGGGATTGAAGCTCTTAAAGGATTTTCCTGTGTTGAAAGTGCTGTAAGTGCTGAAAATCCGCCCACTCCTATTGGGCAAACTGATGCTTCCGTTCCACCTGCAAGCATAATATCTGCATCACCATACTGAATGTATCTGAATGCTTCTCCTATCGAATGTGTTCCTGTTGCACATGCAGTTACGATGTTTAAACACTTGCCTTTACAGCCAAACTGAATTGCCACATTTCCTGCTGCCATATTTGTAATCATCATCGGAACTAACATCGGGCTAATTCTTCCCGGTCCTTTTTCAAGTAACTTTTTATGTTCTCTTTCCATCGCCTGCAAGCTTCCAACTCCTGAGCCTATAGAAACACCCATTCTGTTTTTATCTGTTTTTTCCAAATCAAGCCCTGAATCTTCAACTGCCTGTTTTGCCGCTGCTACTGCATACTGAGAAAACAATTCCATTCTTCTTGCTTCGCGCTTATCCATATATTTTGTAGCATCAAAATCTTTAACTTCTGCTGCAAGTTTTACCTTAAAATCCGTAGTATCAAATTTTGTTATCTCTCCGATTCCTACTGTTCCTTTTTTCACATTTTCCCAAAATGTATCTATGTCATTACCAATTGGTGATATTATTCCTAATCCGGTTACTACTACTCTTCGTTTCAAATTCCCATACCTCCATCTACTCCGATAACCTGTCCTGTAATATATCTTGCTCCATCAGATGCCAAAAACAACGCCGTCTGTGCAATATCATTTACATTACCAAGACAATTAGCCGGAATTCCTGATAAAATCTGTTTCTTCACATTTTCATCCAGCTGACCCGTCATATCAGTTTCAATAAATCCGGGTGCAATTGCATTTACAGTTATATTTCTGGAAGCCATTTCTTTTGCAAGCGATTTAGTCATTCCTATTATTCCTGCTTTTGAAGCACTGTAATTTAATTGTCCTGCATTTCCATGAACTCCAACTACTGAAGACATGTTAATTATTCTTCCGTTTTTTTGTCGCATCATTTGTCTTGTTACATTTTTCATACAATTAAATGTTCCTTTTAAATTAACATCTATTACATCGTCAAATTCCTGTTCTGACATTCTGAGCAAAAGATTATCTTTTGTAATCCCTGCATTGTTTACAAGAATGTCTATTCTTCCATAAGTTTTTACAACATATTCCATCATTTCTTTTACTTCATCAAATGAGGCTACATTGCATTTATAAGCTTCTGCTTTTCCCCCTGATTTAATAATTTCGTCAACAACATTTTCTGCCTTTTCCTTAGAGCCTGCATAATTTACTATTACAACTGCGTTATTTTCAGCAAATGTCTTTGCCACCTTAGCGCCTATTCCTCTGGAAGCTCCTGTAACAATTGCTACTTTATTACTTAACATATTTCTAATCCTTTCAGTTTTTCTAAATCATCCACTTTTTCAATATTTATTACCGTTACATCTTTATTGATTTTTTTAACAAATTTAGAAAGTGTTTTCCCCGGTCCTATTTCAACAAATGTATCAACTCCATCATCTATCATTTTTTCAACACTCTGCATAAATTTTACAGGTGATGAAATCTGTTTTTTTAGAAGTTCTTTTATTTGTGAATTATCATATATGTAACTTGCATTACAATTTGCCACATACGGCATTTTAAGTTCTTTAAACTCAACATTTTTCAATTCTTTTTCCAGCTTATCTCCTGCCCCTTTTAGCATGGCAGAGTGAAATGGTCCGCTTACCTTAAGTGGCAAAACTCTCTTTGCTCCATTTTCCGCTAAAGTTTTTGAAGCTCTCTCTACTGCATCAGTTTCACCTGTTATAACAATCTGACCCGGACAATTATAATTTGCAACTGCCACTTCTCCTTCTGTATTTTTGCAAATATCATCAATTTTATCTGCATCCATTCCAAGCACTGCTGCCATTGTTCCTTTACCATCCGGAACTTCTTCATCCATAAACATTCCTCTTTTTCTTAGGAGATAAACCGCATCCTCAAATGTAATTGTTCCGCATGAATAAAGGGCTGCATATTCTCCAAGACTTAATCCTGCACACACGTCAGGCTTTACTCCTGTTTTTTCAATCTGTTGTAAAATTGCTGCGCATACTGTAAACATTGCTGCCTGTGTATACTGTGTATTGTTTAAATCTTCATTTTCTTCAAAGCACATCTTTTCCATATCAAATCCAAGAATCTTAGATGCTTCTTCAAAATATTTTTTACTATCTTCATATTTATCAAAAAAATCTTTTCCCATTCCAAAATACTGAGCACCTTGTCCCGGAAAAATAAATGCCGTCTTTCCCATGTTTCCTCCTAACTTTGAGTTATAATTCATGTTTTTTATTTGATACACACTTACTTTTATTTTTTTGTTCAAAAAATTTCAATTAATTTTTTATAATTTCAAAAGTTTTTCTGCCTGATTTTCCATTTCTTCAATTATTTCTTTGCAGCTTTTCGTTTCGTGTATAAGTCCTGCTATCTGTCCTGCCATAAAAGAGCCATTCTGTGTATCTCCATCTTGCACTGCCTTTCTAAGCGAGCCTAATGTGAGATATTCTAATTCTTCAAATCCTGCACCTTCATTTTCCATTTTTACATATTGTCTTGTCATATTATTTCTTAATGAACGTGCCGGATGTCCATGGCTTCTTCCTGTTACAACCGAGTCAATATCTTTTGCCTTTAAAACTTTATTTTTATAATTTTCATGAATATTTGTTTCTTTTGCCACTAAGAAACATGTACCTGCCTGAATTCCTTCAGCACCTAACATAAACATTGCTGCCATGCCTCTTCCATCGCCTACGCCACCTGCTCCAATTACAGGAATTTCTATCGCATCAGCTACCTGTGGTATTAAAGTCATTGAAGTTGATTCACCAATATGGCCGCCTGATTCACATCCTTCTGCGATAACCGCGTCAACTCCGGTTCTTTCTAATCTTCTTGCCATCGCTACAGAAGCAATAACCGGAATAACAGTTATTCCTGCTTCTTTCCACATTTCCATATATTTTTCAGGATTTCCTGCACCTGTTGTAACTACGGGAACTTTTTCTTCAACAACTACTTTTGCAACTTCATCTGCTGATGGACTAAGAAGCATTACATTTACCCCAAAAGGCTTATCTGTTAATTCTCTTGTCTTTCTTATTTCCTCTCTAACTACTTCTGCTGGAGCATTTGCCGCACCTATAATTCCAAGTCCTCCGGCATTTGACACAGCAGCTGCCAAATGATGGTCAGCTACCCATGCCATACCTCCCTGAATAATAGGATGCTTAATTTTAAGCAATTCTGTTATTCTTGTTTTCATTTATGCCTCCACGCCTTTTGATGTTAAATAGTCAGCAACATCCTGAACTGTCTTGATATTCTGTAATTCTTCTGATGGAATTTCTACATTAAATTCATCTTCTAATGCCATAACTAATTCCATTAAGTCTAATGAATCTACTTCCAAATCTTCTTTGAAAGAACTTGTTGCTGTAATTTCTCCATCAATACTTAAATTTTCTTTTGCTAATTCAATAATCTTTTCTACCATTTTTTAATTCCTCTTTTCTTTTTGTTCCACTTTTTTAACGCGGACATATACTTATACACAAAAAAAAATAAAACCTTGCAATTTTTTTGCAAAATTTTATTTTTTTTATTTTTTTAATTTTTTTAATATCTTATTGATTCACTGTTATGCAGCCTTTCGCTTTTTGTGGATAACTCTGATTGCAACAATTATTCCTGTTGTAAGGGATGCTGCAAGCACACCCACTTCAGTAACTCTTCTTACTTTTTTATTATTCCACCATTTTTCAAATAGTGTTTCTTCAAATTTCAACTTTTCAATATCTTCGTCCGGATAATCTGTTTCAACTTCACTTATATCTATTTTACTAAATAAATCAATTAACTTGCTTTCAAAAATCGCATTTTCAATTATTGGATTACTCATAACTTTCTTCTCTCCTCTGGAATTCCTTTTTCATTTTCTTTCTAAGCCTTGATAAATATGAATCTACCGTCGTAACTTCCATATTCATTTCCTGCGCTATCACTTTGGAACTCTGTATGTAAAAATATTTTCTAATAACCAATTCTTTTTCTCTTGGTTTTAAATCATCTAATATATTTTTAAGCAAATTTACATCTTCTTCAATCATTGCCCTGTCTTCAGGTCCTTTGCTTATGGAAACATAATTTTTAAGCATTTCTTCCGCGTCCCCATGTTCAAGCATTATTTCATCTTTGCTTAAATCTCTTATTCTGTTAATCGCAGTATTTCTTGCTACATATTTCAAATATGTCTTAAGTGATGCTTTTTTTAAATCGATTTTATGTGCATTTTTCCATACCTTAAAATAAGTATCATTCAGGCATTCTTCTACATCTTCCGGTCTGTTTCCCACAATATTTGAAATAATGTAACTAAGTAACTTGTCATATTTTCCCGATAATTTATAAAGAGCTTTTTCGTCTTTATTTATCAGCAACTTTAAAATTCTTTCATCTGTCACTTCTTTGTTCTCCTTAAGGATTTTGTACGTACATTAACTTATACACTATTTTTATCATAATCTTGCAAAAAAATCTCTATTTTTTTGAATTAGATTGAATTTGGTTAAAAAAAAGCTGCCGCATAAATACGACAGCTCTTGAAATATAATATTTTACATTTACAATTTAGTTTTCAATACAACTTATTTTTCAAGTCTTACTTTAACTTAATCTTTACAGCCTTTGAATATTTGCCATATACTTTTGTTCCATTAACGATAACATACGCTCTTACTTTTGCAAAATATTTTTTATTTGGTTGTAACTTCTTAACTGTAACAGATAACTTCTTTGCATCTACTGTTTTTGTTGTCTTTTTAGCAAATTTCTTTGATGTTGATACTTTTACCTCGATGATTCTAATCACTTAAATTCATTTTTGTTGTAAAAATTTAAGTCTATTTTTCTCATCTTTAGTTAAGTTCTTTTTCTTAATTATTCTAAACACTTAAGTCTATCTTCTTAATTATATAAACAATTGATGAACTGTATCCTATTCCATGTTCTTTCTCACACGCATATAAATGATAACTCATCCATTTATTAAACTGACTATCATTCATTGCATCAATTTGTTCAGTCATCATAGAACCTATTCCATCCATGGCAAATCTATTTGTAAATTCCATTCCGCTTGAATGAATTACATCTTCCATCTCATCTATGGTAAATGTAGTTTTACTTCCATGAAGAATCTTCATTGTTTTCTTGTCTACATTTTCAGATTTAAGAAAATCAGGATCGTAATTTAAAATTTCATTTGCAAGCATCATATCATTAGAAGTAAATGAAACGAAAACTCTTCCGCCTACTTTACACACTCTGTATGCTTCTTTAAGAAATGACACCTGTTCTTCTTTTGTCTTTAATTTATCCATAGGTTCAACTGCAAGTACAACATCAAAACTCTCATCATTAAATTCTGTTAAATCTATGGAATTAACAGAAGTAACTTTGTGACCTTTCTGTTCAAAATAAGCTTTCTTTGCTACAAATCTTGAGCTTATATCAAGAATATCGCTCTTCTTTGGCAATCTTTCCTCTACATAATAGATCGTTGTCAATATACCAATATTGTAAGAATTCGGAATATGGTTAACTTGTGAAGCTGCCTTTTCCTCTGAGCCCGTTTTTTCTTTTAAATGCTCTGCATAATCGTCTTTTCCCTCTTTAGTAAAATCATCTTCCAATTTATCGCTTATCTTGCATTCAGTCTTTAGTTTCTGTTTTTTCTTATTGTCATCTTGTTTTAAAGATATTTTAACATTATCAGAAGCCGTTCTTTTATTAGTAGCTTCTTGTTTTAATTCAACATCCTGTTCTAACTCATATAAAGATTCTTCTATTCCGTTCGCATTAGATATCTCTTCAAGCATAACTTTTTTCATTTCTATTTTATGAGCTTCCTCGTCTAATACTCTAAGCGCTGCCTGTATATTTTCTTTAAGTTCAATTTTTTCAACAGGCTGAAGTCCTTCAATAACTTCTTCCTCCTGATAACTGCCGGACTTCTGTGAACTTACGGCTTTTTCTACATCGTGGTTAATATTTTTTATCTTCTGAGTCTCGAATTCTTCCTCGCTATTCTCGTCACTATCTAACTCAAACATATCCTTGTCATCTACAAATTCAATTCGTTTTATCATAATACCTGTGCTAAAATGAAATTTATGATAAAATTTTTCCAACTGCTTTGTAGTTCTCCCATCTATCGGAGTTGGATTCGTAGTAACATGTTTAAATTTTCTTTTTTCAACATACAACATCATCATCTTCATAAGGGTTGAACCTACCCCTTTTCCATTATGCTTTTCACTTACAATAAGCATATCAATATGAAGTGAATTGTCTTTCATATGTGAAATATCATTTTCGTCTTTAGAGTTATATGAATGTCCTGTAATTGTTCCAACCGGCAAAACTTCTCCCGGATAAAAAGCCTCTCCGTACACATGATACCCTTCTTCTTTAAATTCAATTCGATAATCCTTGTATATATATGCTACAGTATCGTACATTCCTTTTCTCTCCTTAAAAGTCTCTATGTATATAATATCAAATTTGGCACTTTCTTTCCATAGAATATAATAATAAATATTAGTATTATCTAATCTTTTATTTAAATAAACTTCACGTAAAAATTTTTAGACATAAGTAATAATATAAACAGAAAACATTCATTATCTAATCTTTCATTTTACAATATATAATCTCAATAATTTAAATAAATAATATGTATAAATAACGCCAAAAGAAAATGAGCATTCACAAATCTTTCGATTGCAAACGCTCATTATTTTAAAGAAGTTCGTTAATTGATTGGGGTCTCTAATAAAATATGAAGGTATTTGATATAATTATATTAGGAATTTAACGACTTCTTTCTTCTTTCTCATTGTAATTGAACTGTTTTTATTATGCAACCCTTTATTTTATAGGCAGGTGTTATTTTTTTATTCAAATTAATAAAAACACTTTTATTAATATTTTGTTTGACAATATTCTCTATTTGTGATATAAATATCAAGTGCTTAACGCACAGCAACCTTTAGGGGTGTAGTTCATCGGTAGAATAAGAGTCTCCAAAACTCCAGAGGAGGGTTCGATTCCTTCCACCCCTGTTATAAAAAAATCGTGTTTTTAACACGATTTTTTATTTTTACATAAACTTATTTAAATTTAATTTCATAAACAACACCTTGTAAAAAACCTTCAGTGCTCAAATGACACTGAAGGTTTCATTTTATAAGTTTATAATTCAGCTTGCCGTATTGGCATTAATATATTTCCGAAAATAAATTTAATTATTTTCTTTTATACCGACACTACTTTATAAACATTTTTCTATTTTGTTTTAATAGCTTTTACTTTTGACCATTTACCAAATTTCTTTTTCTTTTTAACAATTGTATATGATCTTGTTCTTACAAAATACTGTTTCTTTTTCTTTAATTTCTTAATAACAATGCTATTTTTCTTTGTTAATTTAGTAATTGTTACTTTCTTTTTAAATTTCTTTGAAGTAGAAACCTGTACCTGATATCCTTTTGCTTTTGCGATTTTCTTAATAGAAATCTTTATACTTTCTTTACCGGCTTTTAAAACATTTCCTTTAACTGTCTCTTTAATTGTTGTATCTTTTGCTGCATTGCCTACTGTATTGTTTGTTGTCGGTGTTGTTACATTATTCTGTCCCGGTAATGTTGTTGGCTGACCTGATTGGTTCGGTTGATTTGGCTGATTTATCTGTGAGTTACCTCTAACAATAATAAATCTTGTATATCCAATACGCTCTCTATACTCTCCATCTCCATCATAACTTACCTTATAAACATCACAATAATAGGAAACAGGATTCTGATATGAATAAATATTAGTTGCTGTTACATTACTTATGTCATAAACTAATTTTGTTCCAAGATTTTCATCCTTTTCATTTGACCATTCACATATATAATTTTTATTAAATGATACTTTTGTTCCATTTTCGTAAACGTCCGGAACAAGTGTCGCTGAACTTCCTTCATTTGCATATACAACTTTCATTTCAGTAACACCTGAAAAATCAGCATCTTCTTTACTAATATGTGCATCTGATTCATCTATCTTTTTCCCGTTTTTATAGATTGCATATGTCCAATATGTACTTGTATCGCCATTTCTATAAAAATCTTTTTCAGATAAATTGTTTAATAAAATAAATCCATCTGAAGAAACTTCCACAGGATCACCATATTCATAATAATAATCGTCATTGCCACTATCATAATATCTCTTTCCTGTATACTTATACCATTTTACAGTTATTCCTTCATTTGCAGGATTAACTTCATTATATGTTTCTGCATTAGCAACATTAGCTTCAAGTATACAACTCTGTCCTGCCATTGTTCTTATCCATATACTCTGTGTTTCATATGCATAAACTCTGTCGTAAATATAAAATGTAGTTGCATCAATAAATTTATCATTTTTTTTGATTATACAACGATATCTTATATTTGAATCTTCATCATATAAATCATTTTGTTCAACGCTATCAATTGTATAGCTTTTTCCTTTTCCTATTTCTTTTCTTTCATCATCATTACATTTATACCAAGTACAAGTAATTCCCTCTTCATCCGGGTCAACTTCTTCTTTTTTATAATTTTCAACTTTAATATTTAATGAAACAGATTCTCCCTGGCTTGCGTATATATTGCCACTATTATCTGAGTTAATTTTATAAGAATATTCTATATCATATATATAAAACTCAAGCGTATCATTATATTCGCCATAACGCCAATCAACTTTGTATGTAACTTCATTAAATATATGCTCCGTTACGTTGTTAACTGTATAAGAACTTCCGGTACCTAACTCGTCAATTTTACTTGTCTCATCATCTTCCATATACCATCTATATGTTATTCCAAGATCTCCTAAATCCTCAATATAATTTCCATATTGATCTTCAGCATATGTTTTCAATTCAACTGTATCACCTACCCTGGCATATACATTAGAACTACAATTTACCCCATTAATTATTGGTGTATATTCTGTTGCAAATAATTCTGTGCTAAAATTGTTATTATCATATTCTCTAACATCTATCTTATATTCTTTATCCTTATATAATGTAGCTGTTAAAAGAAAGTTGTTTGAATCGCCGTCATCACCATCATCATCATGGATAAGTTCTTTCCAAGTTGTTCCTTCCTTTACATACAAAGTTCCGTATGTATCATCCTCTCCCTGTGTGTACAACATATAGTACCCATCTTTTTCAACTGTAAATTCATAACCTACTGTTTCACCCTGAGACGAAATTGGAATTGAAGTATCAATATGAATATTATTTGTTCTGGATGTTATATCCGCCTTTACTTGTGTTGCGTTGCCAAATGTAATTCCTACTGTCAATGTTGCAATCATTGCTACAGTTTCAGCAAATGCAATTGTTCGTTTTACATTTTGTCTCATTGTACTCTCCCTTCATTTATCTGTTTTGTTACTTTATAAGTTCACAAATTTAATGCATAATGTACATATTATTTAGAACCGCACAAAATATTATACATTAATATGTGACATTTCTCAACTTTATTGTATTAAAATTCCGAGTGCAATTTACTAATATTATTATTTAACAATTAATTATTATCTTATTCAAAATTAATTATTAATTTCTATCGTATATATTGCTAATTTGTAATTTTAACTTTTATTCTATAAATTTTGCCTTATTAACTCTTTTAGTTACTTCAAACTAAATCCTGTGCTTCTTTTACATTACTAATGCCTATTAATTCTATTCCACTAGTATCTTTTAAGCTATCCATTGATACCTTTGGAAGAACACAGCGTTTAAATCCTAATTTTTTTGCCTCAGCAACTCTTTGATCTGTCATTGCAACTGCTCTTATTTCACCTGCCAGACCTACCTCGCCAAAAAATATTGTATCTGCCTCAATAACTCTGTTTTTGTAACTTGAAAGCATGGCAATTACAAGCGCTAAATCAAGACCGGGTTCTGATATTTTCATTCCGCCTGCAACGTTTACATAAGCATCGAAGTCTCCCATTTGAATTCCAATTCTTTTTTCTAAAACTGCCATCAAAAGATTTACTCTGTTATAATCAGTTCCCACCGCAGTTCTTCTCGGCATACCAAAATTGCTTCTTGTTAGAAGTGCCTGTATTTCCACTAAAATAGGGCGTGTTCCCTCCATGAGGCAGGCTACAACTGAACCCGAAGCATCTGTAGGTCTTCCCTCAAGCATAAATTCTGAAGGATTAAGTATCTGCTCTAATCCTTCGCTTCTCATTTCAAATACTCCTATTTCATTTGTAGAACCATATCTATTCTTTACACCTCTTATAATTCTGTAAGCAGCATGTCTGTCTCCTTCAAAATAAAGAACTGTATCTACCATATGCTCTAACACTCTTGGTCCTGCCACAACCCCCTCTTTTGTTACATGACCTACTATAAACATTGGAATTGTACTTCCCTTTGCGACCTGCATGAGAGCGTTTGTAGATTCTCTTACCTGACTTACACTTCCCGGTGCCGAACCTACTTCTTCACGATACATTGTCTGAATCGAATCAATAACAACAATATCCGGATTACATACTTTTATCTGTTCTTCTATGGTATCAAGACTTGTTTCGCACAAAAGAAGCATTTTGTCATTAAATTTTCCTATTCTGTTTGCTCTTAATTTTATTTGCTTAACTGATTCTTCACCTGATATATAAAGCACTTTTTTTCCATCATTTGACAGGTTTCTGCATACCTGCAACAATAACGTTGATTTTCCAATACCCGGATCTCCACCTACAAGTACCATTCCTCCAGGCACAATACCCCCACCTAACACTCTGTCTAATTCAGAAAATCCTGTTGAAATTCTTTCTTCATCTGCTGCATCAACTTCATTTATTGCTACCGGTTTACTTTCAAGTATATTTCTTCCCGTAAGTCCCTTTGTTTTCTTTGTGACTAATTCTTCTACAAATGTGTTCCATTCTTTACATCCCGGACATTGTCCTAACCATTTGCTTGTTTCATATCCGCATTCTTTGCAAAAAAATGCTGTTGTCTTTCCTTTTGCCATATTTCTCCTTTTTCATTCCCCGGGGGTGAAGCAGGATAATTTTGACTAAAGTACGCTCGCGCTGCTTGCCGCTCGTAGCGGTTCTAAATCTTCCGCCACATTCTGACTTCGAAACCATTGGTTTCTGTCAGAATATGGCGAAAGATTTGAACCGACGGCGGCAAATGCTCTTTATTCAAATTTATCCTGCTTCACCTTCCGGGCTTTAAAACTCTCGCTTCTTCTCAGTGATTATGCATTCGCCAACTCTTACTCTTTATCTTTTTTTGTTATACCCATGGCTCCGCCATGTAATCACTTCGAATCCGCTTCGCTTCTTCTCAGTGATTATGCATTCGCCAAATACTATCTGCTTTTTTTGCAAGCAAAAAGCAGATAGTATTTGGCTCATTGCGTATAACAAAAAAAGTGTCATGTTGTTTGACACTTTTTTAGTTTATTTTTATTTTATTATTGTGCTTATTGATTATTAAATTGCTACAACTTTTACGTGTGTTACAGCTTCTTTATCAGCATCTACACTAATTGTAAGCTTTCCACCTAAGTTAGTTTTCATCTTTCCAACTGCTTTATTGCTGATGAAAACTTCATATTCTTTTTCTGCTGTTAATTCAAGTGTTATCTGAGTCTGTCCTAATCCTTCAACAAAGAAACTTACTTCATCAGCTGTTGCTTTGAATGCATTTACTGCTGTTCCCGGTGTTGATTCATATACAAACATTCCGTTTCTTTCTAATTTAGTAATCTCATTGAAAGTCTTTACTTTGTACATATCACCTGCAACTTCAAAATCTGCAAGCTTTGTCTTCTTATCTAATGTATAATCACCAAAGCTAATAGAACCATCGCTTTCTTTTCTAATCAATTCGCTTACTACTGCCATCTTATCCTCCTGTTATTTTCGCCCGTTAATTCCGTCAGGCGTCCTAGTGTTTTTTTCATTATAACATACTTGTCCGTTTTTTTCTTCCAAAAGTCGTATATAATTTATTAAATTTTTATTACAAATTTATCACTATTCGTTCAATTATTTCTTTAGAATAATAACCTCTTTATTTCTAACTAAAATAGTAATACTGTCTCCATTTGTAACATTTCCATTTAATATTTCATCTGACAATGTATCTTCAATTTTATTTTGAATCATTCTTCTAAGTGGTCTTGCCCCATACTTCTTGTCATAACCTTCCTGTGTTATATACTTTTTGGCAGAATCTGCAAATCTGATATCTATATCCATCTGCTCTTTTACTCTGTGTTTAAACTGGTTAAGCATGATGTTTACAATCTTTCCTACTTCATTCTTTCCAAGACTGTGGAACACAATAATATCATCAATTCTGTTTATGAATTCAGGTCTGAAAATTCGTTTAACATCTTCCATGACATTTGCTTTCATTTTTTCATAATCCTGTTTTTCATTTTCTTCTGAATTGAATCCTAATTTTTTAGGTTCCATAATTCTTGAAGCACCGGCATTACTTGTCATAATCAGAATTGTATTTTTAAAGCTTACTTTTCTTCCTTTAGAATCAGTAATGTGACCATCGTCAAGTACCTGAAGTAATATGTTAAATACATCCGGATGTGCTTTTTCAATTTCATCAAATAGTATAACTGAATATGGATTTCTTCTTACTTTTTCGCTTAATTGTCCACCTTCATCATATCCTACATATCCCGGAGGTGAACCTACCATTTTAGAAACGCTGTGCTTTTCCATGTACTCAGACATATCTACCCTGATAATTGCTTCTTCTGAACCAAATACAGATTCTGCAAGTGCTTTTGACAATTCTGTTTTTCCTACACCTGTAGGTCCTAAAAACAAAAATGAACCAATAGGTCTGTTTGGATCTTTCAATCCTACTCTTCCTCTTCGTACAGCCTTGGCTACAGCTTTTACTGCTTCATCCTGACCTACCACTCTCTTATGAAGAACTTCCTCTAATTTAATCAAATGCTTTGTCTCATCTTTTGTTAATTTGCTTACCGGAATTCTGGTCCACATTGAAACAACTTCCGCTATTTCACTTTCACCTATTACAGGTTTATTTTCATATTTATTTGTGTTCCATTTTTCAGTAACTTTATCTAACTTAGTCATTGCTTTGTCTAAATTAATCTTAGCTTCGCTTCCCGTCTTAAAGTCACCCTTCTTTATGGAGTCTTCCAACATATTTGTGTAAAGTTCCACATTGTTTTCAGCATTAATAACTGCTTTTGTTTTTGGTGTTCCTTTAAGTCTTGCCTTTGCACATGCTTCATCAATTAAATCAATTGCCTTGTCAGGAAGGTATCTGTCATTAATATATCTTTCAGATAATTTTGCTGCTGCATCAATTCCTTCTTCTGAGATTACAACGTTATGATATTTTTCATAAGTCTCTTTCAAACCATTTAAAATTGTAATTGTATCTTCTACTGATGGTTCATCCACCATTATAGGCTGAAATCTTCTTTCTAATGCTGCATCTTTTTCGATATTTTTTCTGTATTCATTTATTGTTGTTGCTCCAATTATCTGTATCTGACCTCTTGCAAGTGATGGCTTTAATATATTTGAAGCATCCATAGAGCCTTCTGCACTTCCGGCCCCTATGATTGTATGAATTTCATCAATAAAAAGAATAATATTGCCTGCTGCCTGAACTTCACTTATTATCCTCTTAATTCTTTCCTCAAATTCACCTCTGTATTTTGATCCGGCAACTGTGCTAGTCAAATCAAGAATAAATATTCTCTTATCAAGCATTGTTTCAGGAACTTCACCTGCTTCAATTTTCTGTGCAATTGCTTCTATGATTGCTGTCTTACCTACACCCGGTTCACCTATAAGACATGGGTTGTTCTTTGTTCTTCTACTTAAAACCTGTATAACTCTCTGGATTTCTGTTTCTCTTCCTACTACAGGGTCTAATCTCTTTTCATGTGCATCTCTTGTTAAATCTCGTCCAAACTGTTCTAATGTAGGCACATCTGACCTTCTAACCGGCTCTTTTCTTCCCTGCTTAACATATGCTCTAAATTCATTAGGGTCTCTATCTGTAAGTTTTAAAATATCTATGCATAAATTCTTTAAATTTAGACCAAAACTTGTTAACATTCTATTTGCCTGACATTCTGAGTCAGCAATTATTGCTAGTAAAACATGCTCTGTACCGACTTCATTTACTCCCATTCTTCCTGCTTCAAGTTTTGCTCTATCTAAAACTCCCTGACTTCGGGATGTAAATTTTAAATTATTTCTTGAAATTCTTCTCTTCGTTTTTAAAATATCCTGCTCTGTAATGTCTTCGCCTATTGCCCTGATTATATCGTGAGCTTCAAGTTCATAATTGTATAATATATTCGCAGCGACACCGTCAGTAACCTTTGCAAGCCCACCTAGAAGATGCTCTGTTTCTATATAATCAGCCTCAAAATATACAGCAATATCTTTTGCATATTCTAAAGCCTGTAAAGTCTGTTTTGTATATTTTTTGTCCTCCATTGCTTTCCCTCCTATTCTGTATTTATTGTATCAGACATTTGTGATTTATTTGCAAATATCTTTATTATCATTATTTTAATAATTTAATAAAACTGTGATTATTAAAAAAATACTTTTATTATATGTCAGAAAGGACCCGAAAGCTACATCTTGCAACACTCCGGATCCTTGCTATTTTGTTATTAATCTACGAAAACAAAATCTTCATCATCATCATCTGATTTTCCTGTGCTGTCTTTCTTATCACTCTCTGTCTGAATATCTTTTTCATTCTCCATCAGAATACTATTTTCATTTTCTTCGATTTCATTTGTTTCTTCTAAGATATTGATTCCATTATCAGCATCATTATCTTCATTCTGTTCATCTGTATTGTCAAATATACCTGTTTCCATTGCCACAGCTAATTTTAAATCCTCATTTACTTCTGAAATAGCTTCTTCTATTTCATCTTCTTCTGTCTTTTCATGAGTTTCTTTTGTAGTATCATCACTATCTGTAGTCTCAGGATTTTCTTCGTTTTCAGAATCATCTGCTTTAACATCATCATCCTGACCTTCTACATTGATTCCAAAATTATTAGTTTCTTCATCTTTTGACTTTTTTATCTTTTTTGTTTTATTTGACAATATAAGATTTAGCACTGCAAATATAAGAATAACAATTAAGATAATTAATCCTGCAATCGCTTTCACTAAGATATTATATCTGTCAACAATACTATTATACTTATCCTGTAATTTTCCGTATGCAGTATTTGCTGCCTCAAGCTGTGTGTTAACATCACTTGTAGCTATGTATCTCTGGAATACCTTTTCCTGATCATCATAGCAATAAAGATTTATATCTCCATCCCAGTTCATTGCATATACAAGATACAGTTTTTCTTCTGAATCAAGTTCCCATGCACTAACTTCCTGGTCATAAATTGTTATTCTTTTTTTTGTATAATTCTTAAGGCATGAATCTCTTTTTTCCGGTCTTACTACAGTGTACATTCTACTCTTAATAAGAATGTTTCTCATCGGATAAAAAGTATCCTTCTTTTCATTATAAATATAAAATCCTGCTATGCCTTCTTCCTCATTTGTCATATAGACTGCTGTGAGTTGTTTAACTTTACCTACAATGCAAGGCACTTCTTTTTTATTATATGTAAATGTGCTTTCTTCAAATCCTTCAGGAATATCACTTTTTTTAATTTTTGAAGATATAGTCAATTCTGTTTTGTTAACAGTAACCTTAATTCCACTATCTTTTTTAGTTTCTGTATCTTCTTTATAAGTTTCTTCCTCATCTGTTGTAAGTCTTTTTGTTTTAATTGTGTATGTAGTTTTCTGACCATTTGAATCTGTCACTTCAACATATGTCTTATTGTCACCTTCATCTAATGTGTCCCATGAAACTTTTACATTTGCTGAACTTTCAGTTGCAACGGCATTAATGTCTAATTTCTTAACACTGTTTTTTACTGTAGCTTCATAATCAGTTACATCTTCTGAAAATGAAGGGCTTAAATTTACTACCGTGCTATCTCCTGAATCTGTTTTACCATTAACTGTCAGTTCTTTTAAAGAAGAATCGGCAAAAACATTTGCTCCCATTAATGTTGTTAATCCTGCAGCCACAATTAAACTTAATAATAATGATTTACTTTTTCTCATTATTCGTACCCATTCCTTTAATCACAAGCATCTTGTGTTTAAAAGGTGCAAATCAAAGGCTTATATGATTTGCAATTTTCCTTTCTCACATATTTTTTTCATCTCTTTCCCTTACTTTTAAGCTTCGTCGATAGCCTTTCCGATATCATGTCTCATATACTTATTATCGAAATCTATCCATTCTGTTGCCTTATATGCATTCGCTCTGGCTTCTTTTAAATCTTTTCCCTTTGCAGTTACGCCTAATACACGTCCTCCGTTTGTTACAATCTTTCCATCGTCATCAAACTTTGTTCCTGCATGGAATACATAATATCCATCTTTATCCTTAAACGTATCTAATCCTTTTATTTCAAATCCCTTTTCATAACTTACAGGATAGCCGTCACTTGCAAGAACTACACATACAGTTGCATTATCTTCAAACTGCAAATCAATCTTATCAAGTGTTCCGTCGATGCATGCTTCAAATACATCAATTATGTCATTTTTCATTCTTGGAAGAACTACCTGTGCTTCCGGGTCACCAAATCTTGCATTATACTCTAATACCTTTGGTCCGTCTTCTGTAATCATTAATCCAAAGAAGATAATTCCCTTAAATGTTCTTCCTTCAGCTTTCATAGCGTCAACAGTAGCCTGATAAATGTATTTCTTACAGAATTCATCAACTTCTTTTGTATAGAAAGGACTTGGTGAAAATGTTCCCATTCCTCCTGTGTTAAGACCTGTGTCACCATCTCCTGCACGCTTATGGTCCTGAGCACTTGTCATTATCTTTATTGTATTCCCATCAACAAAAGATAAAACAGAAACTTCTCTTCCTGTCATAAATTCTTCTACAACCATTGTATTTCCGGCTGAGCCAAATTTCTTATCAAGCATTATGCTCTTTACGCCTTCAATTGCTTCTTCTTTTGTATTGCAAATTAATACACCTTTTCCTAAAGCAAGTCCATCTGCCTTTAATACAATTGGATATTTTGAAGTTTCCAAATATTCTAATGCTTTTTCAGGAGAATCAAAATTTTCATATCCTGCTGTTGGAATATTGTATTTCTTCATTAAGTCTTTAGAAAACGCTTTTGATCCCTCTAAAATAGCTGCTGCCTTATTTGGTCCAAATACTCTTAACCCTTCTGCTTCAAAAGCATCTACAACACCGCCTACTAACGGATCATCCATACCAATTACAGTTAAGTCAATTTCTTTTTCTTTTGCAAATGAAACTAACTTATCAAATTCCATTGCACCGATATTTACACATTCTGCATATTCTGCAATTCCTGCGTTGCCGGGCGCACAATAAATCTTATCAACTTTTGAACTCTTTGCTACTGCATTTGCAATGGCATGTTCTCTTCCACCGCTTCCAACAATTAATACTTTCATTGTCTTCTCCTTATATTGTCTACTGATATATTACTTTATTGTCTACAACTTTGATTTTACCATTGGCAATATCATTAATCGCCTGTGGCATAATCTTCCATTCAGCCTGTTCCATAACTCTTTTCTGAAGCACTTCAGGTGTATCTCCCGGTAAAATGTCTACCGCCTTCTGATAAATTATAGGACCTGTATCTGTTCCTTCATCTACAAAATGAACTGTAGCTCCTGTTACCTTAACACCTCTTTCTAATGCTTTTTCATGAACCTTTAATCCATAAAAACCATTTCCACAGAATGATGGAATAAGAGATGGATGTATGTTTATAATTTTATTTCTGTATTTTGAAATCATTTCAGGAGGTAATACAACCAAAAATCCGGCGAGAACGATTAAATCTAATTTATACTTATCTAAAGTATCAATTAACGCCTGATTAAAATCTTTTCTTTCAGCAAAATCTTTAGGTGAAATACATTCTGCATTAATTCCATTTTCCTTTGCTCTTACAAGCGCATATGCATCTTTCTTATTGCTTATTACTACTTCGATTTCTGTATTTGTAATTACTTTATTCTTAATTCCATCAATGATTGCCTGAAGGTTTGTTCCTCCGCCTGAAACTAAAACCCCAACTCTTAGCATAATTCAGCTCCTTTTTCTCCTGCCTCAATCTTTCCGATTTCATAGCATGTTTCTCCGGCAGCTTCTAATGCTTTCATTGTCTTTTCTACATCTGCAGGGTCAACTGCTAATACCATACCGATACCCATGTTGTATGTGTTGTACATCATTTCTTCTGCAATATCTCCTGTCTTAGCAAGGAGTTTAAAAATTGCAGGTACTTCATAGCTGTCTTTCTTTACAACTGCCTTTACTCCATCAGGAAGCATTCTTGGAATATTTTCATAGAATCCACCACCTGTAATATGACTGCATCCCTTAATTGTTACTCCTGCATCTTTAACATTCTTTAATGCTTTAACATAAATTCTTGTTGGTGCAAGTAAAGCTTCTCCTAATGTCTTTCCTAATTCATCATAATATGTATTAAGTGATTCTTCTGACATTTCAAATACTTTTCTTACTAAAGAAAATCCGTTACTATGTACACCTGATGATGCGATACCAATTAACGCATCTCCCGGTTTAATATTTTCTCCTGTAATTAAATCTTTTTTATCTACTACACCTACTGCAAATCCTGCTAAATCGTATTCATTTTCAGGCATAAGTCCCGGATGTTCTGCTGTTTCACCACCAACTAATGCTGCTCCTGACTGTTTACATCCTTCTGCGACACCACTTACGATTGTAGCAATCTTTTCAGGATAGTTCTTTCCACATGCGATATAATCAAGGAAGAAAAGTGGTTCTCCACCTGAACATGCAATATCATTTACACACATTGCAACACAGTCAATACCGATTGTATCATGTTTATCCATAATATAAGCTAACTGTACTTTTGTTCCACATCCATCAGTTCCTGATAATAAAACAGGGTCTTCCATTTTCTTAATAGAATCTAAACTGAAAGCTCCGGCAAATCCTCCAAGACCTCCTAAAACTTCAGGTCTCATAGTTCCTTTTACATGCTCTTTCATAAGTTCAACTGACTTGTAACCTGCTTCGATATCAACGCCTGCCTTCTTGTAATCCATAATTCTTTTCTCCTCTTACTTTCAAATGGTTTCTTAAATCATTTTTAATCATATAATGCAAAAACAAATTATAATAAATATGTTTTTTATTTTTCATATTAAAATTTAGTACCGATTATATGAAAATATAATACCGTTACGTTTTTTAATATAATTTTAGTAGTTTTTATATCCTACTTTTTTCAACTTTGTATCTTTTGCTACAACGTCTTTTTTCATTTTTTCTGTATATGCTTTTAACTTTTCAAGCAACTGTGCATCAGATGTTGCAAGAATCTTTGCTGCAAGAATACCTGCATTCTGTCCACCATTAATAGCAACTGTTGCAACCGGAATACCTGATGGCATCTGAACGATTGAGTATAATGAATCTACTCCGCCTAAATCTGATGTTTTCATTGGTATACCTATTACCGGCATAGGGAATAAAGCTGCGCACATGCCCGGAAGATGAGCTGCCTTACCAGCTCCTGCAATAATAACTTTTACTCCTCTTTCTTCTGCGCCCTTAGCCCATTCAAAAAAGATGTCCGGCTCTCTGTGTGCTGAGATGATTGTCATTTCATAATCAATTCCTATCTCTTCAAGAAAATCTGCTGCTTTGCTCATTACCGGCAGATCTGAATCGCTGCCCATTACAATTGCTACTTTTGCCATTGCTCTTCTCCTTCATAATTTCTTATAGTATTGTATTAAACTTTGATGCCTACGGATTGTTCCGTGCTACGCACTCACACAATCCTCCCCTGGCTTCTTAAATCATAAAAACACTTACATTGTAACTGTTAAGACTTATTACGTCAATAAATGGGGTACTAAATTAACAATTTTATTACATTTATTTACATTTTTATGTTTATTTTATTTATCAAAAGCTTCATTTAAAAGTTCTGTTCCCGGAAGAACAAATCTTCCATCCTTTATAATGACAATTTCTTCACCATTTTTAGTTACGGCTGTAATTTCTCCAAGTTCATCATAAGGTATCGTTATATCTGTATGACAACTGAAATATGCTTTTGACAAATCTTCATTTCTTAAAGCTGAGATTTCATTTTCCTTTGCTACAATTTCTTTTCCATCAGGATTAAATGTCTTAACATCTTCTTCCCAACTGTAACATGTATCACCTACTGCAAAATGAGGTCCCATTTTTTCCACTATTAAAATTGGAAGTTTATATACTATATCGTATTTATTTGCCATAACATAAGCTGTTGTATTTGTTCCTATGGCAAATTCCCCTATAGGTAAAGTGTCATGATTAAACATAACATTTTCTTTTATATACTTTTTATTTTCTTCTTCAGTATCGAAATTCTTACATGTATAGTCTTTTATGCATCCATTTTCAAATGTAATTTCCAAATCATTGTATTTTAATTCATTTAAATATACCTGACTCACATGTAACACTCCGTTAGTTCCTGTAAGTTTTGGCGAAGTAAACACTTCTCCTAATGGAATGTTTACATCTGCCAGACAGTTTTCAAAATTAGTTTCTTTTTCAGGATTTTTCAATTCATGCATATTAACCGTAATGTATGTCTTATTGCTTCCTTTTCCTTCGACCCTTACAAAATCTGCCTTATCAAGGGCATCTATTATACTCTGCTGTACCTTGCGATATTTATCCTGATCTAAACAGTTAATTTTAACTGTTTCTTCGAATAATTCTTCATAATCCATTCCAATTTCAGGAAGTGGAAACGCAATAATCGTAAAGCTTCTCTCATCGCCCTTAATATATTTTTGAACTATCTGAGTATATTCTCTTGCATATTCAACTTTTAATTTCTGTTGCTCCTTGCTTAACTGTAAAGCTTCTTTTTTATTTTCCGGCTCAAATGGATTTTCTCCAAATACTTCTATAACCGCCGGTCCTGCCATAAGTGCTGCTGTTTTCTTTCTATTTTCAAATGCTGTAGTTGCAACCTCTAACTTTCTTTGTACATAACCTTTGTCAAAGAATAATGCATCATCAAACTTATGGTCAAACCAATACTGTTTATTTATCTTGGTAGATTCATATCCTCCTTTATAAATAACCGGTTTTAATCCCATATTTTCAAACTGCTTTATGGCAGCACGGATTATTCTTTCAAATCCAATATAATATCTTATATCTACTGCACTTTTAATAGATAAATCTTTTCCTGTGTTTATAAATCCAAGTCTGTATCCTTCCGTATAAACACTTGCAATTTTATCTATTTTTTCCTGTGAAAGTGTATTTAAAAATTTTGCTGTTTCTATTTCGTTTTCACTAATACTTTCACCATATTTGTATAAATATCTTAAATCTTCTAAATCACTTTCCATTACAATCTTAACTGCAAAATCATTTTCAGGATTTATTATTTCATCTATTCTGTTAGTCATAAAAATTTCTGAATTATCTTTTTCAAAAGAATAAATCATATCGTGAATTGATTTCTTTGTAAGATTTTCTCTATCTTCAAATTGATTATATATTTCTATAAACAATTCCATTCTCAATGTTATTTCTTCTAATTTGCCCTGAAATGCATTAGAAATCATATTTCTGTTTGTCGTAAATACATAACATAATAACTGTCCGTATTCTTCTCCTAATTTTTCTACTGCAAATTTAGGATTTGCGAAGCATTTTCCATATACAATTTCCGTTTCATCTTCATATAAATCTTTATTAAGGAATGTCAACTGTTCTAAAGTCAACTCTTCAATCTTTTTGCTTTCTATTAGCCCAAGTAAATTATCTATTTTAAGTATAAACTGTGCTGCTGCAACAAAATAAGGTAGAAATTTTTCTTCTACTGTATCTTCAGTAATTATTTCTTTTATTCTTTCTATAGCAATATCATATCTTTCTTTAATCATAGATTTACTCCTAAAGGCTATTCTTTAATTCTGCCTTTTTCTACATTTTTATTAATTATATTTTCAAAATAATCCCATATTTTGACGGAACCATCCGGTGTTTTTTTGTTTCTAGCCATAATCTGTTCTTTTTTTACACCATGCTCCATCCATGCCCTTCCGTCAGTAGCATCATTTAACATTATTGGCTGAGTTTTGTCTAATGTTATTGCAAATTTTGCTTCTTTTGTTTCTCCGGCTTCAAATTCATCCCAGAGTCCTCTAATCATTTTTGCCTGGTCATTTGGAAGTATATTAAAAATTCTGTCTGCGGCAACTAACTCCCTCTCTCTCTTTGTTTCATTTCCCTTATTATCATATGCATATGTATCACCTGCATCTATTTCAACAAGGTCATGTACAAGTACCATCTCTATAACTCTAAGCAAATCTACTTTTTCATTTGCATACTCATTCATTATCATTGCCATCATAGCCAGATGCCATGCATGCTCAGCATCATTTTCATGTCTACTGCCACTTGTCACATATGATTGTCTAAAAATTTCTTTTGATTTATCTACTTCTCTGATAAATTCCATCTGCTTTTCAAATCTTTCTTTATCCGACATTGTCTTACCATTACTGCTGTGCAAAGCATCCTTTCTTATATTTTTTAGTAAAATACTAAATCATTTTTTTTAAGTAAAATACTAAATCATTTTTTTTAAGTAAAATACTAAATCATTTTTATTGTTTCGCGCTACGCACTCCCACAATTTCACCCTGGCATCATACATATATTAAAAATACGCACAAAATTCCAATCCATATTACTGCATTAGAAATTGTTCCTATATATGTGTATTTTAAAAACTTTGTTTCTTCCTGATAACTTTTTAAACCTATTACAAATCCGGCAAGCGCAAGTCCAAATATAGCCCATGCCAAAATTCCTACATATATACCTGCGTTTCCATTCTGCACTATGCATAACGCAACTGTTAAAACAAATAATATAAAAGCTTCAAGTGCTATAAGCGAAGATATTCTTCCGCCCTTTGTATAACTGCTTAATGCTATTCTTTGTTTTTTGTCTTTTTTATTTCTTTTCGCCATTGTTTCTCCTACATAACATGTTTGTGAAGTTTTGTTAATCTGAATATTATATATCCTAAACATCCGCCTAATGTATTAAGGAAAATGTCATCAACATCAAAAGCACCTACTTTTGTCAGCAACTGTGCTGTCTCTATTCCAAAACTAAGCAGCATTGCCCAAATTGTAACTGTTATTATATTTTTAAATATTGGTTTTCTTGATATGGTTGGTAGCAAAAATCCAAACGGCAGAAAACATACTACATTTCCTACCAGATTTATAAGTGTAACATTCCAGCCATATGTGTAGCGCATATTCCAAAAGCGCTTAATTTCTTTAAATAATGTTAAATTATATCTGTATGTATCACTAACCAGCTCTCTATCTAAACTTTCAGAGAAAAACATTACATACAAAGCACATAATAAATACAATATAAACAGGATACGACCCCAAAGCCGTATCCTTTTTTGAGTCTTTGTCACTACTTTAAAATCTCCCGACTATTTTACTCCATATTTGTCATAGTATTCGTCAATCGCTGCCTTAATCTCATCTGTAATTACTACTTTTCCATTGCATTCTTTATTATACAAATGTTCAACAACTTCTTCCATTGTTACTATTGCATTTGCATCAAATCCGTATAATTCTTTAATTTCATCAAGGGCACATTTTTCGCCACCCTTTCCAACTTCCATTCTATTTAATGAAACCATTAATCCTACGATTTCAACATCAGCAGCATTTCTTACCTTTGGTACTGTTTCTTCCATTGATTTTCCTGATGTTGTTACGTCTTCAATCATGACAACTCTATCACCATCTTTTAACTTACTTCCAAGAAAACTTCCCTTGTCAGCACCATGGTCTTTTTCTTCCTTACGGTCTGAACAGTAACGTACATCTTTTCCATATAATTCGCTATATGCAATAGCTGTTACAACACTGATAGGGATTCCCTTATATGCAGGTCCGAATAATACGTCAAAATCATCTCCATATGTATCATGGATTGCCTTTGCATAATATTCTCCTAACTTTTTAAGCTGTGAACCTGTTACATATCCTCCTGCGTTCATAAAAAATGGTGATTTTCTTCCACTCTTTAATGTGAATTCTCCAAATTTTAAAACATCACTTTCTACCATAAAATCAATAAATTCCTGCTTGTACGCTTCCATTTTGTTTCTCCTTTACCAATCTGTATTGCCCCCTCCCTTCGGTCAGCGGCTATTCGTCGGAAACATTTATAGAAAATGAACTTCGTTCATTTTGTTTCCTCCTCTATTATTTTACTAATCCAATTAATGAATTAATATCTTCAACATTGTGTCTTCTCATATAGTCTTCAATTCCTGCAACAACTTCTTCTGTTACTAATGGATTTGTAAAATTTGCTGTTCCTATTGAAACTGCTGTTGCACCGGCTAATATAAACTCCATCGCATCATTTGCATCTTTAATTCCACCCATTCCGATTATAGGAATATTTACGGCATTTGCAACCTGATATACCATACGAACTGCTACCGGTTTTATTGCAGGGCCTGAAAGACCACCTGTCTTATTTGCCAAAGCAAATTTCTGACGTTCAACATCTATCTTCATTCCTGTAATTGTATTAATAAGTGATAATGCATCTGCACCACCTGCTTCTGCTGCCTTTGCCATAACAGTTATGTCTGTTACATTTGGACTTAATTTCATGATAATTGGCTGTTTTGCAACTTTTTTAACTTCTTTAGTGATTGCTTCTACTGCCTTAGGGTCCTGTCCAAAAGCTATTCCGCCTTCCTTTACATTAGGACATGAAATATTGATTTCCAGCATATCTACAGGCTCGTTTCCAAGCTTTTCTACAACATCAATATATTCTTCTGTAGAATGGCCACACACATTTACAATAATCTTTGTATCAAACTGTTTAAGAAATGGGATATCTCTTTTTGCAAATAAATCAAATCCCGGATTCTGTAAACCGATTGCATTTAGCATTCCACCATAAGTTTCTGCAATTCTAGGTGTAGGATTTCCCGGCCATGGTACATTGGCCACACCCTTCGTAACTACTGCTCCTAATTTATTTAAATCTACAAATTCGCTGTATTCAGCTCCTGAACCAAATGTTCCTGATGCTTCCATAACAGGATTTTTGAATTCAACGCCTGCAATATTAACCTTTGTATTCATTATAATTCAACCTCCTGTGCTAAAAATACGGGACCGTCTTTGCAAATTCGTTTATTATTTACATTTGTATGATGGTCTTTTTCTTTTGACTTGCATACACATCCAAGACATGCACCAATTCCGCATGCCATCTTTTCTTCTAATGAAATCTGGCACTCAATGTCATTTGCCAAAGCATATTCTTTTATCGCTCTAAGCATTGGTGTTGGTCCACACGCATAAATTACATCGCCTGTTACAGCACATGCTTTAATCGCATCTATAACTGTTCCTTTCGTTCCTGTGCTTCCATCTTCTGTAGCAATATAAACATCACCATTTTTTTCAAGTTCGTCAATCAGAAACAATTCATCTCTATATCCTGCAACTGTCTGAACTTCTGCGATTTCTTTTAATTCTTTTCCTAACTGAACCATTGGAGGTATACCTATACCTCCTCCGATAAGAATCGCTTTTTTGCCTTCTCTTTGCATAAATCCATTTCCAAGTGGTCCTAAAATGTCAATATCATCACCTGACACATATCCGGACATTTCGGTGGTTCCTCCACCTACTACTCTATATACGATTCTTAAAGTTCCTTCTTCTTTATTAACTTCACAAATACTGATTGGTCTAGGTAAAAGCTTTGCTCCATCTTTACAATAAACAGATATAAACTGTCCTGCTACAGCTTTTGCTGCAATATCTTTTGTCTGAATCCACATACTGTAAACTCCTGTTGCTATGGATTCCTGTGAAATTACTTTTGCGATTTCTTTATGTTTCATCTAAACAGCACCTTTCTTAGATTGTGTTTGTATATTTTAATTTGAGAGTAGAAATCCGGTATGCATTTTTGCATTATACAATTCCACTACTCTTTTAATTATAAGCTATTTTAGAAAATTGAATTAATATCTTCAATCATATCAACAACAGCCTGACGTGAAGCATCTGCGTAATTTGCTTCTCCAAATTTAGCATATTTATCCTGCTTGTATGCACAAATTATACCTCTTGAAGAATTTACAATTGCTCCTAATCCATCTTCATTAAAGTATGGTTTTAATCCGTCTGCTGTTCCACCCTGTGCACCATATCCCGGTACAAGAATGTAACTCTTTGGCATAACCTTTCTAAGAACTTTTCCCATTTCAGGATATGTTGCTCCTACAACAGCTCCAACATAACTGTAGTCATCTCCCATTATGTCTTCGCCCCATTTAGCAACCTGTTCACCAACCCATTCGTAAAGTGGTCTTCCATCAATCATTCTATCCTGAAATTCTCCACTTGATGGATTTGATGTTTTAACTAAAATGAATAAACCTTTCTTTTCTTCTTTACATACATCCACAAACGGCTTAATACCATCTGTTCCAAGATAAGGATTTACTGTAGCAAAATCTTCATCAAATAATGAATATGTATTATTGCCAACCTTAACTTTTCCAAGATGTCCTGTTGCATAAGCGGCAGAAGTTGAACCGATGTCTCCTCTTTTAACATCTCCAATAACTACTAAATCCTTTTCTTTTGCATATTTTACAGTCTTGTCAAATGCAACCAATCCCGGAATTCCAAATTGTTCATACATTGCAATCTGTGGTTTTACTGCAGGTATTAAATCGTATGTTGCATCGATAATTCCTTTATTATACTGCCAAAGTGCTTCTGACACACCCTCAAGTGTTTCTCCAAATTCAGCATATGCCTTATCTGTAATGTGCTTTGGTATGTAAGATAACATTGGGTCTAATCCTACAACTACAGGTGCATTTGTTTCTTTAATCTTTTTTACAAGTTTGTTAATCATTCTATTCTGCTCCTTTATGCTTTATATTAATTTACTTATCTTTCTTCTTCAGGCTCCTTAACAATCTTTCCACCTAAAATTGTCCATTTAACTTTTCCTGATACTTTTGTTCCTCCAAATGGAGTATTTCTTCCTTTAGACTTAAATTCATTTACATCAATAATGTATTCCTCATCCGGATTGATAATTGTAATATCGGCTACTTTTCCTTCGTCCAATGAACCTTTGTCTATTCCTAATACTTTAGCAGGATTATAGCTCATCTTTTCAGCCATCTGCATAGGTGTGATAAATCCTGGTTTAAGCAAATGAGTCACTGTTAATGGTACTGCTGTTTCCAATCCTACAATTCCAAAAGGTGCTTCTGTTATGCTTCTTGCTTTTTCCTCTGCACTATGTGGTGCGTGATCTGTTGCAATTACATCCATAACATCTTCGCTAAGTCCCTTTATAAGTGCGTCAACATCCTCTCTTGTTCTAAGTGGAGGATTCATTTTATAATTTGCATCTGCACTATCCATATCATCTGTACTCATGGCAAAATGATGTGGACATACTTCTGCAGTAACTTTAACTCCGTCTTCTTTTGCTTTTTTAACCATTGTTACACTGTCTTTTGTTGAGCAATGGCACAAATGTAATTTAGCCCCTGTTTCTTTTGCAAGCAAAATATCTCTTGCCACAATTATATCTTCAACAGCGTTACTAATACCCTTAACTCCAAATTCTTCTGATTTGTCGCCCATATTCATTACACCGCCATTTACTAAATTGATATCTTCGCAATGAGCTAATACCGGCACATCCGCTTTAACTGCATTTTTCATTGCATCACGATATACATTAGAATCCATAACAGATTTGCCATCTTCACTTATTGCGCAAACACCTGCCTCTTTAAGTTCAAATACGTCTGTTATTTGTTTTCCTGCCATTCCTTTTGTGACAGAACCTACAGGAAGTACATTTGTATATCCTGCTTCTTTTCCTTTATTTATAATATATCTGACCACTTCTGCATTGTCAGTAACAGGTTTTGTATTTGGCATGCAACATACAGATGTAAATCCACCATTAGCTGCCGCCATACTTCCTGTTATTATATCTTCTTTATAAGTAAGCCCTGGGTCTCTAAAATGAACATGTAAGTCTATAAGTCCCGGCATTACAAAACATCCCTTAGCATCAATCACCTTATCAGCTTCTTTTTCGATGTTTTCCCCTTTTTCAACAATTACTCCGTCCTTAACATAGACATCTAATACTTTGTCCATTTTCTCAGACGGATTAATTACTCTTCCGTTCTTAATAAGAATTGTCATATATACCTCTTTCCGGCCGCCTGTTTTCAGGCAGAATACGCCATCTAAAAGTATATCAAATAAATGTATTCGTTTCAAGGCAAGTAAAAGAAAATGAAATATATAAAGTTCATAGCTATTTTGCATTATTTTATGTTATTATTATTTTATCTATTGCCAGTATGATAGTTTAGTGTTATACTTCATCTAGTATTGATAACTATATGTTTTTTTACAAAAGATTCTTTTATCTTAAGGAGTTTAGTTTTATGTATAAAATAATTAGCGATAGCGCATGTGATTTATCAAAAGAATATGTTGAAAAGAATGACATTACAGTTGTTCCTTTTTCTGTTTCTTTTGACCAGGAACATTATTTAAAAGACAGCATTGATATAACAAGAGATGAGTTTTACACAAGGCTTGTTAATGAAAATGTTTTTCCAAAGTCATCACTTCCATCAGTTGAAGAATATATGGATACATTTTTAGAATATGTTAAACAGGATATTCCTGTTATATGTTTAACAATTTCTCTTGTTCTTAGTGGTTCTTATAATTCAGCAAGAACAGCTGCTGATTTAATTAAGGAAGACTACCCTGATGCAAAGATTGCAGTATTTGATTCTAAGCAAAACACTGTTACACAGGCATTATTAGTAAATGAAATTGTAAAGATGAAAAATGACGGTCTTAGTTTTGAAGAGTCTGTTGAAAAAATTGACAAATTAATTCCTACAGCAATCATTTTCTTTACTGTTGGTTCTCTTGATTATCTTAGAATCGGTGGTCGTATTGGAAAGCTTGCTTCAATTGCAACAGGTAAATTAGGAATCAAACCTATCATCTTACTTAAAAACGGTGAATTAGGTTTAGGCGGAATCGGCAGAAGTCGTGCTAAGTTGAAGAAAGCTGTTTTGGATACTGTTAACAAGCACTTTACTGACAACAATTTAAGTAAAGATGATTACAACTTCAACGTTGGTTGGGGATATGATAAAGAGGAAGGAGCTGAATTCTTAAAAGATGCTGAAAGCACACTTGGAGTAAAATGCTTAGACGAACTTAATGTTGATATCGGTATGACAACCGCTGTTCACACAGGTCCTTATCCTATAGGTGTAGGTATTATTCAGAAATACGAAACTTTAAAATAGATATATATTACAAGAAGTAAATGTTTATACACTTGGGGTTCACCATATTTTACAAAGATTCAAAGCATGTGCCAAAAGGAGCACAATAAAACTTGGGTTACCCCCATTCTTTACAAAGAGCCAATAAAACCAAAAGCCTCGCAATTTGCGAGGCTTTTGGTTTTATTCATCTATATCTCTGCTTTCTGTATCTATAATTGCATTATCATCTACCCATCTTCTAATTTTACCTGATACAGTTAATGTTGTAATTAAATCTACAACTCCTGAGTATGTTAAAATTATTCCTGTAATTCTTGTAACAAATACTGCTGTGTTCTGAGGATTAATTAATATTACAATTCCTAATAATACATTAACAATTGCCACTATAAGTAAAAATACCCAATGTGAATCCATTCTTTTCAAATCCAAAGCATTTTCAATTTTCATAATTCCACTTATCACTATAATTATTCCAACTATAAACGGAATGATTGATATAACAAAATCTTTTTTTACAAGAACAAATATTGCAGCAACTATAAAAATAATTCCAACTACAAGTTCATATTTATAAAAATCATTTATCAAATCTCTTTTTCTATATTCAAGTAAATATCTTATTGCTAAAAGTAAAAATATAACCGCTATTATATAACAAATTGTATTCAATATGCTACTTGGATAAATCATCATCAAAATGCCCATTAATATACATAACAAAGCATAAATTACCATTTCCCATTTAAGACTTTTCAAATAATTCATATCGCATCTTCCTTTTCAATATGAGCCCGGATTACTCCGGGCCCATAATTTTGTTTATTTTTATTATTTACAATATAAGTGTTTTTATTATTTAAAATACTTAACTCCGGCTTCAAATACCTTAAGATCCTGTTCGCCATAAATATTCATAGCTACTGAGTTTCCTTTTCTTTCGATATGAGCCATCTTTCCTAAGCATCGTCCGTCCGGAGATGTAATACCTTCAATTGCATAATATGAACCATTTACATTCCATTCTTCATCCATCGTAGGCTGTCCCTGTTCATTTACATACTGAGTAGCAACCTGACCGTTAGCAAATAATTCTTTAATACATGCCTCCGGTGCAACAAATCTTCCTTCACCATGTGAAGCAGGATTTACATATGTTCCACCAAGTTCTGCTAACTGTAACCAAGGTGATTTATTTGACACAACCTTTGTATAAACCATCTTAGATACATGTCTGTTAATTGTGTTGTATGTTAATGTTGGTGAATTTTCATTCTGTCCTGTAATCTGTCCATTTGGAACTAATCCTAACTTAATTAAAGCCTGGAAACCATTACATATACCAAGTGCTAATCCATCTCTTTCATTTAAAAGTTTATGAACAGCTTCTTTAATCTTTTCATTTCTAAATGCTGTAGCAAAGAACTTAGCTGATCCATCCGGTTCATCACCTGCACTAAATCCACCTGGGAACATAATAATCTGTGACTGATTAATGCTTTCTTCAAAGATTTTTACTGAATCTCTGATATCTTCAGGTGTAAGATTCTTAAATACCTTTGTAATAACTTTTGCGCCTGCATTTTCAAACGCCTTAGCACTGTCATATTCACAGTTAGTTCCTGGGAATACAGGAATAAATACTGTAGGTTTAGCAATCTTATTCTTGCATACATAAACACTTCCTTTATCGTATACAGGAGTATCGATAACTGATGTGTCTTTATGACTTCTTGTTGGGAATACTTTTTCAAGTGGTTTTTCCCATGTCTTAATTGCATCATCTAATAAAATTGATTCTTCTCCATATTTAAGTGTAGCATCATCTGTTGTTTCACCGATTAATACATAACTTACATTTACATCATCAATCTTATCAGCAGGTATTTCTGCAATTATATCACCATATCCAGGTGCAAATAAATCTGCTCCAGGAATCTGTCCGCTGACAGAAACACCAATCTTATTACCAAATGCCATCTTACTTACTGCTGGAATAACACCTTTACTATCTAATGCATATGCTGAAATTATAGTTCCATTCTGAATCATTTCATGAATTGCATCATATAACTTCATCATACATTCGTAATTTGGCTTTTCGTACTGGTCTCTGCATATTTCAAATTTAACAATCTTACTTCCAACTTCTTTAAATTCGGGTGTAATAATATCTTTTTCTTTTGCAACATCTACCGCAAATGAAACAAGTGTTGGAGGAACATCAATATCATTAAATGTACCTGACATACTATCCTTACCACCGATTGATGGAAGACCAAATCCCATCTGAGCGTCATATGCACCAAGAAGTGCTGCAAATGGCTGGCTCCAACGCTTTGGATCTTCTGTCATTCTTCTGAAGTATTCCTGGAATGTAAATCTAATCTTCTTATAATCACCACCTGTTGCAACTACCTTAGCTACAGAATCTACTACTGCATAAATTGCACCATGGTATGGGCTCCAACTTGAAAGATATGGATCAAATCCGTAACTCATAATTGTTACTGTATCGCATTTACCTTTAAGTACAGGAAGCTTAGCTACCATTGTCTGAGTTTCTGTTAACTGATATTTACCACCAAATGGCATAAATACTGAACCTGCTCCAATTGAGCCGTCAAATTTTTCTACTAATCCCTTCTGTGAACACTCATTTAAATCTGATAATGTTTCTAACCATTTTTCCTTAACATCATCAACCTGAGGTTTCTTGAAGAAGTTCTTATCTTCATCCGGCATTTCAACTTCTACTGTTGTTTCCTGATGAGCTCCGTTTGTATCGAGGAATGCTCTTGAAATATTAACTATCTCTTTTCCTCTCCATTCTAATACAAGTCTAGGTTCTTCTGTTACATATGCTACTTCTGTTGCTTCAAGATTTTCTTCGTTAGCATATTTTAAGAACTGTTCTACATCTTTAGGATCTACAACAACTGCCATTCTTTCCTGTGATTCTGAAATTGCAATTTCCGTACCATCAAGACCTGCATATTTCTTAGTTACTTTATCGAGGTTTACATGTAATCCGTCTGCTAATTCACCTATAGCAACAGATACACCACCTGCACCAAAGTCATTACATTTCTTAATTAAATAACTTACTTCTTCACGTCTGAACAATCTCTGTAATTTACGTTCTGTAGGTGCATTACCCTTCTGAACTTCTGCTCCACAGCTTTCAATTGACTGTTCTGTATGAATCTTTGAAGAACCTGTTGCTCCACCACAACCGTCTCTTCCTGTTCTACCACCTAATAAGATGATAATGTCACCCGGGTCAGAATTTAATCTCTGTACTGCACGTCTAGGAGCTGCTCCCATAACCGCACCGATTTCCATTCTCTTAGCAACATAATCAGGATGATAAATTTCCTTAACATATCCTGTTGCAAGACCAATCTGGTTACCATATGAACTATAGCCATTAGCTGCTCCCTGAACAATCTTCTTCTGTGGTAATTTACCCTTTAAAGTTTCGCTCATTGACTTAGTTGGATCAGCTGCACCTGTTACACGCATTGCCTGATATACATATGTACGTCCTGACAATGGATCTCTGATTGCTCCACCTAAACATGTTGCAGCGCCACCAAATGGTTCAATTTCTGTAGGATGGTTGTGTGTTTCATTCTTAAAGTTAACAAGCCATTCTTCTTCCTTGCCGTCAACTTCTACAGGCACAACAATACTACATGCATTTATTTCATCTGATTCTTCCTGGTCGTCTAATTTACCTTCCATCTTTAACTTACGCATAGCCATAAGTGCTAAATCCATAAAGCAGACAAACTTGTCCTTTCTACCCTTGAAAACACTTTCTCTTGTTTCCATATACTCTTCGTATGTCTTAACAAGTGGACTATTAAAATATCCATCATCAAATGTAACATCTGTAAGTTCTGTATTAAATGTTGTATGACGGCAATGATCTGACCAATATGTATCTAATACTCTTATTTCTGTTATTGAAGGATCTCTGTCTTCTTCATTCTTGTAATAATTCTGAATGTGAAGAAAATCTTTAAATGTCATAGCAAGTCCTAAAGAATCATATAATTCTTTAAGTGGTGCTTCCTCCATATCCTTAAAGCCATCGAATATAATAACGTCTGCAGGTTCTTCAAATTCTGTTACAAGTGTTTCAGGTTTTTCTAAACCTGTTTCTCTTGAATCTACAGGGTTAATACAATATGACTTAACCTGTTCAAACTGTTCATCGCTCATATGTCCTTCTAAAACATATGTTGTTGCACTTTTAATTACAGGCTTCTCGTCTTCATTTAAAAACTTAACACACTGTTCTGCAGAATCAGCTCTCTGATCAAACTGTCCCGGCAAATATTCCACGCTAAAAATTCTGTCTGTTTCGTTAAACGGAAAATTTTCTTCATAAACATTATCAACCGGTGGTTCAGAAAATACTGTTGTTAATGCTTTCTTATAAGTGTCTTCAGATAAATTCTCAACATCATATCTTACTAAAACTCTTACGGCATCCAATGTGTTGATTCCTAAATAACCCTTGATATCCTCTGTAAGTTCCTTGGCTTTAACAGCATATGGCTGTTTCTTTTCCACATAAACTCTCTTTACCTTGCTCATGAGTTCCTCCTGAATAGTAGTTTTATTATGGATTATGTCATTGCGACATAACCCATACTTATTCGATAGTATAGCACTTTTTTTTTAATAAGTACACTTTAAAAATGTTTTAATTAAATTCATTCATATGTTTTCTATACCATTTAGGGACGTGACTCATCTGACACTTTTCATTTCTTCTCTCTTCTATCGCTATCGCATCAAAAAATACTTTCCACAATTCCTCATAATCATCATCTATATCAATCTGGTCAATCACTCTATCTAGCTCTTCTCCGGATACAACTATTGTTTCACTTTTATACCTGTGAACTAGCGCTTTTTTTCTAATATCATCATATATAATCCAGTTTTCTTCAGGATATCTGCATGTAAAATGATTCTCAATTAATAGTAAAACATCACACTTAGGACTTATTGTGCCAAATAAAAATTTACCGTTAATTTCTTTAAATCTTAATATTTCTCTGAATACATTCGCCTCATTAGAAGCCTTTCTTGCCAATTCCATTACGGTCATTACTCTATTTTCACTAAGCATCTTAGTAGTTCTACTACCTGCTCTAAATCCCACTTTAAGGAATTCCAAAATAGCATTCCCGCGATTCTTATCATAATGATGTGCTGCCCTGAAAACATATTCATATGCTTCAACCGATATCTTCTGCTGAATTGCCTGTGCAACACTAATTGCCTTCTTTACGTTAGTCTTACAATTAATGTTCTCACAAAACAACTCATATGCATAATCATCTCCCGGATAAATCTTTACTTTATTACCCTTAAGCATTAAAACCCATCCGTCATATACAGCAGTCATAATTCCATCAAATGAGTCATCACATACAAGAGTTATTTCCTTAAATTCATTCATCAGTTCACCCCCATATCAAATATATTCATCTGCGTATAAGTAATATTATTATCAATGGCATAAGTATTCTTTCTGTCACTATCCGCTATTGAACGTGCTATATAATCCTGATTCATATTAAGAGGCATCATTGTCTTTCCGTTACATGTTATAAAAAATGCTGCTCTTTTTAATGCAACACCCATCTTCTTTAAATTAGAAAACTCCAACTTACCATATCGTCTTGCTGACACAATTCGTTTTGCAGACTTTACACCAATTCCCGGAACTCTTAACAACGTATAATAATCTGCCCTCATAATCTCCACAGGGAACTGTTCTATATGATTAATAGCCCAGTCGCACTTAGGATCTAACGCCATATTAAAATTAGGCTTCTCTTTGCTTAATAATTCACCTGCCGTAAAGCCATAATATCTTAACAACCAATCCGCCTGATACAATCTATGTTCTCTAAGTAAAATGCTATGACCTCCCAAAGATGGTGCCTCTATATTATGATTCACATCTACAAATCCTGAATAAAACACTCTCTTAAGTTTAAACTTCTCATACAATGTAGCTGTTACATTTAATATCTGGTAATCTGTTTCTCTTGTTGCTCCAATAATCATCTGAGTGCTCTGCCCTGCCGGGACAAATTTAGAACTCTTATAGCCTCCATATTTCATTGGATAATGATATCCGTCATTCTTCCCCGGAAGCAAATGACCCATTCCATCTTTAATCTGCTTCATGGGTATAATTATATTCTTATGATGCTTATTCGGTGCAAGTTCAGAAAGGCTTTCCTGCGTTGGCAATTCTAAGTTGGCACTCATTCTATCAACAAGAAAACCCAATTTTTCAATAATTTCAGGTGATGTACCCGGAATTACTTTTACATGTATATAGCCATAAAAATGATGTATATTTCTCAATTTCCAAATTGCTTCATAAATAAGTGACATTGTATGATTAGGATTCTTAACTATTCCCGAGCTCAAAAATAGCCCTTCTATATAATTTCTTCTATAAAACTCTATGGTTAATTTACAAACTTCATCAGGTGTAAATGTTGTCCTCGGCACATCATTAGAAACTCTGTTAACACAATACTTGCAATCATATATACACTCATTAGTAAATAATATCTTAAGCAGTGACACACATCTTCCATCCGCCGCAAATGTATGACATATTCCACACGCATGAGTATCTCCAAGTCCACTTCCCTTATTGCTTCTGTCGACACCACTACTTGTACACGCCACATCATACTTGGCAGCATCTGTCAATATTCTTAACTTCTCTGACATGCTAAGATTATGAGTAACATTAACTTCCACGGAATCTGTATTAAATTTACTGTCATCAATAACGCTGGTTTTATTATATGTAGCATCATTAAGATCTTTACTTAAATTGTCAATACTAATTACGTCTGATTTATTACTCAATTCCATGCTATCCATGTATGTGTCACCGCCTTTCTCTTTCTCGAACATATGTTCTAATATGATAATAACACCCTTTTGCACAATTTGCAATAGCCAAATTCTGTAACTTTTTTTATTGAGTAATACATTATTAATGAAAATTTAATATTCATAATGTTATTTTTTTTTTAATTTGTGCTAAAATAAAATTATACGAGGCTAGGGTAAAGAGTGCGTAGCACGAAACAATCCGTAGGTATCAACGTTGGAGTTTCTAAGCCCACTTGAGTTTACTCATACTCGGTTGGAAAAACTTGGGGCGGCTAACTACAGAAGAATTTATACAAAAGTTTTAGACTTAAGAAGGAGGAATTACTATGCCCTCATTATATGCTCATAACAAATTTGGCAAACTTGTAATTAAAAATTTGCCCGTTGAATATAAAGAAATTATCAGAAGATATCCAAATTCATTCAGACTTGGACTTCAGGGCCCTGATTATCTATTTTTCTACAGAGCCTTTTCAATGAACAAAATTAACCAATATGGTGTTAAGCTTCACAAATCCGATGCTTACACATTTATGCTTAATTCCATTGATGTAGTACATAAATATGGAATTCACAGTGCAGAATTCAGTTATATCATGGGATTTATATGCCATTTTACATTGGACAGCATTTGTCATCCCTATGTTAATTTAAGTATGAATGAAACAGGTTGCGGTCACATAGAAATTGAAGGTGATTTGGAGAATCTTTTGCTTTCAAAAGATGGTTTTAAACCTGAACGCTACCCAATGCACAAACTTGTTTCTACAGATTATGCCACCGCCAAAAGTGCTGCTGTATTTTATAAAGGACTTTCAACAATTGCTTCACATAAATGCATGCGATGGATGCGACTTATTAAGCATTTATTTGTTGCTCCTAGAAAGCCAAAGCAAAAAATAATTGACATTCTCATGCGTGGAACATTTCATTATAAATCTTTTAAAGGTCACATGATTGAACCTGAGGCAAATAAGAAATGTCGTAAAAATACAATTGAATTAGAAAAAATGTTAAGAGATTCTGTTCCTGTGGCTGTATCACTTATAAAAAACTACAGAAAAGTATTGTCCGGTTCAGTTGCTTTGTCACCAAGATTCCATTATGACTTTAACGGTAACAGGCTTAATTAAAATAAATAAAACAACGGGTAAATAGCCAGTCAAGCTATTTACCCGTTGTTTGTTTCAATTCATAAAAATACCTTTCGTATTAACACTAAAAGTATTTTGTCTGAAATATGTTTATTTTCATTTCTGTTTTTTAACTATTTCATTAAGCAAAGCATTTGCTACCTCGTCTTTAGACATAATTGGCAACTCTTTTACTTCATCCTTAGTAATAATTGTTACTATGTTTGTGTCTGTTCCAAATCCGGCACCTTTAACTTTTAAGTTGTTTGCAACAATCATGTCGAGATTTTTCTTTTCAAGTTTTGCTTTTGAATTTTCAAGCATATTTTCAGTTTCCATGGAAAATCCACATACAAACTGTTTTTTCTTGTTAGGAGCAAGCGTTCCAATGATGTCCGTTGTTCTCTCTAATTCTATTGAAGAATCTCCTTCTTTTTTCTTAATCTTGTTATCCGCAGGATTAACCGGACGATAATCGGCAACTGCCGCACTCATTATGAGAATATCCTGATTGTCAAATTCAGCTGCTACTGCTTCGTACATATCCTGTGCACTTTCGACATCCACAACTTTAACAAAATCAGGTTTTTCTATAGAAGTATGTCCACTAACCAAAGTTACATCTGCACCTCTAAGCATTGCATTTTTTGCAATTGCATAACCCATCTTTCCTGTAGAATGATTGCTGATGAAACGAACAGGATCAATTTTTTCTTTCGTAGGACCCGCAGTAACTAAAATCTTTTTGCCTTTCAAATCTTTTTCAAATGCTAGTTCTTTCATAATATATGAAAGAAGCACTTCAGGTTCAGGCATTTTTCCACTGCCGGTAGTTCCACATGCAAGATATCCTACTGCCGGTTCAATAACTTCATAGCCATAATCCTTTAGCTTTTTAAGATTGTCCTGAACAATAGGATTTTCAAACATATTCGTGTTCATTGCAGGAGAAATATATTTAGGACATTTTGCTGCCATAATAGTTGTTGTAAGCATATCATCCGCAATTCCATTTGCAATCTTTCCAATTACATTTGCACTGGCAGGAGCCACCATAAATATATCCGCTTTCTGTGCTAATGACACATGTTCAACCTGAAATTCAAAATTTCTGTCAAATGTATCTACAAGGCATTTTGTTCCCGTAAGCGATTCAAATGTAATAGGATTTATAAAATTTGTTGCATTTTTAGTCATTATAACATTTACATCTGCATGAAGTTTTACTAAAGCGCTTGCCAAGCTTGCAATTTTGTATGCTGCTATGCTTCCTGTTACGCCTAACACTACTGTTTTTCCTTTTAACATAACGGTTCTCCTATTTTTCTAAATCAAATATTCTTCCCTATTTTATCCTATTTTTCTAAATCAGGCAATCTCCCATGTTTTCTATTTTTCCAAGTCAAATAATCTTCCATGTTTTTCGTAATTTGTAAGTCTTGTAATTTTGTTGTCATCATCTACGAAAACAACCTTTGGCTTGTTTTCTTTAACTTCCTCAGGTGTCATCTGTGCATAACACATAATAATTACCTTATCGCCTAATGATACACAATGTGCTGCTGCTCCATTTAAGCAAATCATTCCTGAACCGCGTTCACCGGCAATTGCATAAGTTTCAAATCTATTTCCATTATCTACGTCAGCAATCTGAACTTTTTCATATTCTAAAATTCCTGCTGCATCTAATAAATCCTCATCAATTGTTATGCTTCCTACATAATCTAATTCTGCCTGTTTTACTGTTGCACGGTGTATCTTACTTTTTAACATTTCTATCTGCATTTTTATTTCCTTCCGCTTTTATTTTTACATTGTATTCCGTCTGCCATGCCCCATTCTAAAATGCTCCGCATTTTATCATGGACGGCTGCGCCGTATACCTGCATTTTTTTTGCCATGCCCCATTCTAAAATGCTCCGCATTTTATCATGGACGGCTGCGCCGTATACCTGCATTTTTTTTGCCATGCCCCATTCTAAAATGCTCCGCATTTTATCATGGACGGCTGCGCCGTATACCTGCATTTTTCTGCCATGCCCCATTCTAAAATGCTCCGCATTTTATCATGGACGGCTGCGCCGTATACCTGCAAATAATTTTTTTCATATTTGAGAGCAAGCTCTCATCTGAAAAAATTATTTGCAGGTGCATGGCTTGGCTTAATCCCATATGGTATTGTCTATTAATCTTGTCTTTCCGATGTAAACTGCCATAGCTACTAGCATTGGCTTCTGTACTTTCTTAACCTGCTGCATTGTTAAGCCATCAACCGCTTTAACATAATCAATTTTAGCAAGTGGTTCCGTTTCAATATTTTTCTTCATAGCTTCAACAATCTTATCCGCATCAGTTTCACCTGCTTCAAGCATTTCTCTTCCAAGCTTAACTGTTCTGCTTAAAATTAAAGCTGCTTTTCTTTCTTCTGCTGAAAGATATGTGTTTCTTGAACTCTTTGCAAGTCCATCTTCTTCCCTTACAATAGGGCAACCGATAACTTCAATATCAAAATTTAAATCCTGTACCATATGCTTAATAATCGCTAACTGCTGAGCATCCTTCTGGCCAAAATAAGCTCTGTCAGGGTTTACGATGTTAAATAATTTGCTTACTACTGTACATACACCTCTGAAATGAACAGGTCTGCTAAGTCCACATAATTCTTCTGTCAACACTGACATATCAACGTATGAACTAAAACCATCTTTGTACATTTCTTCAGGTTCAGGATTAAAAATCAAATCTGCGCCAAGGCTTTCACAGAATTTGCTATCCTTTTCTAAATCTCTTGGATAACTTTCCAAATCTTCTGTTGGTCCAAACTGCATTGGATTTACAAATATGCTGACTACAACTTTATCATTTTCTTCTCTTGCTTTCTTTATAAGACTTCCATGTCCTTCATGAAGATATCCCATTGTTGGTACAAATCCAACTGTCTGTCCTTCCTTTTTCCAAGTCTTTACATTTTCTCTAACTTCTTTAATTGTTTTTACTACTTTCATTGTTCGTCCTCCTGTAATCTGTATTGCCTCTCCATTCGGTCAGCGGCTATTCGTCGGAAACATTTATAGAAAATGAACTTCGTTCATTTTGTTTCCTCCTGTATTCTGTATTGCCCCTCCCTTCGGTCGGCGGCTATTCGCTTTTTGCAATTCTTTAATATAATTTTCCGATTACTTCATCATCTATTTTATATGAATGTTCTGCAGCAGGAAATGTCTGATTGTTAATTTCCTCTTTGTACTGTCTGAATGCATTTTTCATTACTTCACCAACATTTGCAAAATTCTTAACAAACTTTGGAACGTAATCTGTAAACATTCCAAGCATATCCTGATATACCAAAACCTGTCCGCTACAACCTGCTCCTGCTCCAATTCCAATTGTAGGAATTGAAAGTTCTTCCGTAATCTTTGTAGCAAGCTTTTCAGGAACACATTCAAGTACAAGCATTGAAGCTCCTGCAGCTTCTACTGCTCTTGCATCATCTATTAATTTCTGAGCTGCATCTTCTGTCTTTCCCTGTACCTTATATCCACCAAGTGCGTTAATTGACTGTGGTGTAAGTCCCAAATGAGCGCAAACCGGAATTGATGCTTTAACAATAGCTTCTATCTGTGGGCAAACTTCTTTTCCGCCCTCTAATTTTACCATCTGCGCACGTCCCTCTTTCATAAGTCTACCTGCATTTACAACTGCATCATATACTGATGACTGATATGACATAAATGGCATATCGCAAACGATTAACGGGTTCTTTGCCCCTCTTGCAACAGCTGCGCAGTGATGAATCATATCTTCCACTGTTACGCTGATTGTATCTTCGTAACCAAGCATTGTATTTCCAAGAGAGTCACCTACTAAAATTGTATCAACTCCTGCCTCGTCCATAAGCTTTGCTGTTGAATAATCGTAACATGTAAGCATTGCAATTTTTTTATTTTCTGCTTTCATATTCTGAAGTGTTGTTACTGTAGTTTTCATTTTAATATTTCCTCCATCTCACTATAATCAATATTTTTATCTCTGTTCTCTGCAACTTTTAAAACTTCCAAAGACACTGCCTTATATGTTCTTTTTTCATCATCATTAAGGCATTCCAAATGTTTTTTTACTGTGCCTATATCATTTCTCTGAATAGGTCCTGTAAGTGCATTAACCGTTCCGTCATTAATAATATGTTTGATATTTCCCATAACGATAGGCGTAATTGCCTCATGAGCACTTTTTTCATCAAATCCACATTCCTTAAGCAGATTTTCACTCATGTTAATAAGTCCTACCACAAGATTACTGCAAACAGCTGCCGCAGCATGATATTTGACTTTATCTTTTTTGTCTATGGTAATAACTTTATTTCCCAGATTTTCAAATAGACTAATCATCCGGTCTAAATATTTTGTATCACCTTCAATTGTAAAATAACTATTGGAAAGCTCTTTGTAAGAATCGTATTTATTACTTACTGCAAAGAGTGGATGGATGGAGTAACCGTAACAATTCATGTCGGTTATATCCGAAAAGACATCTGACGACATAGCGCCACTACAATGACAAATAATCTTATTCTTAATGTGCTGACTTTTCAACTGATTCCATACAGACTTAATCTGCCCATCAGATACCGTCAAAAAAATCACATCACTATCCGCTATTAAATCATTGATTTCTTTGTATTCTTTACTGTTTGTAAATTCTGCTGCTTCCACAGCATCATGTTCAAATTCACTGTAATAGCCACAAACATTCTGACCATTTTCAGCAAAATATTTTCCAAGGGAAAAGCCAACTTTCCCTGCTCCTATAAATCCAATTTTCATGGCATCCCTCCTAACCTTAGTTACGGGATAATGAGTCCGATTTTCTAAAATGAAATATCGGCTATGCACACTCAAATTATTAATATAAGAAATTGTCTTTTGGTATAGTTTCTTTCGAATACCATCCATTTAGCCACAATATAACTGTGGTCTTTCCTCGAGACACTCTATCACAATTACAAAAATTTCGCAAGGGTATCTACATTTTGAACTTTTAAATATAGAAAAAATATATAGCCTTAAAATAAGAATAGCCTGCCATCTTTCAATGTTATTCTTATAACCTCTATAATTTGTTGTTCAAAATATTGATTTATATAATTAAATATATTATACTTATCACAGCATTTGAAAGTAGGTGTAATTGTGGCTGAACGAAATTATTTTATTAATGGAATAACTGAATTACTTATTTTATCTTTTTTAAAGAATCACGATGCTTATGTATATGAGATTACTAAAAGCATTGAAGAGAAATCAGGTGGACTTCTTTCTATTTCTCAAAATACTATTTATACAGCTACATACAAGCTTGAGAATGAAGGAAAAATTAGTGAATATTCTAAATTAGTTGGTAGAAAGAGAACTAGAATTTACTATCACATTGAAGATGAAGGTATTAATTATCTTGAGCAATTATCAAATAATTACAACAATACTATAAATGGTGTTAAGACTATTTTAGATTCACTTAAGTTATATAATTTATGATTATCAGAAATAAAACAACCTTCAAAGATAAGAAACATTTCTATTTTTGAAGGTTGTTTTTACTCTTCTATTTCACTCTCAACCTGTTATTATTCATCTAAATATTCTTCTAAGCAAATTCCTTTACTCATTATTTCTTTTGCTGCTGTTTTACCAACATATCTGTAATGCCATGGTTCATATATTACACCTGTTATCTTTTTCTTATTCTCAGGATATCTCAATATAAATCCATATTTCCAACAGTTTTTCATCAACCACTTTTGAACCGGTGTATTCTCCTGTTCGTTCTCTAACATTTGATAGTTATCATCTACTATATCTACTGCAAGCCCGATTTCATGCTCACTTGTTCCCGGAATAGCCACTACGGTTGCGGCTTCGTTTTTTGCTTTCGTTTGTGAATAACCTTCATTTAAAAGATCATAAATTTTCTGTTCATATAAAATCTTTTGCTTTCTATAGCTTCTATATGATGAACAAATAATAGGATCAAGTCCTTCATCTCTGCAATCATCCATCATTTGCTGTAATTCTTCATAGCATCTCTTATCTATTGCCTGTCCATTCTTCAATTGCACCACATCAATTTTTGCATCACTGTTAATTTTATTTTGATAATTCACAAGAAGCAATTTCCAATCTGATTTTTTAGATAGCTTAGTTGTTTCTATAGTTTTCTCATTTTTATTTGCAGCCCTTACATTATTTTTAGTAATCACAAATTTTCCAAAGTTATTCACACACCCTGTAATAATAATCAATGCTATTAATATTCCTAATACACCTATGCACTTTTTCAATTTAATTTTTCTTAATTTTTTTATTTTATTGTCCCTTTCCTTTTCTTTTCTTATTTTGTATCCATTTTCACTTGTGTACATAAAAAACACCTCACTATGATTTTTTGTTCTAAATCATCATAGTAAAGTGTTTCTAAAAAACGGCTATGTTTTGGCATCGTTTTGGCATCATTTACTGATTAAAATAAACTCCGTATTTATCGGCATTCATATACACTATAATCTGTTTTTTTGAATTATTATCAGATAACATTATTTCTATCTGCCCGTCATTTTTATTATTAATCTGTGCTTCCACTCCATAATATTTTCCAAGTGCTTTTACAATCTCCTCTACATCCGTAAAAAATGGTGTATATTCTACGTTTTCATAATCTATTGAAAATCCACATACAAGCCCTGTTGCATCCTCTATCTGCATGTTTATACTAATTCCCTCAATACCTTCTAAATTACAATTCCATATAACCATTTTAGTTGCAGTTGCTTCACTCATAATTTTTTTCTGCATCTTACTATTTTTTTTGTTCTCATCACTAGCAGTTGCATTGGATGTTCCTGATATTCCATAATTCAAATTATCATTTACATATATTGAATTTTGTGAGTCCTCTATATATAAATCTGCTGATTCATTATGATACTCTATATTCTCAAAATCTAAATCGAGAGAACAGTATTGTTTTATAATTTTCAAAAATGCTTTTTCCTGTTCGTATATTTCAGCTCTGCTTTTTTCCATACCACTTACTATTTCGCGCGAATAGTAAAAATTATTATTTGCTATATTGTTTAATATATTAAATATTTCATTCTCAGTTTTAAATTCAATTTGATTTATGTTATATTTAGATACTTTTCCCTGAAGAATTTTATCCTGATATGTTAAAACTGTTTTTGGAAAAAGAGCACCGACAGTTATCATTATGGCAACCAAAGCTATTGTTTTAATTCTATACCACATTTATGCTCTTCCTCCCTTCAGTTCTACCGTTACAGTTGTTCCTTCATTTTCTTTACTTTCAAATTTAATATCGCCATTATGAACTTCTACAATTTTTGCACACAGCGCCAATCCTAATCCGGCTCCACCCTGTTTTCTTGAACGTGATTTATCAACTCTGTAAAAAGCTTCTGTTATGTGTTGTAATGCTTCCGGCGGCATTCCTTTCCCATTATCCTTTACGATAATTGAACAACCACTATCTGTCATTTTAACTTCTACACTAATTATGCCATGCCCGTTATCAGTCATTGCTTTTCTACTATTATCCATTAAATTAATTATAAGGGAACGCACAAGGTCCGGTTCTAATAGGCAGACTCCTTTTTCGTAGTTATATTTTAATGTAATATTTCTTTTCAAATAATCAGCTTTAAGATTTTCTACTAACTGTTCAACTATTTTCCCCGGCGAAACTAAAACCAATTTCACCTCACTATTTTCAGTTACAAATATGTCCAATAGTTTTAGTGACAATCTTTCTAATCTCTTGCCCTCTGAAAAAATATAATTTGCTGCTTCTACCTGTTCATCCATTGTCAGTGCCTGACTTCGTAACAAATCCGCATATCCTATAATTGAGGTCATAGGCGTCTTTAGTTCATGAGTAAAATTTCCTATAAACTGATTCTGACTTTCCATTGTATCCTTCAATTCAATTATATTATTTTCCAGTTTGTCCGCCATTTTATCAAATTCCCTTGCCATTGTTCCTATTTCATCTTTTGTCTTTATTCTTGAACGATACGAAATATTACCTGCGGCAATTGCTTTTGATGTTCTTGACAATCTTACTAATGGTCTTGTCATTATAAATGAATTGCTGTACGAAAGTATTCCACATAAAGCAATCATTATTGCAAATACTTCATAATATATTTGCTGTAGTTTATCCCTTTCTTCATATATCGGTGAAATATCATATGCTACATCTAAATAACATTTTTCTTTTCCTACTTTTAATGCCCCTGAAACTTTAAGATATTTTTCTTTATCATTTCCTGCTATTACTTTTGTAATGCAACTTTTCTCGTCGACATTTTTCTTTGATTTTGTACTTTCTAATAAACTTCCCGATTTATCTTTCATTTTTCCATCTTTATACAATTCATTTTTTTCTGTATAAATATGTATTCCAGCCCATGATGTATTTCTTTGAGTTGACATTTCCTTAATTGTATTTGATATATCTTTGCTGTCAGCCCACGCTTCTACACCATTTACTACTTTTAGTGTATTTAATATCATTTCATATGACTGGATTGCACTTTTCTTTTCCCTATCCAATGCGCTGTTAAATGAGTTCAATATCAGTGCACTTGAGCCTGCACCAAATATAATTGAAAGTATACTTATCATGCATACAACTACTTTGGTTCTAAATTTCATTCCGTTATTCCAATCTTTATCCTTTATCTATACTTCTTTGATTAAAAATATATTTTTCATTTGTAACCTAGTCCTGCTTTTATTTTAAATTTGTTCTATACTTCTAATCTATATCCTACTTTATTAACTGCTTTTAATTCTTTCTGCCATCCAACTTTTTTTCGCAATCTTTGTATATGCAAATCAACAGTTTTTGTACCATATTCGTATTCTTCTCCCCAAACTCTCTCATATATTGTTTCCCTATAAAGTGCCACATTTGGATTATGTGCAAATAATAACAGTATATTATATTCCTTTGGTGTCAGCAAAATTTCCTTTCCATCGCGGCTCACTTTCATTGAAATCATGTCTATCTGCAATCCTGCTATATTAATTACATTGTCTGTCTTATTATATCTTCTAAGTACAACGTCAACTCTTGCCAACAATTCTGTTGTTTCAAATGGTTTTACTATATAATCTTCTGCTCCCATTCTAAGTCCTCTAACCTTATCCTCAACTGAATTTTTTGCTGTCAGAAAAATTACAGGTATTTTACGTGGTTCTATATATTCTAAAATTTCAAAACCATTTACTTTAGGTAACATAATATCCAATAAAATTAAATCATATGTTTTTTCATTTATTTTATCTATTGCAATTTCACCATCTAATGCTGTATCACATAAATACCCCACTCTTTTTAAACTCATCTTTATTAAATCTGAAATTGGTTTATCATCTTCGACTACTAATATATTAATCATTTGTTATATTACTCCTGCCATGCTTTCTTGCATTTTATGTATTTTTCGTATATTTTGAAATTAATTATACATCAAAACGCCATCAAAAAAGCATACTTTAGAAAAATAAAAACAGATAGTCTTTATTACGAAGTGCCACCTTTCAATCGTTAGCTTCTGTTCTAACTTTTGAAGATTGGCACACTGTAACAACTATCTGTTTTTATTTTTCTATTATAACCACTATTAATGTTTAGTAAGAATCTTATTTACTTATACAATTTTCCATGAATCACTCTGTATTATTAATAAAAGTACCATTGAGTATTTTCTCTAATAAATTAACATAGGCTTCAAATTGTTCTATTCCAAATTCTGTTATCTTATAACTTGTTTTAGGTCTTTTTCCGCATATAGTTTTTTTCGATTCAATATATCCCCATTCTTCCAATTTGGATAATTGCACACTGATATTACCATCTGTAGCTTTTGTAATCTGCTTTAATTCTTTAAAAGTCTTTTCTCCATTAAGCAAACAACTTATTAACTTTAATCTTATCGATAAACTAAATGCTTCCGGTATATTAGATATTTGCACTTTTTTTCTCCTGACGTAACAATATTAAACCTAGACCGATATATCCAAATATATTAACTACACAATAAAATATGGAGGATATGCTTATTTGTAATTGGTTATCCAAATTTAATTTAATATAAATATTTACAGTTGGCAATACTTTAATAGTTATAAAACAAAACAGAATTAAAATTGCCAATCCCACTAACCCTCTTTTGTTTACTATATATCCAACAGTAATTATTGCAATGCAAACTAACACTATATTAATTAAGTTCTCATAATCTGTTAAGAATACTAAGTTATCAGTTACCAATTCACTTTTACTTAAAGCCAGCACTAATCTTGTTGCAAACAATATAAATGGTGTTGATATTGCTAATATTCCCCAGATACTAAGAGTTGATAAATAGTATCTATTACTTGCCCTTCTTTCATTCTTGTATATTAGGAAATAAAATATACCAATAATTGCTGAGCATATCATTTGTGATGCGAAATTGAACATTGCTCCATTGTCACTTGCACCCCATATTACCGCACTAAATAAATTTAGTACTAATAAAACTCCCTGTAATATTCCATATAGCAAAAATAACTTATATGGCCCTGTATAGTTTCTTTTTGAACATTAAATTGTGTTCTTAATTTCCTCAATATCTTTGTAAATTCTTTTTTGCGTTAATTCCATACCTTCTCCTTTCATTCACTTTATATTATAAAGTTATTTTTATTTTAAAGTTATATTGTAAAATTGTCAAGAAAAAAGATAATCAATTATACGAATCGATTATCTTTTTTACAAATATTAACATTATCTATTTTTGTTATCTTAAACTATTTTTTTATAATTCATATAATATATAAAAATATAATACTTATCTTATTTTTATGAAATATATTATATAAATTATTTACTTAACTTTCTTTTTCCCCTGATGACCAGTCGATGTATCTTCAAATAAATATTCTAGTCCATTTTTTTTTGCTTCATCTTCAATAATTTCTTCAACACTTGGAATAACATCATATTTTGTATAATAATATTCATTATTGTAAGAAATATAATCGCTTAATATTACTATTCTTTCCTCTTGATTACCATCACTTATTAAATCCAAGAAAATTCCACCTGCCCGTTCTTCTGCTTTTTCTTTACGTTCCACCGGAACAGTTGATAAAATCTCTACTATATTTTCTACATCTACTTTATCAGTTATTTCAATACCTTGCCCACCTATCCAATAAACAATCTTATTATATTCTTTATTGTTAAGAATATTATTTTTATCAGTTTTTTCATTTTTTGTATTTATTTCATCATTACTACATGCTGTGAGTAAATATCCAACTATAATTATTATACCAAATATATATACTTTTATCTTCATTACTCTTATCCATTTCTAGCAGCTGTATATTTCCAAGTCCATACACTATTATTATATGAAAACGTTGTTCCGGCCGTTTTGTATAATACAATAGAAGTACTCTGTGTACCAGGATTCCAAAAATATACATACTTTTTCTGATTATTAACTTTATATCCAAAACATGCAACCGCATGTCCGTTTCCACTCGAAGTTGCTGCAACATAAATAGGTCTCTTCTGATCAATATTCTTTTTTACCAGAGTCCAACTAATTTGGTTATATATTGCCTTATACATAACTCCATATAGATTTAATGCTAAAGACGCATTTTCTAATGTTCCACCTGTATTATATTCTATTCCCATTCTATCCGCAACATTTTTAGCTGTATATGCCGTTCCATTTCTATAGTTTACTATAGTTGCAACAGATGCCGCCCAACATAATCCATATTTTCCTTGCCCTTGTTGATTAAACAATCCACATACAACTACATTACTTGCTGTATTGAGAAATTCCGGGGTATATGTCGCCTTATCAGCTATTTCACAACTAATAGTTCCACTATTAGTATCATTTTTTATATTTATCCCTTTTATTATGTAATCAATTTTTTTATTCATATTCATTTTTAACAAATAGCTTTTAAATAAACCTTCTTCGCTCCATACAATTTTTCTTTCATTATATTCTTACCTCCTGTTACTATATATTTTTAATTCAATTATATCATTAGCAATATTTTTGTCAACATATGCTTTCTTCTATGATATATTTGTATATTTTATATTTTATTATTCGTGTAATAATAAATAATAATAAATATATCCTTTTTTTCATTAATATAATAAAATGATTTATCAATTTAATTAAAAATTACATTGCCTATATATAACAATACAAATACTGAAGTCAAAATCGGTATATTTCTTTATTTGTACAAAAAAGCATACTTTACAAAATAAAAAACCTTCAAAATAAGATTTCTCCCATTTTGAAGGTTTTAATTTATCTGTAATCTATTTTTCTGCGTTTCTATTTCTGCTCAGCCTTTTGTGCTGCAACTTCTTCAATTTCTTTTTTAACTAATTCTTCATCATTAAATTCATAGTCATTTCCAGGAAGAATTGCATTTAATAAAATACCTGCGATCGCTGCTACTGCAAGTGATGTAAGGCTGATGTCAAAGCTTCCTATTGAGAAGTCAATTGATGTAATACCTAATGCACATACTAAAATAATTGCGGCAACCATAAGGTTTCTGCTCTTTGTTAAATCAACTTTATTTTCTACCATGTTTCTGATACCGATACTTGAAATCATTCCGTAAAGTACAAATGAAATACCACCGATAATACCTGTTGGTAAAAGGTTAATTCCTGCTGCTACCTTTGGTGAGAATGAAAGTAAGATTGAAAATACTGCTGCAATTTCAACTACCTTTGGATCATAAACCTTTGTTAAAGCAAGAACACCTGTGTTTTCACCATATGTTGTGTTAGCCGGTCCACCAAATAAAGCTGAAAGAGTTGTTGCAAGACCATCTCCTACTAATGTTCTCTTAAGACCAGGCTTAGCAAGGAAGTTTCTTTCTGTTGTTGCACTGATTGCTGAAATATCTCCGATATGTTCCATCATTGTTGCAATAGCGATTGGAACAACAGCGATAATTGCACTTACTGCTAATTTAGCATCCGGCACATTACCAAATACAATTTCATTACCATGAATTGGTAATCCAATCCATGCTGCATTTTTAAAGTTAACCCATTTATCAATTGATACTAATAAGAAGTTTGGATTTCCAAACATTGCCACATATTCATTTCCATCAACCCATACATGGCTTCCTGTTGTGATAGCTAAAATAACTGCTATTACAATTGCTACTAATACACCTAAAAGAATTGGAAGGATTTTTGCCATTCCTCTTCCCCAAATGTTAAATACAATTACTGCACCTAATGCAATTAAAGCAATAACCCAGTTTGTCTGACAGTTTGAAACTGCACTTCCTGCAAGACTTAAACCGATTGCTACAATAATTGGTCCTGTTACAACAGGTGGGAAAAATTTCATAATCTTCTTTATATCAAATATTGCAAACAATGCTGCAACTACCAAATATAAAAGACCTGCCACAGCAACACCTAAGCATGCATATGGAAGCATATTAATATCTGAGCCTTCAGGCTTCAATCCGGCTACAGCTGCATATCCACCTAAAAAGGCGAATGATGAGCCAAGGAATGCAGGAACTTTTCTACCTGTAATAAAGTGGAATAATAAAGTTCCTAAACCTGCCATCAATAATGTTGTTGCAACATCCAACCCTGTAAGAAGCGGAACTAATACTGTTGCGCCAAACATAGCGAAAGTATGCTGTAAACCAAGTACAAGCATCTTTGGTACTCCAAGAACACTGGCATCGTAAATACCGTATTCACCAATTGTGTTTTTCTCGTTTTTGTTCATTTTTTCCTCCTAAAGTTTATATTAATCTACCACAGATTAACGTTTGATAAAAGCATACACCGGCTAACACCAATGCTGCTCCTAGCACAATTTGATAATATCGCTGCTTTGATACCTTTATCTGAATTCTGTTATTCCATAAAGTGTACGCAGCCGGAAGCAAAAGCGGTATAAAATATCTTGCCTGAACTCCTTCTATTGCATCCGCTCCAATAGGTGTAAATGCCAGATACATAGCAAGCCATACCAAAGCCACACTACATACAACTGCAATTCCATTTACAACTCTAATTGTCTTTATATTTTTAGGTTCATTTTGTTCATCATCTGTATTTGTCAGAAACAACATTGCAAGAACAGGCAATAGAACAAATGACCATGCATCTTTTAGCATTCCAAGTCCATATAAATTTAAAAACATTAAATTACTTGGTAAAAACTGATTTTTCGTCTTATCTCCAAAGTTTCTAAAATTATCAAAAGTAAATATCTCATGGATAAACATCTTAATAAATGCTATCGGATGTTTAATTATTGAAACTAACTGACCGATAATTCCCGTATTTCCACCTCTGGTGTCTCCACCATAACCTGAATTACCATGTAATAAATTTATGATTACATGTCTCATGGAAATTAGTGCCATAACCATACACACAGCAATTACTGCAACTGCTATAAGAACTATTGTCCTCTTTCCATTAGCGGATTCTTTCACTCTGTCCTTTATCATTTTCCACAATATAGGAACCATTAAAATCATAACAGGAAAATATACAGGTTTCGCAATACATCCTATGCCAAGCAATACTGCCACAATTGCAATCTGCTTCCATGTAGTTTCTTTGTCATTATTTGTATCATCCATTAAATTCATCCAAAGTACAAATCCAAGATTCATACATGCAAATATTACTCCATCATAAGTGTATAAACTTGCCTGAAATAATAAAGTAGGCATTAATGCTAATGTAGCAACAAGTAACTTCTTTCTCCTTGCCACATAAATAACAAAGCAATTAAGCAATGCACAGAATATAAGATTTCCAAATCTTCCAATTGTATACTGCATCGTATAAGGCAATCCTATCGCCTCACAAATATGATAACTTACAATCATCGGCAGATAAACTATATATCCTTTATTGATAAGTCCAACCGGTTTCTGCTGTTTTAATGCATTATTAGAAATGTTATTCATGTACTTGTTTAACATTTTAAGCTCTTCTCTTGTATTTGCTACCGGAGCCTCTCTTGTGCAATTTAACTTTGATGCTTCATTCCACTTAACTTTCTGATGAAAATTTAATGTGTAAATTGAATTATAATGAACTTCTTCATCCCATGTCGTTGACACAGGACCTGAAGCCATAATAATCAGACTTCCAAATCCAAGTGCAAATATAAGATAGAAAATCTGGACTTTTTTCAAATATATTTCTCTTTCAAAAATTAATATCAGGCCTAAGAAAATGACTAAAGCAAAAAATGCCATTCTATAGCCGTTAAAATTCGCCTTATTTGAATATGATATCTCACTTACATTGATTTTTTCCGGAGAAGTAAATATTACCTGGAGTTTTGAAACTTTCTCCCTAACATTCGTATAGGCATACCCGAATTCCGGGTATGCCTTATCTGTAATTTCAACTGACTTTGTCTTTCCAAAATCATTAACAACAGTAGCCACTACCGTGTATGAATTTTTCTCCAAAGTCTCAGCTTTAATTTTTAATTTGTTTACGTAAACAGCCTTGTCCATATTCTGTGAATAAACTAAATCGCCATCTTCATTCACTTCACCTGAATTGCTAAACAAAACTGCTTCATAGCTTTTTGTCAGGGAAGGATAGTTCATCCCAAATTCAATTACAACTGCAATAATTATTGCAAATGCAATTTCTAAAATAATTCGAATCTGAGGCTTAACTTTTTCTAATGATATATTCTTCATCTAACTTCCTTAACCTTATTTATTCTACTCAGCTGTTGTTTCTTCTGTTGTTGTCTCGTCTGCCGGTCTTGAACCTTCTAATATTTTTGCATTATCTGCGATAAGCTGATTTACAGCTTCGTTAAATGCAACTGATTCTTTAATAATAACCTGTCCATAGTATGCCTGATACTGTGTAAAATATGATTCTAATTCATCAACAGACTTATATCCCATTGATGTAGCTACTTTCTTAAGTCCTGCATTGTAATCTTTCTCTGATGCCCAAAGACCTTCACTAATTGCAATTCCTTCAATTACCATTGCCTGCTTAGCAGTTTTTTGTGCTGAATCTTCCATCTTCTTGTTCCAGTCTTTCTTTGACATCTTGCATGCTTTAAGATATGTGTCAAGATTTGTCTTGTACTTAGACTGAAGGCGTGAAGCCATTGCGCTGTTATTGAAATCTTCTATGCTTTCAACTTCTTTTTCATCGTAAGCTGCAACATCACATTTATCAACATAATCACTAAATACTGCATTTACAATTTTATTTGTTCTAAGCTGATTGCTTATATAGCTCTTTAATTCATCTACTGTCTTTGTTCCGTACTGTTTTTTGTAATTCTTTTTTACAAATTTATCAGTAAGTTCAGGAAGAACTTTTCTTGAATTAATCTTTACTACAAATTTGACTTTCTTTCCTGCAAGAGTTAATTCATTGCCGTCTGCATCCTTAGATGTCTGTGAATAATCTTTAGGGAATTTAAGGTTAAGAGTTACTTCTTCACCAACTTTATGTCCTACAAGCCCTTCTGCAAATCCATCTATAAACTGACTGTTGTCAATGTCTAAATCATAATTAGTTGCTGAACCACCATCAAATTTGAAATCTTCGCCATTTAACTTAATTGTTCCTGTATAGTCAATATTAACTGTATCAGATTCTACAACCTTACCCTTTGTAACTACATTGCTGTCCTGCTTTTCTTTTAAAAGGTTGTCTATCTGACTCTGAACTTCTGTATCTTCAACTTTAATTTCATCTTCATAAACTTCTAATCCTTTGTAATCAGCAAGTTTAATTGAACCCTTTATTAAATCTGTTGAAATCTTTTTACCACTGGCACTGGTAACAGTTCCCTTCTGGTTATTACCACAACCTGCCATTGTTACTGCCATTGCTAATGTAAGTGTTAATGCTATAGCTTTTTTCATTGTAATACGCTCCTTTATAGTAATCCCACCAATTATTCAGCTGTTGTTTCTTCTGCCTCTGTTGTCTCTTCTACTGATGCATCTTCTGCTGCTGTTGTTGCTTCTGTTGTTGTTTCTTCTGGTCTTGTACCTTCCTTAACATTTCCTTTATCAATTAAGATTTCCATTGCGTCAAGATATGTGCACTGAATTGTAAATGTATCTTCGGCATCAATTTCCTGTCCGTAATATGATTTATAGTACTGTTCATAAGCACTGATAAAGTCATCAACCTTTTCATACTTGCTCTGTGCTGCAATCTGCTTTAACCATTTATTGTATCTTTCTTCTTTTAATACTGTTCCTGATTTTTCAACTACTGCACAAATAACCGCGTATGTCTTAAACTGATTTGTAATGCTTTCTTTTATCTTTTTCTTTAAATCTGCTTCTGATTCTCCATTACCATACTGTGTAAGGTAATCATCCATTGTCATTGACTGCTGTTCTAATGTATCCTTAAAGCTTGAAAGCTGTTTATCAACCTCTTTCTTTACACCATCTTCATCTACTTTGACATCACATTTTTCAACGTAATCAGCTAATGCATTTGTACTTCCAACTTTTGAAATTTCTAACTGATTCTTAAAATACTCTTTTAAGCCGTCGGCTGTTTCTACACCATATTTGTCTTTTAAATTCTTCTTTACATAATCATCTGTAAGTTCAGGTGTAACTTCTTTTACAATCTTATTAATTGTTACTTCAAATTTAACTTTCTTTCCTGCTAATTTAAGTTCGTTACCATCAGCATCTTTTGTTGAATTTGTATAGTTTTCAGGGAATGTTAAGTTTAATTCAACCTTTTCTCCTACTTTATGTCCAACTAAACCTTCAGCAAATCCTTCAATATATGAGCTGTTTGCAATATCTAATGTCTGGTTATCTGCTGTACCACCATCAAATGCAAAATCTTTTTTCTTTACCTTAATTGTTCCAACATAACTGATGTCAACAATTGACTTATCTGTAACATCTGTTTCATCTGTATCTTCGTATGACTTATCTGATTCAAGCACTGAGTTAATTTCACTATCTACATCATCGTCTGAAAAACTAACTTCATCTGAGTACATTTCAAATTCATCGTAATCAGCTAACTTAACTGTTCCATAGTAACTTGATTTACATTTATCATAGTCGCTTCTCTTTCCTGTAGCGTCTGCTATCTTTTCCCCTGCGGCGCATCCTGCTAATGATACTGTCATCATCACAGCCATTGCCACTGCTAAACTTTTCTTAAACATCTTGTTCTCCTCTTTTCATAACTGAAAAAATCAGTTGTATTTCGTGTCACACACATACAACCGATTTTATCACATTTTATTTAATATTTAAAGACTTTATTACTTATTCACAATTACGTCACAACTAAATTTATACGTTAATTGTTGCTGTTAATCCTAAGATTTCTTTATTTGCATCAAGAATTGGCTGAATTTCATCTCTCAAGAATTCTTCAACCTGTTCAGGTGAACGTCCTACATACTTACTTGGGTCCATTGTCTTCTGTAAGTCTTCTAAACTCATATTAAATGATGGGTCATTTGCAATAAGTTCAAGTAAATTGTTGTCTAAGCCTTTTTCCTTAACGTTCTTTCCTGCTTCCATTGAAAGTGTACGAATCTTTTCGTGCATTTCCTGACGGTCGCCACCTGCTTTAACGGCATCCATCATAATATTTTCTGTTGCCATAAATGGAAGTTCACTCATGAGTCTCTTTTCAATAACCTTTGGATATACAACTAAACCATCTACTACATTTAAGTATAAATCAAGAATTCCATCGATAGCAAGGAAGCATTCCGGAACGCTTAATCTCTTATTTGCTGAATCATCTAAAGTTCTTTCAAACCACTGTGTTGCTGATGTAATAGCAGGGTTAAGTGCTGTAACCATAACATAATTTGCAAGAGATGCGATTCTTTCACTTCTCATAGGATTTCTCTTGTAAGCCATTGCTGATGAACCTATCTGATTCTTTTCAAATGGTTCTTCAATTTCTTTCAAATGCTGTAACAAACGAATATCGTTTGAGAATTTATGAGCACTTGCTGCGATTCCTGCAACAACGTTTAATACTCTTGTATCCATCTTTCTTGAATAAGTCTGTCCTGAAACAGGGAAGCATTTTTCAAATCCCATTTTCTTTGCAATCTTATTTTCAAGTTCTTTAATCTTTTCATGATCTCCTTCAAATAATTCAAGGAAACTTGCCTGTGTTCCTGTTGTTCCTTTAGAACCTAACAACATCATGCTGTCAATCATGTAATTTAAATCGTCTAAATCTAATTTTAATTCCATTAACCATAATGTTGCTCTCTTACCTACTGTTGTAGGCTGCGCAGGCTGAAAATGTGTAAAAGCCAATGTAGGCTGAGATTTATATTTATCAGCAAATTTAGCAAGTTCATTGATAACGTTAATTAATTTCTTTCTAACAAGTTTTAATGCTTCTGTCATTATAATTATATCTGTGTTATCACCAACGTAACATGATGTTGCTCCTAAATGGATAATTCCCTTTGCCTTAGGGCACTGCTGACCATAAGCATAAACATGAGACATTACGTCATGACGAACTAATTTTTCTCTTTCTTTTGCTACATCGTAGTTAATATCATCTGCATGAGCCTTAAGTTCATCAATCTGTTCCTGTGTAATGTTTAATCCTAATTCCATTTCAGATTCTGCTAATGCAATCCATAATTTTCTCCATGTTTTAAACTTCATATCAGGTGAAAAAATATACTGCATTTCCTTACTTGCATATCTTTCTGATAATGGGCTTTGGTATCTGTCGTTCATAAATTCCTCCTTAACATTTGACCTTATTTTATATATTCTCCACGGATATCCTCTTTTGGTGGCTCCATTGGATATTTTTCATCAAAACATCCTGTGCAAATCCCAAGTCCGCCTGCGATTTCTTTTAATCTTTCAACTCTAAGGTATCCTAATGAATCTGCACCGATTATTTCGTTGATTTCTTCTATTGTTCTATTGTGGGCAATTAACTGATCTCTTGATGGTATATCAGTTCCAAAATAACATTCATATAAGAATGGTGGTGAACTGATTCTTACATGTACCTCTGTGGCACCTGCATCCTTTAACATCTGAACAATTCTATCACTTGTGGTTCCTCTTACAATTGAATCATCAATCATTATTACTCGTTTACCACAAACTGCCTCTTTTAAAACATTTAATTTAATTCTAACACTTGATTCCCTGCTCTTTTGCTGAGGCTTAATAAATGTACGGCCAACATAACTGTTTTTGACAAATGCCGTTCCGTAAGGAATTCCTGATTCCATTGCATAACCCATGGCTGCTGCATTTCCGGATTCAGGTACACCCACAACAATATCTGCTTCAACCGGTGAATCCATAGCTAAGAATCTTCCTGCCATAATTCTTGAATGATATACACTCACTCCATCAAAATTGCTGTCCGGTCTTGCAAAGTAAATATATTCAAATACACATCTTGCTTCTTTTGCTTTAGGAAGACACATTGATGTATCTGATTTAATTCCATCTTTGTCAATAGTTACAACTTCTCCCGGAAGTACATCTCTTACAAATTCAGCACCAATTGTATCAAGGGCACATGTTTCAGATGCTAAAATATAAGCATTGTCCCTTTTGCCAATACATAATGGTTTAAAACCAAATGGATCTCTTGCACCAATAAGTTTTCGAGGACTTGAAATTACGAGTGCATAAGCACCTTTTAATTTCTTCATCGCATTTGTAACTGCTTCCTGTGCTGTCTTTGCATTAATTCTTTCCCTTGCAACAAGATAAGCAATAACTTCCGAATCAATTGTTGTTTGGAAAATTGCTCCTGTATATGCTAACTCATCACGAAGTTCATTTGCATTAATCAAATTACCATTGTGAGCAAGCATCAATGTTCCTTTAACATAATTGATTACAAGTGGCTGTGCATTACTAGGAATACTTTCACCTGCTGTAGAATAACGAACATGTCCTACACCGATATTTCCGTGAAGTTTTGACAAATTTTCGCTGTTAAATACTTCATTTACAAGTCCCATTCCTTTTAACAAATCCACTTTCCTAGGTCCAAACGTGTCTGATACAGAAATACCACAGCTTTCCTGTCCTCTGTGCTGCAGTGCAAATAATCCATAATAAATTGATGATGCAACATCATTGCCATCTAAATCATACATACCAAACACACCACATTCTTCATGCAGTCCATCATCTTCCCAATTTTGTTGAAGCTCGATACTATTCATTTTCTTTTCTCCACCTACGTATACTAACTTTTATATTTTTCCATTGCATTATATATCAATGCGACAACTATAGCAACTCTCTAAGCATCTGATTTATCATCTGCGGATTAGCCTTACCCTGTGTAGCTTTCATTGTCTGACCTACTAATGCTCCAATCGCCTTCTGATTTCCACCCTGATAATCTGCAACTGCCTTAGGGTTGTTAGCAATGACTTCCTCGATTATCTTCTTAAGGTCATCTGTATTGTTGTCCATCTTCAATTCATGTTCATCTACATATTTTTCAGGGTCTATGTCATCATTAAACATTGCCTCAAATACTTCTTTGGCAACTGTTTTGTTAATTACGTTATCATCAATAAGTTTTAAGAACTTACTAAAGTTTTCGGCAGAGAATTTAACCTCGTCAGGTTCAATTCCTTTTTCCTTTACAAGACGCATTGTTTCTACCATCAACCAGTTGCTGGCTTCTTTTGGTTTGCTTCCATTTGCAACTGCTGCTTCTAATAAAACTGTTAAAGGCTTATATAACGTTAAAAGATTTGCGTCATATTCAGGAAGTCCATATTCCTCAATGTATCTTTCTTTCTTTTCATCTCTGAATTCAGGCTGTTCTGACTTTAATCTTTCCAACCATTCATCACTGATATTGATTGGAACCAAATCAGGGTCCGGAAAATATCTGTAATCCTGTGCATCTTCTTTTGAACGCATTGCATAAGAATACTCTTTTGTATCGTCCCATCTTCTTGTTTCCTGAACAACTTCCTGTCCTGATTCTAATAAATCAATCTGTCTTTCTCTTTCATTTTCAATTGCTCTTGCAATTGCCTTAAATGAGTTAAGGTTCTTTGTTTCTGTCCTTGTTCCAAATTCAGCTGCTCCAACTTCTCTTACTGAAAGGTTAACGTCAGCTCTCATTGAACCCTCATTTAACTTACAGTCAGAAGCTCCTAAATACTGAATTATCATACGCAATTTTTCAAGGTATGCAATTACTTCTTCTGCTGAACGCATATCAGGTTCTGATACGATTTCAATAAGAGGTACACCTGAACGGTTAAAGTCTACTAATGAGCAGTCAGCCCAATCATCATGTACAAGCTTACCTGCATCTTCTTCCATATGAATCTCATGGATTCTTACTTTTTTCTTTCCTTCTTCTGTTTCGATTTCTACATATCCATCTCTACAGATTGGAAGATATAACTGTGAAATCTGATAATTCTGTGGATTATCAGGATAAAAATAATTCTTTCTGTCAAATTTACAATTCTGTGTGATTGTACAATTTGTTGCAAGTCCTACTGCTGCTGCATATTCAACAACCTGCTTATTTAATACAGGAAGTGAACCCGGCATTCCTGTACAGACAGGACATGTATGTGTATTTGGTGCTCCTCCGAATTCTGTTGAACAGGAGCAGAAAATCTTTGTTTTTGTTGCTAATTCTACATGAACTTCAAGTCCAATGACTGTTTCGTACTGTTTCATTTACTTCACTCCTTATGCTTCTACTGATGGGCAATGCTCATATTCTCTTGTCTGTTCATAAGCGTATGCTGCTCTTATGATTGTCTTTTCCTTAAAGCAGTCTCCAATAATCTGCATTCCTATCGGAAGTCCGTTAGAATCCTTTCCACAAGGAACTGTAATTCCAGGAAGACCTGCTAAGTTAACTGATATTGTATAAATATCTCCAAGATACATCTTAATTGGGTCAGCAAGACTGCTTCCAATCTTAGGAGCTGTTGTAGGTGCAGCCGGTGCGATGATAACGTCATATTTAGCAAATGCTTCGTCAAATGCCTTTTTAATTAACGCTTTTGTTCTTAATGCTTTCAAATAGTACGCATCATAATATCCACTGCTTAATACGAATGAACCAAGCATAATTCTACGCTTAACTTCCTCACCAAAACCTTCTGAACGTGTCTTTTTATACATGTTATGAAGACCTTCATATTCCTGTGTTCTGTATCCGTATTTTACACCGTCAAATCTTTCAAGGTTTGAACTTGCTTCCGCACTGGCAATTACATAATATGCAGGAATTGCATATTCAACAAGGCTTAAATCAAATTCTTCTACGATTGCGCCTTTGCTCTTTAAAACTTCTACTGCATTTAAAATAGAATCTTTTACTTCTTTATCTAATCCATCACCAAAATAGTCTTTAGGGATACCAATCTTCAATCCCTTAACATCATCAACTAATGCTTCAGTGAAGTTATAATCGTCTCTCTTAACTGATGTTGAGTCTTTCTCATCGTGACCCGCTATTGTTTCAAGTATTGTAGCTACATCAGTAACATCTTTTGCAACAGGTCCAATCTGGTCTAATGATGAACCGTATGCAATTAGTCCGTAACGTGAAACCGTTCCGTATGTTGGTTTAATTCCTGTTACTCCGCAAAATGAACTTGGCTGTCTGATTGATCCACCTGTATCTGAACCTAAAGCATATGAGCATTCTTCTGATGCAACAGCTGTACATGAACCACCTGATGAACCACCCGGTACATGTTCTGTGTTCCAAGGATTCTTTGTTGCTCCAAATGCAGAAGTTTCTGTAGTACTTCCCATGGCAAATTCATCCATGTTAGTCTTTCCAATTATAACTGCTCCTGCTTTTTCAAGATTTTCAACTGCTGTAGCTGTATAAGTAGGAACAAAGTTTCCTAAAATTTTAGAACTACATGTTGTAAGCATGCCTTTAGTACACATATTATCCTTAATAGCTACAGGCACGCCTGCTAATGGTCCTGTAAGTTTTCCTTCGTCAATTAACTTCTGAACTTCTTCAGCCTTCTTTAATGCCTCTTCTTTATTCGTTACAGTAACAAAACTATTAATTGTCTTGTCCTGCTTTTCTATATGAGCAAATGCATCATTTACCGCATCTACAACTTTAACCTCGCCGCTTTTAATCTTTTTCCCAAGTTCAACGGCTGTTAAACTCATTAAATTCATAACACTATATCCTTTCATTTGCTGTAAGTAAATTATTCTACTGTCTTTGGAACAACAAATGCTCCGCCTCTTTCCTCCGGTGCATTTGCAAGAATATTTTCTCTGTCATCACCGTTTACAACAACGTCTTCTCTAAATACATTGTTTACAGGGAATATGTGGCTCATTGGCTCAACATTACTTGTATCTAACTGATTTAACATATCAATATAATCAAGCATTCTGCCCATATCACTTTTTGCTTTTTCTTTCTCATCATTTGAAAGTTCAAGCTTTGCTAAAATTCCAACATACTCTATTGTCTCGTCTGAAATTATATTTGCCATATCTTCCTCCTCTAGCATTCCTTTAAGTTATGATTATCGCAATGAAAAGTCTGTTCTGCTAAAATAAATATGCTTTAAATTTATAATATACACACAGACTATCTCCATTTAACCATAAACATCTACTCTTCAATATAGCATAATCACCGTATTACTTGCAAATAGTTTCACTAATTTCTTTATTTTTATTCATATTGCAGGTTTTATTATTATTCCTTTAAATATTTCCACTAAATTTATAACGATTTTTAACCTTTAAATTACACTTAATTATTTCATTTGTCAGCTTTGTGATGTATAATATTAGTATATTTTTGAGCGGAGACAAATAAATTTGAGTAGAAACAATTTCTCAGATTTTATAAATAATAAAGAGCATAATGCTCTGTTACTACAAGGAGGTAGACACATTATGGACGAGGGAAGAATTGTAAAATATTATGCTTCAAAAAATCCTAACATTGCCCTTAAAGTTATAAAGGGACATTTTGCTACTACTCATTCACACGTTAGTCATTATCTTGATATGACTACAATGAAAACAAGACAACGTGAAGCTGAGCAGATTGCAGTCGCAATGAAGGATTACTACAACGTTATGGGGAAACCTATTGACACAATCGTATGTATGGACGGATGCGAGGTCATTGGAGCTTTCTTAGCAAGCGAACTTACTAAGGCCGGAGTATTATCCATGAATGCACACAAGACTATTTACGTCGTTTCACCTGAATATGATTCTAATGGCCTTATGATATTCAGAGACAATCTTAAGCATGAAATTAAGAATAGAAACGTTCTTTTATTACTTGCTTCTGCAAGTACCGGAACTACAGTAAAGAACTGTATTGAATGTGTTTCTTACTACGGAGGAATTTTGCAGGGTATATCCGCTATATTCAGTGCCGTTGATAACGTTGACGGTTACCACATCGATTCTCTGTTTAAGGCAGATGATATTCCGGGATACAACATTTACTCTCACAATGATTGCCCTATGTGCAAGGCAAATGAAAAAATTGAAGCCATTGTTAACGGATATGGGTATAGTGAATTGTAATGTAATCTTTGCCTTAAAGGTCAGACTACTATACGAAATATAAAACTGAATAGTAATAATATTTTAAGGGTATTGCATCGACTAAATGCAATACCTTTTTATGTAAAATCTTATTTTTCTCTGCTAATATTTAATATTATTCCAGCTAGCAATACGCAACATATTGTTGTTATTGACATTTTGATAAATTGTGATGTATAATTAGTTGTACACATACAGTATGTGTACAGCCAGTGAAAACTATGGTATAAATCAAATTATCTACGTAATAAAGTATTATTTCTGCATAATTTAGATTTTTATATAGTTGTCAATGAACAAAAGAACAATTATAATGAAAGGTAATAAAAGATTGAGCATAAGTGAACAACTACAAAACAATAAAGATTTAGAACGCCTACAGGCTCTACGATATATAATATATGTTAATGGAGCATATCGGGGAAATGATGCGATTGGAAGACTCATGCATGATTTTTCATGTACAAATCCTAACGATATGAATTATAAAGAATTAGAAGAACAGGTTACAAGAGTTTAAATATGAATGGTGTAATTTTTTCTAAGTTCAGGTTTTCGATGATAAAAAATAACACTTTGACAAGTCATTTTGCCAAAGTGTTATTTTTAATATAACTATTTAATCAACATTATTCCACTACCCGTAGCTGAACCATTAGGATTATTTGTGTCATATTCTAAATCTCTATCCAATGGATGAATAATAACATCTGCCGGTATTCCACTAATTGTTTTTCCAATAATGCTACCATATATTTTAATAGAATTACCACACCATGATATATCTCCATTTGGTGCAAATACAAGTCCGTGATATTCTGATGATGCCTGTCCACCATTTATATTTCCATATTTTGAATACATAGTCATTGTAGAATCAGAACTACTATTTATCTGTGCCATGGCACCAGTAATGTTTATATTTTTTTCCGTTACCAACGCTCCTGACAACACAAAACCATTAGTGGCTGTAAAACTATTTGCATATATATATGTAGAGTCAAACTTTACATCTCCTGATTCTAAATACAAATCTCCAACACAATATACATTTCCTTTAATATGTACTTTTGAGCCGGCTAGTTTTAATTTGCCAGCACAATATACATTTCCATTTATCTCTATTCCTCCCGAATAAAAAGATAATGTAGTGTTTTTGTTTGCATCTCCATTTATATACAAATCTCCATTGATTATCAGTTTTCCTCCTCCTAAATTATAGTCTCCACTTCTAGAACTATTATCTATTAACAAATCATTTCCAAATGACCAAGTGCCTCCCCACCACGTCTCATTTCCTATATATTTAATGCTCTTATAACCTTCACTTCCTTTTTTATTAACTTCAGCTATTGTCAAATCAAAGTTCTCCGGAACTGAAGGCTTTACAATTAACTTTTCAATGTTTTCTCCTAAATAAGTAGGCATTTCTTCATATCGTGCATTTGAATTTATATGGCTCTTAGCTTCATCAGAAGTAACATCTAAAAGATTTACATTATCTCCATTTTTAACGCCAATCTTTGTTGTCGATGAATTCAATTCTTCAAATCCTTTTGAAGCTTCAAAAGAAAATGCATATCCACTTCCTGGGCTAGACCAAATCTTTCCATTTGCATGCACTGCTCCATCAACTTTATAAACTGCTCCAAGTTTCAATGTTGCATCTTTATCTCCAGAAAATATAGCATATTTAAACCCTCTCGGACTACTTGAACCACCTTTTGTAGCAACTGCAACCGTACTTATCTTATTACTCTTAATACCAAGGGCTCTTGCAAATGTTGTCTTTCTTTCTTCTTTAAGATATACCTGCACTTTTGAATTAGAGTCCTGAAATTCGACCTGCACATTTCTTGTGTCCGTGAACCCATTTTCCTTCATGTAATACTTAGCAAGTTCCGTAGCTTTTGTAGTATCCGGCAAGGCTGAAGCTGCTGCTCTTGATGCAGTATCACACGCTGTCTGCATCTTTGCCTTATACACATAATCTGCACCTAAATCAACAACTAATGCTGCCATTCCAAGAAATACAACCATAAGAACTGCAACAAGAATTATAACTGATCCTTCTTCGTCTCTATCTTTACGATTTCCTAAAAACCTCTCCATTGTTTAACCCTCCATACAAAAATAAATAAACTAACTATTTATCACGTATCTATATTAAATACATTATACAAATTTTCTTTTTATAAAATCAACCTTTTTTTGTATTTTTGGTTATTTTCACTACTTTTTTTCACAAAAGCAACAATAAAAGGACTATCAATTAATAATATTTATTAAGTTTCAGGCTATACTATTTTGCCTGCCTACTGTAAGAAAACTTATCAATTAATAGTCCATATTTTTATTTCAATTTATTCTATAGTTGTACTTACTAAAGTTTTATACTTTCAACCTTACGATACATCCTCTATTTATTCAAAGCCTTAATTCTTTCAATAGCCTTAACTGTATTTTCATATGTTCCAAATCCTGTAAGTCTGAAGTATCCTTCACCGCTTGGTCCAAATCCTGAACCAGGTGTTCCTACTACATTTGCATTTTCTAATAAGTAGTCAAAGAATTCCCATGATGTCATTCCTTCAGGTACCTGAAGCCATACATAAGGTGCATTAACACCACCTGATACTTTATATCCTGCTTCAGAAAGACCTTCACGAATTGTCTTTGCATTGTTCATGTAATAAGCTACCTGCTCAGCTGTCTGCTTCTTTCCTGCTTCTGAGTAAACTGCTTCGCCGGCTCTCTGGATAATGTATGGAGCTCCGTTAAACTTTGTTCCGTGTCTTCTTGCCCAAAGGCTGTTTAACATTACATCTCCCTGCTTTAATTCCTTAGGAATTACTGTAAATCCAAGTCTTGTTCCTGTGAATCCTGCATTCTTTGAAAAGCTTCTTAATTCAATGGCACATGTTTTAGCACCTTCACATTCATAGATTGTATGCGGAACATCTTCTTCTGAAATATAAGCTTCATATGCTGCATCATAAATAATAACTGCCTTAACCTTATTTGCATAATCAACCCATTCCTGTAACTGTGATTTTGTAATTGTAGAACCTGTTGGGTTATTTGGATAGCAAAGATAAATGATGTCCGGTGCTTCTTTTGGAAGTTCAGGTACAAAATTATTTTCTGCTGTGCATGGCATATAAATTACATCACTCCATTTTTCTTCGTCTTCAAGAAATTCTCCTGTTCTTCCTGCCATTACATTTGTATCTACATATACAGGATAAACAGGGTCACATACTGCAATCTTATTATCCTGTGAGAAAATATCTCCAATATTACCTGAATCTGATTTAGCACCATCACTTACAAATATTTCATCAAGCGCAATCTCAACACCTCTTGCCTTGTAATCATTGTCGGCAATTGCTTTTCTCAAAAATTCATATCCTAAATCAGGTGCATATCCATGAAATGTTTCAGCAGATGCCATTTCATCTACTGCTTTATGAAGGCTGTCAATTACTGCCGGTGCTAATGGCAATGTAACATCTCCAATTCCTAATCTGATTAATTCTTTATCAGGATGCGCTTCCTGGTAAGCTGCAACTTTTTTTGCAATTGTTGAGAAAAGATAACTTCCCCTAAGTTTCAAGTAATTTTCATTAATTTTAAACATTTTTTCAATCCTCCTAATGTTAATTAATATATGTTAATCGCGATACAACATAACTGAAACCATCTTTGCCACTTCAACCATTGTACAACCACTATCCATGGCGTTCTTTTGTAAGTATCTATGGGCCTGCTCTTCTGTTAAATTCTGTACCGTCATTAATGCCTCCTTGGCCTGATTTATTATCGCCTGGTCTTTCGGGCTCCTAGCTCCCGGCTTACCTTTTTTCTTATGTCTTTTTGCCAGTATCTGATTCTCCATCATCTCAACAGAATTAATCAAATCTCTAACTTTTAATGGCATCTCAAGAGTTGCTACCCCGGTATTATCTTCCATTAGTCTGCTTTTAGAAGCAAGTAATATCACTTCAAAACTGCTTCCTACATTGTCTACAATATCACTGTATAACATATCAGGCAGTTTATATCCTGTTATAATAATGCCTTCACCAATATCGTCAGCTCTGTTTATTGCACTGGCCCCCGTAGTACAATTGGCCACTACATTAAACCCATTTCGGGATAACAAACTTCTGATTGCCCGGCTGTCCTCAGGTTTTGGAAATGCTACTATAATTCCAACCACGTTCATTCCTCCGGTTTCTGTTACAAAATCTACTTAAGTTTAAACTATAATATTAAATTCTGTCTAAATATTTGTTAATTTCCCAATCTGTAACCTGAGATGTGTATTCCATCCATTCTGATTCTTTTGCATATACATATTTATCAAATGTTTCTTTTCCTAAAACATCCTTAACAAATGAAGATTTCTTCATTTCCTTAACAGCTTCATAAAGATTCTTTGGAAGGTTTTCAATTCCCGCCTCATCTCTTTCTTTACTTGTCATTGAGTAAATATCCTGTTGTACACTTTCTTTCGGAACTAATCCTCTCTTAATTCCATCAAGTCCTGCTGCAAGACATACTGCTAATGTTAAGTATGGATTAGCTGCACAGTCAGGGCAACGAAGTTCAACTCTTGTACCTACACCTCTGGCTGCCGGTACTCTTACAAGCGGGCTTCTGTTAGTAGCTGACCATGCAATGTATGTAGGTGCTTCATAACCCGGTACAAGCCTCTTGTATGAATTTACGATAGGATTTGTAATTGCTGAAATGCTTCTCATATGTTCCATGATACCTGCTATGAAACTGTAAGCCTCCTTACTTAATCCTCTTTCATCATTTTCATCTGCAAAAATGTTTTTTCCTTCTTTAAACAATGACATATTAGTATGCATTCCTGAACCACATACTCCGTATTTTGGCTTAGGCATAAATGATGCATATAGTCCATGTCTCTTAGCTATTGTCTTTACTGTAAGCTTAAATGTCATAATATTATCAGCAGTCTTTAATGCTTCATCATATTTAAAATCAATTTCATGCTGTGCAGGTGCTACTTCGTGATGTGATGCTTCGATTTCAAATCCTAAATCTTCAAGATTAAGAACCATGTCTCTTCTTGCATTTTCACCTAAATCTGTAGGTGCCAAATCAAAATAGCTTGCATTTTCATGTGTAATTGTTGTTGGACATCCATTGTCATCTGTGTGGAATAAAAAGAATTCGCATTCAGGTCCTACATTAAATGTATAGCCCATATCTTCTGCTTCTTTTAATACTTTCTTTAAGACATATCTTGGATCACTTTCATAAGGTGTTCCGTCTGTTTTATATACGTCGCAAATAAGTCTTGCAACTTTTCCCTGATGCGGTCTGAAAGGTAATATTTCAAATGTATCTAAATCAGGATATAAATACATGTCTGACTCTTCGATTCTGGCAAATCCTTCAATTGAAGAACCATCAAACATACATTTATTATCCAATGCTTTTTCTAACTGACTTCTTGTTATTGCAACATTCTTCAATGTCCCAAATAAATCTGTGAACTGAAGACGTATAAATTCAACATCTTCTTCATCTGCAATTTTAATAATTTCTTGTTTTGTATATCTCATGTGTTTCTCCTTTCACCAAACAAAGTATGTGGTGTCTAACCCTTATAAAATAATAACAAACCACAATTTGATAGTCAACGTTAGATTCATAAATAAAATTTAATAAAATTTAATTAAATTTACAAAATCCGCCTATTGCAATTACTCCGTTTTTACAATAGAATTATGTGAGAAAACAGGCTTCAAAGTCGGGGACTTTTAATCCCGACATCATATTATGATTAATATGTGCCTTTCTATTTACTGTATATGACAAAACTTGAAAGATGAGAATTAATACACATGAAAAAAAATAATCCAATAAACAAATACGTACTTGTAATAATATTTTTAGCATTATTTGCAATAATCAGCATATTCTTAATATCAATAACCGAACACAGGTCTGATGCAAATATGAATAATAAAAGTAATACCGAAAAACTTACAACAAAAAATACCGAAAATTCATCTTTATTTGAAGAAACAACATCATACAATCCTGCTGATTCTGCCATAGAAGAGATGAGTACAGCTCCTTCAGGCGATGCTGCAAAGCATTTGATTGATTTTGATGCTGATTTTCCTTATCAGATAAGAGTTAACAGAACTCAGAATTATGTAATTATATATGGAATTGACAAGAACGGAAGATACTCCATTCCTTATAAAGGATTTATGTGCTCTGTCGGAAAAGATGTAAAAGACACCCCTACAGGTTCATTTAAAACAAGCGATTATTATCCTTGGAGACTAATGGTTGATGGTTCTTATGCCCAATATGCAATCCGTATCAACGGTTCAATCATGCTTCATTCTATTCCATATTACAGTGCACACAACGATGATTTGGAAAGTGAAGAATATAATAAACTTGGAAGCAACGCTTCCCTTGGCTGTGTAAGACTTAACATTAACGGAATAAAATGGATATATGATAATTGTCCAAAAGGAACTCCTGTTACAATTTACGATTCAGATTCAGAAGTTCCACCTGTAAAAATTAAAAAAGTAAAAAAAATCGACTTAAACGATGAGAGAGCTAATTGGGACCCTACTGACCCGGTTGCAGGAAATCCTTGGAAAGATGGTAAAGAGACTGATGAAAGCGAAGAATATATGGAATATCCTTCTGAGACTACTTCTAATAAAAATAATTTAGAAACTACTTCTAAAAACAATTCAGAAACTACTTCTAAAGTTAAAGATAAATCAGTTTCTAAAACTACATCCAAAAAGGATTTAGAAACAACCACAAAATAATTACGGAAGGAATATGTTTTATGGCAAAAAAAATATACGCTGTTAAAGTTGGAAGAACAAACGGAATATTTGAAACGTGGGATGAATGTAAAGCAAGTGTAAACGGATATCCCGGTGCCTTGTATAAAAGTTTCACAAATATGGCTGACGCTTACGCATATCTTAATTTGGAAAGTAAGCAGATGTCTCTCTTCGATATGCCATCTGACGATTCTGTTGATGATTCTGATTTTCCTGTCATAAAAGAATCTGTTGAAGATGATGACAAACCATTTTCTAATTCCGTAAAAGCCGTTGCTTATGTAGACGGAAGTTATAATATTGCTACAAAGCATTTTTCATATGGTTGTGTTATTTTCTATAATGGAGAGGAATTTCATCTTTCTAAAGATTTTGATGACCCTGAACTCGCTTCTATGCGAAATGTCTCAGGTGAAATATTTGGTTCAATGGCAGCAATGGATTTTGCTATAGAACACGGCATAAAACATATCGCAATTTACCACGATTATGCCGGTATAGAAAAATGGTGTACAGGCGATTGGCGTGCAAATAAGCCCGGCACAATTGCCTATAAAAAATACTATGAACAGGCAAAGAAAAAAGTTGACATTACATTTTGTAAAGTTAAAGGTCATTCCGGTGACAAATATAATGATCTTGCTGATATGCTTGCAAAAAAAGCCTGCGGGATAGATTAGAAAAAATAAAACTTAATTGCATAATCAGGGCTTTGCCCTACACAGATATGGTGCTGTCGCTAATGCGACAGCACCATTAATAAATTCATACATTTGATTCACTTTCTTATGCTTTCTACTTACCTTATATAACAAAAAAACTAACAGCAACATAACATTCTCAAAATAATTCTGCTATTCTTATTATATACCTATTTTTCTTCAAATAGCTATACTACTTTATTGTATTATATAAATAATAATCCTCCAAATTGGGTTCTACTTTATGCCCATTACACGCTTTTTCATTGCATATATATCTGATTTTAACTTGCTGTGCTCCTGCCATAAGTCCACTTACCAAATATTTCTGATTATACATTTCAACATTACACTTTTCAATCATTTCCTCAAATACATATCCATCAATTTCTGACAGAAGTTCTGACGGACTGCCGTTTTTGATTATCTTACCTGCTGAAAGCATTATTATTTTATTTGCAATAAATTCTATATCCGAAACAATATGTGTTGCTATAATAACTATTTTATTTATACTTATTTGTGCTATTAAATTTCGTATTCTTATTCTTTCATTTGGATCTAATCCCGCTGTCGGTTCATCTAAAATCAAAATGTCAGGATCATTAATCAATGCCTGGGCTATTAATATTCTCTGTTTCATTCCACCTGAAAATCCGCCTAATTTTTTCTTTCTAACATTTTCTAAATTAACAAACTCAAGCATTTCTGTAACTTTATCAGAAATTTCTTTTTTATTTATGCCTTTTAAATTTGCTATATAATTCAAAAACTCTTCAGCTGTAAACGAATCATACATTCCTTGTTGTTGCGGCACATATCCGATTATATCTCTATATTTATATCCAAGTTTCGTAATATTCTCACCATTATATCGAATATCACCACCACTTTTTTTAATGCCATCAACAAGTATATTCATTAAAGTAGATTTTCCGGCACCGTTAGGCCCTAGCAATCCATACACGCCTTTTTCAAATGTATATGTAAAATTATCCAATGCAAGTTTATCTTTATATTTTTTTGTAAGTCCCTTTATTTCCAACATACTATATTCCCTCCATATTAATTTTCCTTTTCTTTACCCTATATATAACTGATATACAATTAATGGAATAACTAAAACCATAAAAGATATTGCCATTTGTTTTATCTGTCCATTACATAGTTTTGAAATTAGTATTATTACAATCATCGCTATTAAAACTACAATGTATTTAAGTAAATATATTCCAATTAATACTGTAAGTATATTTACGTTAATTGGAATCTCTGAAAACATTTGCATACTTTTTGCCGGGGCTAATACACCTGATAATCTAAAATTATTTACTATTACAAATATGAATGGCACATTAGCAATAACAAATGCTAATGTTGTTATTACAATTGATACACCCCATTTCTTTTTATTAAGCTTTTCAGTACCGTAAAGCATTGAATCCGTCAATTTTTTCATACCTGTTTCACTTTCATATGCAAAACAGCTTACTACAATTAAAATTATAGCTGAAATCATAAATATCCATGCGATGATTTCGTTATAAATCTTTTTTGGTTCTATTAAATATTTTATACCTATATCATCAATTAACCAGCCGTTTATTTTTTCCTCACGCTTTAATTTCTTTACATATTCGTTATTATTTTTTACCATATCAAACGCTTCTTTAGGTAATATATCCCAACTATACTGACTGCTTATTATCATAAAACTTTCATAGCTTATTTGATTATTCATATAAAGTTTTGTGTTTTCATCATATTCTTTCTGAATATTATCAAATCTTTCCTGTTCCTGTTTTATATATAAATCTTTGCTGTCATTTGTTGTTCCTTCTAATTTCTGCATATACTCTGAATAATATTTCTGTGTTTCGTCCATCTGTGTATCTATATTATTCATCATGTATATCTGAGTTATGGCTAATGCAATTAGTATAAATATTCCCTTATTAATTACTAACACTTTTTTATATTCCATAAATGTCATTGTTCTAACTCTGAATTTTTGGGATAAGGCTTTGTTATTTTTTTTAAGCTTGATATTTATATCAACATTATTTGAAAAAAATATTATTCCCATTGTGGCAAATGCTATGAAATAAATACATATAGTTACTATAGCTACGCCTGTTATATTGAATGGTTGTTCCAAAATATTCATATTGTAATATTTATAAGTTAATGATGTTGTGTCAATCAGAGTTACCGGACTTAATATCTTTAATACTGCTAATTTATAATCCCAATTTATAAATTGTTTTGCTAATATAGATAAAGTCATTATTATTCCAATTAATGTATACAATATTCCTATATTTTCAAATAATATCACACATACTAATAATATAACTGAATATGCTATAGCAGCTATATATTTAAATACAATATAAAAAATCAAATACTGAATTACCGATACATTAAAAGCTGACTCATAAAATCCAGGTACCGATTGAATCGGGACATTTAGTATATCACATCCAATAATATTAATAGAAGCAACAAATAATGGAATATATATCAGTAAGACTACAGCTAAATCTGAAACAATTATCGCTCCTATTTTTGAAATGATTAGAGAAACTCTTCCCTTTTTACAGGATTTTATAAGTTTCATCATACCATTCCTTCTGTCACAATTTATAGACACAACCACACACTGTAGAATAATTATAAAAATTACAACATCTGAAAATCCTAATTTTGTAATATTATCAATTACTGAATAATTTCCAAATTCAGGCTTAACATTTTTCACTTTATCATATGCATTGATTACTTTTTCCGCACTTTTTTTATGATAATTATTTTTTCCGTTAAACATTTTAAATGAAGATATTTTGTTCAGATTTTCCTGCATACTTTGAATATATTCTGAATAATTGTTTATCTTTTCCTGTTGTTGTTCTATTTTTTCATTACTTTGTTTTAACTCTTTGCTTTGAGAATTAATGCAAAAAAATATATTAAATATACTTAGAACAAAAAGTAAAAATAATATCCATTTATTCGATATTATTTTCTTTAATTCTTTAATAAGCATAAAGCACCCCCTATTATTCTATTTTTTACTTATACTGTTTTTTTGAATTTCATAAAAGCTATGTTCATCTATAAAATCATAGTTTTCGTCAAATGCCTTCTCATATGTTAATAATCCTTCATCATTCTCATCAATTACATACAAAATTTTTCCATCAACTCCATAATGTTGCTCTATTAATTCTTCTTTATTCAAATCGTATATATAATATTTAGGCGATATATTTAAATCGGCTTTAGGTATTACTTCATCTTTAGTATTTTCATTCATGTATGTACTTACCATATATATCTTATCATCTATATATTTATAAACTATACTGTAGGCATTTAATATTTCTTTCTTCTCTTTAGTATTAAAATCATAGGAAACTATGGTTCTATTCGCAAGTACCGGATCCTGATAATACAACTTATTACCCTTTACACATATTATGTAGTAACAATCATTATCTTCAATTCCTTTGTATTCCTCCAAAGTACTTTGAAATTCAATATCTAACTTGTCCAGTTTGTTATTTTTCAAATCATATACATAATAATTTTGTTTTTTTCCTAATCTATCAATATCCTCTTTCATCGAAAAATCGTCACTAGTATGCCAATCTGAATAAGATTTAGCATCTTTAAATCCAGCTTCATTATATGTTTTTTCATTAAAACTATACTTAATATAAACTTTCCCCTCAAAACATTGAATCATATCACAAGATACACTCGGTTTCTTTCCCATATTTGTAAGTTGTCTTATTTTTCCACTATCAATACTAATTTCATATACTTCTGATTCAACTATAAAACATGATGATGAATTCTCACTATATTCAACTTCTTCCTGAACTCCACTGGCAATATACAACTTTCCATCATAAACGCAGAAAGTTGCTCCTATATTAATTAGCGGTTTATCTAATTTTGCTACTTTTTCTTTTTCACTTCCATCTATATTACTTCTCCATAACACGGAATCATCTGTGTCTACACAGATATAATATAATTTTTCATTATATATAAATGGATATTTCGCCTCACCTTTTACGATAGCATTGCAATTTATTTTACCTGACTGATAGTCTTCAACATTATGCGTGCAATTTGCCTGACTGCATGCATAAACTTCACTTTTACTGGAATAATCATAAAAATAAATTACACTATATTCTCCATAACTTTCAATTTCAACCATCAAATCATTGCAGCACGATTTATTCTCTTCCAATTCAATATACTTATCATTTTCGCCTGTCTGAACTTTACCTTTTCCGCATCCACTTAATGCAAATGCTAATAATATTGCTAACATTATTTGAATTATCTTTTTATTCATATAATTTTCTCCGTCCATTATTACTTTTTTATAAACAAATTTATTTATCTATCTGTCCATTTATTAATTGTATTACTTCTTCTATTCCTGCTGCATCTAATTCTTTTAGGAATTCATTCCATGTAGTGTCAAAATCCCCATTTAAAAATTTTCCTTTTAACTCTGCACTGTAATCTATATACTTTTTTTCTATCTCTACTAATCTTTTTATCTTATCTTTTGAGTCATTCAAATCAAAATATCTACCCGAAATTTTGTCTGAAGTTTTTGCTAAATCTTCTTCTTTCTTTAATTCACTACCTTCTTTTTTATAATCACTGCTATATCTCACAAACACATTTGCAAAAATTTTAGATGGTCCTGCATAATTTTCTATATCCATTTTTTCCGTATAATCTTCTCTATCAATTTTATATAAAGGATAAGATGCAATATTCGAAGACACTCTATCTGAATATATGGTATTTAACGCATCCATAGCCATTTCTTTTTTAGTTGACTTACTACATATTCCTGTTATATCTTCCAATTCATCAAATTGCTCAATTTGATTATAGCAATAAATTTTTTTAACACTTTTTAATTTAGGATATTTAGTCTTGTTATTTTCCACAAAGCTATCCACATCCATATCCTGTTGTAAAAACGCAAAACAATTTCCGGTAAAGATTTCATCTTCATTTTTTTTAGTTGGATTTAAATAATTAAAATATTCTTTTTTATAATAATCCGTATAATTTTTAAAAGCCTGTCTTACATTGTCGGATGCATAATAATTCTCAATCAATCCTGTATCTTCGTTTTTACCAAATAACTTAGTATCTATGTAATTCTCACCACTAAATTTACCAATATAGCCTAAAGCAGTGTCTTCAACTTGTGTATATGGATAATTATCCATTATCTTAAAATCACTTGTTCCCTCATTTTTTTCAGCATTATATATTTTTTCAAAATACGGAGCCCAATCTTCGTAATTCATCTGTTTCATAGATTCTAAATCTATATCATATTTTTTTGCAATATCTTCATTTATATACCAATACATTTTAGTTGTTGTTTTTTCCATAGAACCTATGCCATAAAATTTTCCATTAACTTTACTTTTGTTATAAACACTATCAGGAATATTTTCTTTATATTCTTTCATGTTTTCTGACATATATGGTTCTAAATTCTCTAATAACTCTGCGTCTATAAAGTCATACTTTAATAAAATACTATATGTTTTTGCATCGTAATCATAAAATACATTTGCATTTATAATATCCGGAGAATTGTTATTAGAAATCATATGTTTAACCTGATTAATATACTCCTGCCCGCATCCCATTCTTATAAAATTGATTACATATTTTTTTCCTTTTGATACGAGATAATCATTTAATGTTATAATTTGCTCATTTGATATTAAATGTGTTCCATATTTTGAACCAAATTCCTCTATATCTTCGTTTGATAATTTGAACTTTTCTCCATATACCCAATGTAATATTTCTTTGCCGGGATATCTTTCATTTAAATAATCATCGCTTATATCTTCGGTATCAGGAATTATTTTATCATTAGACTTACTAGTATTTATCTTCGTTTGATTGTTAGATAAATCAATCTTTTTACTTGTCTCTTTTTCATTTTTACATCCTACAAGTGATATTGCTGCAATCATAATTCCAAGCAATAATAGTCCCTTCTTCATAAAACCTCCAATAGCATTTATTTTAATAGCAATTATGGTACTAATATTTTTCAATTAGTACCATAATTAATATCACTTTTCTTTTATGGCAACTGTGTATTTTCAGTTAATATTACATTATTCATATATAGTTGTTTATGAATCCCTCTAGCTTTGACTAAGTAATGTCCAGATGCTGCTGATCTACTAACTTCCGTTACACTATTAGCGCTAGTGCTACTTACTTCCTTTACCGTTCCCTTTTCGTTAGTTGTATACATAATTACAGTTCCTGCATATCCAGTTGCTGGCTTTGAAGCAGTAGAAATTCTTGTTGAAGCCCTAGCTGTTTTAAAACCAGTATTGGCTATTGTTAAAAATTCTAATCTTCCAATTGAATTTGATGTGTCTATTGTTTTAGCGCATATACCCATAGACATTCCTATAGATAATACAGATGCTGCAACAACAGAACTAATTATTTTTCTCTTGTTCATGTTATAAAACCTCCTGTTTATTATTTATTCATTAGTTTAATGATTATAATCATTAACTGTTGTAGCTACATTTTAATTATACATCATAAACTGTTGCATCTTTCTTATTGTGATAAACTACAATTTTTTTTTACAAACAACAAAAGGTTATTCATTTTGTTATCTAAGATTTTTCTTAAATAAAAATAAATAACCTCATTTTAATTACTTAAATATGATTTTTTTTACCTCTTTAGCGTATGTTCTACCAATAGGTATTTCATAACCACCCTCTATGTAAATTTTATTATGTGAATATCCTTCTATATATTTCAAATTAGCAATATATGATCTATGGCATTTAATAAATCCCTCAGTTTTCACTCTACTTTCTATTTTTGAAATGCTTTCTGTTGCATTATCTACATTACCATCTTTTTTATATATCTCACTATTATTTCCCTTAGCTTCTATATATATAATTTCGTCAAATGATACTCCTTTTGTAATACCATCATAATGAAATTTCAAAACTTCATTTTCTTCTTTATTCACCCTATTAAATATTTTTTCAATATCAACTTTAATGATTTCTTTTCTAATTGGATAACAATAGAAATTTAGTGGTTCATATTTGAATAATTTATGACATTCAGTTGTGTCATAATCAGTAAAAATTATTTCTGGTCCTTTTGTCTTATATTTATTCCTTATTATACTGGCTATCCGGAATACATCTTCATCAAAATTATTTATCCCTAAATATAGTAAGTCGTACCACTCATCTGTTTTCAATATTTTAAGAGTATCATTTATGCTGTATGATACATCTATTTCTACGCATTTATTAAGTAACTCTCTCTCTTCATATATATAATTTTCTATCTGCGCTGCAATTTCTTTATTTGTATTATAAATAAAAAATTTCATACTGCCACCCCCTCTTTTATTATTAAAATTGTATCATATTAATTATAATAAAGCAAATTATTTATATATTTTTCTCTTACTCCCTCTCTGTCCAATTTTCATACGGAAACATATGATGTAATTTATCAATTGTCTTTTTCTGGCTTGGGTAAAGTTTTGATATTTCATCTTTCTGTTTAAGCAAATCTTCATCTATCTTTTCAAGCCCTATTTCGGGTAAATTTATTTTCTTATAATATTTTCCAAAATACATAACTTTTGCATCAGTTCCTGTTTTATCGCAAGCTTCATCTACAAGATTGTGTGTCATTATATGATGTATGTGCCCATATTCTCCCTTTTCGTTATGAGTTACTATTTCGTCCCAATTCTTATAATTAATTATTGTTTCAATGTCTTTTTCAATATCTTTTTTCCATCTGCCCCAATCGCTTCTTTGCCCTGCTATTTTATCAGGATATAACAATATAAGTCCTTTATCACCGGTTGCATTTATTACATTTTCAAACTCTTTTTTTCTTGTTTTATCATACCCCCTTGTTATGCATACAACCAAATAATCATCTTCTAAAAGATGTGCTCCACCCCATATAAGTTCATCATCAGGATGTGCCACAATCATTAATTTATTATATTTTTCTAAATCAAGCTCGTCCATTTGCTTGTTTTTTACAGACGGAATAAATAAAAATTTTCCGTATTCTATTTCCATTATCGTTGCCACAACTATTGCTATTATTACAATTACTGTAGAAACAATCGCTATTTTTTTCTTTATTTTTATATTTTTCTTCATAAATTATTTTTAGCAGCCGACTATATCGTATGTCCTAAAATTTTACAAAATAAGTATTTTTTGCTTTCTTAACGCAAAATACTGTGTGCTACTTTCTCCTTTCTTTTTATCAGTAACTCGTCATCGGAAATATTTATAAAATCTAAACCTAGTTCATTTTATTTTCTATTTTAAAGATTATCCGGTAAGTTTTTATTTCGACTTATTGTAACATACGAAGCGGTCTTTTTTTCATTCTTAAAGAATACTTAAGATATTTCAATATGGTTCTTTAAATTTTGAATTGTACATTATTTATGTAAGATAAAAATAAAGTTATTAACTGTTTTGATGATTATTTGGCATATTTATTAATAATTCTATTAATGAAGTTAGTACTTATTAATTTGAAATAAAATTTGTTTTCGGGAAAAGGAGTAAATTATGAATTTTATTAAATCTATAAAAAAATCGTCCAAAAGATATATAGAGTTAAATGATTTCATTTACCTTTCTTTGGTGACTGCTTTTATTCTTGGAATTGTTTTTCTTATAACAGGTTCTGATTATATTTATGGTTCTTCCGTAGACTGGCTGTCCCAGCACAGTGTACTCCCTGATTATTTTAGGCAGTCATTTTATGATACGGGAAGACTTTTTCCTGAGTTTAATCTTAATTTAGGTGCCGGACAAAATGCTTATAATTTTTCTTATTACGGATTTATGAATCCAATTATTTTAATAAGTTATCTTTTGCCAAATGTCCAAATGGCATTATATATAAGCATTTCAAGTATTGTAGTTGTTTTGTTATCTGTTTATATTTTTTACTTTTGGCTTAAATCACACAACAACATGAATCGAAGCACTGTTTATTTTATTACTTTTCTATTTGCCTGCGCCGGTCCATTATTATACCACAGCCATAAGCAGGTAATGTTCATGGATTATATTCCATTTTTATTATTAGCTTTAGTTGGTGTTGACCGTTTATATAAAAAAGACAGAAAGATACTTCTTATTCTAAGCATTACATGTATGTTTTTAACAAGTTATTTCTTTGCTGTGTCAGGAATTGTTGCTATAAGTATTTATGCTATTTACAAATTTTTTGAGTACAAAGAAAATCAGGAACTATACTACAAACTTCCTGCTGGTAAAAAGCCGTTTTGGTTCTTTGCTTTAAGATATGGTGCAAGTTCAATTATTGGAATTTTGCTTTCCGCAGTAATTTTACTTCCAAGTCTTGCTGCTATTTTATCAGGACGTGGTTCTTCTGATGGTAAATCAATTTCTTTAGCTAAATTATTTATACCTCAGTTTCCTAATAACGAAATGTTTTACACACCATATGGAATGGGTGTGACCGCTATTGCATTTTTAGCTTTAGCCTGCATATTAATATTAAGCAAAGATTTTTCAAAGAAGTTTCTTTGCATTTGTATTTTGTTTGTTTCAGCATTTCCTGTAGGTCAATATTTATTAAACGGTTTTCTATACATTAGAGGAAAAGCTCTTATTCCATTTGTTCCTTTAATTTTGCTTGTTACCGCATTTTTTGTAAGGGATTTATTAGCTAAAAAATATGAAACCGGTAAATTAGCACTCGTTACATTTGGCATATTAGTTCTTATTGCAATTTCTGCATATATGCATGAAAATCCAATATACATTGCAATAGTTATTGACCTTATAATTACTTTTTGTTTTATTGCTGCCTATTGCCAAATAAAAAAGAACTATGTTTTTATGTTGCCTACAATTTTAATTGCCATTTTCTGTTGCTATGTTGGAAATGCTTCTGACACTTTGGTTGCAAAAAAAGATGCTGCAAAATATTATGATAAAAGTAAAAACGCTGCTATTGCAATTGCATTAAATGGTGATGATACATTTTTCAGAACGAGCAATATAACTGATAGTAAATTTACAAATAATATCATATATGGAAAGAAATATTTTTCAGAAGGTTGTTACTCATCTGTTTTTAATAAGCCTTATTTAAATATGTGTAATTATGACCTTCAGCTTAGTAACCCTACCGTTAATGACATTTCCATCACTTCATCAAATGATGTTTTGTTTAAAACACTTATGGGTGTTAAATACATTGCTTCCACAACAACTGCTCCTGCAGGATACAAGGCAGTCTGTCAGGCAGGCAATGTCAAGGTATATAAATCAGATAATGCTTATTCTCTTGGATTTGCATCTAAAGATACTATGAGTTTAGACGAATATCTTTCTCTTTCACCTGAAGAAAAAGAGATTGCTTTATTAAAATATATTGTTGTTGATGATGATGTTAATTCTTCTTATCATTCTATGTTAAAGAAGGTTAATCTTAATATGGATTTAAAATTAGAGCGTACTACAGATGGATATTATCATGTTGATACTATGAAGGGTGCAAAAACTTTTAATGTTGAGATTCCTGATAATTTAAAGGACTGTATTTATATTATAAAATGCAATATCAAAGGATATGGCATAAACCGTTCAACGATTAAAATTAATGGTATTCAAAATAGTTTAAGTGGTCTTAATTCTGCTTATCCTAATAAAAATTTCAATTTTAAATTTGTTGTATCAGATTCTGCTGACAATAATATATTAAACATTCGTTTTCCTAAAGGATGTAGTTTTGAATTCAGTGAATTTGAAATTTATAAAATTGATTATGACCAGGTTTCTGCCTTAAAAAATAACATTACAATGATGACTGATGTTGCTTATGAAAATAATATGATTACAGGGAACATTACTTTAGATAAAGATAGTTATTTTACTACAACAATTCCTTACGACAAAGGATTCTCAGTATATGTGGACGGCCAAAAAATTGATTACTTTATGACTGATAATGCTTTTTTAGGATTTTCTCTTTCATCAGGACATCATATTATTAAATTAGTTTATCATGCGCCTCTTATAAAGGTTGGTAAATACACATCCTTATTAGGACTTGTTCTTTTTCTTATATTTTGTGGCAAGGATTTTATTAGATTGTGGATTCAGATATTGAACCATTTTAAACGCAAAAAACTTACGTACTCAAATGGTCTTTCAGGAAATATTGTTTATCAGAATGATAGTCTTGAAAGTAACCAATGATAAAGTGGGTCGAACATTAGATACAATGAAAACCCTGTTTATTTAATACAGAAAAATGGTCACTACCTGCCTAATAAATGTTTTATAATCTATATTTAATAATAAAGAGTGACGAACAAATTCGCCACTCTTTATTATATTACTTACTCAATCACATCTAACAATTGCATTGGTTCATCTATTATTTTCTTATAAGCAAGTTTTTCTAAAATGTCTTTTGTTCTAAATCCCCAACTTACGAGGACACAATCAAGTCCTGAATTAACAGCAGTCTGACTATCAACTTCTGAATCTCCTACATAAATTGATTTTTCCTGTGTACTGCCTAATTTATCGAGTGCTGACATAACCATGTCTTTTGCCGGTTTTTTCTTAATTCCGGCAGCTTCATTTTCTCCTAATGCAACATCTATTAAACCTTCAAAATAAATATTTTTCAAAGATTCAACTGCTTTGTAATTCTTATTTGACACAATTGCCATTTTAATATTACGTTTCTTTAATTCTTTTATCAAATCTAACGTGCCATCATAAGCTCTCGTTTTTACCTGACAATGCTTCTGATAATATTCACTAAAATCAGCAAATATCTTATCAAAATCAGGATTATTCTCGCCTTCCGGAATTGAGCGGTGCATCAAAAGTCTAAGGCCATTTCCTACGTGTTTTTTTACTTCATCTACTGTATGAACCGGAAAACCATATTTTTTTTGAGCATATTGCACTGCTGCTGCTATGTCATCTATTGTGTTAAGTAACGTTCCATCTAAATCAAAAATAACTGTATCGTACATATTTTTCTCCAATCTGCTTATCCCATTTCTGCATATGTTTAAATGTTTAATTTCATTTTAAAATATGCTAATAAAATTGCTTTTTGTCATATTGCTTTGTATTATTTACGCAAATGCCCGACTCATTATATAAAGTAAAACAGACCCCAAGTGTTAAAACCCCGGGATCTGTATTTATATCTTTATTACTGTCTTACTTTAATATGAACTTCCCTAAGCTGCTGTTCTGTAACTTCACTAGGAGCTCCGCACATCATATCCTGAGCGTTACCATTCATTGGGAATGGAATAATTTCTCTGATATTTTCTTCATTTGTAAGAAGCATAATCATACGGTCTACACCAGGAGCCATTCCTGCGTGTGGAGGTGCTCCAAACTGGAATGCATTGTAAAGTGCTCCGAATTTTTCTTTCAAATCATCTTCTGTGTAACCTGCAATTTCAAATGCCTTAACCATGATTTCCATATCATGATTTCTAACAGCACCTGATGATAATTCAACACCGTTACATACAATATCATACTGGTATGCAAGAATGTCTTCAGGTTTCATTGTTTCTAATGCTTCAAGTCCACCCTGTGGCATTGAGAATGGGTTATGTGTAAATATAATCTTCTTTGCTTCAGGATCATATTCATACATTGGGAAGTCATTGATGTAGCAGAATCTATATGCATTCTTTTCAATTAAATCAAGTCTTTCTCCTAATGCTGTACGGATTTCACCTGCATATAAAGCAGCCTGTTTTTCATTATCAGCGATAAAGAAAATTGTATCTCCTGCTTCTAATCCTGCAATCTCCTTAATTTCTGTCTTCATGTCATCTGGAATAAATTTATCAATTGGTCCCTTATATGTCATATCTTCTTTAACTTCAAGATATCCAAGTCCTCCCATTCCGATGCTCTGAGCAAATTTCAATAATTTCTCATGGAATCCCTTTGACATATCAGCATGAACTTTAATAGCTCTTACTGTCTTACCATGGAATGGCTTAAATGTACATCTCTGGAAGAAATCTGTAACATCAACTATTCTTAATGGGTTTCTTAAATCAGGCTTATCTGTACCAAATTCAAGCATTGCCTGCTTATAACTGATAATAGGATATGGAGCCTTTGTCACTTCAAATCCTTCAGGTGCAAATTTTTCAAATGTTGCACTTAAAACTTCTTCACCTACTCTGAAAACATCTTCCTGAGTAGCAAAACTCATTTCAAAATCTAACTGATAAAATTCCCCAGGTGAACGGTCTGCTCTTGCATCTTCATCTCTAAAACATGGTGCAATCTGGAAATATTTGTCAAATCCTGATACCATAAGCAACTGTTTATACTGCTGTGGTGCCTGTGGAAGAGCATAAAATTTTCCTTTAAATTTTCTTGAAGGCACAATGTAATCTCTTGCGCCTTCAGGTGATGATGCGCAAAGAATTGGTGTCTGGATTTCTAAGAATCCCATCTCTGTCATCTTTTCTCTCAAGAAAGAAATAACCTTTGATCTGAAAATCATGTTATCCTTTACTTTCTTATTTCTCAAATCAAGATAACGATATTTTAATCTAACATCTTCTCTTGTTTCCTTTGATGTCATTATTTCAAATGGAAGCTGTCTGTAAACTTTTCCTAAAACTGTTACTTTCTTTGCTTCTAATTCGATTGTTCCTGTTGCAATCTTATCATTGTATGTTTCTTCATCTCTATGCTGAATTGGTCCTTCTACAGAAATACAATCTTCCTTATTAATTCCATCAAGTAATGAAGTATCTCTCATTACTACCTGCATCTGGCCATACATGTCTCTTAAATCGATAAAAGAAACACCACCATGGTCACGGATGTTTTCAACCCATCCGCAAATCTTCATTGTCTGTCCAACATTTGATTCAGATATGTTGTCCATTGTAACATCACGATAAATGTTATTTGTGTTTGTATCCATTCTGTTAGTCTCCTTCATATTTTTATATATTGTTTAGGAAAACAATTAAACTATATTGTTCAAATTTTATAGCAAATTCAAACAAAAAAAGCCCATCCTAAACTACTACAGTTCAGGACGGACAGTTAATCTAACTTATTCCGCGGTACCACCTGATTTGCTGCATTGCAGCCACTCATGGGATAAACCCTGTTGTGTGTCGTACAACCACGTCGCACCTACTTGCCATTGCTTTCGGATTGCAGCTCGAAAGTGTTATTCACATAAATTCATTCTGCGGACATCTCACCATCATCCGCTCTCTGGAAGCGATAATCTATGTTACTTCTCTTCGTCATAGCCTTACTGATATATTGTGCAAATGCACCTAATTAATGTGATTATAAACCACTCTTTTTTTATTGTCAAACTAAACTTAATATTCCGTAATCATTTGTGAAATTAAAAGTTTATTTTCACTTTGAAGTGTGGGGCAAAGTAGATTTTAGTCTTACACTTCCGTAATCATCTCATGATCATTCGATTCTAAATGTGGAACTTCTTTTATCTCATAATAATATAAACTGTATAAATAGCATAAAGAACTAACATCATTATTCCTTCTTTTTTATCAAGTTGCTTCTTTGTCCATGCAAATGCCCATACAAGACCACTAAATACTACTAATACAATAATGTCTATTATGTTTTCTGTTAAAAATGTAATCGGACTTATTGTTGCTGCAATTCCCAGTACCATCAAAATATTAAATATATTCGAACCTATTACATTACCAACAGCCATATCAACTTCTTTCTTTCTAGCTGCCACAATTGATGTTACAAGTTCAGGAAGGCTGGTTCCAAGTGCTACGATAGTAAGTCCTATAACGGTTTCTGTCACTCCTGCTGTTCTTGCTATAGAGGTAGCACCATTTACAACAAAATCACCACCAAATTTTATTGCAATAGCTCCTCCAACTATATACAACAAACATTTTATTCCTGACAAATCCTCTGATATTTCTTCAAGTTCTTCATCAATTTCCTGCATTGCCTCATTTGAAATCTTTCTTGATTTCATTGCACTTTTAACCATTATAAGAATAAAAAATGCAAAGCAGATTAAAAATACTATTCCTTCTGTCCTTCCCAATGTCATTGATGTATAACCCGTAAATAATAAAAGTATTGCACATGCTATTGAAAGTGGAAAGTCTCTTTTTATCGTATCCTTAGCTACTTCAAGTGGAATAAACAAAGTACAAATTCCACATACAACCATCAGATTAAATATATTTGAACCAACTGCATTACTAATTGATAAAGAATTACTTCCATTCATTGAAGCAATAATGCTGACTGAACATTCAGGCAAACTGGTTCCCATTGCCACAATTGTCATACCAATTACAAGTGATGGAATCTTTAATTTTTTCGCAACGCTTGCACTTCCTTCTACAAAAAAATCTGCTCCTTTAACCAGCAATATAAATCCAACTACCAAAAGTACTAATGCTGTTATTATTCTTATTATCATATCTTTTTCCTCCATAAAAAGATGTACTGCCCCTCCCTCCGGTCGGCAGCCATTTGTCGAAAACATTTATTAAAAATGAATTTCTTTCATTTTGTTTTCTTTTCAAAATTTAAAATGCTATCTATCCCATGTGTTCACATAAAATCTTTACACCTATTAATACTAAAATAATTCCACCTGTAAGTTCTGCTCTTTTTTTGTATCTGTTTCCAAAAAAGTTTCCAATATAAACACCAATAATAGATATAACGAATGTAACCACACCGATAATGGCTGCTGATTCCACTATTGGTCTGTCAAGAGCTGCTAAAGATATACCAACTGCCAAAGCATCTATGCTTGTTGCAATTGCAAGCATAAGCATTTCTTTCATATCAAGTGGCGGATCCATTTCTTCAATAACTACATCGTCTTCCTTTTCCCTCAAGGTTTCGATAATCATCTTTACTCCGATAAATGCTAATAACGCAAAAGCTATCCAATGATCAAAAGCTTCTATATAAGTTTGAAAACCTTTGCATAAAAGCCATCCGATAACCGGCATAATTGCCTGAAAGCCACCAAAAAACAGCGCTATGATAACTGCCTGTTTTTTATTGACTTTGCGCATAGCTAATCCTTTGCAAATAGATACTGCAAATGCATCCATTGCAAGTCCAACTCCTAACAATAAGAATTCAACTAAATATTCCATTTTTATCTCCTGCCATTTTGTATAATAGAATTAGATTTAATATCCGCTTTGTTCATAGTATATATCTTGTATTTATACTTAATAATTTATTTCCCATGTAAATTATTTAAAAATTAACGTCTTTTGTCCCAAATATACATTTTAACAATCTAATGTTTTAACGATATCTAAAATATACATTTTTGCCATATTCAAAACAGATTTAATCTCATATGTCCATGTCTTGATATTACAGGTATAAAAAAAGACTCATAATTTTGAAGATACTAATAATTATTAGTATCTTCAAAACCATAAGTCTCATTCTTTAATATTTGCCAGATAGCTTATGCTATCGGGATTGTTGACAAATCACGCTTTCACGCGAACTACTCCCTCACGGACTATTAATTTCTTGTGTAATTATATTTAAATAGTCGTAAAATGTCAACTCTATTTTTATTTAAAACTTTTGTCATAATTTATTCTGCTTTGTCAGTCATTTCTAATAGATTAATCTTTTTAAGTTCTAATCAATTTCTCTATTATTTCAAAGAAATTGATTTTGTATCTGACAAATAACTATTGCATTTAGAGTTTGAATAAACTGCTCTTACTTTATAATAGTATTTAACACCCTTTTTCTTATTTTTATCTATATATTTTGGCTTTTTAGTTGTAGCAATTTTTTTATAACCTGAACCTGATGAACGATATACATAATACTTAACTGCATTAGTATTCTTTGTCCATCTAATTCTTATATTTGCATATCTTATTCCTTTTGCTTTTGTTGAAAGCTTCTTAACTTTTACATTTTTAGGTTTAATAAGTTTTACCCTTATGTAACGTACTACCTTAATACCACTTGTTGTAGTTGCTGTTATTTTTGCTGTTCCTACTTTCTTTGCTGTAACAAGACCTGTATCACTTACAGTTGCAACAGATGTGTTATTACTTGTCCATTTAACTATATCTGTTGTATCACTCGGTGCTATCTTTGTTGTGTATTGAACAGTATCGCCCTTATATAATTTGGCTATTCCTGTTTCGTTAATTACAAATGATGTCGAAGGCTGCTTTACACTTATTGTACACATTGTAATCAATCCACTGTCTGTTGTTGCCATTATCATTGAATCTCCAACGCCAATTGCATTGTAACTTCCGGTATATTTGTTTACTGAAATAGCTGTATCGTTTGAACTTGAATACTGAATTTCATTTTTATAATCTTTCAAAATTTCATTCTTTTCATTTGCAATCAATGTTGCTGTTACTTTTGAATTAAAGCCTTTATTTACCTCTACATATGAAGTATCAATTGTCAATCTTGGATCTGCTATAGCCTGCATTTTTAATGCATTTTCTTTAGTAACTTTCTTAAGAAGTCCATTAGAATCGTATTCACTTTCAGGTAAATACTTATTTTCTAATGCAGTTGTATTAAATATTGTTCCATAAATTGTACACGCTGCCAAATAACTTCCTGTAGGCGTAGGATGTATGTTATCCGCATTGTATAATTTTATATCAGGAAACTGTTTTAAGCATCTTTCAAAATTAACTCCTGATGAAATAACTTGCGCGCCATACTTATTTCCCATCATATAATAACCCTTTATCATATAATGCTGTATTTCATTATGTGATAAATAATAGCTATATCCTGTTGCAGTAAAACTCCTTCCAATATAATCAGCCTGTGTATCATAAAGAAGCATCTTTGCACCTGAACTCTGAATTAATGGTTTCAATGTTTCAATTGCTGTCTGAGTTTTTGCAATATCTGTGATAATCATTTCTCTGTGGTCCTGAAGAATTACATAATCCCACTTATAATTTTTTAATGCACTTATAAGCTGAGAACCATATGTATCCTTTTCATCAGCGAACTGATAAAGTTTGTAATTTGCTGCTGTAAGTGCCTGAATTGTTACATTCACTCCATCAGCCTGTGCAAGTCCTTTTACCATCTGTGGCATATCATTATAATAAGTTGAACTATTACCAACAAATAAAATTCTTACATTTGGCTGCGTTGTATTTGTTCCATTATTGTTTTCACTAGGGGTTGTTGTTTCTGTCTCTCCTGAAGGCTTTGTTGTTTCTGTCTCATTTGCTTTAGTTGTTGTTTCAACTTCACCTGTATGTTTTGTTGTTTCTGTTTCTCCTGCTACCTTTGTCGTTTCTGCTTCTTTTACATTTTCCGGTGCCATTGTTGCCTCTATTTCCTGCGCCATAACACCAATGTTAAAACATACTAACATTGCAAGAACAAGCATTAATGCTTTTCCCATTTTTTTTACTTGATTTCCCATTCTTTTCTTCCTTACTCATATATTTTTGTGCTTTACACACCTAACATATTATAATACATTTTTTTATTTCTTAAAGGGCAAATTAGTAAAATTAAGAATTTGCCCCAGTTTTGCCTTTTTATTTAGGATATAAAATCCCAATTATCGGTTTCTATACTCACTATGTTCTTCTTTAATTGCAAGTGCACATATAATTCCTGCTGCACAACTTGCCGAATACCCACAACCATGTCCAATTTCAGGCATTGCATCATATTCACATATAATAGCCACTTTAGGCAAATTTTCTTTTATTTTTTCTTCCTGACATGCCAAATCCGCTTCGCTTCTTTTCAGTGATTATATTCGTATAACATTTTCTTTTTTGTTATTTTCACATGAGTATTTTCTTATGGTTTTTTCAGATTATTTTCTGTATTTCTTTACATCTTTTTTAAATTTTTTCCACGCATCTTCATGTTTAACATAGTATCTTGGGCATTCTTTTCCTGTTATATCATAATGTCTAATTACATGGTCTTCATTTAACCCACATGCCATTTCGAGCCATGCAGTAAGTTTTACCAAAGATTTATAAGTCTTTTTATTAAATTTTCCTGATTTGTCCGGATGACATACCTCTATCGATATAGTGTCATTGTTTCGCCAATTACTTGCTGCTGACATTTCATCTAACGGAATACATTGAATTACTTCGCCATCTAATCCTACCACAAAATGAGAACTTACATTTGACTGATTTCCAGCATAAAAATCATGGTTTTGCTGTGCCGTACTTCCCGGATTTCCGACATAGTGAATAACTATATCTTTAACGCTGCCAAGTTTTTCTCCACTTCTTGATGCTCCATCCACATCTATAATCTGGTCATCTATCCACTCCGGTCTTTCCATGTTTTCCAACTTACTCAAATTTATTTTGCCATAATAAATTTCACTTGCCTTCCATGCAACCATAGCCACTAATGCAACTATTAATAATATTCCGATTTTTTTAATTCTTTCTTTTCTACGTTTTGATTTTCTCATGTATCTCATTTTATGCCATCCTATGTTTCTTAATTAAATAAAATTTCATATATTTTCCACGGCTTATTATACTCTATAATTTATAAATTTGTAATCATATCCATCCCGTATTTTTCATAAACTGTACAATAAAACATAGGAGGTTACAATGTCAAATAATTCTGAATATCTTAGTATGACAAAAAGGAGTATTTCCTGGCTTTTCTTTATCGCATTAGCAATTGGTGTTACATATTATTTTCAGGGTTTTTCCTATAAAGATACATTTGATTCTCTCCCTGTTTCATCTACTGCAAAAGAACTTCCAATTTATTGTGTAGATACTGCTAAACCTCAGGTTTCCATTAGTTTTGATGCTGCCTGGGGAAATGATGATACACAAAAAATATTAGATATTTTAAAAGAAAATAATATTAAAGCCTCTTTCTTTATGACAGGTGGCTGGGTTAAGCAATACCCTAATGACGTAAAAGCGATTTACGAGCAAGGGCATGATTTAGGCAATCATAGTGCAAATCATAAGAATATGAGTTCTCTGTCAAACGAAGAAATATGCAATGAACTTAATACTGTTACCGAAAACGTTAAAAATCTTACTTCCTATCAAATGAATTTGTTTAGACCTCCTTACGGCGATTATGATAATCATGTTATTGTTAAAGCAAAAGAATGTGGTTATTTTACAATACAATGGTCTGTAGATTCTCTAGATTGGAAAAACTATGGTGTTGATGCAATTGTAAATGAAGTTCTTAATAATAAGTCTTTAAAACCCGGAGCCATCATTTTAATGCATAATAGTGCAAAATATACTATTCAGGCTCTTCCTAAAGTAATTGAAGGTTTAAAAGAAAAAGGATATGAGATTGTGCCTGTTTCACAGCTTATTTATACTGATAATTATCATATAGATTCAGAGGGAAAACAAATAAAAAATGAGCAATAGACTTCAACTACAAAAGAAACAGTGACTATGATAAATTAGCCACTGTTTCTTTAAATGAATTCATTTTTCTTTTGATTATTTTTTGATTTTTTAATCATATTTCATACTGTTTTTTAATTATATTTCATACTGTTTTCAATTATATTTTATGCTGTTTTTTATTTGTAATACTAATCATTAACTACTTCTTTTCCCGAGCCTAAAACTTTAATTCCTACAATAGTTCCAATCATAAGAATAATTCCGATAGGAAGTGCAGCCCATCCAATTCCTGCTGCTTTCTGCAATGCTCCTGAAATTATGTATGTTATAAATGAAACTACAGCAACTGTTACTGCATATGGAATCTGTGTAGATACATGATTTGTATGTTCGCATTGTGCTCCTGCCGATGACATAATTGTTGTATCTGAAATTGGAGAACAATGGTCTCCGCAAACAGCTCCTGCCATACATGCAGATATGGCAATAATCATCATTGCAGGATCAGTTTTCTGGAATGCCTGTACAACAATAGGAATTAGGATACCAAATGTTCCCCATGATGTACCTGTTGCAAATGCAAGTCCACATCCTACTACAAATATAACCGCAGGAAGGAATATTGCAAAACCTTCAGCACTATTCTTCATTATTACTTCAACAAATTCTGCTGCTCCTAAACTACTTGTCATGTTCTTTAATGTCCATGCAAATGTTAAAATAAGAATTGCAGGAACCATTGCCTTAAATCCTTCCGGAAGGCAATCCATACACTCATTAAACGGTAATATTCTTCGTACAACGTAAAATACTAATGTAATAACAAGTGCAAATATACTACCTAATGCTAAACCAACTGATGCATCACTATTTGAAAATGCTGTCACAAAATCTGTACCTGAGAAAAATCCTCCCGTATAAATCATGCCAATAATACAGCATATAATAAGTGTAATTACAGGAACTACAAGGTCACATACTTTACCTTTTTTCTCTTTTCCTTCATTATCAATTTCTTCATATATTTTTTTACCTGTTGTAAACAAATCTCCTTTAGCTGCATTTGCTTCATGCTTTGCCATTGAGCCAAAATCTACTTTCATTACAACAATTGTAATCATCATAACAATCGTCAATAAAGCATAATAGTTATATGGTATTGATTTTATAAATACTACAAATCCGTCCTCACCTTTTACAAATCCTGTAACTGCTGCTGCCCATGAAGAAATCGGTGCAATAATACATACGGGAGCTGCCGTAGCATCTATTAAATATGCAAGCTTAGCTCTTGATACATTATGTCTGTCTGTTACAGGTCTCATAACACTACCTACTGTAAGACAGTTAAAATAGTCATCTACAAAAATCAAACAACCAAGTGCTATAGTTGCAAGCTGTGCTCCTACTCTTGTCTTAATGTGCTTAGAAGCCCATTCTCCAAACGCTGCTGATCCTCCTGCCTTATTCATCAATGCAACTATTGTTCCAAGAACAACTAAGAATACTAAAATACCAACATTATAAGAATCTGAAAGTGAACCAACTATTCCATCACTAAGTACATGTGTAAGTGTTTTTTCAAATGAACCACCCGCATATAGTACTCCACCAATTACAATTCCGATAAACAATGAACTATAAACTTCCTTTGTAATCAATGCAAGTACAATTGCCACAAGTGGCGGTATCAACGCCCAAAATGTCCCAAATAATTTAGGAACATACTCTGCTTCATCTGCTGCAAATACCGTTGTTGAAAATAATGTTATCAACAGCAATGTAACAAGCAACATTAAACCTTTGTTTCTTCGTTTCATAAAACTCTTCTCCTTGTCTTTTTTTATTTCATTACCCATATCGCACATTATAACATAAAGCCGATGCTTTCGCATCGGCTTTATTAGTATTCCTTTAAATATTAAGTTACTTTTTTATTTATCCACGCATAAGATAATCCATTATCTTTTTAGAATCTTCCAATTCATGGGCAATAATTTCCATTTCAGGTATTTTTGCTGCTGACGAAAAAATTGTTGATAATGAAACTAACTGGCATAATTTTGATTTTAAATTTAATCTGTCTCCATCATCTGTAATTAATTCTACTTTGCCTTCACAACTGTCAATAACCTTTAAAAATTCTTCGGGATTTGAAATATTTTTTACCTTCATAGCTCTCTATCTCCTTTTTTATTTTTGTTTTTGTTTTTCTTCAATTTCCTTAATCATATCAATTCTAACCTGATGACGTCCGCCTTCATATTCAGCATTTAACCACTCATCTACTATCATCTTGGCTGTTTCAACACCAATTACTCTTGCGCCAAATGCTATGATATTAGAATTATTATGCTGCTTCGATAATTTTGCACTATATGGTTCGCTACATACACATGCTCTTATTCCATTAACTTTATTAGCTGCAAGTGAAATTCCTACGCCTGTTCCACAGATTAAAACACCACAGTCTACTTCTCCACTTACAACAGCATTTGCTACTGCCTCACCATAAACAGGATAATTGCATCTTTCCTTAGAATCTGTTCCAAAGTTTACAACTTCATATCCTTTGCTTTCAAGATATTCTTTAATTTCATTTTTCATGTCTACTGCAACATGATCATTTCCAATTCCTATCTTCATAGTTCACACCTCTAATATTTATTTTTGTATTCACATGTTTTATTTTTGTGAAAATTTTTGCAACAAATTTAATACTATGTTTATTCTGCTATTATGTAATTATTGCCTGCTTCAACAACACTTGTTTTCTTATCACAAATTATTGTTGCTTCCTCTAATTCCATAACTTTGCATAATGTATTTTTGCCTGATTTCGTGCTGTCTGCAAGAACGTATGATTTTGTCGAATTATGATGTACTATACGCTTCTTTTCAGCTTCAAGTAAATCAGGTGTGTTGAATCCTGCCCCTTCTGAGAAACCGGACATTCCAATAAATGCTTTATCAAAATAATATTTTTTAAGGAAATTATTTGTTGTAATTCCTATTATTGATGCAGTTGTTATATTAATCTCTCCTCCTGCAACAATACATTTAATATTATTGGTCTGCAACTCCTGATAAATCATTGCATTTGTTGTTACAACAGTAATATTTTTTTCTCTCAAATATTTTATCATCATTAAAGCTGTGCTTCCTGAATCAATATAAATTGATTCACCGTCTTTAACTAAATCAGCCGCATACTTTGCAATACGTTCTTTCTCTTCGACATTTTTACTAAATTTAGAAATTACAGGTACTTCATAACTTCCTCTCTTTAAACAGGCACCACCACCTCTGAGTAAAGTTATCTCTCCTTCTTTTTCCATAGTCTTCAAATCTCTTCTAACGGTAGACTCCGATACGCCCCCTAAAGATTTGCAGAACTCATCCAAAGATACGACTTCGCTTTTTTCCAGTAAATCTAATATTTGTAACCTTCTTTCATATGGAATCATATCTGCCTCCTAACATTGAAAAGTATAAATAAACAGTTATAGTTTATACTTTCTATATCCTATTCCTTCTTGGTTTTATTAGATAAATTATACCTATTTATAGTTTATACTTTTGCGGAAAACTTTTCAATCATTTTTTGTCATTTTTTGTCATTTCTATTCAACTTCTTCTAAAGTTGGCATTGAAGGCTGTGCGCCATATCTGCATACAGTTATTGCGCTGCACTTTGTTGCAAATTTACAAGCTTCTATTAATCCTTTTCCTTCAACTATCGAATGACTTACTGCTCCAATATATGAATCTCCGGCACCTGTAGTTTCTACCGCATCTACTTTCATTGCCGGAATTACTTCTATTTTACCATCTTCGTATACAACCGCTCCATCCTTACCTAATGTAAAGATTACATTGTTTCCATATTTTTCAGCAGTTTTCTTTATTTCTTCTTTTGCTTTATCAAGAGAATCAATTTCTGTCTTGCAATAAAAAGCTGCTTCTACTTCATTAACAACTAATATATCTGTTTTCGCCAAATATTCATCTTTGAGTTCTATCGCCGGAGCCGCATTTAAAACTACGATACATCCGGCTTCCTTAGCTTTATCAATTGCATATTCAATCATTTCTACAGGAATTTCATTTTGCAAAATACAAACTTTAGATTCTTTTAATGCTGGCATTGCATGGTCTATATCCTGCTTTGTTATTTCATAATTTGCACCTCTTACTATGCAAGCAAATACACTTCCGTCATCAATTGCGTTTATAATTCCCATTCCGCTGCTTCCCGGAACTTTTCTTATATAATCTGTGTTTACTCCATACTGCTTCGCTGTACTTACAAGAAAATCTGCCGCTGCATCTGTTCCTACACATCCAACCATATATGTCGGTGTATGGAGCTTTGCTGCCTGAACTGCCTGATTTGCGCCTTTTCCACCCGCACTGTATGCAGCTTCATTTACCGGCAATGTTTCTCCTTTATATGGCAATCTTGATATTTTCAAAATAATATCATAGTTCAGACTACCAATAACTGTAATCTTATCTTTCATTTATGTTTCTCCTTTGACATTTTTCCGTTCACATTGCTAAGTGTCAATAAATACAAGTTTATTATTTTCACAAACACAATCGCCATTTATTCTTTTGACACTTACATTATGTAATTATACAACAAGAGGTGCATAAATATTTAAATTAATATTCCTGCACCTCTTAAATCAAATATTTATTTTAGTTTCTTATAATGTTCATTATATAATGCCATTATTTAGTTTGCAGCTTTTTTATGACGTGCAACAAATCCTTTAATATCCTGCTGAATAAATTCAAAGTATGAAGCTACAATGATTATAATACCAGTTACAACGAACTGCCAGAAAGAGTCAACGTTGATAACTACCATACCTACTTTTAATACTGCAAGCATTAATGCTCCAATGAATGTTCCAAGTGCTGTACCTTTACCACCTGCCATTCTTGTTCCACCGATAGCTGCTGCTGCGATGGCATTTGTTTCATAAGCCTGACCTGCTGTAGCTTCTGCTGAACCTAAACTTGCTAACATAATCATACCTGCTATTGCTGCACATATTCCGCAGAAAATGTAAGCGATATACTTTGTTTTAATTACATTAACACCTGATAATTTAGCTGCTTCTTCATTTCCACCTACTGCATATAAGTAATCTCCACTTCTCATTTTTGATAAAAGAATGTGAGCTATTACGAATACTACTACCATTACGATGATGTAGTTTCTTACACCACCAAACACGATTCCATTGAAAATGTCTCTGTATGATGTTGGAACATTAGTTACAGGAACACCACCTGTTACTACGTAAGCAATACCTCTGTATAAACTCATTGTACCTAATGTAGCAATGAAAGGCTGAAGTTTTAACTGATTAATAAGGAAACCATTGAATGCTCCAAGAACTGCTCCAATTAATATACCTACTAAAATAGCTAAAAATGGATTCATTCCATAGTTAACTGTACATGAAGCTACTACAATACCTGTGATTGCGTATGTACATCCTACTGAAAGGTCGATACCTCCGGTAATGATTGTAAACATCATACCTACTGCAAGTATACCATTTAATACCATCTGTTGCAAAACTGTTAAAAAGTTACTGTAATTTAAGAAATTTTTATTTAACACTGTGAATACTACACACATTGCAAGTGTAGCTATTAACACTACAAATTCACGTTTATATTTATTCCATATACCTTTCATTCTAATTACCTCCAATTGCCAAATCAAGAATTGAATCTTCTACAAAATCAACCTTACTTGTAAGTTCAGCTGTTACTTTTCCTTCACTCATTACGATGATTCTGTCGCTAATACCCATTGCTTCCGGTAACTCTGAAGAAACTACGATTATACTCTTACCTTCTTCAACAAGTTCTTCCATCAATCTGTAAATTTCTGCTTTAGCACCTACGTCTACACCTTTTGTAGGTTCATCAAATATGATTATATCTACATCTGTAGCCATCCATCTTGCTAAAATTACTTTCTGCTGATTTCCACCTGACATGTTACTTGTCAGATAATCAACTCTTCTTGGATGTACATCCATTTCTTCAAAAAAGCGTTCTGCATTTTTTATTTTCTTCTTTTCATCCGTAAACGGACCTTTCATATATTTTTCCAAACTTGAAATTGCTATATTTTCATAGTTGTTAGAAAGATTCATAAATCCTTGTGTTTTTCTATCTTCAGGTAATAATCCTATTCCGGCCTTCAACGCTTTTGTAGTATTCCAGCCATTCTTTACTTCTTTTCCTTTAAGGATAATCTTTCCGGATGTTTTCTGATCCGCTCCTATAATGGTTCTCATTACTTCTGTTCTTCCTGCACCTACCAGGCCAAAGAAACCAAGAATTTCACCTTTATGGAGTTCAAAACTAACATCGTTATAATTTTCATTTGTTAAATGTTCTACACTCAATACAACTTCATCAGTTTTTGGACTTGGTTTAAGTCTTGATGCAACTGCTGATACATTTCTACCAACCATTGCATGTATAAGTTCATCTCTTGTTGTGTTTGCAATATCCATTGTCTGAATGTATTCACCATCTCTAAGAATGGAAGCCCTATCGCAAATCTGGAAAATTTCTTCCAGTCTATGGCTTACATAAAGAATTGTAACACCCTGTTTTTTCAATTTTCTAACTACATCAAAAAGGGCTTCTGTTTCTTTTAATGTAATAGATGCTGTTGGCTCATCAAGAGAAATAATCGTTGAATGATGATACAACGCTCTTGCTATTGCTAACATCTGCATTTCACCTGCTGTCAATGTACTAACTAAATCAGATGATTTGAAGTTACAATTTAATTCTGCCAATATTTCATCTACTTCTTTATTCATTTTTTTGAAATCTATAAAGATTCCTTTTTTAGGTTCATAACCCATTGTTACATTTTGACCAACTGTAAGATCCTTTACTACAAGTGTTTCCTGATGAACTTTAGATATTCTGCCATTTACAATAGCATCATTTGTGTCTTTAAAGCTTACTTTTTCTCCATGAAGTCTTACTTCACCTTCATATTCCGGATAAACACCATGAAGAATATTAAGCAGAGTTGATTTTCCTGCTCCATTTTCACCTAATAGTGCGTGAACTTCTCCTTCTTCTACTGAAAAAGATATATCTTTAAGGACGTGTACTCCTGGAAAGCGTTTGTTAATATTAACAAATTCAACAGCCTTCGCCATAATAGTTCCTCCTTCTTTATAGATGGGAGAAAGTTCTCACTTTCTCCCATTATCTAAACCTAACTGTTCCTTTTTATCTTTTACTATTCAGTTACATATTTAGCATCTGTCCATCCAATGATTTCAGCTGCGTCTTTGTCTACGTTTGTTGAATCAATAAGAGCCTGTGGTGTATGTGTTACTCTTGGAATATCCTGTCCTGCTAATACACGTAATGTTACTTCTGTAGCAACCTGTGACATATAGTATCCAAATGAGTCAACTGTTGCATCTAACTTGCCTTCTCTAATTGAATCATAAGCTTCGCCGATACCGTCAACACCTACTACTAAGATGTCTGCTTTTGCTTCTTCTACTGCTTCAACAACACCTAAAGCCATATCATCGTTGTTACAGAAGATTGCCTTTAAGTCAGGGTTCTGCTGAATCCATGTGCTTGCTAATTCTTTTGCTTTCTGTCTATCCCAGTCAGCATTCTGTTCTGCTACTACTTTAAGTCCTGAGTTATTGTCCTTAATCCATCCTTTGAATCCTGCTGTTCTTTCACGAGCTGCAAATGCCTTTGCCATACCTACTACGATAGCAACTTCGCCTTTGTCACCAAGCTGTTTTGAAACCCATTCAGCTGCCAATTCACCATTCTGGTAAGCATCAGGTCCTACGAAATAATCTGCTGCTGAAATTAAACCGTCATTTACGTTGATTGTAGGAATCTTCTTTGTCTTAGCATTGTCAACTGATGATGTTAAGTTTGAATCTGAAATTGGGCTTAACATTAATGCGTTATATCCCTGGTTAACTAAGTTATCTGTCATTGTCTGCTGTCCGATTTCATCACTTTCATCTGTTGTTCCATCTACTTTGATCTTAACATCAACTCCTGCATCTTTAAGTGATTTTTCTGCTGCTTCATAACCGTTCTTAAAGTTACGCCAAAATTCATTTGAGAATGATTTTGCGATAGCTCCTAACTGAAGTCCACCTTTAACCTTAACTTCATCTCCTAAGTTCTGACGAATTTCTTCGATTGTCATACTATCTTCAACTGTGTCCGGGTTAAATTCTTCTGTCTGTGTTTTTGCTGAAGAATCTGAGCCACTGTTTGATGCCTGGCTACTATCTCCTGAGCCGCTTCCACATCCTACTAAACCAAATACCATTGTTGCAACTAATGCTGTTGCTAAAATTTTCTTTCTCATTTGCATTTTCTCCTTTTCTTATGCTTTAATTTTCCTTATTTTAACATGTCCAGAACAAGGCGCTGAGCCTCAACTCCGTCACGTTCAGATACTACTTTGGCAATTCTATCCATTCCAATTTCATCAACTATTTTTGAAATCTTTTCGAAAGAATTGATGTTAGCCTGTGTTTCAAGCTTTGCATTTTCTCTTATTGGGAATGTGTCAAAGAACACAACTCCCTGATAATTGTATTTCTTTAAGTAATAAATAAATTCTGCTGCATGAGCTATATTTACTGATCCGAATATCATTCCACTGTCCATTTGTGAATATCCGTCATTCATATGTAATCCGTAAAGTTTTCCCATACTTGCTGCAAGTGCAAGTCCATATGCCGGGGAGTCTCTCTTCATTAACATATGGCAAAAATCTAATGTACATCCAACATTTGGTTTATCAATTTCTTTAATAAGAAGTAATGTCATTCCTGTACTGTCAACCATTGAGAAGTTTCTCGGTTCAAATGGTTTATATTCTATGCTGTACTTCATGTCCGGTCCATAGTCTGCTATTTCTCTGAATGCATCTACCATCTGTTTCCATGCTTCTTCGTAATCAACCTGAAACGCATAATCAAAACCATCGTTTTCTAACCATAATGTAATGTAGGTTCCTCCAAGTTCTCTACAAATATCTGTTGCCTCTTTGCAATACCTTATTGCTCTTTCTCTAAGCTCTGGATCAGGATTAGTTAAATCACCGTTTGTAAAATCATTTCTCCAACGAACTGCTAAACCGTTTACCTTTAAATCACCCATTGCTTTTTTAATTTCTTCTAAATCATATCCTTCAAAATGTTCCGGATAGTTAAACTCTAAATGAGTAATTCCATCCATTTCATGATACGCTTTAATTGCATCAAATACATTTTGACCTTTTAAAATAAAAGAATTAAATCTTCCTGCGTAATTCATATGCTCATCCTTTCTTTATTTTCCTGTCATTTGTTTTCATTTATTTTCATCTCTTGTCATAATTGTATGCCTTTTGCCTTTTTTGTCAATATCTTTCATCATTTTCAACTATTATTACAATTATCAGTTCGATATTATGTGCATTATGCACAATTTTTTCTAATTAAAAACGTTTCATTTTCTTTCATTTAAATTTAGCATTCTTTTTCTTTTTAGAAATTATTACCAAATATTCTTAAGTTAGTTTAGACTAATTTTACAGTAAAAAAAGAGAAACTAGAATATTTCTAATTTCTCTTTTCAACAATTTGAATATTTTTGAAATTATATTAAAGTTTTTGCAAAAATTATTGCACCCTTTACTCCATTATCAGGTTTATCTACAGAATATTTAATATCCAGATTCTCTGCCGGATATGGTTTTCTTGCATGAACATACAATCTTTCTTCCAAAAGTTCTTTTGGGAACCCTTTCATATTAATTACACCGCCACCAAATATTATGGAATCCGGATTTAATATATTTATTTCACTGCAAGCCACACAAGCTATGGCATCTACATACTCACGTAATATATGACTATTGCTATGTTTTACAAATAATTCATTCATAGTTGTTTCAGGAAAACATTTATCTTTAATTTGTACAAGTTTCCATCCTGAAGCATAACATTCAGAGCATCCAAGATTTCCACATCCGCACTGTTCTTTTCCTCCAATCATTGGTATATGTCCCAATTCGCCCGCTGCTCCATCTTTTCCTGCAAGAGGTTTACCATTTATGAATATTGCATTTCCAACTCCTGTACCAATATATATTCCTATTCCAATTCCATCATCTGCAATTTTCTGCTCATATTTATCCCAAAAATAAAGCATATGAACATCTCTCTCCAGTGCCACCTTAATTCCAAGAACTTTCTCCAGTTCCTCTCCCAGTCTTATGTTATTCATTCCTTTTATATTGGGAACCTGCAAAATTTCTTTTCGATCAGCACTCAAAGTTGCAGGTATACCTATTGCTATCTGCTGTATCTCATCGTTATTGCAATATTCGTTAATATACTTTTTTATTATGTCCGCTAAACATTCAACTATTTTTCCTTGTTTCAAATTATCTTTAGTAGATATCTTAACAAAATCCTTCAATTCACCATTATCATCATGGCCTATTCTGATATTTGTTCCTCCAATATCTATTCCTATTACACTCATTTTATTTTTCTCCTATTAATACACATTAACCACTCTACCAGGCAATCAATTATCTGTGTCATTTTGCCAAATAAACTTAATACGTTTTCTTTTCATCTATATGATGTCATGCAAATTTCGCATATTCTATAATGCTCTTAATCCATCTAAAAGTTCTTTATATGGTTTTCCCTTTCCAAATAAAGCTGATGTTCCAAGTATAAATCCTTTTACACCCATCTTAGATAATGTTTCTACTCTTTCCGGAGAACATGCTCCATCTAACATTACTTCATATCCATATTTTTCTTTTAATTCAATTAATTCCTTAATTTTTTCATCAACAGAGCTAATATATTTTTGTCCTGCAAATCCCGGATTTACACTCATTACCATTACATATTTTACAAATGGCAATAATGGCTTAATCGTTGCTACTGCCGTTCCCGGATTTATTGCTATCCCTGGTGTCGCTCCTGCATCTATAATGGACTGTAATGTTCTTGTCGGATGAACATCTGATTCTGGATGAATATAAATAATTTTTATTCCCATTTTTGCAAATTTTTCAACATAACTTCCGGGATTTTCAATCATTAAATGGGCATCTACAGGTATCGTTGCTTTTTTGCATATAAACTCCACATCCTGAAGTCCCATTCCAAAATTAGGAACAAACTGTCCATCCATTATATCTATATGAAATATATCTGCTCCTGCCTTCTCTAACTTTTCTACCTCTTCACTTAAATTTCCATAATTTGCGCACATCATTGATGGACATAATAACTTTTCCATTTTAATCTCCTTTCCGTACTATGCAATTCGATTAACTTTAAATATTTTCTTGAATTGCTTTTCATATTACTTTTTTGTTTTTAAGTTCTTATCTTATGTAAGCGTTTACATTTTTGTATAAATTTTTTCTTTTTTTCTTATGTTATCATTAGTGTAAACGTTTACATTTTTCTTGTCAAGTAAAAGGAGCTAAACATTAACTCCTTTTTTATTAAAATCGTTTTAATTCTATTTTTTATTTATAACGTGTTCTTTTTTACCATATTTTTATTAAAAATAATATCTAACCTGTACTTATCTTTCTTTTATTTTCACCGGAAGTATCAATCTGTTTTCTTTTATCTTCTCTCCATTCATATTTTTTTCCAACATTTCTACTGCTGCCAATGTCATCTCTTCAATTGGCTGAACAATTGTTGACAATGGTGTTTCTATCACTTCCGACATATTGCTTGCATCATATCCAAATACTTTTACATTTTCCGGTATTTTAAATCCTGCTTCTTTTATAGCTTTTATAGCTCCTATTGCTATAATATCTGTAGTTGCAAAAATCCCATCTATTTTATTATTCTTTATATATTCTTTTGTTTTATTATATCCTTCTTCTAAAGACACATTATCTACAATTATAATCTTTAGATTTAATCCGTTCTCATTCATTGCATATGCATAGCCCTGACATCTTTTTTTATGAGTAGAAACAACGTCTTTAGGGCTTAAGCAAATTATATTTTTACATCCTTTCTTTATCATTGCATCTGTTGCTATATATCCACCTGATAAGTTATCACTTTCTATTATCGCCATATCTTTTCTTTTATTACTAAATTTGGGCTCTCTATCTAAATATACTGTAGGAATTAATATTTTGTTTTCTTTATTTGCTTTTTCTGAAACAATATGGATAATGCCTCCTACCTGCTGTGCCTGAAGCATTTCTATACATTGCTTTTCTATTTTATCATCTTCACTTGTATTACATATAATTGATGCATAACCTTTATTAAAAAATAACGTCTGAATTTGTTTTGCTATCTTGCTGAAAAACTCATTTGAAATATCAGGTATAACAATACCTATGGTCGTAACCTTATTAGTTCGCATTCCTTTTGCCAACAAATTTGGAACATAATTATTTTCTTTCATAATTTGAAGAATCTTTTCTTCCGTTTCCTTTGCCACTTTTCCACTTTTATTAATTACTCTCGATACCGTTGCAATTGATACGCCGGCCATTTTTGCAATATCCTTTATTGACACATTGTTATTCATATTAACATTCCTCATACACATCATTTAACTTTTACAAATTATTCTACTAATTTTAGCATAAAACATCAATAAATACATTTTTATTTACTATATTTATTGTAAAATATTGAACGTTATTATATTATAGAGTTAGGTAAGTTTTCAATAGAAAAGGGGTTTTAACATGAATAATATTCTAGACTTTATTTTTGATGAAGATGGACAAGGTCTTGTTGAATATGGACTACTGTTAATATTAGTAGCCGTTATCGTTTTTGCAGGTCTCCAGATTTTTGGTAAGCGCATTGAGACCTTTTACAACTTCGATATCCCGAACAGCAATAACTCAACACCATAAAAAATAAAAGCATCACAAATCCGACTAATCAATTGTCATATTTGTGGTGCTTTTATTTTTTTATATTTATTTTAAGATTTAATCTACTGGCAAAGCTTTGCTACCGTCTGGTTAATCACCTTACCATCTGCCTTGCCTTTAAATTCAGGCATAACTGTTTTCATAATCATACCTTTATTCTTTGTAGCAAGAACATCTGCGAATTTTTCTTTTAAGATTGCTTCAACTTCTTCTGCTGACATAAGCTGTGGAGCGTATTCACTAAACACATCATATCTTGCCTGATATTCATCTTTTAAATCTGTTCTGTCTGCCGGACATGAATCAATCTGCTCTTTTACAGTTTTCATTTCCTTTAAAATTACTCTGTCAACCATTTCTGTTGGAATATCATCTCTGCATCCTTCATCAATAGCCATTTTCTTTACAGCCTGAATAAGTGCTGAGATAGATTCTTTTCTTGGTTTGTCTTTGTTTTTCATAGCTGCAATCATGTCTTTTTGTAATGTTTTAATGTCCATTTATATGCCTTCTTTCCAGTTGCTATTTTAATGCAACAAAAATTTTATTCATATCTTTCATTACGCCATTATCAATAAGCATATCAATAATTTCCTGATTAAATTTCTCAGATAAACATTCTATTGAGCCCATCATTTCACGATTAAGCATATCTTCCATTGCCTGACGTCTTACAACTCTGCTCTTAATAACCTGAGCACATATTGTGTCATAAATCTTATCTCTACAACTGTCAAATGTTTCCTGAGCTATTTCATCTTTTCTTGCTTCAATTTCTTCAAGTAATGATTCATCAATGCTTGACTTATCATATACAATACCATTTTCATATACTGCTTTGCCCTGTGCAATAAGCGGTGTAAGCTCTGCTCTTGCCTCAGTTTCTGTTGGCGGATAATGTTTCCAATCAAGCATGTCTATTATAAATATCAAATCTTCAATAGAAATCTTTCCTGTTGCTTTTATAAGATTTGATACACAATTAATAACCTTGTCATTTCCATCGTCAGCAGCTAATGTTTCAAATACCTGAATAAGCTTAGTCTTTCTTACAGAATAAATTTTATCATTAAGTTCTGCAATCTGTCTCTTTAACTCATCGTTTTCTCTTGTAATTTCAGGCATCATCTGCATGTCTACACTTAATTGCTTAAGTTTCTCATTCTTCATATTCTTAGAAAATCTTCCAAGATTCTGAATTTCTGCCTGAAGTCTGCTCATTTCTTCTTCAATATTCTTTACTCTAAGATGATTTTCCTTAATACTTCTGTTAAATTCTATAATTGAATTCTGTGACTCATCCCTTATCTTAGAGTATTCATCATAAATATTTCCAAATTCTTTATTTCCGGCCTCTTTTTCAGCCTGAAGGAATTTCATAACTGATTTCCAAAATTCCTCTTCCGACTTACCCATTTCCTGTTCGAAGAACTTTCTTGTAAATCCTTCTTCACGCATTCCCATTACTTTCAAAAGTAGATGTGCCCTGCTTTCATAATCTATTGGGTCTGCCATTACTTCTTTCATTACCTTGTCATAGAAATTAATATCACGTCCGTTCATTTTTGGTGTAAATTCCCATGGATAATTAAAGTTATCATCATATTTTCTCTTTTCAAATAATCTGAATGAAAACTTTTCTCTCTTGTCTTTCATATAAAAAACAAGAAAGTATTCAGTATAATCTTCACTTATCTGATTACTTGCAATTTCATATCTCTCTATAGTTATATAAGGAATAATTCCTCTTACCTTTCCTGTACCAAAAGTTCTTTCCTGATTCATGCCGGCATCAGTTATAACAATAAAATCTTTAAAAAACGAAGCTGCATGATATCCTGCGGTTCCCTTACAGGTCGCATCTATTGTCATCAATATACCATACTCGTCCCAACGTCCTCTTTGTAGAACAACGTTTAGTAATATACTTTCAGGTGGTAATAGTGGTTTCAAAACTTCTGCTTTAGTTTCAGGTAATTTTGAATACATCCATCGCACCTGCAACTCTTCGTATCCCATTGATACACCCTCCTCTGTACATATATAGCACTTAATTCGTGTATTTTTACTTTTATACTTTAGTATACCATATAAAATATGCTATTACAAAATACAATTTAAAGTATTTCGAGATATTTTTAATATTATTAACATTTTCACAAATTCAACTGCTTTTCATTAACATTTTTAACAATCCGCAGACATCAAAGTTAATAGTTTTTGACCTCAACGTCATACTATAAGATAATTGCAAAGTCTTAATGTTTGCCTGCCTTTTTATATCTGTTTCCTTCTATTTCAACCTGACCTGTTTTTACCATGTAATTCATAAGCTGTTTTGCATAATCTTTCTTATCTTTTACGACTATTTTATTAGGTGAAAATACCTGTTTTGCTTCTAAATTTTCGCTTAACTTTTCAACATCTGTTATTGTAATGTAATCATGATTTTTTAAATATTTTTTTACTTTACTTTCACCTTTGCTAAATAAAAGATTCATTAAATCCTGTGACTCATTTTTCTGTTTTACTATTCCCCAACCATAAATAATCATTGTAGCCAGTGCAAACAATAAAACTCCTACAATTACCGTTACTAATTTCATTTATCTTCCTCATTTACAAATACGACATATTTATTTGTTTCTAAAATTTTAAAATATTTAGCAAGTCTTTCATACAACTGAACTCCTGCTTTTTTATGTTCTTTTTCTAATATTTTTCCAATTTCATATATTGTTTTTTTACCATCAATCTGTTTCCACACACAACTTCCATACTCATCTAATTTTATAAAACTGTATCTTGGTTTTTTAAATAACTTCTGAGCCAACGTATTATAAAATCCTTTATTTTCTATTGTAACTTCAACTATTCCATCTTCTAATGTTTCCCATTTTTTATTTATTTTAGGAATATTATCAATATAATTTTCTTTCTTCATAGCCGCTCCAATTATTAACTATTTAAGGCACTACCACATTTTCTGTAACAGTGCCTTGCTTTATTGTTCTAAATTTGCTTCTAATTTATTTATCTAATTTTGCATCAACTTCAACTGCATTTTTTGGTCTTGTGAAGATAAATAATGTTGAAAGTAATAATACAAATGCTACTAATCCAACCCAGTTACCTGCTGACTGGAAAGCATCTCCATATACTGATGATAAATCAATTACACTGTCCAATCCTACAACCGCTAAAACTGCAAGAAGAATACCTATTATACCTTCACCTGCAATCATACCTGCTGCATATAATACGCCTGTGTCAACTGAATCTTTTCTTTCTTTGTCATTTGCATATTTTCTCTTATTTTCCATAAGCCATTTAATCACACCACCAACCATAATAGGTGCACTTAAATGAATTGGCAAATATAAACCAATTGAAAATGCTAATACAGGAATTCCAAGAATTTCAACAACTATTGCGATAAACACACCCATGAATATTAATACCCAAGGTAATGTTCCCCCCATAACTCCTTCTACTACCATTTTCATTAAAGTAGCCTGTGGAGCAGGAATCTGTTCTGAGCCAAATCCCCATGCTGCATTTAAAAGATACATAACACCACCAATGGCAATTGCTGATACTACAGCACCAATTAATTCACCAATCTGCTGTTTTGCAGGAGTTGCTCCTACGATATATCCAGTTTTTAAATCCTGAGATGTATCACCTGCCATTGCTGCTATGATACAAATAACTGTTCCAATTGAGATTGCTGCTACCATACCACTTGCACCAGTACTTCCTGTTGCTTTTAAGATAGCTGTTGTAACAATTAATGTAGCGATTGCCATACCTGATACAGGATTGTTACTACTTCCTACGATACCAACCATTCTAGATGATACTGTTGCAAAGAAGAAACCAAATACAACAATAATAATTGCTCCTACAAATGATACCGGTATTTCAGGAAGTAACCATATAGCTACTGCTATAACAACGATTCCGCCAAGAACTGCTGACATTGGAATGTCTCTCTGAGTTCTATCTCCTGCTTCACCTTTTTTACCAAATCCTTTAACTGCACGACTAAATGTTTTAACCATTGTAGGTAATGACTTAATTAAGCTTATTAAACCACCTGCTGCTACTGCACCTGCACCGATATATCTGATGTAATTACTCCAAATCTGTCCCGGTGCTAACTGATTAAATGCAATTGCTTTTCCGGCATCGTCGACAACCTTTGAGGCTGCGTCTCCACCAAAATATGCTATAGCCGGTATTAATGCAAGATATGATAATACACCACCTGCAAACATATAACTTGAAATCTTTATACCACAGATATAACCAACACCTGATAAAGCCGGGAGTACATCCATACCTATGCCACATGTGTAACTTCCCTGCATTGAAAAATCAACTTCACTTGGGAATAATTTTAACCCATCAGCTACAAATTTGTATAATGCTGCAATTCCAAGTCCTGAAAATACTACTTTTGACTTCCTTCCACCTTCTTCTCCTGCTAAAAGAACCTCTGCACAAGCTGTTCCTTCAGGATATGGGAGAACTCCATGTTCTTCAACTATTAAGGCTGTACGAAGCGGAACCATAAATAACACACCGAGTATACCTCCGCAAAGTGCTATTAGGGCTATTGTAATAAATGATGGTTCACTTATTCCACTTCCTTCTTCTGATGCCCAGATAAAAATTGCCGGAATAGTAAAAATTGCTCCGGCTGCTAACGATTCACCTGCTGAACCTATTGTCTGAACAATATTATTTTCAAGGATAGAGTCTTTTCTCATGATAACTCTTATAACACCCATTGAAATAACGGCTGCAGGAATCGAAGCTGATACTGTCATACCTACTCTGAGTCCTAAGTAGGCATTTGCTCCACCAAAGATTACTGCTAAAATAACACCAAGAATAACAGATGTCACTGTAAATTCAGGCACAATTTTGTCTGCAGGAATAAATGGTTTAAACTCATTCTTTTTTTCCATGTTTTATCTCCTGTTCTTATTTTTTATAGCAAAGCTATAATATCAGATGATGATACTAATATCATGCATCTTTTTATATATTACTCGAAACTATAGTATACTAAAAATTCATTAAACAAGCCACCTTTTTTATTGTTTTTTATTACTTTTATTTACATTTTTTTTACTTTTTAGTGCGTTTTTTATTTTTTTTGGTGATTTTCTACTGTTTTGTAATGATTTTTTATTACTTTTATCTAATTTCTTTATTTTATCCCTATTAGTATTTTTACCATTTGAGCTGTTATTATTTTGTTTTTCACCTTTTTTGTTTCTTAAATTTCTGCTATTTGTACCCTTATCATTCTTTCCACTATTTTGTCTTTTATTTTTATTTGCACCATTCTTACCATACATCTGTTTTTCCTTAGAAAATTGTCTTGGTCTGATAAGACATTCTGGTCCAAATCCAATTAAATCTTCTCTGCCTGCTATTTGCAATGCTTCCTTTACCAATTCATAGTTAGCAGGATTTCTATATTGCATTAATGCTCTTTGCATTGCTTTTTCATGTGGATTTTTAGGCACATACACCGGTTCCATTGTTCTAGGGTCAACTCCTGTGTAATACATTACTGTTGACATTGTTGACGGTGTTGGATAAAAATCCTGAACCTGTTGTGGATTATAATTTATATCTCTTAAATATTCTGCAAGTTTTACTGCCTCTTTCATATCTGAACCGGGATGAGAGCTCATAAGATAAGGGACTACGAACTGATCTTTCCCTGCAGCTTTATTTAATTTCTTATATTTATCTATAAATTTTTCATACACAGCATTCTTTGGCTTACCCATTTTCTGTAATACTTTATCTGAAATATGCTCAGGTGCAACCTTTAACTGTCCGCTAATATGATAATCTACCAATTCCTTAAAAAACGTATCATCCTTATCTGCAATAAGATAGTCAAATCTTATTCCTGAACGTACAAATACTTTCTTTACTTTTGGCAGACTTCTTAATTTTCTAAGAAGTGACAAATAATCTTTATGGTCTACATTTAAATTCTTACAAGGTTCCGGGAAAAGACACTGCTTATTTTTACATACGCCACATTTTAACTGTTTTTTACATGACGGATGTCTGAAATTCGCTGTAGGTCCTCCTACATCATGTATATATCCTTTAAAGTTTGGCATCTCAATTATTTTTTGTGCTTCATTTATAATTGATTCATGACTTCTTGTCTGTATAATTCTTCCCTGATGAAATGTAAGTGCGCAAAAGCTACATCCGCCAAAACATCCTCTACAACTTATAAGCGAAAACTGTATTTCCTGAATTGCCGGAATTCCACCCATTCCTTCATACATCGGATGATAAGTTCTCATATAAGGCAAATCATACACATCATCCATTTCCTGCTGAGTTAGTGGTTCCTGTGGTGGGTTCTGAACTACAAAATTTCCATTCGGATATTCTTCTACTAAAGTTTTACCATTAAATGGATCTGTATTCTCTGACTGAATTTTAAAACTCTTAGCATATTCTAATTTGTCATTTTTCATATCTTCATAAGTTGGAAGAATAATCGGTTCATATACTGAATCTAAAGTCTTTGTCTTATATACTGTTCCCGGTATAAACGTAATGTCATTTACGTCTAAGCCACTATCTAAGGAATCAGCTATCTGAACAATAGATTTTTCACCCATTCCATAAGATATGAGATTTGCCTGACTGTCTAATAAAATAGACCTCTTAAAACTATTACTCCAATAATCATAATGAGCCATTCTTCTTAAAGATGCTTCAATTCCGCCTATTATAATTGGCTTATTTTTATATGTGTGACGTATAAGATTACAATATACTACCGTTGCATGGTCCGGTCTTTTTCCGATTTCACCACCCGGCGTATATGCATCCATTGTTCTATGCTTTTTAGATACATAATAATGATTAACCATAGAATCCATATTTCCGCCCATTACTAAAAATCCCAGTCTTGGTTCTCCTAATATGTTAATACTATTGTCGTCTTTCCAGTCCGGTTGTGAAATAATTCCAACTGTATATCCGTGAGATTCTAAAACTCTGCTTATTATTGCGTGTCCAAATGAAGGATGGTCAACATACGCATCCCCTATTACATAGACAAAGTCTAACTGCTCTATTCCTCTGTCTATCATATCCTGTTTTGATACCGGTAAAAAACTCATACTTTTATTCCTTATACTAATTGTTTTTCTCTGCTTCATCTAACGATTTATAGCCTGACAGTAAGGCTGTATTTTTTATTGTCATTTCCGCAAGATTTTTGCCTTCTTTTGCAAGATTAATTACAAACTGCCCATACAATTTTAATAATTTTTCTGAATATGTCAACAACTCACCTTTTAAATATGTTTCATAAGATGTGTTATATAAATTATCAGAATCGCTGGTTATGTCTCTTGCATTGTTTGCAAGTTTTGGATATTCTTTTGAAAACTCTTCCATCCAATCAACCTGAATCTTTGCAATTTCATCCACAATTTTTCTTGTCTGCTCTGTTTTTTCAGGAAGCTTATCTGCAAATTCAGCATATTCATCAGGTGAAGTGCTTTCCATCATCCTTGCATATTTTTCCGTAATCATATTCAGTCCTTTTTCCCTGTTTTCCGTCCACAGTTCAAGTATGCATGAAAGCATTTCATCTGTCCATGTCAAATACTGGCTTTTACGCATAATGTAAAACATTGGAAAATTGTTTTGACATTCCGCTCTTCCACCTACATTTTGTACTTTATCAAATGCTTCAAACTCCAAATCTATAATTTTATCTATTACTTTTTCCCTGTCAAATGCGTTTTCTTTATTTTTCAAAGTCAGATTCTCCATAATTATTCTTGAATAATCATTTAAAAATGTTGTTGTGCAACTGCCTTCTTCGATAATATTTTGTTTAATTAGCTGTTCTATTATCATCTTGCTGATTATTTCAATTGCTGCAACTTTCATATCATTTTCGTTCTTATCACGACTTGAATATGAATAATCTTCCCAGTTTTCTCTTTGGTCAGGCAAGTCAGCTAAAGCCTTTAATACCGCAGATACCTCCGGCAAAATTTCCAGTTCTTTCATTCCCTTAAGCATCCATTTGTAATATGGAGCATATTTTCTGTTAAGCAAATAAACAATTTTCATTGTATGTTGCATAAATTCTGAAATACAAATATTCGCAGTAGCAAAATCTTTTCTTGCCATTGCCCTTTCGTAATTGCTCTGACCCGTCTGCGCCATTGCAGCCAGTTCTCTTGAAATTTTAACTCTTCTTACTGTTTCCGGAATGTTTGCGAACTCACTTCTTATTGTTGAGAACTTATCTTCATTATCCTTAAATATAGCTCCATTAGTTACTGTCGCTAATTTGTAATCATCAATTTCTATCCATTCTCCTACAGTCTTTGGTGGTAACTTATATCCCGTATATTTTTCATAAAAATCACCTATTTTTGATACGCCACATCTTCCATCAGCTGTTGGTGTTTTATATAATTTTTCATTTTCACTTAAGAACCCATATTTTTTCATAAATTCTTCTTCGTGTTCAGAAATTATTTTTTCATATTCTTCTTCTAATTCTTTGCCTATTGCATCATATGTAGATGTGCTAACCCACATACAAAAACCTGCACCAAAATCATGGTCTCTTGAATATTTGTCATCGAATCCAAACCTCTCCGAGCCCTCACCAACAAGACCTACTGTGATTTTATTTTCGTAGTCAGAAAATTTTTCGTGAATCATCGGTTCTCCATATGTCTCATAAAATTTTCTGCTTAATTCAATTCCATTTTCTATTTTATCTGAATCTAAATTTGTATGAACTCCTAAAATACTGTAAATCTGTCGTAAATTATCTTCTGTTATTTTATATGCAGTTCCTTTGCCCATATTAATTCTTATCTCATCTAAGGCTTCCTCATACAATTTGGCTGCTGTTTCATATTCTCCTATCTGAGCTTTTAATGATGCCATCGCTGATAAAGCAGCACTGTAATGAAAATCTTTTACCTCATCCTGCCTAAAAAGTGCTAATGCTTTATTCAAATGTTTTACAGCTTCATCAATTCTTCCTAACTGAACCAAAGATGCTCCAAGATTAGAATGTGTAACTGCCACCTCTATTCTGGAATCGCTTAGTTGTTCAATAATACACAATGCCATTTTCAAATGCGCTACTGCATTTACATAATCTCCCATTTCCTGATATAGAAGGGCTATATTGTTATTTATGCTTGCCATTCTAAAATCATTTGGTTCAATATTTTTTTCATAAATTTTCATTGCCTCATTGTAAAACATAAGCGACTGCTCCAGTTTACCTGCAGCACGATGGGCATTTGCTATATTTTGCAAAGAAGTAGCATAATCAACCGTTCCTTCAATATTCATTTCTTTCATTAAAGAAAGGCACTGATTACAGGCTTTTATAGACTTGTCATACTGACTTGTATCTCTGAAGAATCCCATCATTTCATTTAATATGGTAAACTGAGCTGATTTGTCATTTTCTTTTTTTGCATTTTCCATACTTTCATTTAAAAATGGCTCCACCTCATCTATCGCCTTTTTTGCAAATAATTTATCTAACCCATTTAAAAATGCCTGAATATCCATAGCTCGTCCTTTCCTTTCTTTTCTATTTTATTTACTATATTTTCTCAATCGAATTACATTTAATATATTTCCAACAATAATGAACGCAACAAACATAATTAAATTTGCCACTACTACACTTGCACCTGCCGGTATTGATAATACATATGATGCAATAAGTCCTGCAATAAAATTAATCATCGCTATTACAGCTGAACATATTGTTACACTTAAAAAACTTTTATATACTCTCATTGATGTAAGGGAAGGAAATATTATTAAGCTTGAAATAAGCATCGCTCCCATCATTTTTACACCTATTACTACTGTAACTGCTGTAAAGATAGAAATCAATGTATTATAAAAATTCACTTTAACTCCTGATGCTTTTGAAAAATTTTCATCAAATGTAACTGCGAATATTTTGTGATAGCAAAATACAAATACTATTAATACGATAATCGAAAGTATTACACTCATTTCCACATCATCTTTTGACATTGCAAGAACACTTCCGAACATATAACTGTATACATCTGTGCTTAAACCTGTTGTAAGACTTGTAACAATTACACCAATTGCAAGTGCTGACGCTGAAACAACTGCAATTGCCGCATCACTGTGCATTTTTCCATTTTCAGCCATTCTAAGAAGAAAGAAGGCTGCAATAATTACTACAGGTATTGAAAATTTTATTGGTGCAAATCCGCATGCTACCGCAATTGAAAGTGCTCCAAATGATACATGAGATAATCCGTCTCCAATCATTGAATATCTCTTTAATACAAGACTCACTCCTAAAAGTGCAGCACATAATGCCACTAATAATCCACCTATAAATGCCCTTTGCATAAATGGATATGACATCATTTCTATAATTACTGACATTATTCATTACCTCCTAAAAAAGCATCTGATGTATTTGATTTTTCATATTCTTCTACAGTTCCGTAAAAATATTTCTTTCGTCCTAAATGCAATATTTTATTAGCATAATTTACTGCATTTTCAATATCATGTGTTACCATAATTATCGTAACATTGTCTTTCACATTTAATTCTTTTATTAATTCATACATTTCCTTTGTTGCTGTAGGATCAAGTCCTGTAACAGGTTCATCTAAAATAAGTACATTGCTCATTGCACATAATGCTCTAGCTAAAAGTACTCTTTGCTGTTGTCCTCCTGAAAGTTCTCCGTAACATGTCTTTTTTAAATTAGTTATCCCAAGTTTTTCCATATTTTTCATTGCTTCCTGTCGGTCTGCTTTTGTGTAAAATGGAATTTTTCTTTTATTATTTAAGTTTCCGGATAATACAACTTCCCATACACTTGCCGGGAAATCCTTCTGTATCATTGTCTGCTGCGGAAGATAACCAATCTTTCCTTCTTTTAAATTCATTTTTCCTTCAAGAGGTTTTATAAGGCCAAGAATTGTTTTTACTAATGTACTTTTTCCTGTTCCATTTTCACCTACAATACACACATAATCTCCTTTATCAATTGTAAATGATAAATTCGATATAACTATTTTATTCTCATAACCTAACGTTACGTTTTCACATTCAAATATCATATCAATCCCTGCTCTCTATTTTTTTAATACTTCAAGATTTTTTGTCATCAGGTCTACATAAGTAACTCCACTTTGAAACTGTTTTTCCGTTATATTATGACAACTGTTAAACTCATATGCCTTTGCTCCTGTGTCTTCGCATATTGTATTTGCCACTGCCTTACTGCTTAATTCCAAATAGTAAACCTTATTAATTTTATCTTCGTTTATTTTGTCTATAAGAAACGCTATTGTTCTTGCACTTGGCTCTGTGTCTTCGGCACATCCCGGAAATGCTGCATAATAACTTAATCCATATTCTTTTGCAAAATATAATAATGGAAATTTGTCTGCAAATATAATTTCTTTTTTGTCCATCTTATTTACAATTTTCCTTATCTGTGTATCAATGTTTTGTATTTTTCCTATATATTCATCCGCATTTGCTTTATATATTTCTGCATTTTCAGGGTCAATCTTTATCATTTCATCACATATATACCCAACCATCTTCATTGCATTTACAGGTGATGTCCAAATATGCTCATCATATTCCTTGTCATCATGTGAATGTTCACTTTCTTCGTCATGTGAATGTTCACTTTCTTCGTCATATGAATGCTCACTTTCTTCACTATGACTATGCATTTCTTCACTATGGTCATGGGAATGCTCATATCTCAAATCCATTCCTTCTACCGTTTCTTCTTCCATAACATCAACATAGTCCATCATTCGCATAACCTGTTCATCATTTGACAATGCCCCTAAAACAGAGTCAACCCATGTTTCTAAAGTGCCTCCGTTATATATAAACAAATCTGCATTTTCAATTTTTATTATGTCTTTCGGTGTCGGCTCAAACGAGTGGCTGTCCTGTCCCGGTGCAACCGTCATTGTAATCGAAATTCCATCTACTCCTTTTGTAACTGCTCTTACAAAATCATAATATGGAAATAATGTAGTTACTATCTTTATTCTTGCATCATCCTGTGGTTCTGTATTCTGTGTAGCTTTACATCCGTTAAACGATACTGCCACAATTATAGATAAGATAATTGTTAATATTTTTTTCATTTTCATTAATCTGCTTACCTGCTTTCCGGCTTTTTTATTAGATTCAATAATTCTTTCTGCCTTCCGGTTTTTTATATAACTCTATTTATCTGACTTTTGACATTTTTCACATTTTCCATAAAATACAGTCTTTTTAGGATTTATTCTGAAATTATGGTCATCACCAATATGTCTGTATATTTCTTCTAAATGATGGCATTCCATTCTTGTAACCTCCCCGCATTCTTCGCATTTTATGTAAAATCCATCTTCAATCTTTTCTTGAGGATTCAAATATTTATAGCATGCTCCTGCCTGTCCTTCTACTTTTAATCTTGTTACAATTCCTGCCTCTTCCATTTTATCTAAATGTCTGTATATTGTAGTCTGTCCAACTGAGTAATTATGTTCTTTTAAGTAATTCCATATATCGTTAACTGTTACATAACCATTAGCATTTGTCTTTATACAATCCATAATGGCACTTTGCTGTTTAGTTTTATAATTTTTATTTCCACTCATTTTATATTCCTGCCTTTCAGAAAATATATATATTTGGTACATTATATTATCATCCAATTTGAAAATCTTTTTCATTTTACTCTTATTTTTTGTTTTAGTCAACGAATTTGAAAATCTTTTTCATTTTGTTCTCATTTTTTTCGTGTTATATTTTGAAGTATAATTTGCTATCTTGTAATTTAATTTGATGCCAGGGGCAAAAGTTCTTTCACTCACTCATAATCAAACTTATGTGAGCTTAAACTTTTTGACCATGACATCTTTAATATGTTATAATCTTTATTAAGTTTTGGCGAAGTGTTATTTATTTAATAATTCTTCACCGACCTGTTACTAAATGATATGAGGTGATTTTATGCGATACGTAAATCTCGAGGCTAATATGCCCTTAAACACTTTGGTAAACCGACTAAAAAAAGCAGAACATTATAATGACGAAGAGCCTTTCGGATATTGGTCTATTGAGACATTTGAAGGTAAAGAACCAGGTGTTCATGTTTCTTATGATGAAGAAAAGAAAAAATTATGCACTTATTACATAAGTGGCAATGAACAAAAGGATTTTATTACATCAATCAACAATGTTTTCACTGGTAAGATTATCGAAAAGGATGGTTTATGTTTTATAAAAGGTTTTACTTTTATGTCAGCAATTTTTAATATTGTTGTTATTTTGTCCATTGTATCTTTATTGCTAATGTTTTGGTTTATGAATAAGAATCCTAACATAATGATAATTGGAGTAATTTTCTTCATATACTTTTTGTTCGTGAAGGAACACTATAAAGAAAATGGGCGAAAAATTATTTATTTCTTTGGCGAATGTACTCAGAAAAAACAAAAGAAGATTAATCCTAATAAGAAAAAAGGCAAATATGCCAGAAGAAGATAATTGTATAACAAAAAAGGATTGGACCTATATAAATTATAGAATCAATCCTTTTTTAGTTCATTATTCTTTTATAATTCGTATTACTTTCTATATATCTGAACCCCCTTATTTTAAAGGGGTTTTCTTTCTATTTCTTTGCATTTTACCCTTGTTTTTTGTATCTGTTTCATATAGTGGTACATTTTTAGTACGCTTACAATTGCGATATTTCAGCAAGCAACCTTTCACGTTCTAACCGCTTTAATGCGATACGTTCCGTTGAGCTCGTCCATGTTCTGTTGAATGTTCCAACGCCGTTACCTTTAAAGGCTTCACCCCTAACATTGTCAAGGTATGGTCGCAACTGTCTAATTGTCCGGGCGTCCTCTCTCATCTTCCTAAATGCTTCAATTTTTCGTTGTGTCACTTGCTGGTAACTTATTTCTAAATCTTCCGCTATATCCTTATACTGTTCTTGGTTCTTAAAGTGTCTTATTATTACCTCTGCATGGTTTTGTGGTAAACGTTCCACACACTCCCAAATGTCACGCTTTAACTCTTCACGTTCCACATTGTCGAGGGCTTCCCCTTCAACATCCGCGTTATAGTCCTGTAGCTGTTCTATAAGTGAGATACTTTTATCTTCTCCAATACTTACGTCGGTACTTGAATAGTCACGGCGCTCTGCGTATTTCTCTAATTCTTTGACCCTTTTAATATCAACGCCCATTCTTTCGGCTATGGTTTCATATGTCGGTATTTGCCCCAAATTTTCAATGTCTCGCACCGTTCTCTCGTACTTGTCGGTTAATTCGTTAAGCATGGCACACATTCCACCATTAGATGCGTATATATAGCGTGATAAGTAATTACGCAAGTACCATGTAAAATAATTTAAAAAGCTGCCTTTATCAGGATCATACATTTTTACTGTCTTCATTAAAGCAAAATAGCTTTCTTGTAGTAGGTCTTCTTTGTCAGCAGCAGGGAAAAAACGATTAATATATTTTTTTACATAATTGACGACCTGAAAGTATAACAGTTCTTGCCTTGCCTTGTCTTCCGGGTGCTCCTTCAGGTACACGGCTAATTCTTCGTTACTCATAGGCTTGTACCTCTTTTATTGCTTTACTCCATAATTTATATAGGTATCTGTCAGTTATGCCCAACTGTTCAGCTATGGCACGCTTAGTATATCCCTTGATATAGTACAGGTAAAACATTATTCTATATCGCTCATTAGATATGTTTTTTATAAATTCCCTTGCCTGCTCCTGCTCTGCTTCCAGTTCATCACGTTCAGCATATGCTTGCTTTAAATATTCCGTTGTGTCTGCGATTTTGCCCCAATCTTCCAGCTTATCAATCCAGCTGTTGACTACCTCCAGCCTTATGCCTACAAGCCTATATCCTGCCAATTTCCCGCCTACCGTTTCGGTACTCTTTTTATTAATAGTATTCATAAAAAACACCTCCAGACTAAAAAGAAAACCCCTAGTTATTAACTTCTAGGGGTATAGGATTTGTAATAATTTGTAACATTTAAAAATTTAGTAGTAAAAATTGCTGTTCTATTTATATCATTTTTACAGCATAGAAAGAGGCTTTTTACACCTGCCTTTCTATTTTTTAATTTTTTTGTTTTATTGTGCTAGCCCTCGCCAGCTGGTGCAAGGGCTAAATATAATAAGAAAAACTCGTTTTTCTCTTAACCTTGTTTATTCTGCTGCTTCTGCTGCTTCTGCTACTTCTGCTGCTTTGTTTTCCTGATAATAAATAGCTTTCGCCTTGTTATCAAGAACAAACGCATCGTAACAGATACGACCCTCTACAAGTTCGCCACTAATTCCGGGCGGATCCTGATGGGTTCTATACTCTTCTAACTTCTTAGGTGCTACCGTAGCACTCTTATGACTAATCATAAACCCGAAATTCTTCGGAAGTCTTGACGACGGCACCTTAACAACTGTCATGCCGTCAAGGTTTGATATAACACCTTTTAATCGCATATCTTCACCTATTTCAGTCTCCATTGTGATTTCTTTAGACTTTTTCATAAGTCTATACACCGCTGGCGTTACTGTAAGCACTCTTTCAGTTTCCGGTACTTCGGCATCGTCTAAAAGCTCCGTACCCTTTGTGATTTCATCGTAAATGTTATCAACTGTAAGGGTTACGGCTGCGGGCTTTGTTCCTGCACCCTTTGTCATAACATCATAAATATATGTGTCAATTTCAGGCACAACAACCTGTCTTGTCTGTCTAGCTAATGCACTAGCACCGCTCAACTGTCCCGCTGTTTCGTCGTTGTCCAGCTTATCAACTACAAAAGTGAATGAACGGTCTTTTTTTAATGTACATTCCTCTGTTGTGGCGTCTAAGTCTGCGGCTGTTCCGAATCTGCTATAACTATTTTGTGCGCCGTTACGGTCGTAATCATTCATAGCAGAAGTGGAAACTTTATAAATTTTTACACTATGCGCACCGTTAAAGCTGAAATCCTGATTTGTAAGTAAATCAATTTTGCTTTCTCTTGCAAAGATTTCATCGACATATGGTGCATATTGTGTAGCTAATTCAATATTAGGCACTGTTTAACTCCTTTCTAGATTAACCCCATAGCTTTTTTTATTGGATCGGCTTTTTCGCCCTGCTGGTCGCCCGGCGCTCCGATTGCAATAAAACCACTTTTTTGAGGTTCTTCTTTATTTTCCTTACTCTTTGTAAGTTCCATAATTATTTTTATTCTGTTGTCAAGGTCTTTTTCGTCTGTTGCACCGTTAAGCAATTCTAAACAATCGTTTTTAATGCCTGCATCAAGAAGTTTTTCGCGTGCTAATATGCGCATTTCTCTAGCCTGCAATTCCTTTTCTTTGTCTTTGCTTTGGTTTTCTTCGCTATTGGAGTTATCCTTGCCCTTAGAACGTGCTAAACGTTCTTGAACAATGCGGTTAACTTCCTCCTGAGTGAATGTTTTTTCTGTTCCTGTTGCTTCTGTCTGACCTTGTTTGGCATTAGCTCCAGTGTTAATGTTATTATTTTCCATTATTTGACCTCTTTTCCCGCTTGTTAGCGTTTGGATAATTGAATATGAATACGTACAAAAAAAAGCGCAAGAAAGTAATTTAATACTTTCCCACGCTTTACGCTTACACCATACGGTGCGGTACTCAACGATTATGACATTTGTACGATAATTATATTATAACAAATTCTGGATATAATCTCAATAAAAAATCATGGCCGGGAACAAAAAAAGACGATACAACGTATATATTGCACCGTCTCTTTTTCAGCTAAACAGCATGCATGTTTTCAAGTTCTATGTAAGCCTTTTTATATCTGCCCCGCTGGTTGTTGCTCTTTTTAACACTCTTCAAATTCGGTTCAAGCCGTCTTTTTAGCTTGTATAACTCGCTTTCGTGTTCGTATGATACTTTTATCCTTACCATGCTTTTACTCCTTTCTTCTAATTCTCACGCGCGCGTAAACCTTAACATTTCTTAACATTTTTCATACTCTCCCCCGGTCTAGGTTGTTGTTAATATCACTCTGGAGCTGCTTACTCGTCTAAATCTTCCATTTTTTTATATCCGAGGTATTCCGTGACTTTTTCCAGCTGGTCACAAATTCCAAACAATATGTAATCAACTACATTTTCACTTGGTATAATAGTATTATCAGTTATATATGACCTTAACGCCCGCAAGTTAGCTTGTGATATATTCAGCTCATCAATTATGTATCGTTCTATATAACTCTCTATTTCGCGCTTTCCACGTTCAAGCCCTTTGTTATATGCGTCCTTAACCGTAAAACACGCATTTACCCCCATTTTTTGTTCTGTGTCTGCCAATAACTCCGTTAGTTCTTTTTCTCTGTATTCTGTATCTTTAATATTTATCATTGTTGTTACTCCTCTCTTATCTCAAATCTAATCAAACAACATAGCTTTCAGTATTGCTTTTACTACTGGCGGCATTTCTCTAACATTGAGAAAATTATAAAAAAGCTCGTCCCGGTCTTTTTCTGCCAAAACTTTTACTAGTGTTATAAATACATCTGAATCATCTTTATCTTTTATTGACAATTTGAGTTGTTTTGTCTGATCATTTAAAAATACAATCGTTTGTTTATCTTCAAGCAAATATATATTATATTTTTTGCTTATTACCTCTAAGTTTGTTATTTCCATTTCTTCGCCTTTCTGGTATAATCACCTCAAAGATATTTTATCAATAACAGCTATGTTTTTATAACGCCTGCTGTTTCCTTGCTGCGGAATTTGATTAAATATCTTTTTTTTATATTTTTTTCTTTTCTTTTATTCTTTATATTCTTTAATATTCTTTATATTCTTCTATTGTTGCCCAAAACCTTGCCCAAAGTCTTGCCCAAAACCTTGCCCAAAGTTAAATATTAAAACGTTGAAACGTCGATAAACAAAGGGTTTTAGTCTTGTTGTTACCTTGCCCAAAACCTTGCCCCTAGTCTTGCCCAAAACCTTGCCCAAAACCTTGCCCTTTTGCCCTAGCCTTGTCGCTAACAATCTTTACATACCGTTGAAACACCGATAAATAAAGGCTTTGAACCTTGCCAAAACCTTGCCACCCACAAAGTTATTAAAAGTCACATTTTTTAGTTTTTTGGACTAAAAACAATAGATTTTCTATAATTGCAACTAAATTTCTGCACGCATTTTTCCGATTTCTGCATACATTTTTTTAATTTCTGTATACATTTATCGCGTTTCTGTTACATTAATGTTTGTTTCTGTTACAGAAACCCCTTTTATGGGTTCATTTATAATGGCTGACCGTTTTCTCCCACGCCGTTATTTTGGTATAAATCATAGTTAACAATAACTATTAATCTGCCAAATTTTAGTTTTTCAACCTTGATTTCTTCTGTTGATTCTAAATGCTTCAATGCTGTTCTAACCTCTTTGACGGTTAGCCCAGTCTCTATTGCTAAGTTCTGCAAGCTGGTTATAAACTCGCCACGCTCGACCGTTTCGCCCTTAAACTTTGCTTTTTTCCAGTTTGCTCTTAATAAACAATGTATAAACAGCGTTTTTGTGTTCTTATCTGTGTACCATTCCCAACCAAGTATTGTTCTGCTTAATTTAATAAAATTATTGTTCTTGTATTCCATATTATTTCACCTCTCCTATTCCGACACGTTCCATTAAATATACTCGTGGCGCTTTTCCTCTTATGGTTATAAATCCCTTTTTTGCCAGCTCTTGGTTGCATTGAGCTATGATTTTATACGCCATGCCCTCAGACACTCCCAACAGCTGCATTGTTTCCTTTGCATTAATTAAATAACTTTCCATTGCTCTGCTCCTTTCTAATCTTCTAACAACTCTGTTACGTCTACGCCTAAAGCCCTAGCAATCTTGCCTGCACTTACTGGGCGTGTTTCTTTTTGATTTGTTAAGACATTCCAACGTTGACGGCTTACGCCTGCACGCTTTGCCAGCTCTTGCATACTGTAACCACTATTTGCGATTGCAATATCAATTTTTAATTTACTTAGTTTCATTTTGTCGCTCCTTTCTTAATTTAAACTTAATTTTTTATTGACGTTTTTTAAGTTTAAGTTAATGATACCGTTGTTTAATATGTATGTCAACACTTTTTTTAATTTAAACTTAATTTTTTGTTGACGTTTTTTAAGTTTAAGTATATATTTATAATTGTAATTACAATAAAAAGGATGTGTATATAATGTCAGAAAAAGAAATAAGAGATATTATTTATAAAAATATAAATTATTATATGGATAAAACTAACACCACACGTGCAGAGCTTGCAGAATATATAGGAGTAAGCCAAGCTACTATATCGAATTGGTGCAATGGGACAATGACCCCTAGAATGTCAAAAATAGATAAATTATGTGAGTTCTTCAATATCCAACGTTCCGATTTAATGGAAGATAGGAAAGAACGTTCAAAAAATGATTTACTTATTAAGTATTTTTCGGCTTTATTTGCTGGCGAAAACTTCACACCTAAAGAAACCGAAGAAATAAAAGACTATATAGAGTTTATTAAAAGCAAGCGTGAAAAATAGTTCAGCTGCTCCCGGGAACGAATACCGGGAACGAACATTGAAAATATAATATACTTACCAGAGGGGCAAAAGGGGCGTTATGGCTGACCGCTAGAAAGGGGGTCGGCTATGGTTACATATCAAGACTTATTTACCTATACAATAGTTATTTGTACCGTTATTACGCTAGTTTATAATTTGACAAAAAAATAAACGCCCTTTGCTTTGGTCCGTAAAGGCGTTTATTTTAATAATACTTTTATAACAAGGCGGTTAGGTTTAATCTAACTTTTTGCCCTTTTGTTAAGTATATTATATCAAATTTTAAAAAATATGCAAATAAAAAAGCCCCAGTACTCGCAATACTGGAACTTTTTAAACTTTTTACTTACATACATATACTGGTTAGGTTATCTACTAAGAAAAAGCTATCATATGCTATCATATACGCAAATATTATAGCAGATAACCTTTACTTTGTATACCCAAAATACAGAAAGAGAGGTTATTTTTTTATGTCAGTAAACAAAATGAACAACGGCAAATGGTATTGCAGCTTTTACTATACAGACTGGCAGGGCATCAGGAAGCGAAAGAAGAAAGAGGGATTTAATACCCAGCGAGAGGCTAAAGCGTGGGAAAGTGATTTTATAAACAGAATGACGGCAAATTGTTCAATGACGTTTAAAAACCTTGTACAGCTCTATTTAGAGGATAGTGCAACAAGGCTAAAACCTACTACACTAGTAGTAAAAACCTCTGTTATAAATGATAAAATTGCCCCATATTTCAACGATATACCAATATCAGAGATAACCCCGGTTGTAATTAGAAAGTGGCAGAACGAAATAATAAACAGCGGACTAGCTCCCAGCACTCAACACAATGTAAACGGTATTTTGTCCGCAATCCTCAATTTTGCAGTTAAGTATTACAATTTACCATTTAACCCGGTTGCAAGGGTTGGAAGTATTGGAAAAGTTAAAGGGGAAGGTATAGACTTCTGGACGTTGGAAGAATATAAACATTTTATAAGCTGCGAAGATAGACCGGAGTATAAAATCATATATGAACTATTGTTTTATACCGGCTTAAGGTTCGGGGAAATGTTCGCCCTTACCATGAACGATATAGACACCGAAAACGGCGTTTTGACGGTAAATAAGAATAAAGTTTGTGTAAATGGCGAATATATTACCCAGACACCTAAAACACGCAAAAGTACGCGTAAAATAACCATACCGCGCTTTTTGGTTAATGATTTAATAGACTATACACAACATTTATACGGCTATGAACCCGAACAAAATATGTTTTTCTTTGGCCCGAAACAATTAAGTAATGAGTTAACAAGAGTATCTGAACTTTCAGGTATTAAAAGAATAAGAATACACGATTTGAGGCACTCCCATGCTTCCTTGCTTATACACATGAACTTTTCGCCTACCCTCATAGCTGACAGATTGGGACATGAAAACGTAACTACAACATTAAACACATACGGGCATTTATACCCCAGCAGACAAAGCGAAGTTGCGGAAAAATTAGAGTTATTACAACAATAATAGTACGATTGTGGTACGCATAGACAACAAAAAGCACTGTTAAGCCTAATAAATAAAGGTTTTTCAGTGCTTTTTTATTTTTAGTTCATTATTCTTTTATATTTATGCTATGGAATTTCAAAATTTTCAGGAAAAGACCACCAAAACAGATTACCGTTGCCAAATAATAACTTCTTGTTTTATTCATCCCAATCTCTTTCTATCTGTTCAAGTACTTCATTAATTTCAGAAATAACTGAACATTTAGTCTCAATTTTCTTATGTTCAATTAATGTTGTACGTATCACTTCTTTATTACTATCATTTACAATTTCACTTAAGTTTTCAACTACTGTCTGTCTGTTTTGATATCTTTTTGAATTTAACATTGATAATAAATTCGCTAAATATTCTTCTATACCTAAACTATATAAAACACTAAATATATATATTCTCGCAAACTCAACTTTTTCATTTAACAATCTACGTTTCAAAAATTCAATTAAATCATGCTGCTGATTTATCTCAATCGCTACATCTCCCAATGATGCTATTGCATATCCTCGTACCAAACCACTTGTATCTTTTTCTCCTATATTCTTTAGTAATTTATAGGTTTTTAAGGATTTACCATTACATAATGAATCACATGCTTCCATTCTCACAAATAGATCATTATCATGAGCTAATCGTTGCAATATTTTTTCTCCTTCTTTCAAATTCGAATTAACTAATACTCTAGCAGCGAGACCTCTATTATTACAACTTCCCTCGACTGAAATCTCTTTCAATCTACAAAAATCTTTCTCATCAATGCCTTTCTCATCTGACTTTTCCTTTAAATCAATTAAGAATATTTCCTCAATTATATCATTAATTCTATAAATTACTGACCCCGCTGTTTCAACTTTCTTATGCTCTAATAAGGCTGTAATAATCTCATTTTTATTGCTATCATCAAAAATTTCATGTAAACTTTCAACTACCGAATGTCTATTCTCATATTTTTTTGAATTAAACATAGATAATAAATTTTTCAAATATTTCTCTCGTCCCAATTTATATAAAGCAGTATATGTATTTATTCTTGTAAACTGAACTTTTTCCTTTATTATCCTTTCTTCCAAAAATTCAATCAACTCATTTTCCCTATTAATTCTATTTGCAATATTTTCTAATGACAATATTGCATATCCCCGCACCAAACCACTTGTATCTTTCTTTGCAATTTCTTTTAACAGATTATATGTATCAACAGATTCACTTATGCACAATGAATCACATGCATCTGTCCTTACCAGCCAATCATGGTCTTTAGTTAATCGTAACAATATCTGTTCGCCTTTTTCATCACTAGACTCTACTAGAGTTTCTGCAACAACAGCTCTAATATAGGCATCTTCATCATAAGATAATTCACTTAATATACTATAATCTTTTTCATCAAAATCTTCCACGTATGATTTTTCTTGTAGATATGTCAACAGCTCACATTTTTCTTTAAAATTCATCATTGTTCCTTCCTCAACCATTAGAATTTCATTACATTCTCCTGTAAAAAAATCCCCAAACAACATCATATTGAAATGTCAGATTCTATCTGATACATCAATCTGGTTCTGTTCAGAGATTAAGTCATTTATTAATGTTTTTCACAATACAATTTATCATTTATTTTAAATTTATTGTATCATCAACTATATTAATTCACAATAAAAAAAGTAAAATGTAGCATAGTAGCTATAATATAAAAAAGGTTAAAATGATGTTATACATCATTCTAACCTTTTTAATTACTAACAATCAAGTTACATTTCTCAATGCTATTTTACATGTGAATAAATCTGTTCTTTTAACTGTGCAATAATGTTTTCAACCTCTGTTACTGCATCAGCTGTAGGTGTCTTCTGCTGAATGCTCTTATCTCTTGTTGAGATTTCTACAACACCTTCTCCCATATTTCTTGGACTTACTACAACACGTACAGGAACTCCGAGTAAATCGGCATCTGCGAACATAGCTCCCGGTCTTGCTTTTCTGTCATCATATATTACTTCAATGCCTTTATTCTGAAGTGTTTCATATAAATTATCTGCATAAGCCTTACATTCTTCATCATCACTTCTTAAGCAACAAATGTGTACCTGCCATGGAGCAATTGTAATTGGCCAGATTGGTCCGAAGTCATCATGTCTTACTTCGCAAATTGAAGCTGCCATACGACCTACACCAATACCATAGCATCCCATGATAGGATACTGTGTTTCTCCATTTTCATCAGTATATGTAAAGTTCATAGCCTTTGAATACTTTGTTCCTAACTGGAATATATTACCAACTTCAATTCCTCTTGAAATTGTAATTGTTTTCTTTCCACACTGTGGGCAGATTCCACCTTCGGCAATTTTTGCCAAATCATAATATTCAACATCTCCACAGTCTCTTTCAACATTAAATCCTGTATAATGAGTGTCAACTTTATTAGCACCTGTTACAAGATAATCAATTCCTTTTAATGAACTGTCAAAGAACACAGTTACTTTATCAGAAATACCAACAGGTCCGATAAATCCTGCTGTTAATACACTGTCATCAACAATATCAGCCGGATGAATGTCACAACCTACTACCTTTGTAAGTTTAGCTTCATTTATATCTAAATCTCCTCTTATAAACGCAACAACAAATGTGTCATCTTCATTTCTCTGATATACAACAGCCTTTGCAGTATTTTCTGCAGGTATTTTTAAGAAATCACAAAGTTCTTCTATTGTTCCTGCATGAGGTGTTGGAACTTCCTTCAATTCTTCTTTTGGAAGTTTGTTTTCATTTTCTACAATTGATTCTGCTGCTTCTACATTTGCACTGTATCCACATTCAGGACAAATTGCTATTGAATCTTCCCCTGCCGGTGTAAGAAGCATATATTCATGAGAAATATTTCCACCCATCATACCTGAATCAGATTTTACAACTGCTACTTCAGGAATTCCGCATCTTGCAAAAATTCTGCAGTATGCATCATAGCACTTGTGATAGTACTGTTCCAAATCCTCCTGTGATGTATGAAATGAATATGCATCTTTCATTGTAAATTCACGTACACGGATAAGTCCTGCTCTAGGTCTTGCCTCATCACGGAATTTTGTCTGTATCTGATAAATCATAAATGGATATTTTGCATAACTGTTAGCGTATTCTCTTACTAACTGAACTGATGCTTCTTCGTGTGTCATTCCAAGAACCATCTTACTTCCTGTTCTGTCTGTAAATCTTAAGAGTTCTGAACCTACACTTTCATATCTTCCTGATTCTTCCCAAAGACTACCCGGTAATGCAACAGGGAATAAAACTTCCTGTCCATCAATCTTATCCATTTCGTCTCTGATAATTGCTTCTATTTTCTGTGAAATTCTCTTCATCGGCGGAAACTGTGAATAAATTCCATTTGCTACATTTTTAATATAGCCTCCTCTAACCATAAGTGCATGACTGTCAATCTGACAATTTGCAGGTCTTTCTTTAAATCTGTCGCCAACTAATTTTGATAATTTCATCGTTCTCTCCTTCACTAATGTAAATTCTGGCACAATGTGCTATGTCTTTAACTGCTTTATTTTAATATATATTTATAAAAAAATCAATGGGAGAGAACAGTTAGTACACTTTATTCTATGGGTGATGAGAATTAGTACACTTTATTATTTATTTCTAAGTATGCTAAAGGCTTCATATACATTTACTTTACCATATCCCCATTCTTTAGATGGATAAACTATGTTTCTATCCCTTATTGCCCCTCTTATTAAAAAGTTTTTTATATAATTTGTTTTCATTTGAGTTTCATTTTTTTCCACTATTCCCCACTGCATAAGTTGTGCACAGTTTCCTGCAACTAAAGCTGCTGCAACCGATGTTCCTGACTTTCGCACATAATTATTGTTTATTCCGGGTCCATAGACATTTACACCAGGCGCAGTAATATCCGGCTTAATTTCATTTGTTCTGGTAAAACCTCTGCTTGAATCTGTAAATAACGCATTTGTCATATTATCATATGCCGCTACCGTTATTGTAGCCTGAGTTGTCGAAGGAACTGTCAAAGTTATATCAGGATTTGGTTTTAAGAAATATGTTTCTTTGTCTATAAATTGCTTTATGGGAAGCCAGATATTGTAATCACCTTCTAATATATTATTTCCATATACCCTGATTATCCACACTCCGGGCGTAGGGTCTATAAATCTCATAAATATTAGTTCAACACCACCGCCTGCTTCAACAAGACTATAACTGATATCTATTTTACTTTTTTCAAGCAAAAATTCTACCGTATCACTTTGCCCTACTCTTGCCGGAATCCTTGATATCATTTCTCCCGAAGGCGAAATAAAAGCAACCGATATTATATCCGGTGAATTTCCCCAAAGTTCCATTGTAAATCCATTTGTTCCTTCGCCCACCCTAAGTTCTACATCTTCATATTCTTTATTTAACACGCTGCCTTTATAATGAAGTCTTGCATTTCCTTCATTTCCTGCGCAAGTAACTACGCAACATCCAATCATTTCACCCAAATCATTTAATTGTTGGGATAAAGCTGAACCTCCGGACCTTTGACCACTTCCTGTACCTAAACCTAAAACCAAAACAAGTGGTTTGCTTTCTCTTCTTGACAGATTTCTCAAATATGTCACTGCCTGCATAATATCATTTTCCTGATATACATCCTGAACATTTTCCTCTATGAGATAGAAATCCCTAAGATATTTCTTTGCCTTTTTTAATTTTACAACCGCAATCTGACTTTCATTTGCTGCACCAATAAAATTATTTTCCACATCCTCACTTCCACATGCCACTCCTGCCATAAATGTTCCGTGCCCCTGTGTATCTTTAGTTGGAACAATCGAATACGGATTTTCACTTTGCAATGCCCTGTCAATATCTTCCCTTGTATACTCACTCCCAAATTCTATTCCTTGCGGGTGAGTTCCACTCTGATCACTTTGATCCCATATAGATAAAATTCTCGTCCTACCCGTAACATTTTTAAATATGTCATTTGTATAATCAATTCCGGTATCTATAAAACCAACTATTACACCATTTCCTGTTAAAGATGTGCCTCTTACTCTTTGCAGTCGCAATGCTCCCGTTGCTTCGACTGCAGACGTATCCATAAGTCCAAAAAGTTTGGGAATTGCAATATATGTATCCTCACCCACACTTATCGGATTTATTTCAGATAATGGATAATATATGGCGGAAAATTTATACCCTATATCCTGTATGCACAAATCTTTATATTCCTGCCGTGCTTCATTTTCCCTAAATCCAATCTCTATTATAAAATCAGCATAATCTTCCGATATAATTCTTTCCGCACATTCACTCATCATATTTTCTGATGCCATTGCCTAATGGCTTTGGTCATCTTCCTCTCCAATATTATTTTATAAAGTATATGATTATTTTCTCTTTAAAATTCAATCTATTGTATATTTCACAAAAGCTATTTTTTATTTTTGCTCAATAAAAAAATATCAGATAGTGACCACACTCACCGTTCGGTTATAAACTTTGATTTCCCATGCCTGGCAAGAAACAATTTCTTCTTTCACACTTGGCGGAAAGAAAAAAAGAATTCACATCAGCATATACCAACACGAATTCTTTTTATTGTGATTAATTTTATTTATTATTTTAATTCATTTTTTTCTATTGAATCTAATTTTTTATTTAATATTCCTACCATCTGTGTTAACTTTCTTACTCGAACAGCTAATCTTGAAACTGTTGTTGTAAGTACAAATATTAAAATTAATGCAAATACAAATCCACATAAGAAAATCATATTTACAGGAGAATATACTCCCATTAAATCTGATATTTTTGCTATTGCATCAGGAATCCAGACTAAAATTATAAGTCCTATTAACACAATAAACCATGGCAATGATAATTTTAAATCAAGTTTTCTCTTTCTGACCATATTATATATAATGCAAAACAACAATAAAAATACTACTGTCATTACAATCTGTAAACGAATTGTCATATTCTACCTCCACTTCTCAACCAAAATTGCTATGGATACTTTTATCATATAGTATACCGAATGTCTAACTGATGAAAGTGATGAAACGCCTTCTGCTCTCTCTCTCATAATTACCGGAACTTCTTCAATCTTTCTCTTATGTCTTATAAGACGAACCGTACTTTCCGGTTCCGGATAATCTATAGGATATTCTTTGGCAAACATTTCAATTGTTCTTCTGTTACACATTCTCATACCTGAAGTAGGGTCTGTTATTGTCTTTCCTGTAAGCAAATGAATTAAAAATGTGAAATATTTTATTCCTACTCTTCTGATAAACGATGACTGAAATCCTTCTTTTTCAATAAATCTTGAACCGATTACCATATCACATTCATTTTTCACAAGATAATCTGCCATCTCATTTAGGTATGCTGCATCATGTTGTCCATCTCCATCAAACTGTACTGCTATATCATATCCATTCTGAAACGCATATAAATATCCGGTCTGTACAGCTCCACCAATTCCCAAATTCAATGGAAGATTAATTACCTTTAATCCATTCTCTACACATACATCATAAGTATTATCTGTTGAGCAATCATTTACAACAATATAATCAAAACCCTGTGCATTGTCTTTAATATCTTTTACAGTATTTACAATACTGTCCTTTTCATTATATGCAGGAATAATTACCAATTTCTTCATGCATCTTTCTCCTTTAATTTAAATACTACCACTTAATCTCTGAAATACAAATCTCTTGTATAAACCTTATCTAAAACATCCTCAAGATCATTATTAAATCTATTTGCAACTATAACGTCACATTTTTCTTTAAATTCATTAACGTCTTTTATTACCTCACTGTTAAAGAATGTTTCTTCTTTTAGCGTAGGTTCATATATAACGACTTTAAGTCCTTTTGCCTTTATTCGTTTCATAACACCTTGAATAGATGACTGTCTGAAATTATCAGAATTTGCCTTCATTGTCAACCTGTAAATTCCTACAACGCCATTCTGGTTCTGTGGAAATCCTGCTTTTTTAAGTATTTGTTCTGCAATAAAATCTTTCCTTGTGTTATTTGCTTCTACTATTGCTCCAATAATGTTATTAGGGACATTCTCATAATTTGCCAAAAGCTGTTTTGTATCTTTTGGCAGACAATATCCACCATATCCAAATGACGGATTGTTATAATAATTTCCGATTCTTGGGTCAAGTCCGATTCCCTCTATAATTTGTTTTGTGTCAAGTCCCCTAACCTCAGCATAAGTATCAAGTTCATTAAAGAATGATACTCTAAGTGCTAAATATGTGTTAGCAAATAATTTAACAGCCTCTGCTTCTGTAGGTTTTGTAAACAAAACGTCTATATTTTCCTTTAATGCTCCTTCCACAAGAAGTTTTGCAAATGTGTGTGCAGCTTGTTTTATTTTTTCATTATCATCAGGTGCACCAACTATTATTCTTGAAGGATACAAATTGTCATATAATGCTCTTCCTTCACGCAAAAATTCCGGTGAAAAAATTATATTTTCCGTATCATATTTTTTTCTGACACTCTCTGTATATCCTACAGGCACTGTTGATTTAATTACAATTATAGCATCTTTATTTACTTTAAGAACGAGTTCAATTACCTGTTCAACTGATGAAGTATCAAAATAATTTTTATCCGGGTCATAATTTGTAGGTGTTGACACAATGACAAATTCAGCATCTTTATAAGCGTTTTCACCATCTAGTGTAGCTTTTAAATTTAATTTCTTTTCTGTAAGGAATTCCTGAATTTCTTTATCTACAATAGGCGATTTCTTATTATTAATCATATTAACTTTTTCTTCAATCACATCTACAGCCACTACGTCATTATGTTGTGCTAACAAAACTGCATTTGATAATCCTACATATCCTGTTCCGGCTATTGCTATTTTACTCAAAATCCTACTCCTTTTTATTTTCCAAATCATAACTGATTTCTTTTGCTCTCGCATCAAATGTATGATTTCTTAATACAATCTTTTTACCTTTCCCTACAATTTCTTTTCTCTCATCTTCATGAGTCAAATAATAATCAATCTTATTTTTCAAATCTTCCCTGTCTCTATAAGTCACCAGACAACCTTCAAAGTATTTATGAAGTTGTGGCATATCATCACTAATTATAAATGCCCCTGCTGCCAATGCATCAAATATACGATTAGATATTATACCATTATCCTTCATGTCATCCCAATGGTCATTTAATAATATTTTTGCATCGTGATAAGCCTGTCCAACCTGCTCATTAGGCATATACTTCGCTTCTACATAATCTTTAACAGGAAATTCATCCCATCCATCTCCATAAACTGTAAGTTTATGTTCTGTAGGAAGTAAATCTTTAAGTATTGTTCTAAATACATTTCTTGAATTTCCAACAAATAAAAGCTGGTATTTCTTTTCTGCCTCTTCATTAACATTAGTCATAACTTCCGGATCAGTACACTGCATAAGTGTTTTTACCGGAACTTTTATTTTTTCCTTTAACTGTTTTTCAATTACATCAGAAGCTACATAAACCATATCAAAACAATTATACTCTTCTACTTTTACTCTGTCAGGGTGTGAAATATTCCACATAATTGAATACTTCTGTTCTATCTTAGGATAGCATGCATATTTTCCTCTAAGAACAATTGAATACGCATTACGACTTCTCTCATACCATTCATCTCTTGTCTTAACAGTGCAATGATAACCGAGTTTCTCTAAAGATTTAGCAAGTGCTAATGCATAATGATAATCTCCCCAATTATAAATCGCTTCTGTATTTGGCATTGATCCACATATGTCTATTCCCTTTGGATCAACATAATCATTAATTTCATATACTAAATCCTTAAATTTATCAACATCTAATTTATCAAATTTTTCTATAGGAACTATTATAACACTATCTCTTGTATCTGTATAATCAGAGCTCTCTGTATTATTTGTTCCATCTACAATGACATCAGTATAGATTCCTACTGCATGAGGTAATTTCTCTGCTTCTAAATATTCTACATCATAACCTTTATCACTTAATGATTCGCCTAAATCTCTACACTTTTCATCATTTTCAGGTTCTATTATTGTAATCTTTAATGGATTTTTTGTAAAAATATTATTTTCTTCTATTTTATCCTTAATAACCTGTCTTAGCAAATAGCTCTGCCATACGCATTTAAATACCTTTACATTCTTTCTTATACGCTTTAAGTCCTTTGTTTCATCATCATACAACTTATTTTCCGTATCACAGAAAAAAGCATTAGATGTAGGAATATAATAATTCTTATACCCTTTGTAAAATCCATGAAGGCATAAATCTGTACTTTCGTAGCCTAAATTATATTTTCTGTCAAAAGGTCCGATTTCATTGAACACTTCTCTGCTCACTAACATCATCGCCCCTGACACTGCTGCTCTCTCTTTTATTTCTTTATCCGCTTCACATATTTCTTTTTTATTATCCACATCAAATGGTTGCATAAAATATGCATCTTCAAAAATTGAGCCTTTAATTTCTATTCCTGTACTTTGAATACAGAAACTATTGCCACTATTTTTATTATCTTTTGGCATTGCAGGATATATTAATCTTCCCGACACAATACCTGCCTGCGGTAAATTCTGATAAGCATATAGCAATTCATCTAGCCATCTGTCTGAAACAATTACATTATTATCAAGAAATACAAAGTATTCACCCTTTGCTTTCTTTACGCCGGCATTATTCATCATAGAAGTTGTTATTTTCTTTTTATTATTAACAACTGTTAGGGCCATTTTCTTTTTCCATTTTTCAACACATTCTGTCAAATGTCCATCTGATAATGCATCAACGATAATAATTTCATAATTGTCATAAAATTTGCATTTTTGCAAAGATTCTATTAGTTCTTCAAGTTTTTCAGTTTCTCTATTGACAATTATTATGGAAACTAATGGTTTCCCTTTTATTCCCCTGTTAGGAAGTTTTTCTATGTCTGATTTAATTACTTTAAATACTTCTTCTTTTCTTTCATTTTCTTTGTCATTTAAATCATCATCATTTAAATCTAACGCCCATTCTAAGCTATCCTGACCATTTATTATGTTTTTAAAAACAGAATATATATTTTTCACAATAACATCTCCTACCGTTTTTCTCTCATGTCCCTATGTTTTGCTTATATTAACATATGGGTTGCAGATTGTTCTAAATTTACACTCTCACAATCCTACCCATCATATAATAAACTATCAAACATTTATTTTTATTTCATAATTATTAAAATAAACTTAATAAAATAAATCATTTTAATATTATGCCTATAAATTTATCATTTAGGTAATTCGTTCGTTAATAAAACGACTTTATCATTAGTCAGACTAAAATCTAATCATTTTGTTCAAGTAATTCCTATCCTCTGAATCCAATTATAGGAGCACCTTTCTTTTCTATGCATTCCTTTGTCACAGTAACTGTTCCAATATTATCATCTTTTGGAATTTCGTACATAATGTCTAGCATGAAGTCCTCAATAATAGACCGCAAAGCTCTTGCTCCTGTATTTTTATTTATCGCTCTTGCAGCTATTTCTTTTAATGCATCTTCTGTAAATCTTAAATCTACTTCATCTATAGCCAGCAACTTTTTGTACTGTTTAATTATAGCATTTTTTGGCTCTGTAAGTATTTTTACAAGCATTTCTTCTGTCAAACCTTCCAATGTAAATATTATTGGAAGACGTCCAATGAATTCCGGTATCATACCAAATTTTCTCAAATCTTCATTTATTACTTTAGATAATATTTTAGCATCTTTATCATATTTGTCTTTCAAATCAGACATAAAACCTATTGTTGCCTGCTTGTTAAGACGTTCCTTAATAATATCTTCCAATCCCGGAAATGCACCGCCACATATAAATAATATATTCTTTGTGTTTACTGTTGCTAAAGGCACCATTGCATTTTTACTTGTTGCTCCAACCGGCACCTCAACTTCACTGCCTTCTAGCAATTTTAACAATCCCTGCTGAACAGATTCTCCGCTTACATCTCTATTTGTTGAATTCTGTTTCTTTGCTAATTTGTCAATTTCATCAATAAATACAATTCCTGTCTCAGCTCTTTCTACATCATTATCTGCTGCTGCCAACAATTTAGAAAGTACACTTTCTATATCATCACCAATATATCCTGCCTCAGTTAATGATGTTGCATCTGCGATTGCCAAAGGCACATCTAATATTTTTGCCAATGTCTTTACAAGAAATGTTTTACCACAACCTGTAGGTCCTATCATAAGCATGTTTGACTTTTCAATTTCAACATCATCCTGTATCGTGTTAGCAACTCTCTTATAGTGATTATAAACACCTACTGACATTACTTTTTTAGCATAGTCCTGACCTACCACATATTCGTCTAACTGCTCTTTAATTTTATGTGGAGCAGGCAAATTTGCCAAATCTATAGTCTTAACTTCTTTTTCTTCTGTTTTTTTCTTTTTCTTTAATTTCTGATTTTTTGGAATTTCTCTATTAAAATCATCACTTGTAACCATTCTTACATTAGGCATTTTTAATAATTTTTCCAAATCCTCTTCACTTATGTTCACATTCATACCATTTAATCCGCCAAATCCCGGGAATCCTGCTAATCCATCATTCATTGTATCAAAACTTCTCTGCAAACAATCTGTACATACATAGATGTTTCCCGGCATTGATACCATCTTTCCTGCACGGCTCTCAGGTCTTCTGCAGACATAACAAATTTTTTCATATTCATCTTCATTATCATCTTTGTCTGTTGAAGTTGTGTCTTCTTTTTTTATATAGTCTTTTTTTGTTTCATTAGTATTGTCTAATGATTCATCTGTCGTTTCTTTATCATTAATGATTTCTTTGTTTTCTTTTATATTCATATCTTCTTTTGTTTCAAATTCTTTATCCATGCTGTTTTCCTTTCAGTTATCACCATAGTACTTTATATAATTTCAGGGGCACCCCAACTTTGATTCTACCCAACATTCGCATATCGTGGGATAGTCTTCCCGCTTTTTGCTCATATTGGCGCGGGTCCTAAGGTCTTTCACCCACTTATGAGCAAGTTCATGTGGGGTTAGCCCTTTTGACTCAGGCATTATATATCTGATTCTTTTAAATCTTGTAACATATTATCACAAAACCATATGCTATGGCAATTTCTTTGAATAAACGACACCAAAAAGCCCATAGAATTGTTTTAAAACAAATCTATAGGCTTCTTATTCACTCTTTATAGTCTATATATTATTTTGTTGTCTGTTCATTTGCTCCTGCTTCGCTTGAAGAACTTAATGTTAAGCTTACATCTTTTTCTTTATAATCTCTTCCGTCTCTGTATGCGACTTTTACAGTAACTGTTTCTCCAGCTTTATAGTATTCCAATATACTCTGTAAATCATCCATTGAATTTACTGTCTGACCGTCAAATCCTATGATTACATCTGTTGCTACGATTCCGGCTTTTGCTGCTGCCGCACCGTCTGTTACTGCGTATACATAAACACCTTCCGGCATTGAATACTGTTCTACTGCATCAGATGTTACAATATATCCCTGGATTCCAAGATATCCTTTTTCATCTGATGAAACCTTTGTTCTTGTTTCTCTCTGTTCCAAATTATTAATAATATCTGTTACTGATGAAATTGGAATTGCAAATCCCATTCCTTCTACGCTTGCTGATGAAGATGTAGAACTTGATGAATATTTAGCTACGTTAATTCCGATTACTTCACCTTTTGCATTAATTAAAGCTCCACCACTGTTACCACCATTAATTGCCGCATCTGTCTGAAGTAATTTCATTGTATTGTTATTATCAAATGTTACTTCTCTATCTTTTGCACTAATAATTCCTGATGTAACTGACTGACCATAGCCTAATGCATTACCAATTGCAATTACACCTTCACCTACTGTTACTTCATCTGAATTCCCAAGTGTTGCTTTCTTAATTGTTTTTAAAGTTGATTCCTTAATATCTGATAATTTAATTGCTACTACAGCAACATCTGCCTTTGTATCTGTACCTTTTACACTACCTTCAACTGATTCACCATCTACAAACTGAATTGATAATGAATCTGCACCCTCTACTACGTGGTTATTTGTAACTACAAGCAATTCTGTGTCTGTCTGTTCTACGATAATTCCTGAACCTGCTGACTGTTCTTCATATGACTGTCCATTGTTATTTCCATCATTATTTCCAAAACCATAACCATAGAAATAACTAAAATTATCATAATAATTTGATTGAACTAATGTAGTATTTGTAATAGCTACAACTGAATTCATAACGTCTGAAACAACATCAGATACATCTGTTATTACAACTTTTCCATCTGAGCCTGAATTTGTATCTTCAATAACATCTGTTGAGCCGACACTAGGAATATCTTTATTATCTGCTGTTGTTGTCTTTTTGCTGCTGTTATCTGATGATAAAATGTTATTTGTATTATTACCTTTTCCAGCAATAGAACCTGTTATTAACGAAACTCCTACAGCTAAAACAACAACCACACCTGCTATACATGAAATTAAAATTGCAGTCTTATTCTTTTTTGGCTTTTTGTTGTTATCATTATAGTTATTATAACCATTATTGTAATTGTTATATCCTGAATTTGAATTATCATATCCGTTGTTCGAATTATTACTCTGATTATAATATGAATTATTTCCACTATTGTAATATGAACCCTGACCATTGTTGTTTGTGTTGCCACTATTATAATATGAGCCACTTTGTTCACTATTTCCGTTTACGTTACCATTTGTTTCATTGTTACTATTTTGATTATCGTTTACAGTTTCCTCTGTCTGGTTGCTGTTAACATTATTTTCTTCATCGTACATATTGCTTTCCCCTTTCTGTACACATTCTTTGTAACGTCTATCTTTATTACAAGTAACAGTTTAGTTTTAATTTGTGATGTTTTTGTGTTCCCTTTGTTAAAAAGTTTTGAAATCACAGCAATTTTTGATACCAAAGTCTAAAAGTCTAAGCCACATGGGCTTGCTCATAAAAATAGCCGAAAAGTAAATAGTTACACATTTGCTCTCTAAAATACTTCTCAGCTATTTTTTATATTTCTTTAATGAAATTCTGTATCGCCACCATCATCGTAATCATAATACTCTTCTGTCTGCGATTCCTCTTCATCTGTACTTGTTCCACCCATCTCTGTAGGATTATAACCTGTAGAACTTGAAGAAACACCTGTCTGGCTGACAATACTACTGTCTATTTCTTCAACAGTTGAAGTTGGCTGATAATTTTCTTCTCCATAAAGGAATTCATGCAATGCTGTTACATTCTGGCTTAACCCCTGCGGTAAAACATAACTTGTATTATCTATTGTTCCTGTTGTAAGTTCTGATGGGAATCCTTCACTTCCACTCAATGAAAAATCAAAAATGATTGGTAACATTCCTACTATCTGATCAAAATCAAAACTTGTAGAAATTATCTTTTCTTTCTTTGTATTTCCATCTAAAACAGTGTTTATCATCTGCTGAAGTTCACTTACACTTGCTTTTTTAGCTCTGTCTACTAATTTCATAATAACAGAACGCTGACGTGCAGCTCTTCCAAAGTCATCCCTTATGGCTTTACCAGTGTCCGGATCATAAAATGTTGCCTTACGGATTCTACAATATGTAGTGGCCTGAATACCATTCAGCTTTATGTTCTTTCCACTTTTGGCTATAGGCTTTGCATATTCTCCTGTAGTACTGATTGTACTCTTCATATGATGATTAAGCTGATTAACCTCATCATCTGTAAGATTAACTTTAATTCCACCAAGAGTATCTATTATCTTTGCTACACCAGCAAAATTAACAGTAACGTAATCTGTAAGCTGTAAATCCAAATTTTTATTTAAAGTATTAATAGCTCCTTCAGCACCACCAACTGAATATGCTGAATTTACTTTGAAATATTTATATGTTCCATCGCTATTATATATTCTCAAAAATGTATCTCTATAAATAGACACCATCTTTACTTCACCTGTAGTATTGTGAACACTTACAATTACCATTGAATCACTGTTTGTACCCTCATCAAACTGACTTGTTCGTGAATCAATTCCAAATAAAATAAAATTAGTATATTCTTCAGAATAATTGTATTGAAGATTATTTGTTTCTACTTGATTCTTGTTAAAATCACCATCAAATACACTTTTATCATAAGATTTGCTTCCGAACAATTTTATTATATTTTGTCCTACCGGTGTTTTTGTAAGTCCTTCAACAATTGCTCCTTTTACAGCTGGCACAAACATTACCGTGCCCATTAAAATAACACATACTGCAAACAGTACTTCAAAAAATATCAGGACCTTCTTTAATCTTGATAAAGACCTTAACTTCTGCTGCTTTGTTTTATTTTTTGAACTCATTTGTATTCTCCAATATTATACTCCCTTATATCCATTAGGGTTTTTCTTTTGCCAATTCCATGTATCTTCACACATTTCCTTGATTCCATATTCTGCTTCCCAGCCTAACTCTTCTTTTGCAAGGGATGCATTTGCATAACATTCTGCAATATCTCCAGGTCTTCTTTCTGTTATTTCGTAAGGAATCTGTTTTCCACAGGCCTTGCTGAAGTTCTCAATAACATCTAATACACTATATCCGATTCCTGTTCCTAAATTATATGCCTTAACACCTATATCAGGACATTTTTCTAATTTCTGAATTGCCTTTACATGTCCCTTTGCCAAATCAACTACATGAATATAATCTCTTACGCCCGTACCATCTTTTGTAGGATAATCATTGCCAAATACGTTTACCTTTGGAAGCTGACCTGTTGCCACCTTTGCAATGTATGGCATAAGGTTGTTTGGAATTCCGTTAGGATCTTCTCCAATTTCTCCACTCTTATGTGCTCCAATTGGATTGAAATATCTTAATAAAAGAATGTTCCATTCTTTGTCAGCAACATAGAAATCTCTAAAGATTTCTTCCTGCATAAGTTTTGTTCTTCCGTATGGATTTGTTGCTGAAAGTGGGAAATCTTCAGTAATAGGTACTGTAGCCGGGTCACCGTATACTGTAGCTGATGAACTGAATACAATATTCTTTACCCCTTTGTTTCTCATCACATCGCACATATCTAATGTACCTGAAATATTATTTCTGTAATATTCTAATGGTTTTGCAACAGATTCTCCTACTGCCTTTAATCCTGCAAAATGAATTACTGCAAAAATCTTATTTTCATCTAAAATCTTACCTACTAATTCTTTGTCAGCAATATCTCCTTCATAAAATTTCAGGCTTTTTCCTGTAATCTTCTGAACTCTTCTTAAGGATTCTTCTGATGAGTTAGACAAATTATCTAAAACAACTACATCATATCCTGAATTTAATAATTCAACACATGTATGACTTCCAATAAATCCTGCTCCTCCGGTTACTAATATAGTACTCATAATCAAGTCCTCCATTTACTTCTTCGTAACTTTTACCTTTACAGACACTTTGTTCTTTAATGTTGTATTATTAGGTACCGTCAAAGAAACATCAACTGTTTTATTTGAATTAATACCTTTTAAATTTACAACTGCTTTAATATCATCTGGTGTAACTTTATCAAGTTCAGACTTAAGCCCTGTAAGCGATACACTAATTGAGTCACTGGAAATTTCTGCAATATATCCGCTTTCAATATTCTGTAATGATATGTCACTTTTGTTTATTTGAAATTTTTTTGTTTCCAACTTTTCAACTTTAACTGTTATTGTTGCAATAGCATTTGCCGAATCTGACACACTTACACCATCCGGTAAATACTTATTAAGATTTACTTCGACGTTAACCGTATCTTTTGCTCCATCAACAGAGATATCCTCTTTCGGAACTTTGATTGATTCTAGTGAATCTATCAGACTGTGCTTACCAACAAGCGTAACTTTTTGTGGTTCAAATTCTACCCCTGTAACTTCATATCCCTTTGCCGGTTTACCACTATATTCAACATCTACAGGAATTGTATTTCCCTTTAATACTTCAATACTTACTTTTGTCTTATTATAGTTCTTAGTTACATTAGTGTTTTTAATTGTATTTCCATTTTCATCATATAATTTAATTTTATATTTTTCTTCAAAACTCTGGCTTGCATTAGAAACATCTACGATAACTTTTGCTTTGTCAATCTTATGCTGTACTGATTCCGGTGCCGTTACAATAATATTATTTCTTGAGTTGCTATACCCTCCTAAATAATATCCCTTTGCAAGTTCTCCTGTAATTTCTACTTCCACAGGATACTGCTCGTCCACTAAATCTTCAACATCTACTGAAACTGCTTTTACTGACTGATTAACAATTGAAATCTTATTTTCTACATTTTTCTTATTAGCTGAAACTTCTACCTGAACTGAATTGGCAACTGAAATTTCATCTAATGGTGCAACAGCCGTAAAATCATCTGAACTCAACTCTGAAATTACGGATCTCTTTCCGGTTATAGTAACATTTAATGTTAATCTCTGGTCAACTTTATATACTTTATTCTGGTCTGTAATGGCTTCCTCATCTGTCAAATTTATTGGGATTCCATATATTGTTATTGTTTTAGTCGGGTCACTTAAGTTTACAACGGCAAGCCATATAAGTGCCGCGATAAAAACAGCCGCAATTTTTAACATAATATTATTTGTTATTGATTCTCTCAGTTTTTTCGTCACTGACTTCATTGCGCCTCCACCCTTTCTTCTTTTTGCTCTTTACTTCTTCCTTCGCCTGAACTTTTTTAAGTTCATTTTTCAAAGTTGCTGCATCTGCATATCGAATAAGTTTTCCATCTCTTGCAATAGAAATACTTCCTGTTTCTTCAGATACAATTACAACAACACTGTCAGATACTTCACTGATACCAACTCCGGCTCTGTGTCTTGTACCTAAATCTTTACTCAAAGATGTGCTGTTTGACAAAGGCAGATAACAAGTAGCTGCTGTGATTTTATCACCATCAATAATTACTGCTCCATCATGAAGCGGAGTATTCTTTTCAAATATATTAATGAACAACTGTCTGCTTATATCTGCATCAAGTCTTATTCCTGTTTCCTCGTATTCAGTCAAATCCTGCTCTTTTGCAATTACAATTAAGGCTCCTGTTTTTACTTTAGCAAGGTCGACTGTAGCTCTCACAATTTCTTCAATTGATCTGTCACTAAATCTATCACCGCCTGTATTACTTCCAAATTTAAAATATCTGGAAATGACATTTTTCTTACCTAATTCCTCTAATGCCTTTCTAAGTTCAGGCTGGAAAATGATTATAATTGCTATAATTCCAACACTTAACGTCTTATCTGCTATCCATAATATGGTCGTAAGGTTAAACAGTACTGCCGCAAACATAAACAGTACAATAACTATAATTCCCTTAAACAAAGTCCATGCCCTGCTTCTTTGGAACCATATCATAATGTAATATACAAGAACAGCAATAATAAATATTTCCACAATATCACTTGCATAAATCTTAGGCATTGTCAAATATTTGTCAGAAAAAATTCCTAAATATTCTTTTAATATGCTCATTTTATCACTCCTCTCTCATTACATTAACGTACAAATGTTAATTTTTATTGCTCTTTTTCTTAATTTTATTTTTATTGTGTTGTCTTTGGGCATTAATACGTTTTACATTCATCTCCGGTTCCGCAACATTAAGCTTAGGAACTGCTTTTACGTAATAATAATACTCATCATCTTCAAACTGTGTATGTTCAACTCTTGTATAATCCACAGAAAATACAAAGAATTGTAAAATAACTGCGATTACCAATGACAAGGCTGTTCCTATAACAAGCCATAATATTGAAACTTTTGTGTTTAATATTAAACTTCCTACAAGTAACGCTACAAATTCAACTGTTCCACCTATTAATATTGCTTTCATCCAAGCGTGGTCAATTGACTTTCTTCTAATCTCATAAACAATTAATAATACTATAGCAAAAACAACAACAGTTAATATCATTTCTTTATTTCCTGTTATCATAGAAACTACTGTTCCGATTCCTGCTGTAGAAGCTTTATCGGACGATATATTACTTATCGCTGTTTCATTTGTTTCAACTACATTTAAAATATAATAAACTATTGTTCCAAATGATACTGATACTATTGATGCAGGCGAACACATTAATCCTGCCACAATAGGTATGACATATGGAACTCTCAGGTAGAATGCTATAGGTATAAGTAATATAAATATCCCATCTCTTGATGAAAATCTAAAAAATAATAAGAACATTATTATCATTAATACCAATACTACCGCTGCAATTTCTAACGTCAAAGCATACAAATTAACAATCACCATACCTGAAAATACAACTACAATTAATGACCATGGTACAAATGAAAGTACTATTGCTGCCACTAACAACATAAGCCGGTTATCTAGTATCTCTAAATATCCTATATGACTATTTATAAGAGTAAAGGCAACAAATGTAACTAAGAACTTAATAACAGGTCTTACCAAAGCTCCATGTTCATTATAAAAATTTACTATCTTATCCTTTAAAACTAAAAAACCTGTCACTATTCCTCACCTCTCTCTTCCATGCTATTTATAATAGCGTCATATTCTTCTTCCTGAATCTTATGTAATACTTTTAATTCTCCATTATATTTATTAAGATTCTCTCTAATGGCAGAAAATTTCTTTGAATAATAAATATATGTAAATATCATATATACAACCGTAATTAAAATATAAAACATTACAATTAAAATCACTACTGCCATAAATGAATTCGTTGTCTTTAATCTTCCAATAAATGCATCAGCACTAAACATAAGCCATAAAGCCAACATCAGTGCATAGGCAATCGTTACGGCAACAAATGATTTAATCATCTTAATTGCCAAATAGTCGCTTCTATAATATTTACTATATTTTATCTCTGATTTAGCATTCTTCTGTTCATATAATGCTAATTTTGTCATTATGCTTATTTTTTCATTATTTAACATATAACTCTCCTAAATTTGAGTAATAATATCCACGATAAAATCGCCTACAATTATATCATAGTGACAAAATTATAACAACCTTCCTGTCATAGAGAATTTATGTTGAGAATCTGTATATTGTTACATTTTCTCCTTCCCTTAGACAAAAAGGTTGTTATTTCATCATTTATCTTCTTCTGTTGTCTCACTAATTATATATCTTGGTCTTGCCTTAACTTCCATATATATCTTTCCTATATATTCGCCAAGAATTCCCACACTTATAAGCTGTACACCGCCTAAAAAACATATTATGCTTGTCATACTTGCCCATCCTGCAACGCCATTACCTATGAAATGTACAATCAACGTCCATATTACTCCAATAAAACTTATTATTGAAACGAACATTCCAAGCGACGTTATTAATCTGATTGGCTTAATTGAAAGACTTGTTATTCCATCAATCGCTAATGCCAACATCTTTGATAACGGATAATGACTGTCTCCTGCAATTCTTTCATTTCTTTCATAAAATACACTTGTACTTTTAAACCCTACTAATGGGAACATTCCTCTTAAGAAAATATTTACCTCTTTAAAATTCTTAAATTCTTTAAGAACTCTATTCGATACAAGTCTGTAATCAGCATGATTGTATACAGTTTCTACGCCCATCCATTTAAGGAACTTATAAAATCCCTGTGCAGTTGCTCTCTTAAATACTGTATCTGTATCTCTCTTACTTCTGACACCATATACAATCTCACAACCATTCTGATATTCTTCTATCATTTCATTCATTGCATTTATATCATCCTGTCCATCGCAGTCAATTGATATAATCATATCGCACTTATCAATAGAATACATCATTCCAGCCAATACTGCATTCTGATGGCCCCTGTTTCTGCTCTGGCAAATTCCCTGATAATGCTCATCTTCCTTTGATAATTGCTTTATTATGTCCCAAGTCTTATCTTTACTTCCATCATTTACAAATAACACTCTGCTTTTATCATCAATATATCCAATCTTAATAAGTTCATATATTTTATCTAAAAAAAGTTTACTTGTAATTGGTAAAACCTCTTCCTCGTTATAACACGGTATTACTATGTTTAATATTGGTTTATTCATTATATCTTCTCCTAAATATACATTGTCCCTTCATTAGGTTATCGGCTATTAAAATATACCACATTATTCCATTATGAACAACGATTAGTCTGTTGGTATTTTCCATATTTCATATATATTTGGCAAACCAATTTTTGTGCTTCTAAAAGTCATGTCATCATATTTTGTATCTTTAGATTTGATTACTACCGTATCGATTGGATTACCTGCAAACGCCACACTTCCTATTTCTTTAACACTTTTAGGTAAGACCACAACATTTAATTTCATTTGGGCAAAAGCATGTGATCCTATTTTTTCTGTTCCTTCTTTTATTTCTAAATTACTAACTCCGGTTCCGCAAAAAGCTCCATCTTCTATTTCTTTTACGTATGACGGAATAATTATACTTTGTGAAAAACTGCTACATCTCCAAAAAGTATATAGAGGAACATACCCCAAATTATAAATAAACTCAATATTGTTTACTTTTTTCAAATTTGAATCCTCAATAAAAACGCTATCTTCCATCTTTCTTAATCCATTTGGTAAAGTTACTTCTTTTAACTGATGCAATTTCCCAAATGCACTTTTCCCTATTATTTCTACTCCATTACCTATATTTACTGATGTTATATATTGATTAACCTTTGTTTTCTCATCTAATATTCTAAAACAGTTCTTTTCTATTTTTTTCACTACTTTTCCTTCAATAAATTCAGGAATATTTACTTTAGAATTATCACATTTGTACTTAACAAGACTTACATATTCATCTCCATTTTCGTTGCAGATAATATATTTATACTGTCTTTTCATAGGTATTTTATTTTTTACCGTAACCTTTATTGTATTATATTTTTTATACTTTCCCTGCCTTTTAACGTAAATCGTTATGTAAGTACTTCCTTTTTTCTTTCCCTTTATAATCACGTTTTCACTACTTTTTGTTGCACTAACAATTTTTTTATTTTCTGTAACAATCTTATAACTTTTCTTTTTATCTAATATAGAGCCTTCAAATCTCATATTTCCTTTTTCTATTGTATATTCTTTATCATATTTAGTACCTGTTCCTGCATTTATAGGAATACACGGAACCATCATACATAAAAACAACATTATAAAAAATCTTTTTTTCATTGTCGTTTCCTCCTCTGTTATCTTTTAATTTACTTTATATCCTGTAACTTTCCAAATTTGTATCCCATGTCTTCCCATTTTTCTAGTAATTCATCTAATATTTCTCCATTCGTTGATGATGTGTTATGGAGAAGAACAATTGCTCCGGGATGTACTCTTGTCAATAGTTTACTAAATGCTTCTTCCTTATTAGGCTGTGCATCCGTATTCCAATCTACATATGCAAGACTCCAGAAAAATGTTTTATATCCTAATTTCTGTGCCATTTTCAAATTATCAAAACTCAATTTTCCCTGAGGAGCCCTATAAAATTTAGTCATCTCTTTTCCTGTTATTTCTTTAAATTTATCAGACACCATTGAAAGTTCTTTTCCAAATTGTTCTTCTGACATTCCTATAACATTCGGATGATTAAATGTATGATTACCTACAGTATGCCCTTCTTTTACCATTTGTTTTATCAAATCTTCATTTTCATTTATAAAATGCCCTACCACAAAAAATGTTGCTGGTGCTTTATGTTTTTTCAATGCTTTTAATATTGCCGGCGTATTTCCGTTTTCATATCCGCAATCAAATGTTAAATATAATGTTCTTTCATCACTCTGTGCCATATAATAAGCATCATATTCTTTTAGAGTGTCTACTGACTCTGTTCCTGTCGGTTTTGTTCCTTCAGCACCAAATCCTAATCCCCAATCGCCTGCATTTGCTACAGTTACGCTTTTCTTTGATATAATTCTGTCTTTTACCACCCCTATTCCTACACCAACAAAAAATGCTTCTGTAAATATAATTGCTACCGCTACACACTTAATAAATTTTTTCATAGTCAAATACCATTTTGCCATTATGATTATTTCGTACATTATATGCATTTAACCTTCTCACAATTGGCAAAAATCCTATGCACAATCTTTTATAAATTATACATAGGATTTTGTATTTTTATCACTATTTTTATTTGTAAATAACTTTTACATTTTTATCAAAAGCTGTAGTGCCAACACGTATATCACCTGACTTTATGGTTACATTTTTTAATTTACAGTTCTGAAATGCCAATTCACCTATAATTTTCATGGATTCAGGAATTTCTATCTTTGTTACATCAGAAAATGAAAATGCTCCCTGATCAATTATTTCTACGCCTTCCTCTAATATTACTTTTTTAACCCCTGCTCCATCAAACGCATATCTGCCTATTGTTTTTACATTTCCCGGAATAATTAATGGCTTATCGAGATCTAATGCTGATGAAAACATTCTTTCAGGAATTATTCCAAATTTAAATATAACGTTAAAATTTAATTTTTTTAATTGACCACATTCCTTGAAACTTAGACCATCTAACGTTTCTAAAGTCTTTGGCAATCTGATTTCTTTTACATTTTCCATCAACCTTACTACGCACTGTACATATGTAATTCCGTCCTCAATATATAATTTTTCAATATCTTCCGGTACACTTATTCCACTAAATTTGTCTTTTGATTTCCTATCTGTAAGAAATACTGAATCATCTAATTTTTTTACAGGTATTCCATTAATATAAGCCGGAATTGTAACATCTGTCTCACATCCAATATATCTTAAATCACTTATATAATCTGCCCCTGTCTCATCAGTTTTCACTGTATAAGTAAATTTATCATCTATCGGTATTTTTTTCTTTATTGTAACCTTACACTTTTTCAGAATGATTTTTCTTCCTTGTTTATCAGTTTTATATTTTGTGATTACCACAGTTCCTGTTTTTTTGCCCTTTACCAACCCATACTTGTTGACTGTTGCTATTTTAGGATTGCTGCTTTCCAGTTTATTTTTTTTACTATAAACAGTATAAAATCCGTATTGTTTTAAGCTTGCTCTGTTTCCCTTACCTATAACGATTTTATCTTTAACCCATACATAACTCTGTATGTTTTTCACTTTCTTTGCTGCGTATGTATTACCTGAATATAAAATAATTAAGCTTAACATTATTAAAGTATATGTTATTATTTTCCTCGTTTTTTTCATAACAACCTCCTTAATCCGGTATGCTTCTTGCAATTAATGGTGTTCCATTTGCAAATATGTATAGTTTTGCAGTTGCTCATTTTTATCAAATATTCTTTTATAGTTTTATTAGGAGTTTTTGTTAAGAATTATAATTAGATGTTTTTCACTCCCCTTTAAAACCAGTATTCAAATTTTTATATAATATATACTAGTTACATTTTCATATTAACATTTCATATTATTTGTGTCAATTAAGCATTGTATATTTTGTATATTTTAATACTCTTTATATTTGAATTTTTGTTTAATCCATACTAATCTGTATTAAAAAAAAACATCTACACAATATTCTTTTTTTAATAATAAATATTTGTGCAGATGCTTTTTTATTAAACTATTCTATTTATTTTTGTTTTAAAATTTGTTTTTCACTTAAATATATGCATATTTTATTAAACATTGCATAAACAAAACAATCTATTACAAAACTGCATATATTTAATATGACATCATCTGTATCAACCGAACGATAATTTATTCCAATAGCATTATTTAACCTTTTTCAAATACTCTTTCAGTATTTCATATGACTTTTTCAGTCTTGTGTGATAACTACTTTGTTGTTTTTCTTCAAATGGAATTGATTTTAATTCTATATTATCACCTGTTTTTCCAATACCTATATTTATTTCTTGTACATCTGTAAAATTAATGCTTCCTTCATTATAGAAATCGCCGATTACAGTTCCTTGTGTGCTGTTCATTACATTTAACAGATACCATGGAATTCTAAATTCCATTACATTATCTGATGTGTAATAGTCTGCAGTGTTATCAAATTTGTCACTGTCAGGGTCCGTAATTCCTGCTTTCAATAGTCCACTCTCATAAAATTGAGGTTCGATTGTTTTATTGTCATCAGGCAAATACATTTCGTTACTTGTAAACATTTGGATACGGACATATTCACCTGAATTTTTTACTGAATAATCATTGTCAAAATCAAACACGCCTTTACTGTAACCGTAAATATAATGAAAAGTACTGTAATACGAATCTGCAAGAAGTCTTGTTTCACCATTTTCGTCTATTTCTAATACAAAGTCTGTATTTTTGTCAAATGCAATATTTCTTGTATTATCTTTCTGACTTCCTACACCCAATGTTGAGATAGGAACATATATTTTTCCATCCGTTTTGCTTTTTAACTGCACAGCCAAATACAAATAACCTTCATCATATTTTGAATATAATTTGTACTCATCAGAGTCTATAATATTTTCACTATCTGACCATTCATCTAATTTTCCATCTATTTTACATATCTGATTTTCTCCCGGTTCTACTGCCACAATTCCATAGCCCTGCTCTGCCGACATAACATTTGGTGTGCGGCATTCAGGGTTTTCAGGTGCATATTTCACTGTGTTCCATGTTTGCTTAAACCATTCTTCCTGCCATGAAAAAATCATACTTCCGGCATAACCTGATTTATAAATTGAAGTCAATAGATTAGTCAGATATTCTCCCTGCTGCTTTTCTGTAAGTCCGCCCTGATTGTATCCTACTACACTTTCATGAGCAACTCCTCTTGAGGTTGGAAGCCCCACTTCAGCTACCATAACAGGTACTGTATATTCTTTTTTCAAATCAATCAAATAAGCTTCATACGGATTACTTTGTCCATTTGAATCTTTATAATCAACATATTCTTTTTGATGATTCATAAATTCCGGATAATACGGATATATGTCAAGCGCTGCAAATAAACCTGCTTTATATGATTCATTTGACTTAATATTTTCAGTGTTAACCGATACGCTGTCTTCTTCCTCAAACGGCTCATTGCTATGTTTTAGTGTATCTGTTGTCTGCCAGTTAAGAAACGCTACAGGTATCTGCATTTTATAGCTTTGTGTTTCGTAACTTATAAGTTTGTCTCCCATTTCACATAGAAAACTTTCAAATGGTGTAGCATCATTTGTATTTTCCAAATACTCTCCAAAATACGCTTTCCTATCCGTGTGGGAATTTGTATTCTGAACAAATTCTGCCGGCCATTCAAGTCCTAAAATATATCCTGCAACATATTTTGATATATCATTATGATATACTGCATTTTTAATATTTCCATACGAAGTATAATCACTATTTCCATGTATTATATCTATTGTTTCAGTTATATTTCTCTCAAAAGCATCTGCTACTATGTTATCAGCATCCAGTGCATCTGCCACATCGTACAGATAATCTTCATTAAACCATATTCCCTGAATAAGATATAACGGGCTTTCTGCTTTTTTGTTGTAATCGTAAAATGCCTGATAAAAATCCGGATTCATTATTGTAAATACTTTCACTGTATTTGCATTCATTTCACTTATCTGTTCAAACCATTCCATATAAGTTTCATAACTTACATCCGGATTGTTTAAATTAGTAGTAGCCAGAGTTAGTCCCATATTTACACCCTTAAGAATCACTCTGTTCCATTTCTTATTATCATTGTGATAAAAATAGTCTCCCTGCGCTACAAACTCTATGTTGTTGCCGTTCGTGTCAACATTTTCAATTGCTGTTTCTTTATCAGGGACTATATTTTTCTCACTTTTATTATCATTTTTTGAGCAGGAAACCGTAACTGTCATCATTGCAAATATCAACATTATTGATACTATTTTTTTCATTCAAATACCATATAATCAATATAACTTTAATTATATTTCCTTTCTTACTTATATACTTAACACCTAGTCATTATATTTTTTCAAATTTTTCTGAAGCACATAGTATGCCGGTTTTAATCGTTCGTGGAAAGTTGGTGTTGTCCATGACTGATAATCATAAGTTCCTGTCAATTCTATGTTGCCTGATTTTCCAAGTCCTACTGTTATGCCATTCAAATCTGTTGGTGTAATACTTTGTGCCGTATAAAAATCATCCATTATTTTCTTTGATGAAGGGTCCATGACATTTAATAACTGCCACGGAATTTTTATCTCTAATTTTCCATCTTTATAAATAAAATCTGCTAACGACTGGTAATCATCTGATGTAGGATTTGCATTGCCATAGGTAAACTTTCCTGTTTCAAATGATTTAAATCCTACTTTTTCTTTCGTTGTTGGAATTTCTAATTCATATCCATAACACATATTCATCGGAATAAATTTTCCTGTATTTTTCTGTTGCAAATCATCAGTAACATCAATCATTCCATATTGCACTCCATACTGATATGTGAATGCATCATAATACTGATCACAAACAATTCTGCTGTTATCTTTCCCATTAATTGAAATCACGAAATCAGCCTGCTTATCAAATGTAATACCTGCATCAGCATAACTATCATTTCCCTGATTATTTTTTATATCTATCGGTATATATAATGTATCTGAATTGAAATTGTAATCCGATGTATCCACCATAAAATATACATACTTTTCATCACTCTTCATATACAATTTCCCTAAGCTGTTTTCAACTATAGGAGTATCATTACCCCATTCTGATACATCACCATCAACATAACTTATGCAGTTATCTGTTCCCGGGTCAAATGTCATTAAACCAAAGCACTGTTCTGTTGTCTGAGGATTTGACCAGAAAGGTCTTTCATCTGCAATGTCAAAATTAACATTATTCCAAGTTCTTTTAAACCATTCATCCTGCCATGTAAACACCAGACCTCCGGCATAATTACATTTGTAAATAGAGTCAAATAAATCTATTAAAATATCACCCTGTTTTGTTTCATCTATTTGTCCCTGATTATATCCCATAACACTTTCATGCCCCATGCCTCTTGAAGTAGGCACACCAAATTCAGCAACTAAAATAGGCATCGAATGTACAGATTTTAAATCTTTTAAATAAGCTTCATAAGTATTTACTTTTCCACTGTCATCGCGGTATGCCAAATAATCTCTCTGATAATTCAAAGAATCCGGATAATATGGATAAATATGATATGAAAGATACATTTTAGATAAAAATGTGTTCTTATATTTTACATTTTCAAAATTTACTGTTACTGAATCTTCATCCGGATGTGGCTCATCTTCATGAGTAAGAGGGTCAGTTGTAACCCAGTTTGAAAAAGCTACAGGTGCCTGCCATTTATACTCTTTTGTTTCTCTTTCAATTACTTTATCTCCAACCTCACAAAGAAATGCTTCAAATGTTGAGGCTCCCTGTGTGTACAAATAATCTCCGTCATAGTTTATGTTATCCGGATTTGAAACATTTGTATTTTCGACTAATTTAGGGTCCCATTCTATACCAATAAGCCATCCTGCAAGCCATCTTGAAACATCAGCAGTATATGTACCTGCAGCATATCCTGAACGTTCAGGCAACGTGATATTTCCATGAATTATATCCACCATATTTAACGCATCTTTTGTAAATTCTGTTTTTATTTTTTCATTTTCCGCATAAACATCACCATAGGTTTCAATATCTTCTTCGTCCATCCATACACCCTGAATCAGATATAACGGATCATCATTATCAATATTGTAATCATATAATGCTCTGTAAAAATCAGGACTAAGTGCTGTATAAACACGTATTACATTTGCATTCATCTCTTTTATATATTTAAACCATCTTAAATACGTGTCATATGATATTGTCAAATCTCCCGGAAAAAGTCCCGGTTCAGTAGCACCTATATTTACTCCTGTAATAAATATCTTTTTCCATTCATTATCTTCGTAATGATAAAAATAATCTCCCTGTGTTCTAAAGCTATAGTTTATATTATTTTCACTTGCACATTCAAAATCTAATTTATCCTGTGTATTGTCACTTTTTTCAAATGAAAATCTGTTAATTCCTATCACCTGCAGCCAGCCCATTTGCACCATAAAAGCCAGTACAAGCAATGTTGAAATAACGGAAATTATTACTTTTTTCATATGCCATCCTTTCCATTAATCCCCTACTGTTTTACGCTTTATTGAACCCCATCTGTTTTTAAGCTTTTTATATTTAATCATTCCTTCTACTCTGAAAATTGTAATAGCCTGACGGTATCCGAAATTTTCCAAAATACCATAAAGTGCAAGCTGTACGCATTGTTTTGCTGACATTACGCCTCTTTTTGTGTACTGTTCCAATATAAGTCCGCCAAAAGAAATCATAATTCCAAGCATTGATGCCATGAGAAAATACATTACAAAGAAGAATATGTTAAGTTCTCCCATGATAAGTGAAAATGGAATAATAAAATATCCAAAAACTTCTACCACAGCACCTAACAATTCAAAAAGCCAATTATATGGCACTGCCATCATTCCTATCCATTTATATTTAGGATTAAAAATTAATTTCTTGTAATGAAGTAATGTATCCATAAGACCAACCTGCCAACGTCTTCTCTGCGTTCTTACGTCATTTAAGCTCATCGGTCCCTGTGTCCAGCAAATTGCCTGTTCCACAAATTTGACTTTATATTTAATCTTGTTTCTTAGCATATATTCGTGAATTCTGACTACAATCTCCATATCTTCACCAATTGTATCTGTCTTATATCCACCCACATCTATTACAACCTGTTTTTTGAACACACCAAATGCCCCTGAAACAATAAGCATTGAATTTGTCACTCCCCAGCTTGTTCTTCCTGCTAAAAATGATCTGAAATATTCTACAGTCTGAAATCTTTCTATTGCTTTTTCAGGCAAATTGTAAGATTCAAATATTCCATCTTTGATTACACCACCATTTGCAATTCTTACAAGTCCTCCGGCTACTACTGTTGTAGTATCCTTAATAAATTCATTTCCAAGCCTCAACAAAGAATCTCTCTCTAATCTTGAATCTGCATCAAGGCAGGCAAATAGCGGATATGATGACGCATTTATACCTGCATTTAAGGCATCTGATTTTCCACCATTTTCCTTATCAACGTAAATCAGATTTGGATATTCCACATTGTAATAAACATTTCTGACCTTTGCTGTTTCAAGCGGTCTCATATGCGCACTTTCTATTGGGTAAAGTTTAAAAGCTTCAATCATTTTATCATGGGTTTTATCCTTTGAACCGTCATTTACGACTATTAGTTCAAATTCAGGATAATTAAGTTTCATCAGAGATTTTACATTTTGTACAATGTTATCTTCTTCATTATATGCCGGAATAATTAGAGATATCGGAAGCAGATTCTCGGAATCTTTATATTCCATAAAGTCTGATGATTTACCTATCTTTACATCTTCCCTGATTTTTATAAATGAAATAATTATCTGTAAAATATAAATACAGGAAAGAAGAATTGTATACCCCATACAGAAATAGTTAAAAAACAAAATAAAATTTCTTATTATGTTCAATTCTTTTCCTCCATGTTAAGTACCTTATACAGTGAATATTTCACTGCTTCACTTGCGTATCTGTCGTATCCCTTTATTACACTTTCAATGTGTTCAAGAGAATAATCCATTTTAATTAAAGACTCAGCAGCTGTCTGTCGAACCCACCATTGTTCATCCTGAGTTGCCTGTTTAACTGCTTCTATAGCCTCATCAGTATTAAGATTGCCTAATGCCTTTACGGCAAATTCCCTAACTACCCAGTTTTGGTCTTTTGACAATCTTATTAAAGTTAAAATATGTTCTTTTTCAGCGCAAAAGCACATTGCTTTCGTCGCCGCAATTTTTATATTTATATCAGTGTCATTTGTACACTCAAGTACATATGGCACCAATTCTTTAATCTTATATTTTCCTATACTTTTTATAACTGTTGCTTTTAAATACGCATCTCCCTTTTCAATCAAATCCTTTGATATTTCATACAAATCACCTGTATATCTGTCAATAACTTCATTAATTACTCTGTATGAATATTTATAATCATCCTGAAAACCTAATATAAATTCTTCAACTCCCTCTTTATCTCCTAATGCTGCAAGTGAATTACCTGCTGCATATCTTAACTGTCTGTTTCGACTCTTAAGCAATTCTCTTATTCCTTCTATGTCATTTGCTGCCCCTAAAGCTGCTAATCTTTGGCATGCATAACATTTTTTTACTACATCATTTTCTTTAATCATATTTTCGTAGTAAGTTATAGGGTTTACTTTTTCTATTATTTTCCCGATTATTTTTTTGTCTTTTTCGCTCATTTCTTCATACTTTTCAAGACTTTCCATAAAAATGTCTGTAAGTATCTCCATATAGCTATCATCTTTATCTACAAGATTTACTAATTCATTTATTTCGCATTCCCAAGCGGATTGAGTTGGTGCACATATTATCGCCTCGAGAATTCTTCTGCATCTTGCTTCTTTTTTATTTAATTTTGCTTTGCTTTCTTCTTGATTGTCTGCAAGTAAATACAACCATAGAAGTTCTGCACATATTAGTAATATGCTTAAGAAAAATATCATTACTAAGAATAGTTCAAAGCGCATATTCACACCTCCTTTTTTCTTAATGCCCTACACTACACTTTCACTTGTTGGGCCCTGTTTAGTTTATCTCTAGGACGCTTTCGCTGCTTGTCCCTCGTAACGGTTCTGAAACTCCAACGCATAGTTTTTGCAAAACTATGCACTGTCGTTTTGAACCGACGGGGACAAATGCCCTATCGATAAACTAAACAGGTTTCACAAGCTGTAAAGTGTCTGAGTGATAAACTAAACAGATTCCTCTAGCGGTGAAGTGTCTAACAATAAACCGGACAGATGTCCCTAGCGATTAATCGCCTGAGTTGTAAGCTTTACAGGTTTCTCTAATTTTCTACGCAGTTCTATGAATGCGTATCCTGCCTGCTTTTAACCATAGCCTGGTTTTATTAAACTACATCATCCATGCTTATACTCATAACACAATCCTATAAAGCTCTATTTTGCTTGACGCTATCTACCCAACAAAATTCTATAAAACCTTATTCCGCTTGACGCTATCTACCCAACAAAATTCTATAAAACCTTATTTTGCTTGACGCTATCTATCCAACAAAATTCTATAAACCTTATTCCGCTTGACGCTATCTACCCAACAAAATTCTATAAAACCTTATTCCGCTTGACGCTGGTATAGACATAATTAAAATAAAGGGCATTTGGCGCCGTCGGTACAAAACGACAGCGCATAGTTTGGCTTAATAGTCAAACTATGTGATGGAGTTTCAGTACCGCTACGAGCGACAAGCAGCGAAAGCGGTCTTTATTTTAATTATGTCGTATATAGCGACAAGCAGCGAAAGCAATCTTTATTTTAATTATGTCGTATATGGCGACAAGCAGCGAAAGCGACCTTTATTTTAATTATGTCGTATATAGCGACAAGCAACGAAAGCGACCTTTATTTTAATTATGTCATATACAACGGCAAGTAGCGAAAAGGTTAATTATAGCTTTTGAGGTAAGCTTGGATTGTTCCAAATGAACCTTTTCGCTCAACCGTATAATCCACCTTTTTCCAAGTTTCATACTTATAAGTCTTATATCCAACTGCATCCTTTGAAAGTGGGAAAATATATTCTGTATCTCCACTCTCTCTATTTCCAACAAATAAAGACGGAATAAATCCATTTGTGATTGTTGTCTTATATTGAATTCCATCAAACGGTGTTTTCTGTTCAATTACAACCCTTTGTGATGGATCAGTTACATTTAATGCTGTCCATGGAATTCTAATTCTAACATTTGTACTTCCTATGAAAAATTGTGATGTACTTGTTGAGAAGTTGCCATATGTCAAGTCCATTACCTTTGTCCATTTTCCATCATAACTTTCTGTAGAAGATACTGTCTCCTGCCCTCTTGCATATGATGAGCATACATATAATGCTGCATCTTTCGCACTGGTAATTTTTATTATATATTCCATTCCTGATAAACTATTTGCAAAATATCCTTTATTATAAAAATATTCTCCGTTGTTTCTTTCGTAAGTATCTAATCCTATAATAAGTTCATTTGCTGTATAATCTATTTCTTTTTCTAACGCAACCGTCACATATAAATATTCAGGATTTACGCTTAACTGCATTTTTCTCATTACTTCGAAGTCTTTTAACTCAAGACCGACATCTTCTTTTTCTTCTGCTTTCACTGCAAGAATTCCTGTTGTCTGTGCAGGATCTCCCAAATCATGCCAAAGTGGGTTATTTGTCAACGGTACAATTGATGCCTTTGCTTCATCTGAAACTGCTGACCATGAATCATTTAAATCAGAAATTATTCCTCCCATGCATCCATTAGTAAGAATTGCATCCAACATTCTGACAATTATTTCTCCCTGCTGTGTTTCATCCAATCCTGAATAAATGCCATTTGTCGCATATATATTTGCATTTGTAGAAATTCCAAATCCGTCTATCATAAGTCCATATGGTGAAACTTTTTCTTTCACGTATTCAACGTAGCTTCCATAATTAAAATTACCCTGAGAATCAGTGAATCCGACAAATTTATTAAGGTTATTATTTAAAATATTATCTGTCACATTTAACTTGGTTGAAACATAATAATACTGCTCTACATCCTGATTTAACTGTAAACTGCTTAATTTGACAACTCCATTGTAATTGTCTTCATTCCAAAACGCACTTTCAAGATTTTCAACATTTACATGCATTCCAACCGGAACTAATCCGCCATAGTTTTCACTACATTTTTTATAAATATAGTCCAGACGTTTTGCATATAAACTTCCTATTCCTTCCATTGATGAAACATAATTTCCATCGTATGTTTCACCCTGATTGCTTAATGTCTGCAATTCTTCACCTGATGGCGATATATCTAAAACATATGACAAAAGATACTCTGACACATCATGTCGGTATTTTAAAATATCTTCCTGCCCTTCATCAGTTGAATCATTCTTGGTTTCACCATTTCCGTGAATTGAACTCATAATTGTGTCGATTGTTTTTTGCCATTCTTCCTGTGTATCTGCTACCATACCTTTTATAGTCTGAATAAGATATAATTTATCATCGCTGTTCTGGTTAATTTCAAATAAAGCCCTGTAAAATTCAGGTGGTGCAAGTTCATATACTCTAACGGTATTTACTCCCATTTCCACTGCCTGCTCTAACAGTTCTTTGTAGTATCCGTAATTTCTTGTTGCATTAGCACTTCCCGGTTCATCAAGATTTACATTTACCGCTTTTAAATTAAGGTTTTCATAATCATCATTTTTCTTAATCTGAAATTTGTTTTCATTTACACGGACTGTAAGCTGTTTTTCATTTTCAGACTGTTTTTCATTTTTCTCATCTAATCCCTTATAAGTATCTTTCAAAATTTTCTTCATTAATGGATTGTAAAATTTCCAATAAAATTGGTTAATGTCTCCTTCTTTATCAAATGATAAAGCTTTGAAAAATTTGTCTGCTGCTAGAAATCTATATATTCTGCTATCACTTGTACAGTCATTAAAATCTCCTGCAAAATAGTAAGTGTCACCGCTGTTATTACTTCTTTTTCTTATTATTGCCGCAAATTTATTTGTAGATGAAATTTTCTTTATCTTTTCCATTCCTGTTGCATTTACATTAATTTTAAAATTTGCAATAGTATCCGTTCCATTTTCTGCTTCAACTAACTCAAACCAATTGTAAAAATTGCTTTTTTTAGAGCCTGAAAATTCTTTTTTAAATTCATCACTTATACTTATGCTTACTAAATTTTTGCTTTTAAAATCTGTCTTTTCTTCTAAAACAATTATTCCGCCTTCTGATGATGCAAGTATAAGCCCCGGACCTGAGAACTGCCATTTCACACCATACTGATTTTCATATGTAGACGGTGCCCATTTAGGCACATCTGAAAAATCATTTAAATCAACAACATATCTTCCGCTCCATGATGTTGTTGTAAATCCAAACATTGATTTGATTTCATTGCATACGGTTTCGTCTGTTGTTGAGCCTAAAAGTTCGGTTTCAGCTACAACCGTTCCGCCTGTACTATAAGTAAGGGAAACTATGTTCATATCCTTCGATGAAAGCCCTGAATATTTATTGTCATATAATTCAGAACCATAAACATCAGCCAAATATAGAAAATCCGGCACTTTATCAAAGTCAGCTAGCTGATTTTCTCCTGTGTATTCCCCATTTTTATTTATCTGTGGTCCAAAATAATCCTTTTTATAGTTATATTTTTTTCCATTTGATTTAACATATTTTTGTTGATTTAAAAGCCAGAAAAATCCACTATGTTTTCTATAATACCTGTCAGTCTGATTTACTCCCTGTCCATCTGTCGCAGGAACAGTAGTATCCAAAACAGCTATGTTCATTTTCTTAGCCGGCTTTACAATCCATCCTATAAAAGAAATAGCCAAAACCAACAAAATTATTAATGGTATTATAAGTAATAACTTTTTCTTACCTTTTGTCTTTTTCATTTTATCCCTTTCAATTCAAAACCATACTGCTTATACCTGTAGATTTAAAGCTATGTTATCATTATCTTTGGTAATTTAGATTTGCATTATTCCCATATAATTTTTATACGGTTTTCGTATGTTTTTTCATACACTTTAATTGCTATTTATACTTTTCTCTTGCAGTCTTTGATGCCTCAACTGCTTCATCAAATACTTTATCGAATACTTTAACTATTGCCGGGTCAAATTCAATTCCCGATTTTTCTAATATATATTCTCTAACCTTTTGCGGTGGCCATGCTTTTTTATAAGTTCTTTTTTCCATTAACGCATCAAATACATCTGCCACTTTTACAATTCTTGCATACAAATGAATATTTTCGCCTGAAAGCCCTAAATATCCTGTTCCATCATAATTTTCATGATGTTGATATGCTATTACTGCTGCGGCTTCCATAAAGTCACCACTGTTTTTTGACAAAATGTTATATCCATATACAACATGTTTTTTCATTATTTCATACTCTTTATCAGTCAATGGTTTATCTCCATTTAATATATCATTTGGAATTGCTATCTTTCCAATATCGTGAGCGATAGCCGCCATAGAAATAATACGTGTTTCTTCTTCTGACAATCCTAATGCTTTACAAATAACTTTTGTTACTGCACTTACAGAATATAAATGTACTTTATTTTGCTTTCCTCTGAATTCTACCATTTCAGCTAATGATATAATGGCATCTTCCTGTACAGTTTTTATTCTGCTTTTTAAATTGTAATTTGAAAAAGCAATTTCCATTATGTGATGTATCATCATTGCCGTACTTTGGAATGTTTCTGATAATCCATCTTTATAATTTTCTATATGAAAAATAATCTGAACCTGATCAATTCTTACAAATATTAAGTCCATGTATGTCTGTGCAAACTTTACTTTCGATTTTTCTGTTCCATCATACATTGACATTATTTTTTCATAATCGCACCCCTCTATTCCACCCTGATTAAATACTTCTTCAAAAGTTCCATCTTCACGACGGACTGCTGCACAGGAAGGAATAACTATTTTTTCATTTGTTTCATCATCTGTAACAACATTTGATGCTGCTAATTCATTTCTCTTTATCACATCCGTAAAAATCTGACATGTATAGCTTGCAAACTGTTTATCTGTAAGGGCATCAGCAACATCTGATAAAATTGTTGCCATTCTCTGTATACTTACAGCACTTTCAAGTTGTTGGTTGGCTCGCTCTTTAATAAGTATTGTGTGATTTACTGATTGTTTAAATAAAACAATGTACATTGCTATTTCATATATGGCAATACCTGTTACTACTACAGTTCGGCTTAACCCATTTGAACCTGCAGTAAGTGAAATTAAATTATAGATATTTACTAAAGAAATATAAACAAATGCAATTCCTACCAGACTCATATATGGAGTTTTATTTTCGATTAAATTTGCTACCTCAATTATAAACAGACATATTAGTACACATATTGCCATCGAAAAAATAACTGCCACAATAAGGAGTACTGTTCTGTTTTCTATAAGCAAAAGCCCCAAGCTGATTACAAATACTCCTATGATAAACATGTTCTGCCATAGTTTAAATTTATAATTAATGCTACAAAGACTGCATACTAACATAGATGTTGCAAAATATATTGTTAATATTAATTGCAAACTAAAGAACACACTATCAGATATAAGAGTGCCACCTAAACTTAACTGATAGAGCATAAGATATAGTGCTCCCATAAATAATGTCAGACTTAACAGTAATACTTTTATTATATTTTTATCTTTTATTGAAATGGCAATTGTCATAATTACAAATATAATTGCCAATATTAATATTCCAAATGTGAATGCTATTCCAAGTCCACTTGCATTTGAAAGTAATTCTGTACCATTTGTACTTTTTACTAATCTAAATTGAAAACCTATTGGAGAATAAATATAAATTTCCATTGTTCTTGAAACTGCAGAAGATGCTAATTCCACTTTGTTACAACGGTTTCCAACTACATTTTCTTTATCATATCCATTGTCATAAATCTTCTTGCCATCAACAAGAACTTTAGACGGTGCATAATTTGTATAATACGTATAGTATTGCTGATTGCTCTGTGCAGGTATGTCTACTTTAATGCATACATAATCCTGCCCTTTTCCTATCTTTTGTATTTTATTTTCATCTGTCGCCTGTTTCCATACCGCATCTTCTCTTTTCAAATCATTATCCGATGTACCCCATAGAAACTGAACTTCATTTATTTCATTTGCCATACTAAAGTTAGGATACACTACTTTGCTTACTATTGTATGCATCATTAAAGTTATTAAAAATAACGCTATTGATACTCCTGCAACTGTTATTATCGAATGTATTCTTTTCTCTGACATTTCTTCTGAAAACTGCAAAGAAACAACCCCCTTTTTTTCAGAGGTTGTTTCTCTTTTATTTTCCTGATTCTCTATTTTTAAATCTTCTGACTTATTTTCTTCAACCTGTTCTTTAGACTTCTTAAAAATCTTCATAGAGACGTCCTTTCTGTATTAAAATCCCTGAGTATTTTCTTTTAGTATTTCTCTTAATCCGTTTCTACGTGCCTTTTGTGCTTCGCTATTAGTTTCTATTACCGTAGAATCTATATGTTTTACCGCTTCATGCACAATTTTATCCTCTCCCTGAAGAATATCAAGGATTCCTTTAAGACTTTGCTGTAAAGCCACAATGTCTCGTTCATAAGATTCAATCTTATCCTTTAATTGTTTATTTTCTAACAGTAAATTATCTCTTTCACGCTCTATAACCAATTTTTCTTTAAGGATTTCCTGCATTTCATTTTTTGAAGCATCGCCTTTTATCAGTTTAGATTCTTCTTCAATCTTTTTAATCAATAAATCAATATCTTTATTCATTTTAACTTCTCACTAACTAATGCAAACTTTTTATATAATATAAATCCCCTTCTTTAGCTACATTAATAGTTGCTTCACTCTTAACCTTTGAGCGTACCTCATCTTCATAGTATACCACATTTATTGTAAGATTGTCTCCATTATCAGTTACTGTATAATCATATGTTATCTGCTGCGAATAATTAGGAACCCACATTTCAAATTTCTGTTCCGCCTTATTATAAATGTCGCTTTCTTCCAAATTAAGGCCCTCAACATTAAACTGGCTTTTAAGCACCGCTTCAATATCTTTTTTTGATGCATCTCTATACTCAAGTTCATCACTTGCAGGTACATCTAATAAGCTATTATAGTACAAATGACACAAACCATATTGTGCTAATTTGTTTACGGATACCGTACTTATGTCATCAAATTCATTTATAGCAAATATATATCTTAATTCATAACAGCATTTTATTATTGTTTCTTCCATAAAAGTATTGCTGCTATCATTTGCCTTAGTAGACTCCTCTACCGTAGTTGTAACCTGCACATCTTCAAATTCTTTTTTATCATCTTTATTTATTATCACCAGCACTATTGCCATTGCAATTATGATAACTATTAAAGAAGCTCCTAATATTAATTCTTTCTTTTTTTTCACTTCTATATCCCTTTAACGCCGCAAAAATCAAATTTCTGCGGCGTTATTACTGTATTTTTCACACAAATTAAAAATATAATCATTTTTAATCTGTGGCAATGAATTTATTAACATTTTCATGTAAAATTTCACTATTTATTAACTTGTCTCTATACTTATTGGTACTAATTATTAATATTCCCAATAATAATCCTTATAACAGATTGTTTTATCATCTGCTGTTTCAATAAATACATCAGCACTATCAATCCGGCTATATTCCTTATAAGCATCACATGTAATTGTTGAACCTAATGGAAGGTTAACTGATAAACTTTCTAATGGTGTGTTTACTACACTATTAATTCCTGTCTGTTTATTATAATTACCCTTCTTAAAGTAAAATCTGTATGCCATAAAGCAGTTGTTTGTATCTGTTCTTAATACTTTATCACCTTTCGCAATTGTAAATGTACGGCTTGTTGCATCATAAGTGTTCTTCTTTGCTGTAGAACTTACAACTGCTGTATACACAACTGTTCCTGCAATACCATTTCCATTGTCATCATATGTATCGTTGTCCCAGTTATTTGAACACATCTGGAATTTAACTTCTTTATCAAGTTCCATTTTGAAACTGCTCTTGTTGTTCAATACAGTTCCATCCTGTAATCTGATTGACATTTTTAAAGGTCCAATTACAGATACTTCTATTGATTCTTTATCTGAATCATCATTTTTATTATCATTTCCTGAATCAGGCTTCGTTGTTTCTGAAGGTTTTGTTGTTTCTGAAGGTTTTGTTGTTTCTGAAGGTTTTGTTGTTTCTTCCGGTTTAGTCACTTCTTCTTTTTTAGTTGTTTCTTCTTTTCCGTCTTCTGTCTTTCCATTTTCTGTATCAAGATTTCCTACTACTTTTTCAACCTCTGAAGGTAATCCATTAGTAGCTTTATATGAAACAACTGCTCCACCTGAAATCTCTAATGTATCTGTTATTAACTGTCCGTAAATCTTTGTACTTCCTGTTAATACTGTTTTTGAATCAGGTGCATAAACCTTACCCGTTATAGAACTATCACCACTAAATTCAAGATTTCCACTTGTATATACATTTCCTGCAAATATTCCATTTACCTGTGTATACTTTGTAGCATTCATTGCAATTGTGTTGGCATTTACTTCTTTAAAATTATTGTATCCTGCATTTTTTCCTGTAAATACAACTGTAAGCTTGCTACTGTCTCCACCTGCATTAAATGAACCCGGATTTCCACCTGATAATTCATCTACATATAAAACTACGTATCCGTCACCGCTTACTTTAACTTCACCACCAACGTTTAAATGTTTAACTCTGACAACTGTTGTCTGATTTTTATCTGCATGAATTTCAAATGTCTGTCCATTGTAAAATGATACAGTATCTAAATATGCATTATCAGTTAAATCAAATCTGTTTGTCTGCCATCCAATGTAAACACTCTGTGTACCGTCTTTGTATTCTGAAGTAGATTTTTTAAAATATTCTGAATTCTCATCAGGATAATTATTTGTATTGAATAATCCTGAATATAATTCCTTGTCCATTTCACTAACTTCAATTGGAATATATCCCTGTGCGGGTTCATCTACTTTAACCTCCGGTGATACATGTGCAGTTCCTGTAACATGCTTTGTTGCACTGTTTGAATACTTTAAAGTACCATTGTTAATTACAATATCTCCAATTATCTGTCCGCTTCCTGAAAAAGTTGCTCCGTTTTTTGCAAGTACCCCATATTCATTTGTGTTTTCTTTTGCCAAAACCCCTATTGGCATTGCCACATTAAATACCATCGTCATGACTGTAGCCATAGCTACCATTTTCTTTACTCTTTTCATTGCATCCTCCTTCCAATTTTATCGCAGCCTTTTATACACGTATTTACGTATAAAAAAAACTGCAACTCCTTAAAAAGAATTGCAGCCAGACGACCATTGCAAATGTTGCTTTAGGCTCATAGCTTTGTGCCCTATTTTTTCAAATAGTTTACCCTCATCATTTGTAATATATGTCTTTATTTTATAAATTTTTATTTTATATGTCAACCCAAATAAAACTCTTTTTTACATTTTCAAGCCGTAAAATAGGATTTTTTTCTAAGCTGATTTATAAAAATATTTTTATTTTCCGGCATTTATTTTATTTCATTAACGCCATCACATCTTCAACAATCTGTTCTTTTGTCAAATGATTTTCTTTAAGAACTTCATTTACATCATATCTGTCTAAGAATTCTTTTTTCAATCCAAAATTTATTACTTTCATATCTGTTGGTCCATAGAATCTTGAAATTTTTTCACCGAATCCTCCGTCTAAAATTCCATCCTCTATTGTGATTACAACATCATGCTCTTTCTTTAACTCTTCAAGTAATTCACTATCGATTCCTGTTATATAATATGGATTAATTAAAGTTGCCTGCGTATCTAATTTATCAGATAAATCATCTACAACTTCTTTTCCTAACTGATAGAATGTTCCTAAAGCAATAACTGCAACCCTGCTTCCTTTTTCAGTTACTTCATATTTATTTAATTTAGAGAAATCTTTTGTTACTTCTTTACCGTCAGATATCATTTCTCCACCCGGCAATCTTATTGCTACAGGATGTTCATTCTGCTCTATACTCCAATCAAGCATTGCAATATATTCTTCTTTTGTCGTAGGTGCCATGTAAACAAGGTTAGGAATATTTGCCATCATTGGAATATCATATAATCCTAAATGTGTTACGTCATTCATTCCAAATACACTTCCCCAGAATGTAACTATTGTTGCAGGTGCATTATTAATACACAAATCCTGTGATAACTGGTCATATGTTCTTTGTACAAATGTGCTATATACACCATATACCGGCTTTCCACCATTTGAAGCAATTCCTGCTGCCATTGCAACTGCTGTCTCCTCTGCAATTCCTACATCAACAAATTGTTTTCCTGCTTCTTTTCGCTTGTCCTCTGTAAATCCCATAACAGTTGGTGTTGCAGAAGTAATTGCAACTACTGATTTGTCTTCTTTCATTTTCTTTAACAAATAATCACAAGTTACACTTGAATAATCTTCTCCACCTTCAGCATACAATGATTTTCCTGTCTTTATGTCAAACGGTCCACTGTAATGCCACTGTTCTTTATGCTGTTCAGCAGGTGCATATCCTTTTCCTTTTAATGTATTAATATGAACAACTACCGGCTTACTACTGTCTTTTACTTTATTAAATGCATCGATAAGGCTTGCTACATCATTTCCTTCATTTACATAAACATAATCAAGTCCCATTGCCTTAAATAAATTGCATTCTGCCTGTCCATTTGTTTCACGAAGAAGTTTTAAATTGCCATACAAACCACCATGGTTTTCTGCAATTGACATATCATTGTCATTTACAACAATTATAAGATTTCCTTCTAATTCTACGGCATAATCAAATCCTTCTAATGCTTCACCACCACTTAATGAGCCATCTCCTATTACAGCAATAACATTTCCTTTTTCACCATTTAAATCTCTTGCCTTTGCCAAACCACAGGCAAGACTTACTGATGTTGATGTATGTCCTATGATGAAATGATCATGCTCGCTTTCATGAGGATTACTGTATCCTGAAACATCATCATAATGTTCTTCATAAAGATATGCGTCCTTTCTTCCTGTAAGCATTTTATGATAGAGAAGGGTTATTTCCAAACCTTAACCGTTCAGAATCCGGTGCAAGAAGATTTGATGACGGGACTGTTGAAACATTACGCCTTATTGAATGTTTGAAAAAAACAGGAATGGAAATTAAAGACATCAAGGAATTTATGATGTGGTGTCAGCAGGGACCTGCCACCTATGGAAAGCGTAAGGAAATGTTTGCAAAACAGAAGGAGACTGTTGAAGCTGAAATTGAGCATTTAAAGAAGGTTCTTGATATGATTAATTTTAAATGCTGGTATTACGATACAGCTATAGCCGACGGAAATGAAGACAGACTTAAGAATCTTTCTCCTGATGATATGCCACCTGAAATAAAAGCTGCGTGGATTAACGCTCATACATAAATACATAAAAGCCACAATTATGATATTTTATTTGTCTTCGATACAATTTTTCATAATTGTGGCTTTATATTTAATCTAAACCTTTAGTCTTTTATTTCTTACAATCCTGTTTCTTTATTCCTGACACTGTACCGCATCATATCCTGTTTCGCCTGTTCTGATTTTTGTTGCACTTGCTACAGGATAACTGAAAATTTTCCCATCACCAAATTCTCCTGTATAAGCGGCTTTTTTAATTGCTTCTATTGTTTTTTCGGCCCATTCTTCTGAAGAAACAACTATTTCAAATTTAATCTTTGGCTGCATCTGAGGTTCTACTTCCATACCTCTGACTATTTCCTTATAGCCTCTTTGTAATCCACAGCCCATAACCTGCGACACTGTAAGTCCGTTAACTTCTATTTCCATTAATGCATTTTTTACATCTTCAAATTTTTCTTCTCTTACAATTGCATCTATTTTCATTATCATAGAATTTTCATCTCCTAATCTCATCTAAAAATTTTTAATTAACAAATATTAAATTTGATACTATTTACTTTATAATCTTTATATCATTTTACTTTGACAAATAAGTTTATTATTCAAGGCTTTTTACTGATCCATACCGTTAAAACTTGGATAAGCACTTTCGCCGTGCTGTGATATATCAAGTCCGATTTTTTCTTCTCTATCAGTTACTCTTAATGGAGTAAATATTCTAACTATGGCTACACAGATTAAAGTTCCTACAACGGCTATTGCTATTGTAATAAGTATTCCTTCTATCTGAGCTATAAATAATCTCCATTCACCATAAATTAAACCATCCCATTTTGCTACCGGGTTAATTGAACTTTTTCCAAATATTCCTGTTGCGATTCCGCCCCATATTCCTCCGATTCCATGACATCCAAATGCATCTAATGCATCATCTATTTTTAATTTTTTCTTAATAAGAATAACTCCATAATAGCATATCGGACTTACGAGTGCACCTATTATAAATGATGACCAGATTGGAACAAATCCTGCTCCCGGGGTAATTGCAACCAAACCGATAACCAAACCTGTTGATGCACCTACCAATGTTGTTTTTTTGTCATTTATCACATCTAAAAACATCCATGATAAAAGTGCTGATGCTGATGCAATTGCTGAAGTCATAAATGCATGTGCAGCAAGTCCGTCTGCCTTTAATGCACTTCCCGCATTAAATCCGAACCATCCAAACCAAAGTATTGTAGCTCCTAATACAACAAATGGAATGTTATGGATTCTGTATGTTGCTCTTTCATAACCTTTTCTTTTTCCAAGAATAATAGCGAGTACCAAAGCTGTTATTCCTGAACTTATATGTACAACGTCGCCTCCTGCGAAGTCGACAGAACCTAACTCTGCTAAAAGTCCTCCCTGACCCCATACCATATGTGCTAATGGATAATATACAATTACTGACCAAATGGCTACAAATATAAAGAGTGCCTTAAACTTCATTCTTCCTACAACTGATCCTGTAATTAGTGCCGGTGTTATAATTGCAAACATCATCTGAAATGCACAAAATACTAAATTAGGAATTGAATCTGAATAAGGTCCAATATCCCAGCCTACTCCTTCTAAACCAAACCATCTGAAATCTCCTATTATTCCACCATGGTTTCCACCAAATGCCAATGAGTACCCCAATAATGCCCACATAACAACTGACAATCCCATTATCATGACTATTGCCATCATAGTGTTAACTACATTTTTTCGCCTTACAAGACCTCCATAAAAAAATGCTAACCCCGGTGTCATAAAAAATACCAAAGCAGCACAAATCAACATAAAACCTGTGTCTCCTGAGTTCATACAATAATACCTCCTGCTCTTTTAACATATTTTTCTCAATCTCTTTAGTGTATATGTTATAAATATGGCTTCTACACGTATATCTCTTTGAATTTACTTCTTAGGGATTATACATTTGCCAAATTTTCTACATTTGGCTTTGCCATATATAACGCAAAAAGGACGTGTGGCAAATAAATGCCAAACGCCCTTGTTTGATGAAGCGAAGTCTATCATTTATTAATCATAAACGCAAGTATATAATTAGTTTTTTTAATTATATTATGGATTTACTTTATTTCTTAAAGACTTGCTTTAACTTATTTTGTTTTTGCATAAAATAAGTAAGTTCTACTTTGTGTCCTGCTCTATTGATGTAATTGCAACTGCTCCATCTGCAACAGCAGTTACCACCTGTCTAAGACTTTTTGTTCTTATATCACCAACTGCATAAACTTTGTCCATACTTGTTCGGCAGTCTTCAGTAGCAATTATATAACCTGTCTTATCAGTATCGACAAGTCCTTTTATAAATTCACTTTGTGGTTCCATACCAACTGCAATGAATACAGCTGAAAGAGAAAGTTCCTCTTCTTCTCCTGTCTTCTTATTAAGTAACTTTGCTCCTGTTACAATATCTTCTCCGTAGATTTCACTTACTTCATAACTAGGTTTAAATTCTATATTTTTTGTTTCAAATATTCTGCTCTGAAGTATTTTTGCACCTCGAAGTTCATCTCTTCTATGAACTAAATATACTTTTTCACAAATATGAGAAAGATATAATGCATCTTCCAAAGCTACATCTCCACCACCTACAACTGCAACCGTCTTATTTTTAAAGAATGCTCCATCACATGTAGCACAATATGACACACCTGCACCCGTAAATTCTTTTTCACCCTTTACATTCAGTAATCTGTGTTTAGCTCCTGTAGCTATAATTACAGCCTTAGCATCAACTGTCGCTCCATCTTCTAAATGAATTTCTTTATATTCACCCTTATCTTCAATGGATTCAACTTTTCCTTCTACAAATGGAACTTCTAAAGCATCTGCATGTTCTCTGAATTTTACTGCAAGGTCATAGCCGTTTTCGCCATACAATCCTAAATAATTATCAATTCTGTCAGTGTTTATTATCTGTCCGCCACTAAACATTTCTTTCTCTATAACAATCTGGTCTAGCATAGCTCTTTGAGCATATATTGCTGCTGAAAGTCCTGCCGGTCCACTTCCTATTATTACTAAATCCTTTAAATTTTTATTCATATCTATCTCCCTTTCTTTTATTTAAAATTTTCTATTACTTTTGCTGTTGCCTCTAAATCTTTCTGAGTATGAGTTGCTGATACAAACATTGCTTCAAATTGAGACGGTGCAAGGTTAATTCCTGACTCTAACATATATCTAAAGTATTCGGCATATTTTTCTGTATCAGAAGAAAGTGCTGTATCATAATCTACTACTTTTTTATCTGTGAAAAATACACTCATTAATGAACCAACCTGATTTACGCAAACTTTTTCTCCAAATGATTTTCTTACTGTAATAAGCATTGTTTTCTTTGCTTCAGTGATTTTCTTTTCATTATTTTCTTTTGCCAGAGTTTTGATATAATCTATATTTTTTATCTCTTTATAAATATTTTCAATTTCACTAACTGCGGCTTTATTTCCTTCAAAATATATTTCATTTCTATTGCATGTCATCAGACATATACATCCACTTATATTTTTGTTTTTTCTTACTTTATCATAAAATTCTTTCTTTTCTAATTCATTTAAAGCGTATTTTTCTCTTATAAATGCGTCTGAATTTTTATGGTTAACACTAATGCAGTACATTTCATTCTCCAATTCTTATCTTAATGTTAAGTATGATTAAATAATGTCTGATATTTATAAATCATCTGTTGACCTTAACCAATTTTATCTTATTTGATAATTTTCCTTTTCAAGATAACTCAATATGCAAAAAATGTCTATCGTAAGCCTGTCTAAATATTTAAAAGAAGGTAGCAATTAATACGACTTAAACTATCAAACCACAGGTTTTAACAATTTAAGATTTTTTCATAATCTTCTTTTGTCATTTATAACATATTTTCCTACTTTCCGTCGCATTCAACCTGTTCATAATCAATAAGTTCAGTAATTGTCGGATGATCTCCACATACTGCACAGCTTCCGTCTGCTTTTGGAAGTTTTATTGTGTGGAATTCCATTTTTAATGCATCATAAGTTAACAATTTTCCTGTAAGCAAATCGCCTACTCCTATAAGGTACTTAATTGCTTCCATTGCCTGCAAACTTCCGATTACACCACCCATTGCTCCAATAACACCTGCCTGCTTGCATGTTGGAACTGCATCCTTTGGAGGTGGATTTTTAAATACACAACGGTAACATGGTCCTTCTCCAGGAACATAAGTCATAAGCTGACCTTTAAATCTTATAATTCCTGCATGTGAAAATGGTTTCTTAGCCATTACACAGGCATCGTTTATTAAAAACTTTGCCGGGAAGTTGTCTGTTCCATCAATTATAAAATCGTAATCTTTAATTAAATCCATTATGTTTTCAGATGTAACAAATTCACGATATGTATTAACTGTTACATCAGGATTCATTGCATTCATGGTTTCTTTTGCTGATTTAACTTTTGCCTTGCCAACATCAGCTGTTCCATGAATAATCTGTCTTTGAAGGTTTGACAAATCTACTTCATCAGCATCAACTATTCCAATTGTTCCTACTCCGGCTGCTGCCAAATACATTGCTGCAGGGGATCCAAGTCCACCTGTTCCTATAATAAGCACTTTTCCATTTAACAGTTTTTTCTGTCCCTTGACACCTACTTCCTGCAAAATAATGTGTCTGGAATAGCGCTCCATCTGTTCATTCGTAAATGCCATTAAAACACTCCTCCTCCCATGAAATATAAGAATTCGATTGTATCATTTTCTTTACCCTGAGTTGTTTCAAAATCAGCTCTGTTTAAGAACTCATCATTAACTGTTACAGTTACATATTCAGGATTTTCAACTTTTTCAATTTCGATTAACTTTGCAATTGTTGTTCCCTGTTCAATTTCTTTCTTTTCACCTGCTACTGTTACTAACATTTTCACATTCTCCTTACTCTAAAATAATTTTTCAATAACTTCTTCTATATTTTCAAGTTTTATAAATGGGATTTCCACACTTTGTCTTGATGTCAAATGTACGTGTCCATCTCCATATTAGGCTGTTTACGGATAAATCCTGCAACCTGTTCTACTTCTGTGCCTTCCTTATCCCAATCAGTAATATAATTTACATCTGTAGTTTTTATGTTATTTTTCTGATTTTCATCCAGCAATAACAATACAACAATACCCGCTCTGTGTAAATGTTTTACTACTGTGTAAATGTTTTACTACTGTAGAAACATCTTCATTTGCCTGTGGAGCATACAGATAAGTATGTATTCCATATAAATTAAGGGCTTTTTCTATGTCTTCCACAAATGCTCTGTTTGCACCATTTACAAATTCTACTGTTATGGCAGTCTGTCCTTTAATTGCCGCTCTAACTTTTCTGTCTACTCTTCCTTCATATAATGCACTTTCGTCTGTGTTTACTTCTTCAACGACACCGCATGCTGAAGTCATATTTGTTACTCTGTCGATTAAAATATTCAAGTTTTCCTATAATCTTGCTTTGTAATTCATTTTCTTTCTCGTAATTGGTAATTTCCAATAATGGCGTATTACCTATCAATTCTGTTAATTGCTTTACTATATTTCCCATAATCGCACCGCCTTTTCCTAGTTTGCGAATAGGATTAATATATATTTATTGTCGATACTATCATTTATTTTCTACTAAATCAATAAGTTTATAGGTGTTTTTAAAAAATTTTATTGATATTATAAAGAATTTAACCTTCTTTTGTTTTCAATTTTACAAAATATAACCGTATAACTTTTCGTATAACTTTTTACGTATTACTTTTTACGTATTACTTTAAATCTACCTATGATAAAATATTTTCGCATAAAAAAAGGTTCTAAACTTTACTTGGGGGTAAGGTTTAGAACCTTTTTATTTTTATGAAAATGAAGAAACACTTTACATGTCTCTTCATCTTCTTATCTATCTATTACCAGATATTATAACTATCTTATTCTTTTCCTTCATCTGCAAAATATTCTTTTACAAGTTTAACTACAACTCCTGACAACAGGAATACTGCTATAAGGTTTGGAATTGCCATCAGTCCGTTAAATGTTTCAGCAATGCTCCACATAAGTCCTAAATCCATTGTCGCTCCAACTATTGCAACCAATGAATAGACAAGCATAAATGGCTTGTTTACCTTTGGTCCCAACAAAAATTCTATACATCTTGAACCATATAATCCCCATCCGATAATAGTTGAAAATGCAAAACAGCACATTGCAACTGCCGTAAATATAGAAATCCAAGTTCCATATGTCGATGTAAATCCTAAGATTGTAAGCTCTGCTCCTGCGGCACTTCCATAATTTACCGGAATTTCACTACATAAAATGACAAGTGCTGTAAGTGTACATATTACAATTGTATCAACAAATACTTCAAATATTCCAAACAATCCCTGCTTAACAGGTTTTCTTGTATCTGCACATGCATGTGCTATTGAACCTGTACCAAGTCCTGCTTCATTTGAAAAAATTCCTCTCGATACACCTTTTTTCATGCTCATAAAGAAACTTCCTACAGCACCACCTGTAACTGATGCCGGTGAAAATGCTCCTTTAAAAATAGAAGCAAACACATGTGGTATATTCTGAAAATTAAGAGCAACAACTCCTAATGCAAATACAATATAAATTACCGCCATAAATGGAACCAGTTTTTCTGTAACCTGTCCAATTCTTTTTATTCCACCTAATAAAATTAACGATAATAATACTGCAAGTACTATTCCTATAATTAGATTTACTGTAGATGCACTATCTTTTGAAATAATTCCATAATTAAATAATGCTGAATCTATGGCAGTTGTAATTGTATTAACCTGAGTTGCATTTCCTGTTCCAAATACAGTTAAAACACCAAATATAGAGAACAAGTACGCAAGCCAATGCCAATGTTTTTTCAAACCATTTTTTATGTAATACATTGGTCCGCCAACCAGTTCACCCTTTTCATTTGTTTCTCTAAAATGAACTGCTAATGTTACTTCAGAAAATTTTGTGCACATTCCTAAGATTGCTGAAATCCACATCCAAAAAACTGCACCTGGTCCACCTATTGCAATCGCTCCGGCAACGCCTGCTATATTTCCTGTTCCCACTGTTGCAGCCAGTGCTGTACAAACTGCCTGAAACGGTGTCATTGCTCCGTCTGCCGCTTCTTTCTTTTTAAACATACGGCCAATCGTAACTTTCATTGCATATGGAAACTTCCTTATTTGCAGAAATCCCGTTCTAATACTTAATACAAGACCTACGCCTATAATGCAAGTCATTGCAGGAACACCCCATATAAAGTTATTAACTGCGCTGTTAATTTCTTTAATTAGTGCTAGCATTTACTTAATCCTCTTTCCTTAGTATCAAAGAATTTTATATGTAATTGTTCTTTAAGTATATTTTTTAATTTCACTTGTTATTTTCTATAGATATAATCAATTTATTTATAAACCATAAAAATCACTTTAATCAATTACATTATTAAATTCAATCTTTTATATAATACCATATCAAAGGATTATGGTCAAAAAATTAAAGCCTCGTTTTTTCTTCAAAAAAAACTCGCCTTTGTAAACATGGTCTTGCCCTATACAATAAAAACCAGGTGCAATAAGCACCTGGCTTTCTTTGAATATAAAACATTCTTATATTAATTTATGCTTTCGCATTACATTCTAATAAATTAAATATTAAATCTGTGGTCCTGCTGAAACTAAAGCCTTACCAGCTTCATTTCCTTCATACTTAGCAAAGTTCTTGATGAATCTTTCTGCTAAGTCCTTAGCCTTAACTTCCCATTCTGAAGCATCAGCGTAAGTATCTCTAGGATCAAGGATTTTTGTATCAACACCTGTAAGTTCTGTTGGAACTTCAAAGTTGAAGAATGGAATCTTCTTTGTTGGTGCATTTAAGATGTCACCATTTAAGATAGCATCGATGATACCACGTGTATCCTTAATTGAGATACGCTTTCCTGTACCATTCCATCCTGTGTTAACTAAGTAAGCCTTAGCTCCATTCTTTTCCATCTTCTTAACTAATTCTTCAGCGTATTTTGTTGGATGAAGCTCTAAGAAAGCCTGTCCGAAACATGCTGAGAATGTTGGTGTAGGTTCTGTAATTCCACGTTCTGTACCAGCAAGTTTTGCTGTAAATCCTGATAAGAAGTAGTACTGTGTCTGAGCTTCTGTAAGGATTGATACTGGTGGTAATACTCCAAATGCATCTGCTGATAAGAAGATAACGTTCTTAGCTGCCGGTGCAGATGAAATAGGTCTTACAATGTTTTTGATATGATTGATTGGGTAAGATACACGAGTATTTTCTGTTACACTCTTATCTGCAAAATCAATCTTTCCTTCAGCATCAAGTGTTACGTTCTCAAGAAGAGCGTCACGTCTGATTGCATTGTAGATATCTGGTTCTGATTCTTTATCTAAGTTGATAACCTTAGCGTAGCATCCACCTTCAAAGTTGAATACGCCGTTGTCATCCCAACCATGTTCATCATCACCGATAAGTAAACGCTTAGGATCTGTTGAAAGTGTTGTCTTACCTGTTCCTGAAAGACCGAAGAAGATTGCTGTGTTTTCACCGTTTAAATCAGTGTTAGCTGAGCAGTGCATTGATGCAATTCCCTTAAGTGGAAGGAAGTAGTTCATCATTGAGAACATACCCTTCTTCATTTCTCCGCCGTACCATGTATTAACGATAACCTGTTCACGGCTTGTGATGTTGAACACAACTGCTGTTTCTGAGTTGAGTCCTAATTCTTTATAATTTTCAACTTTAGCCTTTGAAGCATTGTAAACAACGAAATCAGGTTCGAAGTTTTCAAGTTCTTCAGCTGTTGGTTTAATAAACATATTTGTTACGAAATGAGCCTGCCAAGCAACTTCAACGATGAAACGGATTGCCATACGTGTGTCTTTGTTTGCTCCACAGAAAGCATCTACTACATAAAGCTTCTTGTTTGAAAGTTCTTTAATAGCAATATCCTTTACAGCAGCCCAAGCTTCCTTGCTTGCTTTGTGGTTATCATTCTTGTATTCATCTGTTGTCCACCATACTGTATCTTTTGAATTTTCATCTTCAACGATAAATTTATCTTTTGGTGAACGTCCTGTATAAATACCAGTCATAACGTTAACAGCACCAAGTTCGCTTTCCTGTCCTTTTTCATAGCCTTCAAGTTCTGGTTTTGTTTCTTCTTCAAATAATAATTCATATGAAGGATTGTACACGATTTCTGTTGTACCTGTGATACCATACTTGCTTAAATTGATTTCTGCCATCTTAATTTAAACCTCTTTTCTTTCATAATAGTATATAAAGAAACTCTGCTTTATACAGATTCTTATATCATCATCACAGAAAACCTGTCTGTAATTGCCTTATATAAAAGCTTTTACTAACTTATGAAACAATAAATATTTCATTTACTATAAAAAAACCAGGTTCCCTAATGTAATATTATACATATTTTCTTTCCAAATTCAACTGAAATCGCCTTGTTTTTCCTTTGTTAACAATATAAAGTCCTCAGTTAATTATTGAAAGTATATGCATTTGTTAATTTATCTTGTCCTTTTGTTAATATATTTTGCCTTATATTTGGAATATACAATTGTCTGATCTTTGTATAAACTATAATAACCTGACAACGAATAACTTATTGAAATGGCAATCAGGTAATATGCCACACCTGAAAATCCAAACAGTTCAAAGGATATAAGCATAGATGTAATAGGACAATTGGTAACTCCACAAAATAAAGCAACCATGCCTGCTGCTGCTGCAAGTTCAGGCTGAAATCCTAAAAGCTGTCCTGCCACACATCCAAATGTTGCACCCACACTAAATGCCGGAACAATTTCACCACCTCGATAGCCTGCTCTCATTGTTACTGCCGTCAAAATCATTTTCCATAAAAAGTCTAATGGTCTTGCCTGTCCTGTTTCTATTGCTCTTGCTATCAACTCATTACCTGCTCCCATGTAGTCTTTTGTATTTAAAATCATTGTTATCGCAATAACTACACAGCCTGCCACAAAAACTCTTACATATAAATTTTTAAGGTATTTCCCATAAATTTTAGCTACAAATTTAAGTGCAATACAAAACATTATACTGACCATTGCACATCCTACCGATATAATTGCCATTTTAAAGCCAGTTTCAACAGTTAAGGCAGGTATTCTTGTAACGCTAAATGTCTCAGGATCAATTCCCATACCTGTAGCAAATTCCGCTGCAATAATTGACGCCACGACGCACGGAAGTAATGCGGCATAATACATAACTCCAACGCTTACAACTTCCATTGCAAATACTGCCGCAGCCATCGGTGTTCCAAATACCGCTGCGAATGCGGCACTCATACCACACATAATCATTACATGATGATCAAATTCATCAAGTTTTACTAATTTGCCAAGCCAGTTTCCGATACTTCCACCAAATTGAATAGAAGCACCTTCTCTTCCTGCCGACCCTCCTGTAAGATGGGTTAATAGCGTTGACACAAATATAAGTGGTGCAGCCTTTAGTGGAACATCTCCCCTTGACCTTATTGTAGACAAAACCTGATTCGTTCCACCATCATGTGGGTCTATTATCTGATACATAAACACTATTGCCACACCAACGATCGGTAAAATCATAAATACCCATATATTATTATTTCTATATTCAGTAACCCATTTTATGCACCCTGCAAATATGCTACTTGCGCCACCAACAACAAGACCTGTCAAAATAGCAAGTGCAATCCATTTAAAAAAATTTCCCACATCTCTGGATACCCTGTCATAATAGTATCTTATAATAACTTTTGATTTGTTTCTTTTAGAATCCATGCTTTCCATTTGCATTATTTTCAAACCTTTCATATGTAAATTATTTATACTTCACTGTGTATTCATCTAAATCATAATTTTTTCAAAAAAAGCTTTTACAATTTTTTGTGCATTTTTAGTTGCCTTATCTAAAATGTCTTTGTTCCGATTGCAACTCCACTTATAACAATCGCTATAATCACAATTATTGCCACAATCTTTACACATTTAGCACCCAAATATGTTTTTGCAAGTCCCGCTTTTTTTTGTACTTTTTTCTTCTTCGTGTTTATTTTTTCTTTTCATTTTTCTTTCCTCGTATTTTAAAACTATTTAACCGGAATTTGAATTTCTGTTAAACATTCTTCATCTACCGACGTTTCATAATCATCAATATGGCAAAATTCTATCGGGTCACCTGTAATTTTTAAATGATGCTCATTTGCGTAAGCTATCAATCTGTCTACCGCCACTTTCGTTCTAGTAGATGGCCCTTTATAAAATATCGATAAATATTTTCCTGCCGGTAAAGAATAATTACTATTATATAATAATGTATCTGAATAGAAAAATACACCTTTTGTTACAAATGAATTTCCATCTTCACTTATTTTTGATATATCCAACACATAACAGTCGCATGCTCCTATTGTATCAACTTTATTTTTATGGGACTGCATATATTTTACAAGATAATAATCTACGTCATCATCATCAAGATTCGACTCACTTATCATTACACACTGTCTTTCATCAAACTCTTTTATCCTTATGTTTCCCAAATCCGTATGATTAATGTTTTCTTCTAATGATTTTATTCTTGCTTCTATACTTACCTTCTTTTCAAATAATTCTACTATATTTTTATTTACTATATTAAGTTCTTCTGAAAGAAGCATTTTTGTAGTTTCCACATTTTGGTTTCGGTCAAATTCCTTAATTCTTTCAGTCGAGAAATTAAGTCCTAACAATTCTCTTATCATTGTAAGTTGTCTGATATCCGATAAAGTATATACTCTGTAATTATTTCCCTCATTGCGTGTCGGCTCTAATATTCCTATTTTCTCATAATAACGAATTGAATCTACACTAATATTAAAAAGCCTTGACACTTCTCCTATATTAAATGTTTTTTTACGTTTCATCTTTTCCTCTTCTTTACTCTTGTACTATACTAATGTTTTGTTCTATTTATTTTGAAATGTAGTTTATTTTACCGTATTTTTTTTATTATTTATACTATTGACACTAGTATTATACCAGACTTTATCATAATTATGAACTTTTTAATAAGAATTGGGCACAATTCATATCACTAGAAAGGATTTTTTCAATTTATCATGGACGATAAAAAATATAAAACGGAAAACAAAATTTTACGATTATCACTTACCGGAACAATTATTTTTACAGTAGTCGAAGTAATTGCAGCATTTTTCCTTGGTTCAAAAACAGTAATTGCCGATGGAATATTTGACTTATTCGATTTGTTACTCTTACTTCCAATGTTTATACTTGTTCCATTTTTGTATAAACCGGTATCTGAAAAGAAACCTTATGGTTTCTCTCAAATTGAATCTTTACTTGTTCTTATAAAATATTTAATTTTATTAGCAGTAGTTATTAATATGATTACATCAAATGTAAAAGTTTTACTTAATGGTGGTCATACTGTAAATGCTATCAGCGTTTTAGCATACGAATCTTCACTTTGTTTTTTCTGTATGCTTACTTTTTTGGTATTAAAGCACTTAAGCAGAAGTTATTCTTCTATGATGATTCAGTCTGAATTATATTTATGGAAAGTAGATATTGTAAGCACTCTTGGAATTTCCGTTGCATTTTTGTTACAGATTTTCCTTACTAACACAACTTTAAAATTTATTATTCCTTACATTGATTCTACTGTAGCTATCTTAGTTTCTTTATTCCTTGTAAAAGAACCCGTAGTTCAAATTATAAAGACCTTAAAGGAACTTGTATTATTTTCTCCTGATAAGGAAGTCATGGATGAAATAAGAGATGTTGTTAATGAAGATATTCAAAATTATGATTATAGTTTAGATTTTCTTGATGTAACACAAACCGGAAGAAAAACATGGATTGAAGTATATGTTAAAAGCAAATCTGATACTTTAAAAATTAAAGAATTTAAAACAATACAGGAACATATTACTAAAGATTTGGAAAACAAATTCGACCAGATATCCGTAGAAATAGTTCCTGCAATATAGATAGCAATATTTAAATAAAACTTTTTTATATTTTCAAGTGGAGATTTATATGAATACACTACAAAAACAATTATTTGAATTACAGGATTTAAAATATAGAGATTTTCATAGCAAGCTTATACCAGGCTATAATAAAGAAAATATTATTGGCATTCGTACTCCTATATTAAGAAAATTTGCTAAAGAATATGCAAAAACTGAAGATTCAAAATCTTTTATTAAAGATTTGCCACATACATATTACGAGGAAAATAATCTTCATATGATGATAATTTCCGGAATAAAAGATTATGACGAATGCATAAAACAGGTAAAGTTATTTATTCCTTATATCAATAATTGGGCTACATGTGATTTACCTTTACCAAAATGTTTTTCAAAACATAAAGATGAATTACTTATGGAAATAAAAAAATGGATTAATTCTTCAGATACCTATACTATCCGTTATGGAATCGGTGCTTTAATGAGTCTTTATTTAGATGATGATTTTAAACCGGAATATGTAGAACTTGTTTCAAATGTAAAATCTGAAGAATATTATGTAAATATGATGATTGCATGGTATATGGCAACCGCTCTTGCTAAACAGTGGAACACAGTTATCCCTTATATTGAGCAACGCAAACTTTCACCATGGGTTCATCGAAAAACTATTCAAAAAGCTGTTGAAAGTTATCGGATTACTGATGAGCAGAAAATTTACCTAAAAAGTTTTAGAAAATAATATTTTCATAGAAATCAGTTAATTTGTACCAACTGTTTTTTGTCTTTTTAGGCATATTACTCTCAGTAAATGTATCATTATAAAATAAAAAGTTTATACTTAACTTTCTCTGCGTAAGCATTTTTTCATATTTATTAAATTTATCATAATTAATATCTTCATTAGATGATAATTCTGAACTTACTTTTGCTATTGATGTATATACTCCCTTAGAATATTTATCTTTTGAATTTACTAAATCTAATGAGAAATTCAATCTTCTATTAGATGTTCTAAGTTTCATCTTTTGGGGTGATAATTCCGTATAATCATATATTGAGAGGAATCTAACTTCTCCATACACATAATATGCTATCTTTATCACGCCCTTTTTTCTTGTTAATTCTATGTAATTCTTATAAAATGTGGCACTTCCCCATCCGGCACTTTCAATTTTCTTTTTATTGTATCTCATTATTCAGTTTTTTCTATACTCTAAAAATCTCCGGCACAAATATGCCGGAGATTCTTTATCTTATTAAAAATTATTTAATTTTAACTTTTTTAACTTTTGACCACTTGCCATATATTTTATTTGTTCCATCTAACACATAAGCTCTTACTTTAATATAAAGTTTTTTCTTATTTGCAAGTTTTTTGCTTTTTAAAGTAAATGCAACTTTCTTATATGACTTTTTATAAAGTGTTTTCTTAAATTTCTTTGATGTTGCAACTCTTACTTCATATCCTGTTGCATTTTCAACTTTTTTAATTGACACTTTAATCTTCTTTAATGATAACTTCTTTTTAATTTTCTTTGAAAATGCAGCTCGTCCTAAAGCAGTTTTTTCTGCTGATGTTCCGTTTATGCCTTCACTATTTCCAGCAGTTGTTGTATTTTTTGCATCCGTTGTAATTGTGTTGTTATTGTCTGTCTGCTGACTCTTTGTTGTTTCAGGTGCCTTTGTTGTCTGTTCCTGCTTCTTTGTTGTTGTCTCAGGAGCCTTTGTTGTCTGTTCCTGCTTCTTTGTTGTTGTCTCAGGTGCCTTTGTTGTTGTCTCAGGTGCCTTTGTTGTTGTTTCCTGACTCTTTGTCGTTGTTTCAGGTGCCTTTGTTGTCTGTTCCTGCTTCTTTGTTGTTGTCTCAGGTGCCTTTGTTGTTGTTTCCTGACTCTTTGTTGTTGTCTCAGGTGCCTTTGTTGTTGTTTCCTGACTCTTTGTCGTTGTTTCAGGTGCCTTTGTTGTTGTTTCCTGACTCTTTGTTGTTGTCTCAGGTGCCTTTGTCGTTGTTTCAGATGTCGTTTGATTGTATGTTCCTGTTTTATTTGGGTTCAATATAATAACTATAGCCTTTCCGTCATCTGATGATATTTCAACAACATTATATTTATATGTTACATAATCTGATGCCGGATTTATAAATACTCCTGTGCCTTGTGTTTTTGTCACATTGCGGCCATTTATGGTAGCTTTAAAGTTTCCTGCTCCCATTCCACCTACTGCCATATATAATTCACCAAAGCCTGTATTTTGGAACTGACACACATTTAATTTACCTTCAATCAATGCATATTTACAACCTAATAGTCCTTTATCAAATTCACCATTATTATTGTTATCAATATCCTTATAATTTAATGATTCGTATTTCGAATCGCCTGCTGCAGGTTTTGTTGTTTCTAAAACCTTAGTAGTCGTTTCAGATATCTTAGTTGTTGTCTCAGGCGCCTTTGTTGTCTGCTCCTGCTTCTTTGTTGTTGTCTCAGGGGCCTTTGTTGTCTGTTCCTGCTTCTTTGTTGTTGTCTCAGGGGCCTTTGTTGTTGTTTCCTGACTCTTTGTCGTTGTTTCAGGTGCCTTTGTTGTTGTTTCCTGACTCTTTGTCGTTGTTTCAGGTGTCGTTTGATTGTATGTTCCTGTTTTATTTGGATTTAAAATAATTACTGTGGCAGTTCCGTCATCTGATGATATCTCAACTACATTATATTTATATGTAAGAAAATCTGATGCCGGATTCATAAATACTCCTGTGCCTTGTGTTTTTGTCACATTGCGGCCATTTATGGTAGCTTTAAAGTTTCCTGCTCCCATTCCACCTACTGCCATATACAATTCACTAAAGCCTTTATTTTGGAATAAACATGCATTTATTTCTCCACTAATTACTGCGTATTTACAGCCCAACAATCCCTTATCAAATTCACCATTATTATTGTTAGCAATATCCTTATAATTTAATGATTCGTATTTCGAATCACCTGCTGCAGGTTTTGTTGTTTCTAAAACCTTAGTAGTCGTTTCAGATATCTTAGTTGTTGTCTCAGGTGCCTTTGTTGTTGTCTCAGCTACTTTAGTTGTCGTAGTTTCAGGTGCCTTTGTTGTCTCTATATTGCCTCCATTTGCTTGTATTTTTCCATAGCCATATTCCGATTTATAACCACCATTTTCATCGTATCTTATAAAATAAAATACAATATATTTTCCTTCATCACCTTTTAAGCTTCTTGTATGACTCCAACCTGTATCTGTTGCTTCCATTCCCCATGAAACAAATCCTACTTCTGCTTTACTTTCTGCTAATTCTTTTGCTTCACTTTCTGTATTTACCACCTTATAAAGCACACTAACTGCATTGTATTTTTTATCACCTACTATAGTAAATGTTCCATTAACATTTGCATCAAATGTAAGGTACATATCTTCATTTACAGAAATTGTTCCTGCCGGAATCCATTTTGCATATAAAGTGATGTTTCCATTTACCTTTGATGAAATAGCGTCCACTTTTGTGTTGTATGTACTTTCCTTATACCATCCTGCAAAATCATATCCATCCCTTTTAGGTGTATCAAGTGTTATCTGCTGTCCATAAATATAGCTTGTCGGATATAATCCTGTATTATTTTTAACTCCTCCTACTAAATCATAAGAAATGCTATATGTTTCTCTGTTGTAGTACATTTTTAATACAAGACTTCCATTTGCATTTACTGTTCCCTGTTTAATATTGTTTGAATTTGAATTATCAAATTTAAATCCTGTAAAATTCTTTTCTGTTGCAGTTACATTTGCTCCTGCATCTGCGTATTTCACTTCACTTCCTAACAATGAATAATTATTTGAATTTAAATCTTTTCCATAATATTCTACAACATATGAAGATTTATTAACTTCATTTGCATTTACTGTCGTCATTGTGTTAGGTGATGCTTTTATTGATACTGTCTGTCCGCTTTTACTTGTAAATGTTACCGTTTTTGCTGTATTTGAAGCATTGTATGCTACATATGTATATACACCGTTTTTGTTAAACACGGAAGCTGTCGGACTATTTGATTTAAATGTCAAATCAGGTGTACCATAATCCTGCAATGCTCTTATAAAATGATAAGTATGTGCCTGTGATTCACCATCATTTATTGCATTTTTTGTCCATACTGTGTTCATTGCGTAATCAGGATCTGCTATTGCATAATATTCAGCCCACATATCATTCCAATGTTCAGTGCTTCCACCTTTGGCATTTTTATAAGTTTTATCTGCATTGTAATATTTTTTAATGTAATCTTTTCCTGTTATTTTATTTGCATTTTTTCCTAAATAAAATGACCATGAATTAATTGGGCAAATCTGTATTCCCTGTGTGTACTGCTGACCAAACCATGTACTATAGTCAACTTTTCCACCCCAAACCATTGATGCCATAGGAGCATCAAACTTAGTTGAATCAATTTTGTATGTTTCTTCGTCTTTATCAAACCAATATTCATCAGCTGCCTCTGATTCTGTTGTATAAAGATAAATACCTAAATCTCTAATCTTTGTATTATTTGTAAGTTCTCCAAATAATATAATTCCTGCCCACGCATTTATTGCTTCAGATGTTGATTCCTGGTTATTACCTGTTCTCTCATCTTCATATCCTGATGCCCATGAATGTCCTTCATAAGGTGAAAAACTTCTTAAATATGGATATGCATTTCCACAATCTGCAACACATTCTTTATTATTTCTATATGGACAAGCTATATCATAAATTAACTGCTTTACTACATCTTTATAATTATTTAACCATTCCCTATCGTATAAACCTACGCTTGCTGCAGATTCAATAAAATATCCATAATGGAAATGATGATCATTAAACTGGTCAACTGAATTAAATGATGACTGGAATCCTAATAGAGCTCCAACACCTTCTCCTAAATATGTAAAGTAATGCTTGTCACTATTTCCTGAATATGTAAACCAGTCTTCTAAGTTCTTTTCAAGTCCGTTTAATACTTTCTGTGCATTTCCTTCATCTCCAACTGCTTTAGCAGCTGCAACAACCTGTGCAGAACGATTTAATTTCTTTCCATGATAATATGTTTCATTTCCTTCATCATTTGCAAGAGTCCAATTTCCTGCTCCTGTCATGTATTTATTAACGAAGTTATTTACATATTTCTGTAATTCTTCTCTTCCTTGTGAATCATCACTTGAAAGACTTGGCATATATGGAATAATACCGTTGTATGTCATATTTGTAGTATATGATGAGCCCTTTATGAACTTCATATACCCTCTCAAAGTAATGGCTTTATTGTCCATATATGTAACATTGCTCATATTCTTATACTGATGTGGTAAAATTCCCATTATTGTTCCATCAGCAGTACTTTCTGCTTTCTTTGAAAATGAATATGTATATTTTGTCTGAACATTTCCCGTGCTTTCATTATAAGAATAGTCTGCTGTTGTATTTGTAATAATATTAAATGCATAAGGTCTATATTCTTTTGCATATTTAATACCCATGTTGTTATCAATATTTCTGCTCTCACATAACCATGCAACAGACATATAAGCTTTGTTGTTTGATGGGAATGTGAATTTTAATTTTCCTATTTTATCATTGTTTGTTTTGTCTGTTGTTCCCATATGTGTAACAGTTGTATTTTCCGGTAAAAATACTGCATAATATTGGTATGTTGCACTTGGATATCCATTTACTGAACTTGTAATATCATTCGTTCTGAATACAACCATTTTTGAACCATTATATGTATCTTCATAAATAATTTCACTTGGGAATGTAACACGTAATTTTTCCAAATAAATTGTATTTGTATTTTCCATTTCAATAAAAGCGAATGGACTTCCCTGAGTCATCGTTGTATACATCTTCTGACCCGCATTTTGTGGATTTGTTGTAACTGCCTTGTATGACCAGTCAGTTACTTCGTCTATATTGTTGTTTGTGCATGTCCAATCCGGTGAAATTTTAAAATCGCACAACGTATCATTATCCTTAATATTGTAAGCACTTACATTTGTATTACTGCTTGTCATTGCCGGTTTTGTCACACGCAAACCATCTTTTTTCATTAAATAGCATAATGGAAGTGCATAGGCTGTTCCTGATAATGCATTTGTAGAGTCTGTATCCCTATCTCCTTCTAAATCCCACAACCAGTTACTTGCCCAGTCATTTGTATCCAGCGCCTGATGCTTACTGTTATAATTATCTGTTGTAAATCTGTATTTTCCCTGTTTTGAAGTTCTTGGAAGTTTTGCTGCATCCGGTTCATTTGAACCTGTTCCAATGCTTCCTACTCCTAACTTTGTTGTTGGCAAATTATCAGCATTAACATTTTTTGCTGTATCAGGCAAAGCAAATGAACTTACCGTCAATGCTAAACTTAGTGCCACTGAAATCCCTTTCTTAAAATTTCCTTTCATCTTTTCCTCCTGGATAATATGTATTGCCCCCGCCCTTTGGTCGGCGGCTATTCGTCGGAAACATTTATTAAAAATGAATTTTGTTCATTTTGTTTCCCCTAGATAATATGTATTGCCCCGTCCTTCGGTCGGCGGCTATTCGTCGGAAACATTTATAAAAATTGAACTTCGTTCATTTTGTTTCCTCCTAGATAAACATATACATATCTAATCTTATCAAGAAACGTTTTTATATATAATGTTCTTTTTTTTATAAGGGTGTTGTTTTTTTTAGATACCGGGGTTATAAATATGAAATCTTAGTGTAATTATATAGGTAGTTCTTATAATTACTTTTAAATAGATGTTGAGGTCAAAATTTCCAAACTTTGATGCCTACGAATTGTTCCGTGCTACTCATTCCTACAATTCTAACCATCTTTTAAATAATACAATATATAATTTATCATATCATAATTGCCCCATAAATACCAATATGTTAATATAAAATCAAACAAAAGAGAAAGAATAAAGAATATGAAAAAATCAAAGAAATTATTATGTTTATTACTTACATTTTTATTAGTATTAACTTCTATTTCATTTTCACCTGCAAAAGTTAAAGCAGAGTCAGATGATTACACAGACGATTATGTATTTGGAGAAAAAGATTTTTTCAGTGCAAGTGATACACCTAATGATAAGGATATGACCTTTACTGCAACTGAAGATGGCTTGTATTCCGTAAGAATCAAGACTATAGAAGGTTTTAATAATCTGAGCGTTGCCAAGGATGCTGATGGCAACGAGATTAAACCTTACGCAAGAGATTATCGTATTGGAGACAGAACTCGAATTGACTATTATCAGCTTAAAAAGGGACAGGTTTTCACTGTTAGGTTTACCCTTCATGCCAATTCAAGCGTCTTGATTATTGCCGATATTGTTAGGGAAATAAAAAAGGACGATGAGTTTAACTTTACCGGTGAATATGATGTTTCTTATTATTATGATCCAACGAAAGATTATCATCAATATAAGTTAGGTTGTCTTATGGATACTGATGACAATGGTAATAATGTACTTAATGCCAGAGTCAGATATTTTCAGAATGAAAACAATGACGAACTGGATTATTTAAACGTTCCTGATGTTTATATGAACAGTGTTCTTTCATCAATGCGCCCTAATAGTAGTACTCCTTATATTATTAATTTTTATTCCCATGGCACAAGCTATTCTTCAAAGGATGCTTCCACTGCCCAATCAAAAATTAAGTTTGTTAGAATGGAAGGCAATACCGGTATTGATTTTGCTGGGGTTAGATAGCGATACTTTTTACATCTACCATGTTGCGGCGGTCATGGTTGACAACTTGCGTCGGCTCCTGCTCGGTATCAACCTGTCCGACAAAGCTATAATGGATTTCGATTTTCCGGGTGTTGGTTTCCCGGTCTAATTCAT
>NZ_NALP01000004.1:0-281912 GCF_008680265.1 Eubacterium sp. LMAG:50 | reverse complement strand
TGGTGCGACACAGCAGTTAGGGAAAACTACGGGTATCTATATGGGCTATTCCGTTGATACGGGAAGAAATGTGTACCTGCAACCGTCCCTTGCCAGTCAAGGTGTGAAAGGTACAGTTACCAACGCCCTTGCTTCTGCTTTTTGTCGGTTCGCTTGGCGGTGGAAAGTCGTTCTGCAACAATCTTCTTGTGTACTACTCTGTTCTCTTTGGCGGTCAAGCGGTTATCTTAGACCCAAAATCAGAGCGTGGCAACTGGAAAGAAACGCTCTCAGAGATAGCCCATGAAATCAATATCGTAAATCTTACCAGCGACAAAGACAATGCAGGACTTCTTGACCCATTCGTGATTATGAAGAATGTAAAAGACGCTGAAAGTCTGGCAATCGACATCTTGACATTTTTAACGGGTATTTCCTCTAGGGACGGCGAAAAATTCCCCGTGTTACGAAAAGCGGTGCGTTCCGTTACCCAGAGCGACAGTCGGGGCTTGCTCCATGTGATAGACGAGCTACGCCGAGAAGATACACCCATATCAAGAAATATCGCAGACCATATCGACAGTTTCACGGACTACGATTTTGCACACCTGCTGTTTTCGGACGGTACGGTGGAAAATGCTATCAGTCTGGATAACCAGCTCAATATCATTCAAGTAGCCGACCTTGTACTACCAGATAAAGATACCACTTTTGAGGAATACACGACCATTGAATTATTGTCGGTGTCTATGCTGATTGTGATTAGTACCTTTGCATTAGACTTTATCCATTCGGACAGAAGCATTTTCAAGATTGTAGACCTTGATGAAGCGTGGGCGTTCTTAAATGTGGCACAAGGAGAAACCTTATCAAATAAGCTGGTGCGTGCTGGACGAGCTATGCAGGCAGGCGTTTATTTTGTTACACAATCTTCTGGCGACGTGTCAAAGGAAAGTCTGAAAAACAATATCGGCTTGAAATTTGCCTTTCGTTCTACTGACATTAACGAGATAAAGCAGACCTTAGAATTTTTCGGCATTGACAAGGACGACGAGAACAACCAGAAACGCTTGCGTGATTTAGAGAACGGACAATGCTTATTGCAGGACTTATACGGGCGTGTCGGTGTGGTGCAGATACACCCCGTCTTTGAAGAACTGCTACACGCCTTTGATACCAGACCGCCCGTACAGAGAAATGAGGTGGAGTGATGAAAGAAAGGATAAAAGGTGCGTTCACAAAAAAGAAGATTTTCCACTTTCTCAAAATGGCTCTGTTTGTCGTAGCACTCTCCCTTATCCTGCTTTCACTTCTGGGGACGGTGGCTCATGCAACGGGGCTTGTGGATGATACCATAAACGCAGAAAATCTTTATTCTAAATATCCGCTTTCCAACTACCAGCTTGATTTTTTCGTCGATAATAGCTGGTCGTGGCTTCCGTGGAACTGGCTCGACGGTATCGGAAAATCGGTACAATACGGGCTTTACTGCATTACCAATTTTGTCTGGACGATAAGCCTCTATTTAAGCAATGCTACGGGCTATGTGGTGCAGGAAGCCTATAAGCTGGACTTCATCAATGATATGGCAGACAGTATCGGAAAAAGCATACAGACCCTTGCAGGCGTAACACAGAACGGTTTTTCCAGCTCTGGCTTTTATGTCGGTTTCCTGCTTCTCATTATCTTAGTGGTGGGACTTTATGTTGCCTATACAGGACTGATAAAACGGGAAACCAGCAAGGCACTTCACGCTGTTATCAACTTTGTGGTGGTGTTCGTGCTGTCCGCTTCTTTTATTGCCTACGCTCCCGACTATATCAAGAAGATAAATGAATTTTCATCAGACATCAGCACCGCTTCTTTGGACTTGGGAACAAAAATCATGCTCCCCAACTCTGACAGTGAGGGTAAGGACAGCGTGGACTTGATACGGGACAGCTTATTTTCTATTCAAGTAGAACAGCCGTGGCTACTCTTACAATTCGGGAACAGCAACGCAGAGGAAATCGGGACAGACCGTGTGGAAGCTCTGGTATCGGCAAGCCCAGAGGACGAGGACGGAAAGACCAGAGAGGAAGTCGTGAAAACAGAAATCGAGGACAACGACAACAACAATCTGACAATACCGCAGGTGGTAAATCGTTTAGGTATGGTGTTCTTTCTCTTGTTCTTCAATTTAGGTATCACGATATTTATATTCTTGCTTACGGGCATGATGTTGTTCAGCCAGATACTTTTTATTATCTTTGCAATGTTTTTGCCTATCAGTTTTCTACTTTCCATGATACCGAGCTATGAAAGCATGGCAAAGCAGGCAATCGTAAGGGTGTTTAATACCATAATGACACGGGCAGGAATCACGCTCATTGTAACGGTGGCGTTCAGCATTTCCAGTATGTTTTACAACATTTCAACGGACTATCCGTTTTTCATGGTGGCGTTCTTACAGATAGTGTGTTTCGCTGGTATCTACATGAAGCTGGGCGACTTAATGAGTATGTTCTCACTTAATGCTGGCGACAGTCAAAGCATGGGACGACGCATATTCCGCAGACCGTATCTGTTTATGCGACATAGGGCTAGGCGTATGGAACACCGTATTGCAAGGGCGGTAAGTGCTGGCGGTATTTCGGGCGGTGTGGCTGGTGCGGTGGCTGGAAGTGCCGTTTCTGGCAAACGAGCGGAAAGAAAAAATACAGCTTCTAAAGAAAATCGGGGCAATACCACTTCCAGCATGGGACAGCGAGCAGGTTCAAAGGTGGGGGCTGTCTTAGATACGAAAAATAAAGTGAAAGACAAAGCAAACGCTGTCAAAGAAAACATCAAGGATATGCCGACACAGACCGCTTATGCGGTGTATTCCGCAAAGGAAAAGGCAAAGTCCAGCGTGTCCGACTTTAAGCGTGGCATGGTGCAGGAACAGCAGTCCAGACAGACGGGGCGTTTGGAAAAGCAGGAACAGCATAGACAGAATATCGCTGACAAGCGTATGAAGCTTCAAAAGGCACAAGAAGCAAGGCAGGCACAGCGAAAGGCTGACGGATCAGCGACAACGGGAGCTACCCGTCCCCATGAGCGACCAGCCACAGCTTCAAAGCCGAGTGCAGAAAAAATGCAGGAAGTCAAACGCCCTGCCACAGCGACCACTTCAAAAGCAAGTGAACCAGTCAAGACAAATGTTATCAAAGAGCGTCCGTTATCTTCTGGTGCTTCTGATAGGAAAGCGACCCAGTCTGCACAGCCAGTACATAGGCAGAATGTAGAAAAAGTGATATCGCAGGAAACACGCCAGAATTACACAAAAGACCGTAGGACAAAGGTTCAGCAGACGCAAACCGTACAAAAGAACCAGCAGACAACAGAGAAAACTCCTAACCTTGTGATGAAGAAAGGACAGAAGAAAAAATGAAACTGAAACATATCGCTATCATTGGCAGTCTGTTTCCTATCCTCTTTTCTCTGGTGCTTTTCTTTGGTGTGTTGATTAGTGCGGACAGCGACGACGAGAACAGCAATTTTTCTTCTGGCATTACGGGTATGAACTTATCCGCAGAAGTCTTGAAACATCAGCCTATGGTAGAAAAATACGCCAGAGAAAACGGTATTTCCGAGTATGTCAATGTGCTGTTGGCTATCATTCAAGTAGAAAGTGGCGGTACGGCAGAAGATGTTATGCAGAGTTCGGAAAGTCTTGGTTTACCGCCCAACTCTTTAGATACGGAAAGTTCAATCAAGCAGGGGTGTAAATATTTTGCGTCCCTGCTTTCTTCTTGCAAAAATCAAGGTATCGACGATTTGAATGTAGCGATACAGTCTTATAACTATGGCGGTGGTTATGTGGGATATGTGGCAGGAAAAGGAAAGAAACACACTTTTAATCTTGCGGAAAATTTTGCCCGTGAGAAATCGGGTGGAAAGAAAGTAACCTATACCAACCCGATAGCTGTTGCGAAGAACGGGGGCTGGCGGTATGGCTATGGAAATATGTTCTATGTGGAATTAGTCAATCAGTATTTAACTGTTTCGCAGGTATCGGGAGAGCTGGCACAAAAGGTAATGAATGAAGCGTTGAAATATCAAGGCTGGAAATATGTGTATGGCGGTAGCAATCCCAACACTTCTTTTGACTGTTCGGGACTGACGCAATGGTGTTATGGAAAAGCTGGTATCTCCTTACCGAGAACGGCACAAGCACAGTATGACGCTACCCAACATCTTCCACTTTCGCAGGCAAAGGCTGGGGACTTGGTGTTTTTTCATTCTACCTATAATGCTGGAAGTTATGTAACACACGTTGGTATTCTCGTTTCGCCGACACAGATGTACCATGCAGGCAACCCGATAGGATATGCAGACCTAAGTAGTAGTTACTGGCAACAGCACTTAATCGGTGCAGGACGAGTAAAACAATAGAAAGGACTTGAAAATATGTTTAAGAAGAATAAGAAACAGACAGAAACTATCAAAGAACCAAAAGAAAAAAAGGTGCGTACTGTTAAGGTAGGCACACATAAGAAAGCCGTGATTGCGTTGTGGGTGGTACTTATTGCAAGCGTGAGCTTCGGGGTGTATAAGAATTTTACGGCTATCGACCAGCACACGACCCATGAAAAAGAAATCATTGAACTTCGCTTGCAGGACACCAACGGGATAGAAAATTTCGTGAAGAACTTTGCGAAGTCCTATTACACATGGAATAACAGCAAAGAAGCGATTGAAGCAAGAACGCAGGCAATCAACGGTTATCTGACAAAGGAATTGCAGGACTTGAATGTGGATACCATTAGAACCGATATACCGACCAGTTCCACGGTTACAGATGTGATTGTGTGGAATATCGAACAGTCGGGAACGGACACTTTTTCTGCCACCTACGAAGTAGATCAGCAGATAAAAGAGGGAGAACAGACAACAGCAATTAAAGCAACCTATACCGTGAAAGTCCATGTGGACGCTGACGGGGATATGGTAATCGTTCAGAACCCTACCCTTGCACCAGCAGTTGAAAAATCAGACTATGAGCCAAAGACACCAGAAGCAGACGGAAATCTGGACGCTGATACTGTCAATGACGCTACCGCATTTCTGGAAACATTCTTTAAGCTGTACCCGACAGCTACGGAAAAAGAGCTTGCTTACTATGTAACTGGAAATGTGCTTGAACCTATCGGCAGGGACTACCTTTATTCCGAATTGGTAAACCCAGTATTTACAAGGGACGGGGACAATGTGAAAGTCAAGGTTGCCGTAAAATTCCTTGATAATCAGACAAAGGCTACGCAGGTATCGCAGTATGAACTTGTGCTACATAAAGATAGTAATTGGAAGATTGTTGGATAATTCAAAAAAGTAGTTTGCATGTCATAGAAATATGATTTGCAAACTACATTTTCATCGAATTATGTTCACAAATAGTTCTGAATACGCTAAAATAGTAATTCATGCAAAAACCGCAATATATATTAAAACTTGAAGAAAACTATTTATTATAATCTAAGCTGAAAGGAGGGTGCTGTAATGGTCAATAAGGTTGAAAACATTATAACGGTCATCAATTACATAGAAAACAATCTCACAGAAAAGCTGAACTTATCCTCTATTGCAATGGGTGTTGGATATTCAAAATATCATTTGCATAGAATGTTTGTCGAAACTGTTGGATTGTCTATACATGACTATGTACAACGCAGACAATTAACAGAGTCTGCAAAACTTTTAGTGTTTTCTGATAAATCTATTCTTGAAATCTCGCTTATTGCTGGTTATGAAAGTCAGCAGGCATTTACAAATATTTTTAAGCAGATGTATAAGAAAACGCCTAACGAATATCGAATGAATGAAGAATTTTATCCGTTACAGCTTAGATTTGATTTGATACAGACAGTTAAACAAAAATTATCACAACAAGAAATGGAAGAAAATATCAGATTTGCTACAACAACAGATATACCTGCCTGTCTAGAACTAGCTTATTTAGTAATAGACGGTTTTCCAAATTTGAACGAGAATGAGTTCTTAACAGAATTAAAAAAAGGTATTTTAGAGCAAAGAGTTTTGATTTTAACTGATAATGCTATTGCCATTGCTTTGATGTCTATTAACTATCATACGGGAAGCATTGATTTCTTTGGAGTACACCCGTTATATCGTAAATGTGGTATTGCAAAACTATTTTTGGATAAGGTTATGAATGAACTTTTAGTTGATAAAGACATTTCTGTAACAACATTCCGTGAGGGCGACAAAGCTGATACGGGGTATCGTAAGGCTTACAAAGAATTAGGCTTTGCTGAAGCAGAGTTATTAGTTGAATTTGGTTATCCTACACAAAAATTAGTATTATTCTCAAAAAATGGGGGTAGTACAAATGAATAGTAATCCTCTTGCAAAAAATTTTAATACTGGGTCTTTATTAAAATTTGCTTTCCCGACCATATCCATGATGTTATTTATGGGTCTTTACACAATTGTAGATACCATATTTGTATCACGATTTGTCAATACAAATGCTTTATCAGCAATCAATATTGTTTGTCCCGTTATCAATTTAATAGTAGGATTGGGAACAATGATAGCTACGGGTGGTAGTGCCATAGTTGCAAGAAAAATGGGGGCAGGAGAACCCAAACGAGCAAAACAGGATTTTACACTACTTATTTTATTTGGTTTTATTTTGGGAGTAGTAATTTTCATTCTAGGAATTATCTTTATTGACGAAATTATATATGCTCTTGGAGCTGATAAGATTTTATTTCCATATTGTAAAGACTATTTAACTATTATTTTACTGTTTACACCTGCAAGTATGTTGCAGGTACTATTTCAAAATTTATTTGTAACAGCAGGAAAACCAACTTTAGGACTTGTTCTTTCTGTAAGTGCTGGTGTAATGAATATCGTATTTGATTATCTTTTCATGGCTATATTTGGCATGGGGATTGCCGGTGCAGGATTGGGAACTGGAATTGGTTATTTGATACCAGCAATTACGGGGCTAATTGTCTTTTGTAAAAAATCGGGAACATTGTCTTTTGTAAAACCTATTATAGACATTAAAGTACTTGGAGAAAGTTGTATAAATGGTTCATCAGAAATGGTTAGTCAGCTTTCAACGGCAATTACTACATTCTTTTTCAATCGCACAATGATGAATTTATTAGGTGTAAATGGTGTGGCTTCTATTACCATAATTATATATACACAATTTTTGCTTACAACATTATTTATTGGTTTTTCAATGGGTGTTGCCCCAGTTATTAGCTATAATTTTGGAGCAAACAATTATTACGGATTAAAGAAAATATATAAAATCTGTATTTCTTTCATTTTTGTAGGTTCATTATTTATTTTTGCGTTATCCTTTATAAATGGAAATAGTTTGGTACGTTTATTTACTGGGACAAATGAAGCGGTATATAAAATTGCAATAAACGGATTTATGATATTTGTATTTAGTTTTCTTTTTTCGGGCTTCAATATATTTTCATCTGCAATTTTTACTGCATTATCTAACGGTAAGCTATCTGCTTTGATTTCTTTTTTAAGGACATTCGGCTTTATAATGATAGGCTTGTTGGTAATGCCTCAGTTCATTGAGATAACAGGTGTATGGTTGGCTGTTCCCGTTGCTGAAATATTAACACTATGTATTTCATTATATTTGAATTTTCGTCTTTGGCGTTCGTGGAACAATCAGAATAACAGTTATGAAAAAATACAGAACTGGAAGATTGTAGGGTAAATGATAATAGGCTTACATTTTACTTTTTGTAAAAGTGTAAGCCTTTTTCAAAAAAATCAAAAAAACTCTTGCTTATGACGTAACGTCGTGAATTATAATATAAGCAGGAGGAATGGAACATGAATAAAAAGAAAGCTATACCAGAAAATTTTATGACTGTTGGAGAACTTGCAAAGAAAATGGGGACAACAGTACGAACACTTCAATATTATGACAAAGAGGGCTTGCTTTCCCCTACTACTGAAAGTGAGGGGGGACGCAGATTATATACGCATAAGGATATGATAAAACTTCATCAAATCTTATCATTAAAGTCTTTGGGCTTTTCGCTTGCTGATATAAAAAACAAACTGATTTCTCTTGATACACCAGAAGAAGTAGCAACCGTTCTTAATGAGCAGTCGCTGGCTATTCAACAGAAAATAGAACAATTAACAGAAGCAGTAACAGCGATTGAAACATTAAAAAATGAAGTCTTGCAAATGCAAGTTGTAGATTTCAAAAAATATGCTGACATTATCGTTAATCTACAAATGAACAATGAGTATTACTGGTTAATAAAACATTTTGATGATACAACATTAGAACATATCCGTAACCGATTTGATAAAGAAAGCGGAATGGACTTTATGCACCGTTTCAATCAACTAAACGATAAAGTTATAAGGTTAAAAGAGAAGAATATAGCACCAGAGGATAAGCAGGCACAAGCATTAGCACAAGAATTTTGGAATATGGTTATGGAATTTACAAATGGGGATATGAGTATGCTTCCTACATTGATGAAATTTGATAATCTCATAGGCGATAATAACGAGTGGTTAAAAAAGCAAAAACAAGTAAATGAATATCTGCAACCTGCATTAGAGTTATATTTTCAAAATGCTGGTATAAATGCTTTCGAGGGGGTGTAGGAATGTCTTATGCAATAGAAATTACCGATTTGAAGAAAAAGTATGGAAACCATGAAGTATTGAAAGGTATTAACTTTTGTGTTGAGCATGGAGAAGTATTCGGTATTTTGGGTATCAATGGAGCAGGTAAAACAACTATTCTTGAATGTATCGAAGGCTTTCGTAAATATCATTCTGGTAATATAAAAATATCGGGAAATATTGGTATTCAATTACAATCAGCTTCGTTACCTGCTTATATGAAAGTAAGTGAAGTAATTCAGTTGTTCTCGAAATGGAAACGTGCAGAGATTGATAATTCCTTACTAATGGCGTTGGGAGTAACAGATTTGCAAAAGAAGTTATACACAGAATTGTCGGCAGGACAAAAAAGAAGATTACATTTAGCTCTTGCTCTTATTGGAAAGCCAGACATCTTATTTCTCGACGAACCGACAACGGAACTTGATGTAGAGGGACGTATATCTCTGCATAATGAAATTCGGAAGTTAAATCAAAATGGTACAACAATAATTTTGTCTAGTCATGATATGGCAGAAGTTGAAGCTCTTTGTACCCGTATTGCTATTCTAAATAATGGGGTAATTAGTTTCATAGGTACAACTGACGAATTAGCGTCAAAAGTAGGCAAGAAATACAACATAAAAATAGTAAGTGAATTGGGCGAAAACGAATACTCTGCTGTCAATGTTGCAGATACCTTGTTAAGTATTTTAGAAGAATACAAGCAGAAAAATATTGATATTTTCGATATAAAGGTAAATCGAGGTACATTAGAACAGCACTTTATCAACCTTTCAAGGGGGTGTAAACAATGAAAGCTATGTTGTATGGAATAAAGGTACAATTAAAAATAGATATTCGCAGTAAAACACTATTAGTAACCTGCTATGTCGTCCCACTACTATTTTTTGCGATTATGGGCGGTATTTTTACTTCTTTAATGCCAGAAGCGAAGAATACATTGATACAATCTATGACAGTTATGGGGGTTTCAATGGGAGCTTTCATAGGTGTACCACCATCAATGGTTGAAGTATATGGTACGGACATAAAGAAAATGTATATAGCAAATGGGATACCTTTATGTTTTGGTGTAATTACCTTAGTTGTATCTGCATTTATCCATTTAATGATAATGAGCATGATTATTTTTACACTTGCACCGATTGTATTTCACTCTACTATCCCGTCAAATATTCCGTTATATTTTATAACACTTGCCTTATTTGTTATTGTATCGCTTGCTATTTCATGTGTGCTGGGGTTAGCTGTTAAAAATCAAGCAAAACTGACAATGTATAGTCAAGTTGTCTTTTTACCCTCTATTATGTTGTCTGGTATCATGTTTTCGGCAGAATTACTTCCAAACTTTCTTGAAAGTATAGGAAAATTGTTCCCTGCAACATGGGGATATACTTTGCTGATACAAAAGAATATTGATATAAGCACATTTCTTCCTCTACTGCTTATTCTGGCTATTTCTGTTTTTGCGAGTATGCAATTATTGAAAAAAATTCGTTCTGAATGATACGAAGAAAGAGGTTGAATTATGATAGGACTAAAAAAACGAGATATTAAAAAAGCATTGAAAGCTGGTGCAAAAGCTGGCGGTGTATCATTGGCTGATGTTCGGGCTGATATAGAAGCGACGATTGATGAAGCTATGAACAGCACCGACCCAGAAGTGCAGGCGAATTTCAGAAAGTATTTTGGAAATAAACGCCCTACACCAGAAGAATATATTTACAAGATTACCAAAAAGACAAAAGTGTAATACAAAACAAGTGCTGTAAGGGGGATTGTATTATGGAACATTTTAAGCGAAATTCTATACAATCATACACTACCTAACAGCATTTTATCAACAACTGAATATCTCACAGCTTTAATAGCTCGTACAGACTATATGTTTTGTGCGGGCTTTTTTTGTACCCGAAAAAATTTTTTCACTTTTTTTCAAAATCATGCAACAAATCACACCTTGCTGTACAGATATGGTGCGGAAAGAGGGATAAACACTTTTCACGTCATAACGGAAAGGGGGTGTGATGATATGAAACCGTCGGACTTCCAAAAGACAATACAATGTCAATTTGACTGCAAGCTCAAACGTGTAGTAAAAGGCATTGTCCGTAATTATCGCAAAGAATTAAAGCGACGAAGAAATAAGGAAATTTCCTATTGTGAACTTCCAGAAATCGTCGTGGAAAAGCTGGCAGTCTGGGACGAATACGAAAGCGATTATACCGCCTTTGATGTATGTGGTATTGAGGTTCGTGTCCTTGATGATGATTTAGCAGAAGCGATTAAGTATCTGTCTGAAAAAGATAGAGAAATCTTGTTGATGTATTTCTTCTTAGGCATGAGCGATACAGAAATCGGCGACAGATTAAAGATTAACCGTTCAACGTCGTTCCGCAGTAGGAAGAACTCACTTGAAGAAATCAAGAAAAAGTTAAAGGAGAACATGAATGATGAATAACACACGCCCGTCATTTTACCTTATCTCGTCGGCTGTGGACGGCAACGTAAATTCGATTGAAAAGATACTGGCATTTTATGACCCGTACATATCAAAATGTTGTTTGCGTCCATTCTATGACAGATATGGTAATGTCTGCATAGTCGTAGACATGGAATTAAAGGGACGTATCAGAGAAGCACTTATCAAAATGATTTTGGACTTTGATATTTCTTTAGAAACCGAAGAATAACAAGCAGTAACCGCAGAGCATGATTTGTTCAATCCCCTCTTTCCTGCTCTGCCCCTGCTTCTAAATGAAAGCAACACGCTTTCGCCACAGCTCTTTGACAACTGAATAAAGCAGACAGATACGTTTGTGAGATAGCGAGCCACGGGGACTGTACGCCACGACCTTTTCAAAAGAAAGCGAGCGACCCACGCAGTGATCCGAGAGCGACTGTTGGAAAAGTCGTTTTGCCACGACCTATCCTCACAGGATAATGATACGTCCGCATGGTGCGGTTCTGCCCACAGGAATGGGAATAGTTGAGATACTAATGGAGCTTTCCAAAGCCGTCTGTCTGCTTCTGTAACATTGTGAAAAATACGCATATTGGATAAGCCTATGTGCGTATGTTGAGAATAGATAGCTGACTAAGGGGGCTGATAACTTGGCTAAAAAAGAACCTGCACAATATATCGTAGAACGGGAATTTTTAGGTAAATTTTCCGTAGAGGAATTGCTTGTCCGTATCGTGAAATCTCATGTAAAAAAAGGACTATCAAGAGGGTAAAACCCTTGAAAACAATGGAAAGAAGCCGTACTTTATGGTATAATATTATCATAGGTACGGCAGTTGAATAGGTGGAAAAATGATTTGTCAAAAAGGTTCAAACTTATTTAACGTGGCTATTTATATCAGATTATCACGAGAGGACGGAGATAAGGAAGAAAGCGATAGTGTAGGAAATCAGAGAAAACTTTTAACAGAATATGTGAACAAGCATGATGACTTTATCTTATATGATGTTTATATTGATGACGGTTTTACGGGAACGAATTTTAATAGACCAGACTTTCATAGAATGATTGCTGACATTGAAGATAACAAGGTAAATTGTGTTGTTGTAAAAGACCTTTCCCGTTTCGGACGAGATTACATTGATACGGGGCGATATTTGGAAAGAATATTTCCAGAGCTTAATGTTCGTTTTATTTCTGTAACAGATAATATTGATAGTATGAAGCAGGCATACGATATGTTACTTCCTATTAAAAATATATTCAACGAACAGTATGCCAGAGATATTTCTAATAAAATTCAAGCGACCGTAAAATCAAAGCAAAAAGCAGGGGAATTTATCGGAGCTTTTACAAGTTATGGTTATAAGAAATCTCCTGCAAATAAAAATAAACTTGTGATTGATGAATATGCGTCCGAAGTTGTAAAAAGAGTATTTACTATGTATGCACAAGGAATAGGAAAACAAAGCATTGCCAAAATACTAAATGCAGAGGGTATCCTTTGTCCGTCGGAATATAAAAAGCTCAACGGCGAAAATTACAAAAATTGCAATCGTTTAGAGAAAACTTCTTATTGGACGTATTCCACGATTAAAGTGATGTTACAAAATGAGCTTTATATTGGAAACATGGTGCAAGGAAAGAAACATCAACGTATGAGAAGCAAACAGCGTCCAGTTGAGAAAGAAAACTGGATAAGGGTTGAAAATACACATGAACCGATTATAGACCGTCAACTGTGGGATAAGGTACAAAAACTGCTGACGAAAAAGCATAGGGATATTGATTTAGAAACAAATAAAAATATCTTTGCAGGTTTTATCAAGTGTGGCGATTGTGGTCGGGCAATGATGAAAAATTTCTGGCGACGTGCTGACGGAAGTAAGTCCTATTCATTCTATTGTGGAACTTACAAAAGAAGTGGAAAAGATTATTGCACTCCGCACACGCTCCCGTTTCAAGTATTGAATGATATTGTGCTTGGAGATTTAAAGCAGATTATCCGCAATGTAGAGAACTTGCAGGAACTTGTAAAATCACAATCTTTCACAGCAACAAAGATCAGAAAATCAACAGACATAGAACTGACAAAGTTAAAAGCAGAGCTTGAAAGAGTGAAGAAGCTGAAAAAGTCAATTTATGAAGATTACAAAGACGAACTGATTTCTAAAGAAGAATTTCTTTCTTATCGAGAGGACTATCAACAAAAAGAAACGCTTTACTCCAAACAGATTGAAACGCTGGAAGAAAAGAAAAAGGAAAGTGTAACAGAAGATGTTTTTGAAACACCGTGGTTAAGGCGGTTGTTGGAACTGAAAGACATTGAAGAATTAGACAGAGATATTATTGTGGAAATGATAGACCAGATAACAGTTTATGAAAACCGCAAACTTAAAATCTCATACAACTTCGGAAATGAGCTGGAACATTTATTTTCAAGCGTTTACTGTGAGGACTTGGAGAAAAAGGCTATCTAATCTCAATACATTTCTAACTCCCCATATATACTGGGGAATACATATCACAATTTGCGTAAACTACAATCAGCACATGGTGGAACAGACCCCGGGGCAGTTTATGAAGGCAGACAGGAGAAAGATGATGCATTACGACTTGCTACAGCGGTAGGGGAGATTTTAAGAAATAATGGATATGATGTAGAATTTACAAGAACATCAGATGTCTATGATACCCCATTTGAAAAAGCAACTAAGGCAAATAATACAGGAGCAGATTTATTTGTATCATTTCATAGAAATTCTGCGCCTACAGCAAATCAGTATAGTGGAGTGCAGAGTTTAGTATATGATGACAGTGGCTTAAAATCACAACTTGCCAGAAATATTAATGCAAATCTTACAAAGATAGGATTTGAAGATAAAGGAGTCGTTGAAAGACCTAATTTAGTAGTTTTAAAAAGAACAAAGATGCCGGCAGTATTAATAGAAGCAGGCTTCATTAATTCAGATAGTGATAATAAATTATTTGATGAAAAATTCTATGAAATAGCAAATGCAATAGCATGTGCAATAATGGAAACTCTTGAAAATTATGATACGAAGGATGCTGATGGAAACACATATACAGTACAGGTTGGTGCATTTAGAAACAGACAGTTAGCAAATAATATGGCGTATAAATTAAGACAACAGGGGTATCCGGCAGATGTCATATTTGAGAACGGATTGTATAAGGTACAGGTTGGAGTGTTTGATGATATTGATAATGCTGCGATGATGGAAATGAATTTAAGAAATGTAGGATATAACACATTTATTCCAAGAAGATATTAATATAGAGATGTTGGGGGCAAAAGTTTTCGACTTTTTTCCTGACGGATGCGATGCTCGGTTAATATATAGAGTTATTATGAATAGTTTTAAGACTTCTATATTTAATTTTTCATTTAAATAATAACTTATGGAAACGCTCTGATATCAAAAAATAAATTTGATATTAGGCGTTTCTTGTTCTGTTATTTATGACAAAATCATGAATATAACATAAAAAGCATTACGTTGAATGTATATTAAAAAATAGGTATATAATTAATTAAAATTGGACATTCATTAAATGTATATCATAAAAAGCAATATAAAAAGAGACAATTTACGTGAAATGTTGACAATAAATTTGACAATGGGGTATCATTAGAGGTAAGCGTGTATTAAAATATTAATTCACGAATATATAACACAGGAGATATGGATTGACATGAATAACGGATTTATAAAGGTTGCGTGCGCAACTCCTAAAATTAAAGTAGGAGATTGTGAATATAACGCTAAAGAGATATGTAAATTAATTGATGAAGTTTATGATAATGGAGCACAGTTTGTTGTATTCCCTGAATTATGTATTACGGGATATACATGCAGCGATTTGTTCTGGCAGCAGCACATGCCAAAAAATGCAAAGAAAAAGTTGGTGGCAATAGCAAAACATTGTGAAGATAAAGAAATTGTAGCTATAGTCGGACTCCCATTGGTATATAATGGCAAGTTATACAATGTTGCGGCAGTTGTTTATGATGGAGAGATACTTGGAATTGTACCTAAGTCATATATACCTAATTATTCCGAGTTTTATGAAGCAAGACATTTTGTATCAGGAAAAGGTGTTGAAGGATATGTTTCATTTGAAGTTACTAAGGATGAATGGAGTTTAGAAGAAAACTGCAAAGAAGGTTTTGATTATAAAATATATATGACAGAGAATGGCAAAGTTGATTTTAAACATAATCAGGATGACTTTGATGAAGACGACTGGGAAGATGATGAAGAAGATGATGAAGATTGGGATGATGATTATGATGATGAAATCCCATTTGGAACAAACATACTTTTTGACTGTGTAAATATAGAAAACTTTAAATTCGCAATAGAGATATGTGAAGATTTATGGGTGCCAAATCCACCTAGCACAAATTATGCTATGGCAGGAGCAACAGTTATAGCTAATCTTTCAGCAAGTGATGAAGTAACAGGAAAAGATAATTATCGTAAAAATCTTGTGGCAGGACAGTCAGCAAGAACAATATCAGCTTATTTGTATGCTGATGCAGGAGAGGGGGAATCTTCTACTGATTTAGTATTTGCGGCACATAATATGATAGCTGAAAATGGAACAATCTTAGCAGAGGCAAAAAGATTTACAAATGAAACAGTATATGCTGAGATAGATTTGGAAAAATTGGCTGCAGAAAGACAAAGAATGAATACATTTACAGCAGTTAGTGACGACGATTATGAAATATGTGAAATTGATTTAGAATTAGAAGAATTTGAACTTTCAAGAGAAATTGATAATACACCATTTGTACCAAAGGATGAAGAAAAGAGAAATAAGAGATGTGAAGAAATTCTTACAATTCAGACAATGGGACTTAAGAAACGTTTAGAACATACTAATTGTAAAAATGCAGTTATAGGAATATCAGGTGGACTTGATTCCACATTGGCACTGCTTGTTACCGTAAGGGCATTTGATGCACTTAATATTGACAGAAGCAACATAATTGCAGTTACAATGCCGGGATTTGGTACAACTGACAGAACATATAATAATGCAGTTACACTTGTAAAAGAACTTGGATGTGAACTAAAAGAAGTAAATATTGCTGATGCAGTAACACTTCATTTAAAACAGTTAGGACATAGTATAGATAATCACGACATTACTTATGAAAATGCACAGGCAAGACAAAGAACTTATTTGCTTATGGATTTTGCAAATGAATATAATGGAATGGTTATTGGAACAGGAGATATGTCGGAACTTGCATTAGGATGGGCTACTTATAATGGAGACCATATGTCTATGTATGGTGTAAATGCGGGAGTCCCGAAAACGTTGGTAAGACATTTAGTTCATTATTTTGCAGACACATGTGGAGTAAAGAAATTAGCAGACATTTTATTTGATGTGCTAGATACACCTGTAAGTCCTGAATTACTGCCACCTACTAAGAATGGAAAAATAGCACAGAAAACAGAGGATGTAGTTGGACCATATGAATTGCATGACTTTTTCTTATATTATATTTTAAGATTTGGATTTGAACCTAAGAAGGTATTATATTTAGCTGAACACGCATTTGATGGAAAATATGATAAAGAAACTATTTTGAAATGGTTAAAGACATTTTACAGAAGATTCTTTTCGCAGCAGTTTAAACGTTCATGCCTTCCTGACGGACCAAAGGTAGGAAGCGTTGCGGTTTCACCTAGAGGAGATTTGAGAATGCCAAGTGATGCAGTAGTACGTGAGTGGTTAGAAGAATTAGAGTAATTATAGCAAATAATATGTATGCGAAATTATTTGTACATGAATAATTTCCATAAAATAAAATTTTGTATATTAATAATAGAAATAGGATGGAACATAATTGTCTCATCCTATTTTTTATAATTTATTATGCTGATATTTTTATAAATAAGAGTGATATCAGCTTTGCAAAAGTGTTGTTGCAAATTAACTTTAAAGATTTGCAAATTAAAACCTGACACAAAAATATTTTATTGAAATTATTTGGCCGAATTAATTGTATCGCATATTGCATTATATAATACAGAATATGTATATTGGCTTTCGGGATTGTAAGATACGTTTTCTAATGACTGAGTTGATACAATCTGGTTAGCAATATCCTCAAAAGCAGGTTTCACTAAAGGATACATTGTAGCTACGGAATCGTCAATATTTTCAATTGTAATGGAATTTATGTGGTTATCATCTAAAACTACCTGAATTTCCATAGGATTTCCGTTTAACGTGATATAAGAGGAATAAACACCGGCCTTATAAGTGCAATCACTTGCAGGAGCCGAAGTAGTGGTGTCTTTTCTAAACATTAAAACTAAGGTTATTATTAAGGCGATTCCAAGGACAATTAATATAAATGTATATATAAGTTCTTTAAGATGAAAAACCATAAATTTAGGACTTTTACTCATGATGTGTGACCTCCGAAAACTGTATAGGTTTTTATAATTAAATCTATGAGCAAAAACATAAAAGTATGATGAAAAAACAGCAAAAATTATATATAATAATTTAAGAATGCCAGGGTCAAAAGGTGGGAACTTTTGCCCAGGCATCATTTAAGGAAATATAAAGAATGGAGACGGATATGTCATTAACATTTATTGTAGGAAGCGCAGGCTCAGGTAAGTCACATTTATTATATGAAAGACTTACAAATAACGCTTCAAAATATGAAAACAGAAATGAAGATTATATAGCTTTGGTTCCTGAACAGTATTCAATGGAAGCCCAGAGAGAAATTTTGCTTGCTTCAGATAGACACGGAAGTTTTAACACTGAGGTAGTAAGTTTTCAGAGACTTGCATTTGGTATATTTGAAGAACTTGGAATGACAGATATTAAGGTTATGGACGATTTGGGAAAAACTCTCGTTGTCCGTAAAGTATTAGAAAATTGTAAAAAAGACCTTAAGTATTATCATAACAAAGCAAATATGCCGGGATTTGTGGATAGAGCAAAAACTTTAATAACCGAATTAAAGCAATATAATTATAGAACACAAGATTTGGAAAAGATGATTGATGATGTAAAAGGTCATAACATTTTAAGAAATAAATTAATTGATACTAAAACGATTGCGGAAGAATTTGACAATTACATAAATGAAAAAATGATTACGATGGAAGAAGTGTTGAGCATTTTTTGTAATGTAATGGAAAAGTCAGAAAAAATAAGAAAAACACATATTTATATTGACGGTTTTACAGGGTTTACACCTATTCAGTATATGGTTTTAGAAAAATTAATAAAATATGCAAGAGAAGTTACTGTCGCAATAACTCTTCCTGAAAATGAAGCTGATTTTAACGGATATAATGACAGAGAATTATTTGCACTCAGCAAAGAAACAATTGTAAAGTTAAGAGAATTGGCAATAAGAAATAGTGTCGAAATCGAAAATACGGTTATTGTAAATAAAGGAAAAAGACCGATACGAATTGCTGATAATGATGAACTTTGTTATTTAGAAGAAAATATATTTAGAAATAGAGTTTTAAAACCTTATGATAAAGAATGCAAAAATTTAGAAATGCATGTAACATCTAATCCAAAAGAAGAGGCAAGATGGATTGCAAATGAAATTTCTAAGTTGATGATTACAGGAAATTATAAATATAAAGATATCGCTGTAGTAGTTTCTGATATGGAAGGATATTATAGATTTATTCAGGATGAATTTAGAAAATCAGGCATTCCGAATTTTATAGATTATAAGAGAGATATATCTAAAAATCCTTTTATTGACGGTATAGTAGCTGCAATTGAAGTGGTTGAGAAAGATTTTTCATATGAAAGTTTATTTAGGTTTTTAAAATTAGGAATTACGGATATTGACAGAGAAGATATTGATATAATTGAAAATTATGTAATTCAGTCAGGAAGAAGAGGATTTAACAGTTACAACAGAAAATGGGAAAAGCAGTATAAAAATATCAGCGAAGAAGAATTTGAAAATATTAATTTGATAAGAGAAAAAATCATAGAAATGTTTTCTGATTTGAGAAACGGCTTAAAGCTAAAAAACGTAGATATAACTGATTTTACAAAGTGCATTTACAAATTTATTTTAGATAATGACTGGCAGCTTAAGATACAAAAACATAAAGTGGAATGTGATGAAGCAGGCAGACTGGATGAAGCAAAAGAATACGAACAGATTTATGAAACCATTATAAAAATGCTTAATAAGCTTGTGGAATTTTTAGGTGATGAAATTGTGTCGGTAAAAGAGTTCAGACAGATTGTTGAATCCGGATTTGCAAGTCAGAAAGTTGGAATAATTCCTCCCGGTCTTGATACGGTAATGGTTGGTGATTTGGAAAGAACAAGATTAAAAGATATTAAGAAAATTATCTTTTTTGCAGGAGTAAATGATGGACTTGTGCCTTCTGCAAATAGTGGTAGCGGAATAATTACGGATATGGAAAGAGAATTTTTGCGCTCAGCTAATTATGTATTAGCGCCAACAGCTAAAGAAAATATATATATTGAAAGACTTTATTTGTATGCATTATTTGCAAAGCCTACAGGTAAAATCTACTTTTCATATAGCACATCAGGCACGGATGGTGAAGTTTTAAGAAAATCATATATTCTGTCTTTAATAAAAAGAATGTTTCCATCAATAAAAGAAATAAAGGAAAGTAGTAAGGAAAATGTTCCGGGTGATATTACAAATATAACAGAGGCATTAGAATTTATAACAAACAGAATGCAGGAAAATAAGAGCCTTGATGGAGATAATGAGACAAAGCAGATGATTGCAAATCTTGTTAAAAACAGGGAAGTAGAAAATGCTGTAAAGATGATAATAGAAGGAATATATTATACATCAAGACATCCAAAATTACTGCCGGAAATTGCAAGAGGACTGTATGGCAACAGACACAACATTGGTATTACAAGACTTGAAAGATATGCTGCATGTGCATATTCACAGTTTTTAGCTAATGGTCTTAAACTTTCAGAAAGACGAAAATTTGAAATAGCTGCATATGATATTGGTAATTTATATCATTATTCATTAGAGTTGTTTTGCAGAAAATTAAAAAATAAAAATTTGAATTGGAGAAATTTAACAGACGAAGATATACAAAAATTAGTTGAAGAATGCGTAAATATCGTATTTGAGGAATACGAAAATAATGCTATTTCAAGTGATGCAAGAAATAAATATATTGCAAATAAAATTTTAAAAACAACTATAAATACTACAGAAATATTAAAAAGTCATATCAATGCAGGAAAGTTTGAACCGGTTTATTATGAGTCAGTAGTTGAACATGGAAAAGTAGACAGAGTGGACTTATACGAGGATCCTGACGATGGGAAAGTGTATGTGAAAATTATTGATTATAAATCAGGGTCAAAGAAATTTGAAATCAGTTCTACATTTTTCGGCACACAGATGCAGCTTCTTATTTATTTAGGAGATGTAATAAAAAGAGAACAGGAAAAATATAAGGACAAACAGGTTTTGCCGGCAGGAGCATTTTATTATGAAATTAAAGACCCTTATACTAATGGACTGACAAAAACAGAAAAAAATAAAATTATGAACGATGGTTCATTGACAAAGGAAGAACTAAAAGAAAGACTTGCCTGTGAAATCAATAAGAAAAGATTTAAAGAGTATAAGATGTCAGGTATTTTTACAGACGATATCAACGTGTTAAAAAATATAGATGAAAATATGGAAAAATCTTCGGATATTATTCCTGTGAGAATTAAAAGAGATGAAAGTTATTACGCAGATGTAATGGCGATTGATAATAAGCATTTTGGTGAACTTATTAATTATGTTTCAGATATGGCAGATAAGTTTAAAGAAGAAATTTGCGAGGGAAATATTGATGTTAATCCTATAGAAAAGGCATGTACATATTGCCCATATGCAGGTATGTGTAGTTTTGATGTAAATGCAGGAGATAAGTATACGGAGGTTCCCGGATATAAATTGCCTGAAGTAATTTCTAAGTTAGATGAGATGTATGAAGATTCGGAAGGAGAAAAATAAATATGCCAAATTGGACTCCAAAACAAAAAGAAGTAATAGATGCAAGAGACCAAAACATATTAGTATCTGCGGCAGCCGGTTCGGGAAAAACCGCAGTTTTGGTAGAGCGAATTATAAATTTATTGACAGATGAAAATAATCCGGTAGATATCGATAATCTTTTAGTCGTTACATTTACAAAGGCAGCAGCTTCTGAGATGAAGGAAAGAGTAAGAAATGCATTAGATGATATTATTACTAATCATCCTGAAAATGAACACATACAAAAACAGATTAATTTGATAAATACGGCACAGATTACAACGATTGATAGTTTTTGCTCGTTTGTTGTGAGAGAAAATTTTGAAAAAATAGATTTAGATCCTGATTATAAAATCGGAGATGAAGGTGAAATTGAACTTTTAAAAGCAGATGTTTTAGATGAAATCATTACAAACAGATATGAAGAGGCTGAACCTGAATTTATGAAATTTATCGAGCAGTATAAAGCGTCTAAGGCAGATGACAGTGTTACAAACCTGATAATGGAACTTTACACTGCATCTGAAAGTCATGTAAATCCTGAAAAATGGGTTAAGTCATGTATTGATAATTATATTGTTTCAGATGAAGAAGATTTAAATAGCAAGTCGTGGATGGTAAAAAATATTAATGACATTAAAAATATTATGCCTGACATATGTAAAAAACTTGAAAATGCCATAAATATATGCGAACAACAGGGCGGCCCTGAAAATTATACAAAAGTTCTAACTGATATGTATGGAACGTGTCAGCTTGCAATGGATAAGCAATCTTATAGAGCGTTAAAAAATTCATTAGGAGAGTATAAGATACCTAGACTTCCAAATAAATCAGGTGGTGAAAATTCTGAAAAGGCTGAAAGAGTTAAGGCAATAAAAAACGAAGTAGGAAATAAAATAAAAAACATAGTCGATGATTATTTGTCATACGATATTGATGAAATTTTAGAAGAAATAAATGTAATGAAGGATCAGGTCCGGGTTATAATTGATCTTACATTAGAATTTATGAATAGGCTAAAAGAGGTAAAGCAAGAAAATGCCATAATGGATTTTTCAGATTTAGAACATTATGCATTAAATATTTTAACATGTGAAAATGAAAATGGAGAAATCATTCCGTCAGATGTGGCTATAAGCATGTCAAAACAGTATAAAGAAATAATGATTGACGAATATCAGGATAGTAATACAGTGCAGGAAGCGATACTTACAAGCATTTCAAATGGAGCTGGAATTAATAATGTTTTTATGGTAGGAGATGTTAAGCAGAGTATTTACAGATTCAGACTGGCTAATCCAAATTTATTTTTAGAAAAATATGATACTTACAGTGAAGAAACGGATGCATCAAAGCGTAAAATAATTCTTGATAAAAACTTTAGAAGCCGAAAAGAGGTCATTGATAGTGTAAACTATATATTTGATACAATCATGTGCAGACATACAGGTGGAATTGAATATATAGACAACAACAGATTAGTATGCGGTGCATCTTTTAAAGAACTGCCTGATATACAGGATAATGCAACAGATATTGTTTTAATCGAAGGGGACAAAGAATATGAAATAGAACAAATCGCAAAGAAGATTAAAAAGATTGTAGACCCTGATTTTGGAATGAAGGTTCAGGATAAAGATGGAAATTTAAGAAATGCAAAGTATAGTGATATAGTTATTCTTTTAAGAGGTATAAAAGGAATTTCAAGTCAGTATGTTGATGTTTTAGAAAAATATGGAATACCGGCATACACTGAAACAAAAACGGGATTTTATGATGCAAAAGAAGTATTAACAGTACTAAATTTCTTAAATGTCTTAGATAATCCAAGACAGGATATTCCACTTGCAGGCATAATGCTATCACAAATGTTTAATTTTTCTGAAAGTGAATTGGCACAAATCCGCATTAATGATGAAGAAAGCGGTTTATATGATGAATTAAAGTCATACTTATATGATGGAGATGACGAGAAACTTGTTGATAAGATTACAAATTTTATGAATATTATTAATAACTTGAGAAAAGAAATTCCGTATATAACAGTATATGATCTTATTGATAAAGTACTTAAAATAAACGGATATGATAATTATATTATGGCACTTCCTTCAGGATTAAGAAGAATAAAAAATATTGAGCAATTGAAAGAAAAGGCAGTTGCTTATGAAAATTCCAGTTATACAGGACTTTTTAATTTTATCAGATACATTGAGAAAGTTAAGGTTGTAAGAGAAGAAGGAGAAGCTTTGTCAGTAGATGAAAGTGACAATATTGTAAGAATAATGTCAATTCATAAAAGCAAAGGATTACAGTTTCCTATAGTATTTTTAGCAAATGCTACATCAAAATTCAGACCTGAAAAAGATGCAATTGCAATCCATGAAGAATATGGAATCGGAATGGATTATGTTAATCATGAGTTGAAAATAAAAGATAGTTCACTTGTAAAAACTGTTATAAGAAACGCAATCACAAAAGAAAATAAAGCTGAATTACTTCGACTTTTATATGTTGCAATGACTAGAGCACAGGAAAAACTTATTATAACCGGTTCAGTAAAAAAAATTGAAAAAGAAGTTGAAAAAATTAACGGATACAGGAGAAATCCATATTTACAGGCAACAGGAAGTGAAATAACAGAAATTAATAATTTTATGGACTGGATTTTGCTTGCTACGTCAAGAAATAAAGGCGCAGATGAATTATTGAAGCACAATGATAGTTTTACAGAGGCACAAAATGAAGAACTTTATAATATTGATGCAAGTGTAAACATAACAGCAATTTTGGGCGAAACAGAAGATGATAAACTAAAAGAGTATATTGAGTTAAATGATGATAATACTAAGAAACAGGAATTGCTTCAAATTGATGGTAAAAAAACATATGATAAGATAACAGAGGAGATTCTTAATAAAAACTTAAATTGGGAGTATCCGTATTATGAGGATGTAAATATAAGTGCAAAGGCAAGTGTTACTGAAATCAAGAGACAGGCATTGCATGAATATGATGAGCAGCAGGATGGTATGGAAATATTTAAAGAAGATTTGCCGGATATAATTCCTGATTTTGCAAAATCGGACGAACAGCTTCATGAAAAGCTAACAGGTGCAAACAGAGGAACAGCTTATCATAGGATATTTGAACTTATGGATTTGAATTTGCCTGAATATACAGTAGAGTCTGTTAATGAAATGATTAATGGTTATGTTAATAGAGGTCTGATAGATAAGGCAGGAGCAGATTGTATAAATGAAAATGATGTTATTGCTTTTAGTAAAACAGACTTATTTGAAAGAATGAAACAGGCACAGTCGAGAGGAGAGCTGTTTAGAGAACAGAAATTTCTTCTTGGAAAGAAGGCTTGTGAAGTGAATCCAAATACCGATTCAGAGGAACTTGTTGTAATTCAGGGAATTATTGACGTATGTTTTATTGAAAATGGAAGGTATTATGTAGTAGACTATAAAACTGACAAAGTAAGAAAAATGGAACAATTGTATGATAAATACAGTGTTCAGTTAGATTACTATAAAGAAGCAATTGAGCAGATTACAGGTAAAAAAGTTGAAGATGAAATAATATACTCTGTAACGCTTGGCGATGAAATAAGTTTTACTGAGCATAGACAAAGGAGACAATAATGATTTTTCCAAAGTATATAAAGAAAAATGACACTATAGCTGTTACGGCCCCGTCAAATGGAATAACAGATGAAATTAAAATAAAAAGATTTAACAAAGGGGTAGAGCAACTTAAAAACAGAGGATATAATGTTGAATTTACTGACAGTGTTTTTAAGGCTGATAAAAGAGGCGTAAGCAATACCGCAAAAATTAGAGCAGAAGAATTTAACAGATTATTTGATAAAAATGAAGTTACAGGAATAATTTCTGCCGCAGGTGGGGATTATTTAATGGAGATGCTTGAATATGTGGATTTTGAAAAAATTAAGGCAAATCCAAAATGGGTTCAGGGATATTCAGATAATACAGGATTAGTATTTCCTATTATGACAAAATGTGATGTGGCATCTGTTTATGGATGTAATTTTGGAGATTTTGGTATGGAACCATGGCAAAATACAGTAAGCAATGCATTAGGTGTGTTAGAGGGAAATGTAAGAAGCCAGAAATCATTTGATTATTATGAATCCGACCGCCATGAATATGAAACAGGTTTTGAAGGATACTATAAAGATAAAGAAGTATGCTGGATAAACGGACGTGGTGAAGAGAAGATTGAAATGTCAGGAAGATTAATAGGTGGATGCCTTGATGTTATCTGCTTTTTAATCGGAACAAAGTATGACGGAACAGAAGAATTTATTCATAAATATAAAGATGATGGTATTATATGGTTCTTAGAAAGCTTTGATTTTAGTGATACTACGTTAATAACACATTTATGGCAAATGAAACAGATGGGATATTTTAAATATGTAAAGGGATTTGTATTTGGAAGACCATTGATGTATAATACGTGGATAGAACAGCCATATAATGAGGCAGTTATGTCTATTTTAGGCGATTTAGACGTTCCGGTTATATTTGATGCGGATATCGGACATAAAGGACCTCAGTTCTCAATGATAAACGGGGCAATTGCAAAAGTCAGCAGTGCCAATGGAAAAGGAGTTATACAATATGCTTGAGTTAAGAGACGTGAAGTTTAGCGTAAACGATGAAAATGGCAGTGTGAAAAATATAATAAACGGCATCAGTATGAATATTGATGAAAGCAAATTTGTAGCCATTACAGGACCAAATGGAAGTGGAAAGTCTACTTTGGCAAAATTAATCGTAGGAATTAATCAGCCAACAGAAGGAAGGATTTTATATAATGGCACAGATATTACAAATATGTCTATTACGGAAAGAGCAAAATTGGGAATTAGTTTTGCGTTCCAGCAACCTGTAAGATTTAAAGGAATCACAGTTATTGACTTACTTAGAATAGCGGCAGGAAAGCAGCTTACAATTAGTGAAGCCTGCGAATATCTTTCAGAAGTAGGACTTTGCGCAAGAGACTATATTAACCGTGAAGTGGATGCAAGTCTTTCAGGTGGTGAGTTAAAGAGAATAGAAATAGCGACAATTATTGCAAGAGGAACAGAACTTTCAGTATTTGATGAACCAGAGGCAGGAATTGATTTGTGGAGTTTTAACAGCCTTATTAAAGTATTTGAAAAAATGCAGAAAAATAATAAAAACTCAATTTTAATTATTTCTCATCAGGAAAGAATTCTTGATATTGCAGATGAAATTGTTTTGTTAGCAGACGGAGTTATCAAGGCACACGGAAGTAAAGAAGAAATTCTTCCGATGGTTCTTGGAGCAGAAAATAATGGCCCATGTGCCAAATTACAGTCATAAGGAGGAAAATCATGGACAAAATTCAGATGGAATTATTTGAACAGCTTACTGGATTACATGAAATTCCGGCAGGCGCATACAACATAAGGGCGAACAGCAAAAAAGACAGCAGAAATACAACTGCAAATATTGATATTGTAACAAAAGAAGATAAAGATGGCATTGATATTTATGTTAAACCGGGAACAAAAAACGAAAGTGTTCATATTCCGGTTGTTATTAGTAAGACAGGATTAGAAGAATGTGTATACAATGACTTCCATATTGGCGAAGGAGCAGATGTGCTTATCGTTGCAGGATGTGGAATACATAATGGCGGTGATAAAAAGTCACGTCATGATGGAATACACACGTTCTATATTGGAAAAAATGCCAGAGTAAAATATGTTGAAAAACATTATGGAAAAGGTGATGGCAACGGTGAAAATGTAATGAATCCTACTACAATTGTTAATATTGAAGAGGGTGGTTACATGGAAATGGAAACAGTTCAGATTAAAGGAATTGATTCAACAAACCGTATCACCGAAGCTAAATTAGACAAAGATGCAAAGATTGTTATTACAGAAAGAATTATGACGCATGGAAATCAGTTTGCAGAAACTCATTTCAATGTAGATATGAATGGAGATGGTTCAAGTGCAAATGTTATTTCACGTTCAGTTGCAAAAGGAAATTCAAAACAGGCATTTTATTCTGTAATTAACGGAAATGCAAAATGCACAGGACATTCAGAGTGTGACGCTATTATAATGGATAATGCTAAGATTACAGCTTTACCTGAAATTACAGCTAATGATTTAGAGGCATCATTAATTCATGAAGCCGCTATTGGTAAAATTGCAGGTGAACAGTTAATCAAGTTACAGACATTAGGCCTTAGCGAAGAAGAAGCAGAGGAACAGATTGTTAATGGATTTCTTAAATAATATGTTTATATGATGGTAGGATTGCGGGAGTGCGTAGCACAGAACAATCCGTAGGCATCAAAGTTGGGGCCTTTTGCCCCAACATCTTTTTATAGCACAAATAATTGTGCATAAATAACTTCGACATAATAAATATGATAGTAACAATGATACTCTCTTTGCCGGATAAAACGGCAGAGGGAGTATTTTTATGTAGGACAAGTTTATGTTTATAGAACCAAATTAAAAAATAAAGTTAAAAAGCAAATAAATACGATGCAAAAGACAAATAATAGAGAAAACTTTTGTTGATATAAAGATAAATAAAACAACTTGACACATACCCTACAGGGGTATAAAATGCAAATGTAAAAATGAAAGACTAATATAATTAAAGATGTATGAAAGGAGTCGCTTTGGAAGAGAATAAAAAAGAAGTACAGGCAACAGCAAGTGGAAAATGCAGTAAATGTTGTACAGTCGAAGACCGCAATTGTTGTAGTCATAAAACAAAAGAAAGAACAGAAAAAGAATATAAAGATTTAATAAACAGACTTAACAGAATTGAGGGGCAGGTTAGAGGTGTAAAAAATATGATTGAAAGTGATGCATATTGTACAGATGTACTTGTGCAGGTATCGGCAATCAGGTCAGCATTAAATAGCTTTAGCAAAGTACTATTAACTAATCATATTAAAACATGCGTGGTTGATAATTTAAAACAGGGAAATGATGAAGTGGTTGATGAGTTAGTTGCAACATTACAAAAACTATTAAAGTAATTATATTAGTATGTAGAAAAATAAAATTAACTTGTGACTATGTAATTTAATAAATTTTATAAAAAATAGAATATATTGCTTTTTAAGTCGCAGTTAATTAATAATTACAAGTTCTAAATCGAGGTGATAAACGTTGAAAAAATATTCAGTATATGGAATGAGTTGTGCCGCCTGCAGTAGCAGAGTAGAAAAGGCTGTTTCTAAAGTAGAGGGAGTAAATTCCGTAGCGGTGAATTTACTTACAAATTCAATGATAGTTGAGGGAGAGGTTGAGCCTGAGATAATAATGAAGGCAGTAGAAGACGCAGGTTATAAGGCAAAACCTCAGAATGGCGAAAAAGTAAAATCAGAAGAGCAGACAGATGAATTAGATAATTCAGGTGAAACCAAGAAGATAAGAAACAGATTTATCTGGTCAATTATTTTTCTTGTTCCACTTATGTATATTTCAATGGGAGTTACAATGTGGGGATTTCCTGCACCGGAAGCATTTGAAAAGAATCATATTGCCATGGGACTTACGGAGATGTTATTTACAATCATAATAATGATTATAAATAAAAAATTCTTTGTAAGTGGATTGAAAGGACTGATAAATAAAGCTCCTAATATGGATACTCTTGTAGCACTTGGTTCGGGAGCTTCATTTGGATACAGTTTGTATGTGCTGTATGCAATGACATTTGCACAAGTTGATGGAAATATGGAACTTGTACATCATTATATGCATGAATTTTATTTTGAATCAGCTGCAATGATTCTTACACTAATTACATTAGGAAAAATGCTTGAATCATTTTCAAAAGGAAAAACAACAGATGCACTAAAGGGACTTATGAAGCTTGCTCCAAAAACAGCTACTATAATTGAAGCAAATGGAAATGAAAAACTTGTGGATATTGCAAGAGTATCAATAGGTGATGTATTTGTTGTAAGACCGGGCGAAAGCATTCCTACAGATGGTGTAATAATAGATGGAAGCAGTGCTGTCGATGAATCAGCACTTACAGGAGAGAGCGTTCCAAAAGATGTAACAGTGGACGATGAGATATTTGGATCTACAATAAACAAATCAGGATTTATAAAATGCAGGGCAACAAGAGTAGGAGAAGATACGACATTATCACAAATAATTCATATGGTAAGTGATGCGGCAGCAACAAAGGCTCCGATAGCAAAGGCAGCAGATAGAGTATCCGGAGTATTTGTTCCGGTTGTAATTGTGATAGCACTAATAACCATAGTTGTATGGCTTTTCGCAGGAAAAGACGTAGGTTTTGCACTTGCCAGAGGAATATCAGTATTGGTAATAAGTTGTCCTTGCGCGTTAGGACTTGCAACACCTGTAGCAATTATGGTTGGTAATGGAAAAGCAGCAGGAAATAATATTTTATTTAAAAACGCAGTTGCACTTGAAAATACAGGAAAAACACAGATAGTTGCTTTGGATAAGACAGGAACAATTACAAGTGGAAAACCGGTTGTAACAGACATTGTTGGAAATGATAAGGATGAACTTTTAAGGATTGCTTATGCTTTAGAAAGTAAAAGCGAACATCCTTTAGCATCGGCGATAGTTGAATATGGAAAAGTGAACAACATTAAAATGCATGATATTAATGAGTTCTCAATTGATGCGGGATACGGATTAAAAGGTGAATATGAAGGAAATACTGTAGCAGGTGGTAATTTAGCATATATAATCAAATTTGCAAATGTAAGTGATGAATTAATAAAGAATGCAGAAGAATTAGCTAAAGAAGGAAAAACTCCGCTGTATTTTAGCAAAGACAAAGAAACACTTGGAATTATTGCAGTTGCAGATGTTATAAAAGAAGAAAGTATTGTAGCCGTTAAGAATCTTAAGAATATGGGAATTAAGGTTGTCATGATTACAGGTGATAATGAGCAGACAGCACAGGCAATAGGAAAGAAAGCAGGAGTGGATGAAATCTATGCAGGAGTTTTACCACAGGGAAAAGAAGAAATAATCCGCAAACTTTCAGAAAGTGGAAAGACAGCTATGGTTGGCGATGGTATAAATGATGCACCGGCATTAACAAGAGCAGACATCGGTATAGCAATTGGAGCAGGAACAGACGTTGCAATTGATGCGGCAAGTGTTGTCTTAATGAAAAGTGATTTAAGAGATGTACCTGGAGCAATAAGATTAAGTAAAGGTGTATTGAGAAATATTCACGAAAATCTATTCTGGGCATTTTTCTATAATGTAATAGGAATACCTCTTGCGGCAGGCGTATGGTTTCCGTTATTTGGATTAAAATTGAATCCAATGTTTGGAGCAGCTGCAATGAGTCTGTCAAGTGTATGTGTAGTTACAAATGCATTACGATTGAATTTATTTAAAGTTCATAAAAAAGATGAAATGAACGTAAAGAATAAAGAGAGTTTTGAAAAAATAAGTGATAATAATGTAATGATAAATTCAAATAAAAAATGTCAGTCAGGTTGTAATATTAAAGATAATAATATAAATTCAAATGTAAAGGAGACAAGCAAAATGGAAAAAATAATGACAATTGAAGGAATGATGTGTGGACATTGTGAAAAGGCAGTTAAAACAGCCTTAGAAGCAATAGATGGAGTAGAAAGTGCTGTTGCAGATCATGAAAAAAATGAAGCTGTTGTTAAATTAACTAAGGATGTGGATAACAATGTTTTAAAGGAAACAGTTGAAAAACTTGAGTATAAAGTTACAGAAATTAAATAATTGTTTGAATGTAACAAAATGATAATATGAAAACAGTAAACTTTGTACAAAACATTTAAAAAACGTTTTAATTTTATAAAGAATTTAATATACTCTTAAATAGTAAAATTGAACGGGTAAAAATTAAATAAGAAATTTACATCAAAAAAGACAAATAGTTATTCTTCGGATAAAACAAACTTTAAGGTTAAAGGCTTAAAACCTAATAAAAAGTATTACGTAAGAGCAAGAGCATATAGCATATATAAAGGTACAACTGTATATTGTAAATGGTCTAAGCGTAAGGTTATTATTAGAAAAAATAAATAAATATAAGTTAGTTAAAAATGAGACTGTAGCACTAACTAAGTGATACAGTCTCATTTTTATGATAGAATACTTAATAGATTATAAAGTATAATTGTGCATAACATAAAATTAATATTAACAGTTATTATTTAATGCAATATATTAATATGAGAAAGGAAATAATATGAACGTATTTATAGGTTTAATCATACCATTTATAGGAACAACATTAGGAGCAATGTGCGTGTTTTTAGTTAAAAACAAATTAAATGACAAAGTACAAAAAAGTTTACTTGGATTTGCATCAGGAGTTATGGTGGCAGCGTCAGTATGGTCACTATTAATACCATCATTAGATATGGCATCAGGAATGGGAAGATTGTCATTTATACCGGCGTGTGTAGGATTTATGCTTGGAATCCTATTTTTACTTGGAATGGATATGCTAGTTCCTCATTTGCATGCCGGAAGTGATAAACCCGAAGGGCCAAAGAAATCATTAAAGAAAACAACGATGTTAATTTTGGCAGTGACAATTCATAATATACCAGAAGGAATGGCAGTAGGAGTTGTGTTTGCCGGAATGATGGCAAATAACACGGGGATAACATTAGCTGGAGCCATGGCGCTTTCAATTGGAATAGCAATTCAAAATTTCCCTGAAGGAGCAATAATCTCCTTGCCGTTAGTGTCAGCAGGAAATACAAAAAAGAAATCCTTTGTTTACGGTATGTTATCAGGAATAGTTGAACCGATTGCGGCAGCAATAACAATAATGCTTACAGGAATAATTTTACCGTTGCTTCCATATTTATTGTCATTTGCGGCAGGGGCTATGATATATGTTGTTGTAGAAGAATTATTGCCTGAATCCGTGGAAGGTGAACATTCTAATATTACAACAATTGGATTTGCATTAGGATTTATGATAATGATGATATTAGATGTGGCACTAGGATAATTTGAAAATAAATAATATAAAAAATACGGCTTAAACATAAAAATGAGTAAGCCGTATTTTTCGTGACAAACATAAAGCCTGTCTGTTTATGGACTGATATACGAATTATAACTTAATTACTTTTGTTACACGGTCAGATATAATGAATGCAACTGCGAGTTTAACTAAATCAGGAATAACGAAAGGTGTTACGCACCATCCAAGAACAGTTGCAAGACCAATTGTACCTGTTGATTTCATGTATACAACCATGAACCATGCTGTACCAAATGCATAGCAGATTGCAAGTCCTAATAAAAGAGCTATAAGTTTAACAATGAATTTATTACCTAATAAAGATGTGAATAACCAGTAAATCAAAGCGGTACATAAGAAGCCTATAAGGTATCCGCCTGTTGTTCCTAAAAGTACGGCAACACCACTTTTAAATCCTGCAAATACAGGAACTCCGATAGCTCCTAATAATAGGAAAACTAAAATTGAAAGTGTTCCACGTTTACCACCTAAAATACATAAAGTAGTAAATACAGCAAATGTTTGAAGTGTAAATGGAACTGTTAATGGAATTGAAATCCAAGAACATATTGCCATTAATGCTGCAAATAAAGCGATTAAAGTTATATCTGTTGCTTTGCTTGATGATTTTGTTGCTGTTAAATTTTCTGTTGTTGACATTGTTTTCTCCTTTTTTTATAAAAATAATCATGTATAGATATTCTGAAATTTGACAGATATCCGAATATGTATTTATTGTTGATTTCAATTGTTGTATTGAATCAATTTTTATCATACATATGACAATATAAATGGTAAAAGATGAATTGTCAACCTATATTGTAAAATAGTTGACAACTAAAATCCCAATATTAGTGATAACACTAATTAATGCACATACTAATTGCTGACAGTTTTAAATTGATATGATTTAAAGCAGAATTAAAAAATATAGTACATAGTAAAAAACGATGCTATAATGTACAGGATAATACATAATGACAAATGCAATTTGGGATAAGTAATATATCAATATGAATTAATTATTAGAGTATATAGTTAAAGTATCCTTAATTGCAAAAGAGAGGTACATATGAAACTTTCAGAATTAAAGCAAAGCCAATCGGGAATTATTTCTGTGGTCGGTGGAGAAGGAAATTTAAGAGGTCATTTTCTGGATATGGGAATAATTCCGGGAACAAAAATCACTTATGTTAAAGCTGCTCCAATGGGAGATCCCATTGAGTACCGTATATGGGGATATGAATTGACTCTTAGATTAGAGGATGCACAAAAAATAGAAATAAATATGTGCAATGAAAATGATAATAAATTATCGGATGATAAGGTAAAAACGAAGAATAAGAAGATAATGGAATCGGGTAAGGACAAATTGTCACATCATCCGGGCCTTGGAGAAATGGGAATATACCATGTTAAGCAACGTGGCGAAGAATTAAAAGATGATGAATTGATAACATTTGGTCTTGCGGGTAATCAGAACTGTGGAAAGACAACATTATTTAATCAGCTGACAGGCTCAAATCAGCATGTTGGTAATTTCCCAGGAGTTACAGTCGATAGAAAAGATGGACAGATTAGAAAACATGAGAATACTTTGGTTACTGATTTACCTGGAATATACTCAATGTCGCCTTATACAAGTGAGGAGATTGTAACAAGAGACTTTTTCTTAAATGACAGACCAAGAGGAATTATCAATATTGTAGATGCAACGAATTTTGAACGAAATATGTATTTGACAATGCAGTTAATTGAACTTAATATTCCGATGGTATTGGCGTTAAATATGATGGATGAGGTTCATAAAAACGGCGGAACTATTAAGATAAATGAATTAGAAGAAGCATTGGGAATACCGGTAGTTCCTATATCTGCCGCTAAAAATGAAGGTATAGATGAACTTATCGACCATGCGATACACGTTGCAAAGTATAGAGAACGTCCGGGAAGAATGGATTTTTGTGATGCGAATGGTGAAGATGGCGGAGCAATGCACAGGTGTCTTCATTCTATAATGCATTTGATTGAGGATCATGCACATAAAAAAGAGATTCCTACAAGATTTGCAGCAAGCAAATTGGTTGAGGGCGATGCAGAAGTGCTTAAAAAACTTGAACTTGACCAGAATGAAAAAGAAACGCTGGAACATATAATCTTACAGATGGAAAATGAAAGTGGATTAGACAGAGTGGCAGCTCTTGCAAAGATGAGATTTACATTTATTGATAAAATTTGCAAAGCTACAGTAGTTGAACCAAAACAAAGTGTTGAGCATATTCGAAGTCAGAAAATTGATAAAATACTTACGGGAAAATACACAGCAATTCCTTCTTTCGTTGCAATAATGGCATTTATATTTTGGATGACTTTTGGAGTGGTAGGAGCATGGCTTTCTAATCTTATGGAAATAGCTATTGATTTTGTTACAAATGCTTGTGATAAAGCACTTATTAGCATACAGGTTAATGAAGTGCTGAGATCGCTTGTGGTTGATGGAATATTGACAGGTGTTGGAAGTGTATTGAATTTCTTACCAATTATAGTTATTTTATTCTTCTTTCTATCATTGCTTGAAGATAGTGGATATATGGCAAGAGTAGCATTTGTAATGGACAAATTATTAAGAAAAATAGGTCTGTCAGGGAGAAGCTTTGTTCCAATGATAATCGGTTTTGGGTGTTCAGTTCCGGCTATAATGGCTACAAGAACATTGCCATCTGAAAGAGACAGAAAAATGACAATAATGCTTACTCCTTTTATGAGTTGCTCGGCAAAATTGCCTATTTATGCAATGTTTACCGCAGCATTTTTCCCTAGATATGGAGCATTGGTTATGACTGCTTTATATTTTATGGGAATTATAGTTGCAATAATTTACGCGCTAATATTAAATCATACGAAATTTAAGGGAGAGCCTGTTCCTTTTGTTATGGAACTTCCAAATTACAGACTTCCGGGAATAAAAAATGTAGGAAGATTGATATGGGATAAGGCAAAAGACTTTATTACAAGAGCATTTACAATTATATTCTTAGCTTCTATTATAATATGGTTCCTTCAGACTTTTGATTTGAAATTAAATGTTGTTGAGGATTCTAAAGACAGCATTTTGGCTTTAGTTGGAAGTATTATTTCTCCGATATTTAAACCATTAGGTTTTGGAAATTGGAAAATATCAACAGCACTTATTACAGGATTTACAGCAAAAGAAAGCGTTGTAAGTACATTGACAGTTCTTTTCGGTGGAACAAATATAGCACTTTATACAGCATTTGATACAACTACCGCTATAGTTTTTCTTGTATTTACATTATTATATACACCTTGCGTAGCTGCAATTGCATCTGTAAAAAGAGAATTAGGTGGAAACTGGGCAGCAATGATAGTGGTGTTACAGTGTGTAGTTGCATGGATTGTAGCGTTTATTGTTAAAATGTTATTGACTGTTATTGTTTAGTAGAACAGAAATTTAGTGATGAATTTCTTAAAGAAAAGAAAAAAATTTTGACCAATTAGGCTTATGATAGTTAAGTATTTGTGTCAGAAGTTACATAAAACTTATAGAACTAAAAAAATAATATATATATCAGATAAAACCCCATTATTGCTATTGAAATGTTTCAAAAGTAATAATGGGGTTTTATTAAAAATGTATAAAAACAATATGAAATGTTAATGAAAACAAGAAAAAATATAGTATAAAACATACAATAATGACAAAAAAAATATAAAAAAGTTTTTTTAGTTTTTTTGATTTTAAATATGAATTATAATATTAATTAGAAGGAAATTAATAAAATTAGGAAGAGGTAAGGGAAATGATGAATAGGTTACTTAAGAGGGGAGTATCATTAATACTTTCAGCAGCATTGGTTTTTACATTGTGTCCACAGACACAACTATTTAGTATTAAAGCTGCAGAAAGCGATGATACTCCTTATGTAATTTCAAAGGGGAGACCGGTTTATGCAAGCTCACAGAATGGTGATGGAAGTGGACCTGAAAAAGCAGTTGATGATGACATAACTACAAGATGGCAGGCAGCACAGAGTGATAAAGATGAATGGTTTTATGTTGATTTAGGAAAGAAAACGGATATTGACCATATTTATATTCAGTGGGAAGCTGCGTATGCTAAAAGGTATGAAATACAGTTATCAGATGATGAAGAAAACTGGACAACTGTATATGAAAAAGGTACTAAGCCGGGTGCATTTGTAAATATGGCAGTGTCATATGAAATTAAGTATGATGATAATAATAAGTGCTTTTATGCAGCAGCTAATTGGACTAGTGTGGATAATGCAGTATACAGAGTAACAGAGAATGATGAAATTGCCTCAGCTCCTGATAATTACAAATTCACAGGACATGGAGTTGCAGGAGGACAAATAAAACTTGATGAGGGAAAGCATACAATAAAGGTTACGGCATTATCTAAAGATGATGGAAAAGAACTTGGATCAGGAACATGCGAAATTGATGTGTCTATTGGAAATAAAGGAAACAATGGAGTAGAGATTGATTCTTCAGCAAATCTTAAACAGACTATTAATAAAGAAGATATGAGTGCAACATCTGCAAGATATGTAAAAATGCTTTGTACAGAGAGAGCAACTAACTATGGAGTTTCAATGTTTGAATTTCAGGTATATGGAACAGATGGTGTTGTAAAAAGACCAGTAAATTACGGAGAAAACATCGCACTTAATAAAGAAACAAAAACATCAGGCCTAAAAGATGAATGGTGGATGTATGATAAAGAAGGAAATTTATTACAAAAGGAACTTGATAAAGTAGTTGGAAAGAATGCAGTAGATGGTGATATGAATACATCATTCTCATCTAAAAATGATATTAATCAGTGGTTGAGTGTAGATTTAGGTGACAGTTATGATATAGGTCGTATATCTGTTACATGGACGGGTGATGCAGGAAAAGTATATGATTATCAGGTATCAAATGACGATAAAAATTGGACAAGCATATATAGAAATGTTAAAGGAACACCTAATTCTACGGATAATAGACAGGTATATGCACAGAATGTAAGATATGTTCGTGTCTTAGCGTATAGTAAAGTTGAAAAGGGAAGTGGAATAGGGATTTCAGAATTAGAAGTATATAAATATAAAGAAGGTGATGAAAAACCTGCAATTAATTTACCTGAATTACCAAAGACAAAGACAAAGACAGCAGGTAAAGCAACGTATATTTCTAATGATATGTATTTGGAACAGGCAAAAGTTCCGTATTATAAGACAGATAATGTAAAGGCACCTATAGAAAGTAATGACTGGTGGCAGTCAATGCTTATAAAGAAGTTTGGCAATACAATTTGTACAATGCCTTTTAAAGTTAGATTTTCAACAAAAGGATTAAGTGTTCTTACAGCTACAGACGGATGGCTTCAGGATCATGCAGCTACAGCTGTAAATTTATCTGTTATTTCAGAAACAACACCTGACTTTTATATTTTGCCGGAAAATTTAGACACAGATACAGCTTGTGATAAAGTAGCCGGTTATAGTGATTTTTCAGTTACGGCACAGTTAGCAGATGATAATCACGTAGCTATGACAAGTACGTTTGTAAAAGGCTCACCATATATATATAACGAATTTGGTGATACTGAAGCATTTACAATTACATCATCAAATATTACATCTATATTTAATGGAAATGGTGAAGAAATACTTGATAAAGGTTCAGTTACTACAGACCATATCGGACTGGAAATAACAGATAATGATAACAAGGCTAAAACAAATACATCAAAGAGTTATTATTGTTTATCAGTTCCTGAAGGAACAGTATTCAAAAAAGTTGGAAATAATATTAAGGTAGAATTTACAGGTAAAAATGGATACATGTCAGTTGGAACAATGACATCAAAAGACCAGATCGAAAAGTTTTATAAACATGGTTATGCATTTGTAGATAAAACATCAGTTACATATAATTATGATGATGACAATGCAAAAATGACATCAGATTATAAAGTAACAACAAAAGTTAAAAGAACAGGTTTTAATGACACAACATTTATGTGTATGATGCCACATCAGTGGAAATATTCTTCAAAGAATGGAAGTGAATTTGCTACATATCCGTCAGTAAGAGGAGATATGAAGGCAATAGAAAGTAATGAATTTACTACAGTATCTGATTTCTCAGGCTTAATAGCTATATTTGCTAAGCCAAATGGAGAAAAAGATGCAGATGGAACAGCTACATTTGATACAGACGCGGTAGCGAGATATCTTAAGGATTTGGAAAATTCAACAAAGAATATTACACCTGCTGCAGATGCTTATTGGGAAGGTAAGAATTTACATCCACTTGCAATGGGTGTAATAATGGCTGACCAGATTGGTGATATTGAATTGAAGGAGGTTTTCCTTCAAAGACTTAAAGCAAGATTAGTAGACTGGTTTACATATGATGGAAAAGATGACATAAGTTATTTTGTATATAATGAGGCATGGGGAACTATTTATTATAAGGAAAGTGAATTTGGTGCTAATGCAGCTATCTGCGACCATCATTTTACATATGGATATTTTGTATTTAGTGCAACGGTGTTAGCTACATATGATAAAGAATTCTACAATGATTATAAGGATATGATTGAAATTCTTATAAGAGATTATGCTAATCCGACGGCAGACAGTGAATATTGCAGATTCAGAGATTATGATTTATACGAAGGACATTCATGGGCAGGTGGATATGCTGACAATGATTCAGGTAATAATCAGGAATCAGCATCAGAATCATTGTTCAGCTGGATTGGAATGTATCTATGGGGAGTTCTTACAGAACAGAATTCTTACAGAGATGCAGGTATATTTGGATTTACAAATGAAATGGAAACAGTAAAGCAATACTGGTTTGATTATGACAGAACAACAGATAATAATGGAAATGTTATAAATAGTAACTGGGTTTCGGATTATCCGTATCAGGTAGTTGCTCAGGTTTATGGTGCAATTAATTTTTATGGAACGTTCTTTGGTGGACAACCATTGTATTGTTATGGTATTCATTGGTTACCGATTTCCGAATATTTGACATATTATGGAACAAATCAGAAGAGATGTGCCGAGATTTATCAGGGATTGTTAGATGATACTGATATGGCAATTGAATATGCAGCAATAGATGCAAAAAATGAAGGCAAGTCAGATGAGGAAATCAAAAAGATAAGGAATGATTATACCAGAGCGGATACAGGTTGGCAGCATATTACATGGCCATATCTTGCACTTACAGATCCAACTTTAGCAATCGATAAATTCTTAAAGAATGATACTAAAGTACAGAAAACTGATACGGCATTAACATATTGGTATATCAATGCACTTAAGGAAATTGGTGTAAGAAGTTCAGTTTATAAGATAACAGGAACAGGAATAGCAGGAACAGTATATTATAAAGAAAGTGAGAATAAATACACTGCCGAGGTTTACAATCCTACAGGAGAAAGAAAAACAGCATCTGTAAAGGACAGTACAGGAAAAGAAGTAGGAACTGTTGAAGTAGGAGCAAATTCCCTTATAAGTTTTGTAATCGACAGTGAAGGATTTGCCTACGAACAGATGTCGGCACCTACAATTAAAGCAACATCATTGGCATCAAAAGATGTTACTGATAATATTTCAGGAACAAAAGAATTTGATGACACACAATTAGTAGAATTAGAGTGTGCAGACGAAGGAGCAACTATTTACTATACAACAGATGGTAAAGCACCAAGTAATGAATCTACTAAGTATACAAAAGGTGATAAAATACTTGTATCAAGTGATACAACTCTTAAGGCTGTTGCAGTAAAGGATGGCTGCATTGATTCATCATATTCGACAGCAACATTTAAAATCAAAGGAGAAACAATTCAGGATGATACAAATGTTGCATTGAACAAAACTGTTACAGCAAGCAGTGAAGATGGTGGTAATACAGCAGCAAATTCAGTTGATGGTAAAGAAGATACAAGATGGCAGGCAAAAGCAGATGATTCAAATGAATGGATTCAGGTTGATTTAGGCAGAGTCAGAGTAGTTAACACTGTAAAGGCAAAATGGGAAGCAGCTTATGCAGCAACATATGAGGTTCAGACATCAGTTGATGGAAAAACATGGAACATAGTCGCTACTGAAAATGGTGGAACAGGTTATATAACAACTACATTTGCAGCAACAAATGCCAGATATGTAAAAATACAGACAACGTCAAGAGCAACAGATTATGGATGTTCTATTTTCGAATTTGAAGTTTATGGAGCACGTCAGACTAACAAGCCGACATTGTCAATTTCAAGTGGAACATATGATGATGCACAACAGGTTACTATGGAAACAGATGTAAAGGGTGCAGAAATCAAGTATACATTAGATGGAAGTGAGCCAACAGAAGATTCTGAGACATATATTGAACCTATTACAATAAGTGAATCTTCTTACGTTAAAGCTGTAACTTACAGAAAAGGAATGACTTTATCTGATGCAGCAGAAGCAGAAGTAATTATAAAGGGAACTTTAGGAATTAATAAGAAAGAAGCGTCAATTCCAAGAGATGGACAATTACAGTTGAATGGATTAAGCGATGAAAAGATAACATGGGAATCATCTGATAGTAAAATTGCAACTGTAGATAAAGATGGACTTGTAAAAGGTGTTTCTGTAGGTGATGTAGAAATAATTGCATCAATTGAAAATGGTAAAACAAAAACATGTAAGGTTACTGTAGTTGAACCAATTCCAATTACAAAGATAACTTTATCTGAAACAGAAGTAACACTTAAGAAAAAAGAGCAGGTTTCATTAGAAGCAGAGATAGAGCCTGAAAATACTACTGATAGTAAAGCTCTTACATGGACTTCAGAGAATGATAACATTGCTTCTGTAGATGATAAAGGAAAAGTAACTGCAAATGCAGTAGGAACTACAAAAATAACAGCCAAAGCAGGAAAAGTATTTGCAGAATGTACAATAACTGTAAGAGATGTTACAACAGAAGAAATGCTTGTAGATGAAAACTTTAACCTCGCTTTACATAAGAATGTTGAAGTATCTTCTCTATATACTAAAGAGGGAAGTCAGACAACAGATATCCTTACAAATGGAGTCCTTACAGATAATATATCATATGAAACAGACTGGGATAAAACAAGAACATATGAATATGTTCTTGTTGATTTAGGAAAGAATTATACAATAGAAGCATTAAATAAGGTCGCAATTAAATTTAGTGCTGAAAATACTGCAGCTGAGAATATGTCAGTTCAGTTCTCAAATAATGGTGTTGATTATGTAACAGCATATGAAAATACTGCGCTTAAGTATAGTGATTCAAAAGAAGGATTATTTACATTTGACACAAATGTAAATACAAGTGAAATGTCTAGTGTAAGATATGTTAAGTTCTATATGAAGGGACATAAAGACTGGGGATTCCAGATGAAAGAAGTTGCGGTCTTTAGTACAGAACAGAATGCTAAAGAAGTTGAATTTGGTACATGTACTCCTCCGACAGATTTCGCAGTAACAACACAAGATTTTTCTCAGATTACATATACTATTACACCGGCAGAAGGACAGGAAGATTACACATACGCAATTTGGATTGATGGAGTACGTATGGGAGAACCTGTAAAAGCAGGAACGTATACATTAGATGGAATAACAGATGGAGAACATGTAGTTGAAGTGCACTCATATTGTAAATTTAAGGATAATGACTACATTGCTTCAAAAGAAGGAATTTCAAGAACAATATCAATTGATGATGGAACTTTGTATAAACGTTTAAATACAAAAAGAAATATTGCAAAAGGTTGTAGTATTTCATTAGATTCAGTTTATTCAGGAGAGGGAAGTCAGGATACAAGTGTCTTAACAGATGGAGAAATATCACAGGCATTGGATAAGGTAGTTGAATCGGTATGGGGCGAAAAAACAGCTGTTATAAATCTTGATTTAGGAAAAGATTACAAAAAAGACCAGATAGACGGAGTACTTTTAGCATTCAAAAATGGAGATACTTATGGTAAAAAATACACTGTAGAATTTTCAGAAGATGGCAAAAACTTTGAACAGGTGGCAACTATTGAAAATAGTGAATTTAAAAATTATTTTGAAAATAAGTTGGATATGTCATTATATAGTCATAGTAAGGTAAGATATGTTAGATTTAATTTACTTGAAGGAGCTACAGGTTGGGGATATCAGATATCTGAAGTAGCTGTATTTGATAAAGGATTCTACAAAGTAACAATTGATGGAAATGTTAAAAAAGTAAAGAATGGAGAAACAATTACCTTACCTGATGTAAATTCTGAGGGTACAAATAAACTTGGATATTATGATGTTGAAAATGATGAAACAGCAGCACCCGGAGCTACATATCTTGTAACAAAAGATGCTAAATTTGAAACAATTAATATGACAGTTAATTTGTTAAATGGAGCAAGCATGAGATTTTCGGAACCGTCAGGTTTAAGATTCCAGGCAAAAGTTACAACAGATAATGATGGACTTCTTGAACAGAACGCAGATGGTATAGGAAAACTTGTTACAACAGGAACTCTTATAAGTACAAGAGACTTGTATAATGATAACGGTGAGAAACTTGAACTAGATAGTAAATATACTAAGATTAACATTGTAAATACAGGCTGGTATGATGCTAATAAGAATAAGGATTATACTGATGATGTCGGAAATTACTGTGGTTCAATTATAAAGATTGCTAAATCAAATTATAAGAGAGAATTTATTGCAAAAGCTTATGCTACTATAAATTATACTTATTATAATTCAGATAATGGTAACAGTAGCATAACAGTATATTCAACTACAACTGATAAGAATGGAAATGAGATTGATGTAGTTGGAAGAACAATAAATTATGTTGCAACAGCTATAAAGAATTCAATAACATATTATAATTCATTACCTGAAAATGCCAGAAAATACGTTGATATGTATTTAGATGTTTCAGAAGAAAATACAAGCGAAGAATAATGTTTAAAAACTGGTTATAAATTTGGGCTACCCACATATTTGACAAAGAACCAAAAAACTCTCCTACAAAATGAACTCATAATGTAGGAGAGTTTTGAATTTATTGTTTTTTCATTCTACATATCGATGATATTATCATCTGGAATTACTAAAGCACATATAATATAAATTATTATACCTGAGCCATAGAAGAGTGAGAGAATAGCCCATATAAGACGTACAACTGTAACGTCAATATTAAGATATTCAGCAAGTCCTCCACATACTCCGGCAAGCTTTTTATTTTTTGATGATTTGTATAATTTACGCTTCATAACTACCTCCGTATAAAGCAATTTTAAAGTAAATAATTAGTAAACCATAGCTTCTTCTTCACCTGTAACAACTCTTAATGCACCCTGAGCAAGAGCAAGTAATTCATCTTCACCAGGATAAATTGTAACAGGAGCAATCCATTCAACAGCAGCCTTCATATCTTCCTGAGTTTTAGCATTGTAAGCAATACCACCTGTTAAGATAATCTGATCAACTTTTCCACCGAGAACTACAGACATAGCACCGATTTCTTTGCATAACTGATAATGGAATGCATCAACTACAGCCTTAGCTGTTTCGTTGCCGTCAGCAATCATCTTCATTAAGTCTCTCATGTCGTTTGAACCAACATAAGCATTGAAACCACCGTTACCATTAATCATTTTCCCAACTTCTGCCTGAGTGTATTTTCCACTAAAGCAAGCCTTCATCAATGAACCTGAAGGAAGTCCGCCTGAACGTTCAGGTGAGAATGGGCCGTCACCGTCTAATGCATTTGCAACATCAACAACTTTACCATTCTTATGAGCACCAACTGATACTCCGCCACCCATATGAACAACGATTAAATTTAAATCTTCGTATTTCTTACCAACTTCTTTTGCATATCTCTTAGCAACAGCTTTCTGGTTTAATGCATGGAAGATTGAAATTCTAGGGAATAATGGATGTCCTGATAATCTTGCAACATCAGCTAATTCATCAACTACAACAGGATCAACGATATATGATGGAACGTTAATCTGTGCTGCAATTTCATGAGCAAGAATACCACCAAGGTTTGATGCATGCTGTCCCTGCTTACCAATCTTTAAATCTTCAAGTAATTCAGGAGTAGTAGCATATGTACCACCTGGAATTGGCTTTAATAAACCACCACGACCTACAACAACATCAATAGTTGAAAGGTCAACATTCTTTTCTTCTAAGACTTTTAAAATAACTTCTTTACGGAAGTCCTTCTGATCATAAATTGTTGCGTACTGCGCAATTTCTTCAGTTGAATGTCTTAAAGTTTCTTCCATAAGCTGTGTTTCATCTTCGTAAACACCAATTTTAGTAGAAGTAGAACCCGGGTTGATAATCAATATTTTGTATGACATTTTAATACCTCCAAATTATTACATTGCTTCAGCAACTACAGCTGCTAATGCGATTGAATTTACTTTAACTTCAAATTCATCAGAACGTGATGTTAAAATAACAGGGGCCTTTGTACCTGTTAATATGTTGCCATTTTTAACATCTGCTGTATGAACTAAACATTTATATGTGATGTTACCTGCCTGAATATCAGGGAATAATAATACATCAGCATCACCAACAATTTTTCTGTTAGTTGTTCCTTTGTGGAATGCAGCTTCAGGTTCGATGGCAAGATCAAGTGAAAGTGGTCCGTCAACGATACATCCTGTGATTTCTCCATTTTCATTCATCTTAGTAAGTGCTTCAGCATCTACTGTACATGGCATTTTAGGATTTACAACTTCAACAGCTGCAAGAGGAGCTACCTTAGGACATTCAATTCCACATGCATGAGCAATTTCAACTGTGTTCTTAATAATCTGAGCCTTTGTATCAAGGTCAGGATAAGGAACGAATGCAACATCTGATAAGAATAATAAATGATCAATACCCTTAACATCAAATACGCAAACATGTGATAATGTTTTGTCAGTTCTAAGACCAACTTCTTTATCTAATACACTCTTAAGGAATGATTTTGTATCTATAAGACCTTTCATGTACATATCAGCTTTTCCGTCATGAACTAATTTAACAGCTGTTCTTGCTGCTTCGATTGGATCAACAACATTGATGATTTCAAATTCATCTGCATTCATCTTTAAAACACTGGCAATTGTACGAATCTTTGCTTCATCACCAACTAAAATAGCTTCAGCAATATTTCTGTCTTTTGCTGCCTTAACTGCTTCTAAAACTGCATCATCCTGTGCACAGGCAACAGCAACCTTTTTCATAGGGCATTCTGCAACCTTTGCAAGTAAATCGTCAAAACTTTTTGTCATTTTGTTTACCTCTTCAATATTTATAAATTTTTTTTGGATTTATATCCTGTGCTTAACCACTTTAAATAGTAGCACGGTATATTTGACAGGTCAAGAAATAGAAAGAAAAATAAAGAAAACTTCCTTATAGATATGTAAAATTAAAATTAAAAATAAAAAAATACCTTAATAAAATAGAAGTACTTGTTTATATTTTTTGTTTTGTTATAAATATAGATTGGAAGGCGAAAATAGGTTATTAGAAAATCTATTTTTAATGAAAATAATAAAATGTGGGGAGTACTAAAAAGAGGACAGGAGAGTGTTATGAGAAAAAAATTAAGTAAGGTAATGGCATTAATATGCGTTGCTACAATTACAGTAACAAGTATGCCTTATTTGTCTGATTCGACTAAAGGTGCAACTATGGACTTTAGTGTTGAAAACAGTTCAGTAATGGTAGACAAAGGCGGATATAAGAAAGAAGTCTATGGTGTTGGTACAGACGACTGGGGAGTAACATGGACAGATAGAAAAAACAATTTACCTACAAGAACAACATATTTAACAGATAATTACAAAGAAACAGTTGGAACAGTACCTACAAATGATTGGGCGAGCTCAGTTGTATTTGACAAATATTCAGAATCATTGTACGCACATCCACTTGCATACCGCGCAGCAAGTAATGGAATGCAGATGGCATCACCGGCGGTTACTAGTGGTACATCATATGTAGATGGAGAGCCTACAGTAGAAAGTCTTTTAGAAGATAATACAGTGGAACTTGTTATCGGAGGTAATAACTTTAGTGCAAAGGATGCAAAAGTTGATAAAACTACAGACTGGACATACGATATATTGATGGAGAACAATGCTTCAACATCAAGCATAATGGCGACAATCGGAAAAGGAACACCATATGCTTATTACAATTTTAAAAATGTAGAACCTACCATTTCACTTGGAGCAGGTGGAACAGATCTTGCGATATATAAAAATTCAACATCTTCAAATATTTTAGGGGTAAGTCTTAAGAACAAGAAAGACGGAAAGACACATTACTACTTAATCAGTGCACCAAGTGGTACAACATGGGTTAATGCGGGTGGAAAACTCACTGCAAAAATGCCGGCAGGAAAAAACTACATGTCAGTTGCAATATTACCTGACGGAAGTGACAATGCATTTGAATTATACAAAAAATATGCATTTAACTTTATTACAGATACAAAGGTTGAGTGGAAATATCTTAGTAATTCTTCAAAGGTAGTTACAAAATATAACGTGGTTACAAAGAACATGGAAACAGGAGCAAACGGTGGAGACACAATTATTGCTTTATATCCTCATCAGTGGAGATATGCAAACAGTAAATTTACAGGATATACATACGACACAATAAGAGGAACAATGAAAACAGTTGTTGGAACAAACTATTCTACAACAATGCAGTATAATGGAATTTTATCATCACTTCCTGTAACAAAAGATGAAGAGACAGTAGGAAAAATAAAGGATCAGTTAGGATATTTATACTCTTATAGAAAATCAAAAGATAATCCAAAATGGATTTGCTTCTTAGAAGGTCAGTATGGCGGATATGATACATACTGGGTAGGAAAAAATCTTAACACATTATCAGATGCAATATGGCTTGCAGACCAGTTTAAAGATAACGACATGAAGACTATGACAAATGACATGGTTGAAGGTGTTGAAGATTATCTGGAATTTTGGTTTGACCCACATCGGGCATATATAGACGGTCAGCATGTAGATGATTATTTTTATTATGATAAAGAGTATGGAACACTTATTGGCTATCCTACATCATATGATTCAGATAAGCAGGTAAATGACCATCATTTCCATTACGGATACTGGATAAAGGCAGCTGCGGCAGTTGCAATGAAAGACCCACAGTGGGCAAAAGAGTGGGGTGGAATGGTTTATGAAATGATAGGCGATATAGCAAATGCAAATAGAGATGGTAGCAGCTATAACAAAAACAGCGAGACAAGATATCCGTTTTTAAGAAATTTTGACATATATGAAGGACATTCATGGGCATCGGGAGTTGCCAACTATGAATTTGATGAAAATGGTGAAATGGTAGATAAAAAAGGTGGACTTTCAGGTGGTAACAACCAGGAATCATCATCAGAGTCAGTAAATGCATGGTCTTCACTTATTCTTTGGGGAGAAGCTGTTGGCGATGAAAGAATCAGAGACCTTGGAATCTACATGTACACAACAGAAATAGCAGCAATTGAAGACTATTACTATGATGTACATAATGAGATTTTTACTAAAGAATATAAAGATAGTAATAATTATAATATCCAGACAGTAACAAGATTGTTTGGCGGAAGATATGATCATACAGCATGGTGGACAGAAAATCCAATAGAAGTTACTACAATTACAATGCTTCCAATATCAGGGGCAACACTTTATATGGGAAAATACAAAGATAAAGTTAAGGCGGTAGTTGACAGCATAGGAGAAAACAGTAAGCAGTGGAGTAATTTTGTGAACAATAAGGAACAGATTTGTACAAATTACGGAAAAAAAGATATGCTTACTGATCCTAAGACAAATCAGGACGTGGTTGCTGAATACTATGCATACTATGACCCGGATGCAGCACTTGCAAAAGTTGATTTAAGTGATAGCGGAAAAGTTGAAAATGGTGAATCAAGAGCACATACATTAGCTTACATTACAAGTTTGAAAGAATATGGAAACCAGAATTTTGATATAACAGGAAGTACTCCATTTTCAGTTGTATTAGAGAAAAATGGAGTTAAGACTTACGTTGTAGAAAATCACACAGATAAGACACAAAGAACATATTTCTCAGATAAGACATATGTTGATGTACCGGCAAATTCAGTTTATGCAGGTGGAAAGAGCGGAGATGGAGAAAATCCAAATAAAGATGATTCACAGGAAATAACAAAGCCTGAAGCAACTACAGCAAAACAGAGTGAAACTACAACAAAAGAAGAGACAACAACTAAAAAACAGGAAGAGACAGTAAGTAAAGAACAAACAACAACTGACAAGTTGAATGAATCTACCACAGAGCAGGTACAAGTTACAACAAAAGACGAAATTAAAGAAAATCAGTCTACAAAAGAAAATAAGCATTCAGATGTGACAACAACTGCGAATAAAGAAGGTTTTAGTATAGGTGGATTGGGTAATGATGAAAAATATCAGGCACCTGGTAAAGTTAAAAAACTTAAAGTAAAAAAGAAAAGCCTTAAGAAGATTCGCCTAAGTTGGAAAAAAGTAAGTCGTGCAAACGGATATCAGGTTTCTGTAAAAGTTAGAAAGAAAGGCAAATTTAAAGTTGTAAAGACAATAAGAAAAAATAAAAATAAATATATTAGACGCAAATATAGAAATAAAATTATTTATGTTAAGGTAAGAGCGTACAAAATAGTTGCCGGAAATAAAATTTATGGAAAATATTCTGCTGTTAAAAAGTATAAAAACAAATAATTAAGTAAAGCCATTATTAAGGATGATTAGCACAAAATGTTCTTGGTAATGGCTTTTTATTTGAAAAAATAAAGTATAAAACTTATAAAAAACTCAACAAAATGCGACGAAACTATTGACTTTCACTCACTAAACTGATAAAGTGAGAGCTGTTAAAAACGTTTCAAAACGTAAGATAAATTAAATATGGGAGGTTTTACAATGAAAAGCAGGTTACTAAAGGGGATTTCCTGTCTGCTTGCTTGTGTAATGTTGTTGGAGGCTACATTACTGTACTTTACAAAAGATGTTTATTCCAACGAAAATGTAATTGCACTAAAGAAAGAGGCAGTGAAATGGATTGAAGACAGTCAGAATGAGGATGGCTCATGGGGGAAGAGTTTAGGTATATATAATACAGCAGAAGTATTAAAATATACAGGAAAACAAAATCTTTCAGGGGATGTCAGAGAGAAAGCCGTAAAATATCTTGATACGGCGTATGAAAATAACAATGACGATCTATATAGAAAAAATTCCATTAATGAAATAACAACAGAAGATAAAATAAAAGAAATAATTAAAATGCAAAACAATGACGGAAGTTTCAGTGTAAGCGATGAATACAAAGGTGACATATTTGATACACTTCTTGCACTTGAAGCAATGCTAAGCAGCGAATTGATGAATAAAAAGTCAATGGAAAAGGCTGTTTTATTTGTTTTGTCAAACCAGAAAGAAGATGGTAGTTTTTCATACACCGGCAAAAAAGATGGTGGAGTATACATAACTGCATATGCAGCTTTTATATTAAAAAAATACATCAGCGAAAATGGTGGAAAAGAAAGTGAAAAGCTTGCCCTTAACAGAGCAAATGAGTATCTTGTTTCAAAGGAAAATGAAATAATCGGAAATGATGAAGAATCATTAATGAATTTATTAATGATTACAATTGCGCTGACAGAGATTGATGCAAATAGAACATTACAGAGGATTGAAAAAGTAGGAAAAGAAATAAAACAGGATGGAAGTCTTAATCAAGATGAATGTTTAACAGCAATGTTTGTTTACGCAATAGATGAATATCTTACATTTGTCAGGGATGAATCAGTTATATCGGGTCCCCAAATAACAGGTATAGTAATAAATTCAGATGAAAACATAACCGCATACACAGATATAAAAGTTGTTCCGGAAATAATTGGGATAAATGATGAAAAACATGAAGTGTCTGTGTGTATGGGAAACGAAAGCACAGCTTATGTAAAAGGAACAGAAACTGACGATGGATATGTAATTAATACGAAAAACATGGAACCGGGTGAATATTACATTGTTACAATAGTTACAGATAAAGAAAGCGGACAGGTTGTGGCAATAAAAAGAAAACAGGTAGAAATCAGTGAAGGAATTAAAATATTTAAATCAGTTCTTAATTATTCACCAAAGTCAGTATCTGTTAACACAAAAAAAGAAATAAAGTTTAAGTTGAGGGCAGAAACAGGAATAAACACGAATACGGACATAGACATAAACATAAATGTTGAAAATCAGAATGGCGAAAATGTTTATGAAGACAATCGTAACATTGATGCAGACGCAAATACAAAATACATTGAATGCAATGATTTTTCATTCATGTCACAGGCAGACACGGATGATTTATATACAGTAACAGTAAGGTATAAGAATAAAAATACGGTTATTAAAACCGACAGAGCGCTGATAAAAGTTTTTGATGAAGAAAATGAAAACAGAATTGACATAAAATACGAGGCTGATAAAGATGAAATAACTGACGATGATAAATATGTAAATGTTAAGTTTGACATGCAGGGAATTGGTCTTTCGGAAAATATAAAAAGAAGACCGATGGATATAGTTATCATATTGGATAATTCCGCGAGTATGGGTGATAAAGATTGGAAAAATGCGGTAGAAGGGGCAAGAATAATAACTAACTATATTCAACCGGAAGACAGAGTGTTAATAAGGTACATTAACTTAAATAATCCGGCATGCAAGTTTATAAGTGATAAGAAAAGTTTGAATCAGGTTCTGGATAATGTTAACAAAAACATAAATTATTGGGGCGGAACACCTATATACAGTTCAATAAATAATTCGATAAATGATTTTAAAAATTCCGAAAACAGAGACAAGGTAATATATCTGTTTTCAGATGGAGAACGTTCAGCAGATTCAGGAACACTTAATGTTAAACAAATCACGGAACAGAACATAACAATATATTCAGTCTTTCTTGAATCTAATGCATCAGAAAGCAGCAGAGCGGAGGCAAAAAAGACAATGCAGTACATAGCCGACATCTCAGACGGTGTGGCACTAACCGCACCGACAAATGATGAAATAACTGAATGCGTGGCAAAACTTGCAAACGACATATTCATGGTTGCGGGTAAAAACATAGAACTTAAGATGAAATTAAATAAAGACATAAATCCTGATGATATTGAATTCAGCAATGCCCCTGATGAAATAATAAAAAATGATGATGGCACAAATACACTCTTATTTAAGACGGGCTACATAAGCGTAGGTCAGGATAATAATATGGAAATGAAAATGCCGGTAAGTGTTTCAGGCAATGAAGAAATAATTAATCTTATGGATGAGATAACACTTTCATACACAAATGAAAATGATGAAAAGGTTGAGCTTAAACTTGATCCTTTAACCATAAAACGAAAAATTACAACTGAAATTGTTGAAACGGAACCTGAGACAAAACAGAGTACAGAAGAAGTAGATAAAAAGGGAATATATGCCAAAAATGTTATCCCAAAGGAAAGTGACGAGCAGGGCAAAGCCATTAAGGGAAATGTAAGTGTGGACAACACGGATATGGAAACAGGAGATACTGCAAAAATTTCTTATGTAATCGAAAATAAAGGACAGGAAAAGGAAAACGGCATTTTAAAAATAAGTGCAATAAACATAAAGAACAAAAATGTAACTGAATTGGAAAATAAGGAAACGAAAATCGGACAGGGAGATAAAATTACTGAAACCATAGATACAGACACTTCATTACTTGGAGAAGGAAATTTCTTAATCATATATCAGTTTGTGACAGATGATGAAGTATTTCTGATGGATGAGGCAGGATTTAAACTTACAGACCATGCTTATAATTTTAAAATTCAGTGTACCGATGGTGGAAGCATTATCTCTGAAACAAATGATGCCTATAAGGAGGGACAGAGCATAAGCCTTGAGGCAGTAGCAGATGAAGGATACATATTTGCAGGATGGGAGTGTGACTATGGAGCATTCTCTGACAGGTATGATAAATCTACAATGTTTACAATGCCGGGTAATGATGTAACGGTAAAAGCCATATTTGCGAAAAAGAAAAATATGGAAAATCACGACAACAGTATTAGTGAATACGTAACAAAAGATAATAGCGGTGAAAAACCGGGCAATGAAATTACAACACAAAAAGCCGTGAAAAAAGATGGAAATTCAAATGTTAAAGGCAGGTCGGAAAAGTCAGAAAAGAATTCTGCCACAACAAAGGGAAAGCATGAGAAGAATGCCAATATAAGTGGTAAACATAAAAAAGGGTATGGTAAGAATGACAGCATTAAGAAAAATAGTGATGGCATAAAAACATACAACGTGGATGAAAATAATCAAAACAACAAAGAAATAAAATCAGGCTCACCCGTAAAAACCGGTGATTTTGAAACAAGAAAAACAATTGCAGCATTGATGATTATTCAGTTCATTTCAATTATAGTCATTATATTTATGGCAGGAAAAAAGGAAAAAGAAGAACAATAGGGGTTAAAAAATGTATAAAGAGAAAAATTTTAACAGGGTTTTAAGTTTTATTCTGATAGTGGCAATGGTGACAGTGTCAATGTATGTGCCGGGAATAAAGCAGAATACCACTAAAAGTTCAGACATAAATGAAGCGTATCAGTTAAGTGAAGCAGAAGTTAAAACACAATCTGCAAAAAATGCTGAGAAGTTAAAAACATACATGGCTGAAAGTGTAAATAAAGTAAAATCAAAAAAAGAAACCGCAGAAAGTCTTAAAAATATTCTTGAATATGTGTCGGAACTTAAAAAATCTGTTACAGATGAAATGAACAAGGCACAAAAATATGCTAAAGAAGAAAATCTTAAAACAGTATTAAAGAGAGTAGAAGAAAGCAGAAAAGAAGTTAGCAAAGACTTTGCAGATACAGAAAATGACATAAACAGAGTGATAAAACTTTGTGACAAAAAAGATGTAAGCAACAAAGAACTAGATAATGAATACGCTAATCTTACAGATGAAGTCAGAAAGATAACGGAAAATGAAGACATAGAAACAAAAGTGCCCGATAAACCACATCAGACCTCTAAAAGTTATGATGTAAGTGAAAGTGTAGGAAAACAGACACCGGATAGCAGTTTGTACACGACATCTTTGTTAAAGAAAATAGAAAACGGAGAGTGTGATGGAGAGAGCACACAGGATGAAGCATTAATTTTAAGTGATGAGGCTAAAAAGATAGCCGATACGCTAAATACTCCTTATGAAATATATAAATATGTAAAAGATACAGTAGATTTTAAGCCTTATTACGGTTTAAGATATGGTGCTACAGGTACATTTACATGTAAGGTGGGAAATGATTATGATACGGCATCGCTTCTAATAGCAATGTTGAAATACAGAGGATTTGAAGCGAGATATGTAGTAGGAACAGTACAGATTGAAATAAAAGAGGCAATTAATCTTACGGGTGCAGACAATGAACAGGGCGCAGTTGATATTTTATCTATGCTTGGGATTCCGACAACGGTAGTAAAGACTGATGGAAAGATAACAGCCGTAAGAATTGAACATGTATGGGTAGAAGCGTACATTCCATATGACAGTTACAGGGGAAGTGGAAAAGTAGCCGGTGCAAAAGAATGGATTCCAATGGATGCCTCATATAAAAAATACGAAAAGCAGGAAAAGTTAAACTATGACAGTGATTTTAATGAGGAAATAAAAAAACTTAGTGAAGAATTAAAAAATGAAAACGCGACAGGGTTTAGTGAAAATCTTGAAAGCATTCAGGATAGGATAACTGAATACGCAAATGAAGAAAGTATTGAAACTGACACAATTCTTAGCAAAAGAAAAATAAAGGAAGACACTCTTAGCTTACTTCCGTCCGTACTTCCATATGAAGTAATAAAGGAAAATGCCGTATTTGACAGGGCACCTGAAAAGGCGAAGGCAAAGATAACATTTAAACTTACAACACCGTTTTACGGTACATACGCAATTGGAGATTCGGATAAAGAAGTAACATTTGAAGCAGCATCATTATATGGAAAAAATGTCTGGATTGAATATGTCCCTGAAACAGATGAAGATGAGAAGATAATAGAAAAATATGGCGATATATATAGCACACCTGCATATCTCATTAAGGTTATTCCATGCATAATGGCAGACGGGGAATGTGTTGCAAAGGGGAATGCAGTACGTCCCGGAACATATACAATATTTGGAATGGATATATATGAAGCAGGATGTGAAACAGTATCAGTTGACAATCCTCTTGTCGCGGGTGGAAGTTATGCGGTTTCATTTGATTATGGAAAAATAAGCGAAGCTGATTTAAGCGATGCAAAGACCGAACTGCTCAGTTTAAAGGAAAAACTTGAATCAGGAAAAGAAAGCAATGACAGGGCAATGGGGGAAACACTTTCAGGAATTGGCACAACATACTTTGCACAGCTTGATATGGCAGACAGTATGCTTGAGGGAATATTAAATGTTACAACATGGAGACAGATAAGTGAGGGAATTTTTGGATACAAACCAAGGGTCACAAGCATATTTGGTGCACCAATCGGAATATCTGAAGGCACAGTGTTTGTTGATATAGACACGGATACATATGGAGTTGCATACAACGGAGATAAAATCAGAACTTCTGAAGTAAACAATGATCAGGAAAATGAAAAAGACAGCAACGATGATAAAGAAAACAAGGTGGACCATAATCCGGTAAGGGATTTCATGGTATATAGCGGATTTGTAGGTTCATATCTTGAAAGCTTTGTCCTTGAGGAAACGGTTGGAACATTTGCCGTATCCACAATGGAAGTATTTAAGGTGGCGCTTTCAAGAGGCATGGAGCTTGTGAAGATAGATTCGCAAAATTCAGATGAGTTTGAAAAAATAAAAGCAGATGACAAGACATTAAGTGAGATGAAAAATGCAGTCAAAGCAGGGCGTACAATCATAGTACCAAGGGAAGAAATGTGTTACTATGGATGGAAAGGCACGGCATATATTGCACTTGATACAAGTACAGGCGAAGGAGCCTACATGATAAGTGGAAGTATGTGCGGTGGCAGTACGGCAATAAACATAATTGTGGGTACAATAAATGTAATAATCGCTGCATATGATCTTATTGCTGCGATAGATATGATTATTTTAGGCCTTGCAAATCCAGTGTTGCTGACAGTTGCACTTGTGTTTCTGGGAGTTGCCGTTTATGCATACATTGACAGTATGTTTACGCTGTTTATGTATTGCAGCACCGGAGAAGGACGGTACGGAGAAGAAATGATGACGAATCTGTACTTCAACGTGACGTTTGGTGTAATAACGAAGGTGGCGGGAACTTTAGGAAAGAAAGTCGTAAGGAAGATAGGGGACACGCTTGTGGAAATGGGCGTAGACAGTAAATATGTTAAAAACTTCTTTACGGAAGAATTTGGAGGAGTATCATGGGATGACAGCCCGGGAACAGGTGGTTCGGGAAGTCACGGAAGTGGAGGAAACGGAAGTGGTTCAGGAAGCCATGGAACAGGTGAAATACCGGGAGGCAGTTCAGGAAACCACGGAAGTGGAGGAACCGCAAGCGGTTCAGGAAGTCACGGAACAGGATATATTCCCGGAGGAGGAAGCCCGGATTACTGGAATTTCATTGATGCATGGGAGTTGCTTAGCAAAAAATACGGTGAAAAGGTAGCAAGCATACTGCAGGAGTTTGGAGAAGACGGACTAAAGCTTGCAGAAAAGTATGGAGATGACCTTGCAAGAATAATCGACAATCTGGAACCGACAGAAGCTAAAAAAGCAGTAAGCCTTATAAACAGTTATGGTGATGATGCACTGGAAATGTTTAAGGAAGGAAAAAGCTTTGATGAAGTAAAGAAGATTGTTGAGGGTGGTTTAAACTCTTATGCTGATTTTAGTAAAGCAATAAGCGATATTGGTATGAGAAGTGATTTGACTGATGCCCAGAAGATAAGAGAATTACAAAAATTGTTTGAAAGTTCGAATTATAAAGCTGATATCAATATACCAAGTGATATTCAGTATGTAAAAGGTTTTGATGCGAAAGGAAATGTAATATATGATTGGCCACCTAAATTAGGCTTTGATGAAAGCACAATCAAATCTATTTCCAGAACAGATGGGTTGCCTAATACTTGGGATAGATATGGATATATGGGAGGCTCTAATTTTGCAGATGTTCCTCCAACGGGTAAATACACATATAGTGAAAGAGCCATTCCTTATGTAGAGAATGAAGCAGCTTATCATACGGGAACTTTTAATAATGCAACGTATTTTGATAAAATAGATGCAATAAAAAATGGAGATATAGATGGATTGAATACAATTTTATCTAAGGAAGGAATAGCGAATGTTAATTCATCATATTTTAAGAATTTGCAAAATACATATAATGATTTTATTGAGGATACGACAGATGCAGTAGGAAGTAATATTGATGCCACTTACGGGTTAAAAGGAACAGCAGCTTCGTGGGGAGATATGTCTGGAGGAGCAGGACAATATGTTACTCCACTTAACGGAAATACCATGAAACGATTAGGAATTATAAATTGAGGTAGTACAAATGAATAGAAAAGAATTTTTGAAAATTAAAGAAGAACTACAATGTAAATTAGGAAAGTGGAAGTTGGAGATTGGCGATGAAATTTTTGCTGATTTTACAATAGGATGTTTTTATGATACATGTGAAAAGAAATGGAAAGTGTATGTCAATAATGAGCGAGGGAGACATAGAATTAGATTGATAACTGAAAACGAAGAGGAGGCTTTTGATGAATTGCTATCAATTGTAAACTTTGAGGTTGAAAATAATAGATATATTTAATTTTGCCTTTATAATAAGGAAATTCAAGACCTCATATTGAGTTTATTATGGTTATACTTTCGGACTCCCAACAACCTATAACTATTGCACGTCTATTAATTAACCATCATGGCTGTTGCGAAGCAATTAAGAATCCATGATGTTAATTTATAGACACTTGCGAAATTTTGCCGAGTTGGGTATACGAAAGGACATTGCAAATTCAATATGCTGAAGTAACGCACTCTTAGTAACAAAAAAATGTTGCAAAAAGGTGCGTTTTCCTGTGAAAGTATTATTATAAATGGTGCGGGTATTTTATAAAAGTCAGTATTACAAGCGGTATTTAAGACACATGGAAAAAATGTCTGGATTGAATATGTCCCTGAAACAGATGAAGATGATAAGATAATAGAAAAGTATGGCGATATATATAGCACACCTGCATATCTCATTAAGGTTATTCCATGCATAATGGCAGACGGGGAATGTGTTGCAAAGGGGAATGCAGTACGTCCCGGAACATATACAATATTTGGAATGGATATATATGAAGCAGGATGTGAAACAGTATCAGTTGACAATCCTCTTGTCGCGGGTGGAAGTTATGCGGTTTCATTTGATTATGGAAAAATAAGCGAAGCTGATTTAAGCGATGCAAAGACCGAACTGCTCAGTTTAAAGGAAAAACTTGAATCAGGAAAAGAAAGCAATGACAGGGCAATGGGGGAAACACTTTCAGGAATTGGCACAACATACTTTGCACAGCTTGATATGGCAGACAGTATGCTTGAGGGAATATTAAATGTTACAACATGGAGACAGATAAGTGAGGGAATTTTTGGATACAAACCAAGGGTCACAAGCATATTTGGTGCACCAATCGGAATATCTGAAGGCACAGTGTTTGTTGATATAGACACGGATACATATGGAGTTGCATACAACGGAGATAAAATCAGAACTTCTGAAGTAAACAATGATCAGGAAAATGAAAAAGACAGCAACGATGATAAAGAAAACAAGGTGGACCATAATCCGGTAAGGGATTTCATGGTATATAGCGGATTTGTAGGTTCATATCTTGAAAGCTTTGTCCTTGAGGAAACAGTTGGAACATTTGCCGTATCCACAATGGAAGTATTTAAGGTGGCGCTTTCAAGAGGCATGGAACTTGTGAAGATAGACTCAAAAAACATGGATGAGCTGGAAAGGATAAAGGCAGACGGCAAAACCATAAGTGAAATGAGAAATGCCGTCAGTTCAGGAAGAACAATCATAGTACCAAAGGAAGAAATGTGTTACTATGGATGGAAAGGCACGGCATATATTGCACTTGACACAAGTACAGGCGAAGGAGCCTACATGATAAGTGGAAGTATGTGCGGTGGCAGTACGGCAATAAACATAATTGTGGGTACAATAAATGTAATAATCGCTGCATATGATCTTATTGCTGCAATAGATATGATTATTTTAGGCCTTGCAAATCCAGTGTTGCTGACAGTTGCACTTGTGTTTCTGGGAGTTGCCGTGTATGCATATGTTGACAGTCTGTTCACACTTAGCATGTACTGTGCCACGGGAGAGGAACGGTACGGAAAGAAGATGATGACGGACCTGTTCTTCAACGTGACTTTTGCAGTAATGACAAAAGTGGCGGGAACTTTAGGAAAGAAAGTCGTAAGGAAGATAGGGGACACGCTTGTGGAAATGGGCGTAGACAGTAAATATGTTAAAAACTTCTTTACGGAAGAATTTGGAGGAGTATCATGGGATGACAGTCCGGGAACAGGCGGCTCAGGAAACCACGGAAGTGGAGGAACCGGAAGCAGTTCAGGAAGTCACGGAACAGGATATATTCCCGGAGGAGGAAGCCCGGATTACTGGAATTTCATTGATGCATGGGAGTTGATCAGCAAAAAATATGGTGAAAAGGTAGCAAGCATACTGCAGGAATTTGGAGAAGACGGACTAAAGCTTGCAGAAAAGTATGGAGATGACCTTGCAAGAATAATCGACAATCTGGAACCGACAGAAGCTAAAAAAGCAGTAAGCCTTATAAACAGTTATGGTGATGATGCACTGGAAATGTTTAAGGAAGGAAAAAGCTTTGATGAGGTAAAGAAGGTTATTGAGAGTGGTACAGAAACAATAAAATTTAACGAAGTTAAGACATTTACAGCAGAAGAAACTAATCAATGGTTTATTGATAATGTCAAGCCTGATTATAATCCACCATATAAACCTGGAACTTTAGTGAAGGAAATTGAACTTACTGAAAATACTACTTTTGTTAGAGTATATGATAATATGCCAGATGGATCGGGTATGTATGGAAGTTGGGTAATGAAAGCAGATGATATTAAAGGACTAACACCCTTAGAGATACAAAATAAGTTTGCTTTACCTAATACCCCTAAATATATATGCGATGTGGAATTGGAGGCTGGAACTCACATAAGAGTAGGCGAGGTCAATCCTTTAGATGGATGGGGGAATGGTGGTGGAACACAATATGATTTAATTGGGCAAAGAATTGGTGATTTTAAGAATGAGAGGCTTTTGGAGGGTAATTAAATGTATCAATACGAAAAGAAGCATATTGAAATCAACGGGAATAGTTATGATTTCGAATTTGATATTCGAGCTGTAGTCCAGTATAAAGAAAAGTTTATAGTATTACTTGGGATTCCATTTAATAGAACTGAGATTAATAACATTTATTGTTTGGATGCTCAAGCAAAATTAATTTGGCAATCAGAGGATTTATCTACTCGCTATCCAGAGTTAAAAAATCTTCTTCCTTATGAGCAGATAGGCATAAAAGATGATACTATTTTTGCATCGGATTTCTATGGACGTAATTATACAATTAATGTAGATAGTGGGAAGATAGAGGGATTTAATATTGTTAAGTAGTATCTTTAAAGAAAATTAATTATAATTTATTAGGGTTATACTTTCGGACTCCCAACAACCTATAACTCCTGCATGTCTATTAATTAACCATCATGGCTGTTGCGAAGCAATTAAGAATCCATGATGTTAATTAATAGACGCTAGCGAAATTTTGCCGAGTTGGGTATACGGACGAACATTACAAAATCAAAATAGAATATTTAGTTCCAATATGCTGATATAAACGCACTCCTAGCAACAAGAAAAAATGTTGCGAAAGAGTGCGTTTATATCAGTTTGTTAGGGAAGTAGATTTAGATACCATCAAAGAACGGCAGCCATACTGCAGGAATTTGGAGAAGACGGACTAAAGCTTGCAGAAAAGTATGGAGATGACCTTGCAAGAATAATCGACAATCTGGAACCGACAGAAGCTAAAAAAGCAGTAAGCCTTATAAACAGTTATGGTGATGATGCACTGGAAATGTTTAAGGAAGGAAAAAGCTTTAATAAGGTAAAGAATGTTGTTGAGAGTGGTAGAAAGGTTATTTCTTATACAGAATATGACAATATATATCAGAGTAGTATACATAATGCAGGCAAAGAAAAAGTAATGCTTGGAAAATATGATGGAGGTGATCCAACCAGTTATATAACAAAAGCAGGAGATGATTATACATATTTTAGTTTGGGGAATGAGTGGGATACTATTAAAACTAAATATGGATATACGGATGATGAAATGTTTAAATTGTTTAATGAGGCATTCCTAGATGATGGAATAAATGAAGGAAAAACATTTCAGTTTTCACATAATCCGATTAATGATACTGGTGCATTAGGAAAAGAGTATCAATACCTATTAAAAAATAATTACAAGTGGGATGCTGAAACTATGACAATGAAACCATAATATTAAAGGAGAATAACAATGAATGTAGATGAATTATATGATTTAGTGGAAGATTTTTTTGGATATAAAGCAAAGATGAGGTATATTAATTCTGCAACAAAGGAAGTGGCATGTGTATTATATGATTCTTTTTTGTTAAAATGTAATTTAGATGATCAGTATGGAAGATTTGGAGCGGGTTTGGAAGTAGGAAAAGAAGGTGTTATAACAGAATTTTTAGGAAAAAGTTGTTCGTTAAATAGCGATGTTGAGTCAATTAAAAAAAGTTTGCAAATTATTGATGATTATTGTAGACTTCGTTTGCCAGATAAGTTTTTAGATTCATATTATAAAGCTTATGTGCTTAGTCAATATGATGATTGCGACATATAGAAGATTTAAACTTTAATTATGTTTAAATTTTCGAACTTAAAGCAACCCAGACTTAATGAATGTCTATTAATTAACAATCATGGTTGTTCAAAAGCAATTAAGGATTCATGATGTTAAAATAATAGACTGTATCAGGTATTTATAAGATTGATTTAAGTTATAAAACAATAAAAACAGGAGACAGTATGATGAAAGATGGAAAATACGCAATTTATTTAGGAAATGAATATACAGCAGGGGAAACTCAAGAAGGAAAAATAGTGTTACGTTCAACAGACATAGAGGATGTGAAAAATGGTTTTGAACCGTGTAAACCGTTTAATATTAAATATATTGAAGATAAAATAGTATGTATGAAATTTGTAAATAGCTCCGAAATAACTGAATATTATAGAATAAGGACAATGGCAATTTATAAAGGTTTTGAATTTGAAATTGTTGAAGAAACAGAAGACAAGTTGTCTATAGTTACAATGATAGGTGATTGCAGGGAGTGGAAAAGATTAGGAATGAAGTGTATTGAAAGGTATGTATATCAGAAATGGATAAACAAAAATGAAGCAGAGATTAAAATAGTAAAGGAAAAATTTAAATTGTAATTATAAGAGCAATTTAAGGTAAATTAAGTAATTACGACAAGCGCATTCGAAAGGGAAATATTCGTTTTAGAATGCGTTTGTTGTAAAGATGAGAATAATCGACAGTCTGGAGCCGACAGAAGCTAAAAAAGCAGTAAGCTTTATAAACAGTTATGGTGATGATGCACTGGAAATGTTTAAGGAAGGAAAAAGCTTTGATGAGGTAAAGAAGGTTGTTGAGGGTGGCTTAGATACATCAATAAAAAATATAGACGAATTTATTGGAGGAAATAAATCATTTGATGATGTTTTAGATGATTATGCAAAAGTATATGCAGATAAAATTAACTCTAACCAAGCGTGGTCATGGGATGATACAATACCAGGAGGAGAGAATCTCACCAAAAAGCAAAGAAGTATTATTAAACAACAGGCTATAGATGCTGGATTAATTCCTGACATAAAGGTTACCAAAGTAGAAGGCATGAGATATGGCTTTGCCGATTTTGAATCTGCAGGAGTAGTAAAGGAAACACAATATTTGCCAGAAAACATGTGGAAGATGAGCGATGCAGAGCAGTTTAAATGGCTGGATGAACAAATTGGTGGAACTGTAGACGGATATACATGGCATCATACAGAAATACCAGGTAAAATGCAATTAGTACCAACAGGAATACATAATATAACAACGCACAATGGAGGACGAACTGCTGGAATGTGGGCAGATGCCCCTCGATAATAGGAGGATATAAAATGACGATACAAGATAATACGATTATTCAACCGATACCAACTGATGAATTATTAGCAGAAAAAGAGAGAAAATGGAGATTGGTTTTGCCAGCGGATTACAGAAATTTTGTTGTGAATTATAATGGTGGTATACCAAATGAAAAATCATTTGAGTGTAATAAACATAATTATGCAGTTACAAGATTTTTGTGTATTTTGAAGAATGTTCAAGAAACTCAAAATGGTTGGTATGATATAAGCGTTGTAGAATCCCAAATAGGAGAGCGTTTGACGGATAATGAAGATTTAATTGGAGTAGAGGTTCTGCCAATAGCAGAGTTATTCGCAGGAGATTATGTATGTTTAGATTATAGAAAAAGTAAAGAGAAACCTTCAATTTGTGTATGGAGCCATGAGGAATCAGAAGATTTTGCTCCTGTAACATACAAGGTAGCAGATACATTCTCAGAGTTTGTTGAAATGTTGGGATAAAAAAACAGAAAAAGGCTTTGAATTTAGAGTTATGGATGAAACAGAAGACAAGTTGTCTATAGTGGCTATGGGAGGCGATTATAGAGAGTGGGTAAGATTGGGAATGAAGTTTGTTGAAAGGTTTGTATATCAAAAATGGATAAACAAAAATGAAGCAGAGATTAAAATAGTAAAGGAAAAATTTAAATTGTAATTATGACAAGCGCATTCGAAATGACAATATTCGTTTTGGAATGCGTTTGTTGTAAAGACGAGAATAATTGACAATCTGGAACCGACAGAAGCTAAAAAAGCAGTAAGCCTTATAAACAGTTATGGTGATGAAGCACTGGAAATGTTTAAGGAAGGAAAAAGCTTTGATGAGGTAAAGAAGGTTGTTGAGGGTGGAATAGAATCTTTTGATAAATTCAATAGAGTGGCATGTGAAATAGGAAAAAGAAAAGATTTAGATAATGTACAGAAAGTACAGAAAGTACAGGAATTACAGAAGTTATTTAAGGATTCAAAATATAAAACAGATGTAAATGTACCTAAGGATGTTAAATACATAAAAGAATTTGATTCAAATGGAAATGTAATATATGATTGGCCAATGAAACTTGGATTTAAGGATGGAACAATAGAACCAATAACAAGAGAGAATGGTTTGTCTATAATATGGGACAGATATGGTTATATGGGAGGCAATAATTTTGCGGATGTGCCGTTGTCAGGAAAATATACCTATAGTGAAAGAGCAATTCCTTATTTAGAGAATGAAGAGGCGTATCATATCGTAACATTTAATGTTGACTCATATTTTGATAAAATAGATGCAATAAAGAATGGGAACATAGATGAATTTAATAAGATACTAAAAAAAGAAAATATTGAAGAATGGGACATTGAGGAGTTTGAAGAATTACGTTACGAATATAAAATTTTCATGAAAAATATTCAAAAAGAAATAGGTAATATAGATGCAACATATGGTGTAAAAGGTATTGCAAGCGCTTGGTCAGAGTTGTCTGGTGGAGCTAGACAATTTGTAATGCCATTAAATGGCAACATTATGAAAACAATTGGAATATTGTATGAATAGAGGTGTAAAGTGGAAAAGAGAATATTAATTTCTAAAATATTATTATTTAGAGATAAAATAGAAAGGTGGAGAATATGTATAAATTATATATCAAATGCTGATTTTGTTTTGGGATATGGATTTGATAAAGATAAGAAAATGTGGAAAGTTTATGAAAATAATGAAAGAGGATTAAAATACGAAGAATATTTTAAAAGTGAAGAGGAAGCATTGGAAAAACTTTATAAAAAAGTAAAATTTTGCTATAGAACAATAAAATAAATGACGAAGGAAAAGTATTTAAGATGGCGCTTTCAAGGAAAAATGAGCTTGTAAAGATAGACTCAGAAAACATTGAGGAAATGGTAGAAAAATGGAGAAAAGAATTGTTTATTAACTTGTGGGAATAACTAAAAGAAAATGGTGCAAGCGATTTCACTGATGTATGGGAATCATTAAGAGAAAGTTACGGTGAAAGAACGGCAGCCATACTGCAGGAATTCGGACAGGATGGTCTGAACCTTGCAGAAAAGTATGGAGATGACCTTGCAAGAATGATCGACAATCTGGAGCCAACAGAAACTAAAAAAGCAGTAAGCCTTATAAACAGTTATGGTGATGATGCACTGGAAATGTTTAAGGAAGGAAAAAGCTTTGATGAGGTAAAGAAGGTTGTTGAGGGTGGTTTAAGTGAGAGTGTTTTAAAAACTAGTGGAATAAAGACATGGGATGAAATATTAGATATGTTAACGAAAGAAGGGGGAGATGAAAATAAGATAAGTGAAATACTTTCTACTCCGAAGGGAAGTAGACCTGACCCAGCTACTTATTTAAGCAAAGAATACATAGATAGTCATCTTAGTCATTTTCAAGATGGTGTAACAAAAATTAAATCAAAGGCACCTGTTGATACAGAAGGTGTAGGATTAGGTACTTTTGTTATGCCTAAGTCGGTTGCAGATGAAGTAATTTCACAGGCTGGTGGTGATGTTTCAAGATTAGAGGAATTATTAGGTCTAAATCCAGGAGATTTGGGAACTAACCCTGTAAGAGTAGATATACCAAATCCTCAAAATATAAGAATACCAAGTGGAAATGAAGCTGGTGCATGGCCAGGTTATTGGACGCCAGGTGGTGTTATGGAAGCGGTTATTGACCCTGTACCAAAAACAGAATACATAGTGACAGAAAATATTTTAGGAAAGTAGTAAGATGTTTAAAATGGAAAAAATTTTTACGGGAAATGGAATTGAAATAGTAAAATGTGATAATAGTTACTATATGATTTATGATGCTGGCGAAATATGTGATAGAATGGAGAAAATCCAGATAACCGAAGAGGAAGTTGTCTTGGCTCAAAAAAGTACAATGGATGCATATAATATAATTATAAAGTATCAAAACGAGAAGATGTTTGGAGATAGCAAATAAACAGGATTTTTTATAATGAATAATACAAGTTTGTTAAAATATATGCAGATAAAAATACATTATTAACGATTATATTTTAGAAATCACAACAACCTATCACTCCTGTACGTTTATTAATTAATCATAATGGCTGCCCAGAAGCAATTAAGAATTTATGATGTTAATTAATAGACACACCTGATATAGGACATGTTCCCAGAGGAGAAAGCCCTGATTATTGGAATTTCACTGATGCATGGGAGCTGTTAAGACAAAGTTACGGTGAAAGAACGGCAGCCATACTGCAGGAATTTGGACATGATGGTCTGAACCTTGCAGGGAAGTATGGAGATGACCTTGCAAAGATAATCGACAACCTTGAACCTGCAGAAGCCAAAAAGGCAGTAAACCTGATAAACAGTTACGGAGACGAAGCATTCGATTTATTTAAGGAAGGAAAAGGTGCGGATGAAGTAAAGAAGATTGTTGAGGGTGGATGTAACACTATTAATGGATTAAAAATAATTGATGGAAAAGTTGATGGAAAGATTCCACTGGCAGAATATGAAAAGTATCGAGTTGATAGTGTGCATAATGCAGACTCGAATATAATGACATTAGGTAAGTACGAACCGACTATAAGGGCGGACGGAACTAAAGATTATTCAGTACCAGGAACAGGGTCATATACTGTTAAGGCTGGAAATACAACATATTTTAGTCTTGGAACGGAGTGGGATAAAATTACGGATACATATGGTTTAGATGCAACAGGTCAAAATATGTTTGACTATTTTAATAAGCCTGCATTAGATGATGCTGTAAGTGCTAGTAAGGAAATACGATTTTCACATAATCCAGAGGCATATGGAGAATGTGCGTTAAAATGGGAATGGGATTATTTGCAAGAAAAACATGGATATTTTGCGTTGGAGAAGAGAGGAGATTTTTGGTATGCAATTAAATGATTTTAATAAAATTAGAATGGAAATTGGGAGAAAAATAAAGCAATCATTTGGCAATAAAATAAGAGGTATGGAGTTTTATGATATAGTTGAGAAAACAGGACATTGGTCATTTAAAATATGTTTTATAGCATATAATTACTTTTCGGTAGTATTTAGTTATGAGCTTGATATAATTGGATTCTCGATAGAAGTTGGAAATGGGAAGTTACTAAGTGTAATTAATGAACATAATTGTTATTCGAATATGGATATGGATAGCTATTTACAAAATGTTATTGAAGAGCTTGAGTTGAGAATTCCTGATAAATATTTAAAGATTCATGGTTGGAAGTAGTTTTATAAAAGTATGTCTTCACTTAAGGAAAGCAACAAAAAATTTAACTACGGTCAAATAATCGGAATGGTTCTCACCGAAGGTGATGTAATACATGTAAATTAAAATGTAGACACTAGATCAAAAATTACCAATTGGGTATACATAAGGACATTTAAAATTAAAACTGAATTTTTTTTAGATTTAGAACCAATATTATTTTGATGATGGTGCAAAAAGATTTTATCAGAGATAAATAAATTATATACTTAGTAAAGGGTATACATTTGAATCAACTGGTGATGGCTTGTGGAAAGCTGTAAGAAAGTAGGTAAATATGACATGTGAAGAGGTAAAAAAAGTATTTTTTAAGTATGATGGCTCATTGTTTGCAATGGCCATGGAAGAAAAAGAAGTTTATGAGAACTATAAATTGTTAAACATTTCTGAGGAAACGGTTGAAAAATGGAGACAAGAATTGTTAAAGTTTGTTTGGAAATTGGTAAAAGTTCAAACATCTGATGAAAAAATAAAGCTCAGGTTGGAAAGAAACATAAAGAAATGTTATTTAATAAGTTCTAAGATAAATTATTCAACTTTTCCAATTTAAATTAGGCTTATACTTTTGAACATTCAACGACCTACAACTTCTGCACGTCTATTAATTAATCATCATGGTTGTCCAGAAGCAATTAAGAAGCCATGATATTAATTAATAGACACACCTGATACAGGATATATTCCCGGAGGAGGAAGCCCGGATTACTGGAATTTCATTGATGCATGGGAGTTGCTTAGCAAAAAATATGGTGAAAAGGTAGCAAGCATACTGCAGGAGTTTGGAGAAGACGGACTAAAGCTTGCAGAAAAGTATGGAGATGACCTTGCAAGAATAATCGACAATCTGGAACCGACAGAAGCTAAAAAAGCAGTAAGCCTTATAAACAGTTATGGAGATGAAGCACTTGAATTATTTAAGGAAGGAAAAAGTGCGGATGAAGTAAAGAAGATTGTTGAGGGCGAAGGTAAAGTAATAAGTCAAGAAGATAGAGCAAAAATAGATGCTTGGAATAATACACCTAGCGACGAATTGTATTTGAAATATAAGGATGTATTTGACAATCCTAAGTATTATGATCAAATAACAGGAGAAATTCATTGGCCTCAAAACAATGGCTTTGCGAGAATACCTATAGATGAAGTTTTACAATCTGGAACGAAGATATGGAAGTGATTTTGGCACATTTACTTCTCCAGAAGGGATTCCATATGAGATGAGAGCGCTAGCACCAGGAACTGACATGAAACCATATAGTGTATTTGAAGTTGTTGAACCAATTAATGTGAAGGCAGGTGAAATAGCACCATGGTTTGATTAACCAGGAGGAGGAATACAATATTTATTACCTGATACAGTGGATAAATTACTAGATGCTGGTATATTAAGGAGGATTAAGTAGTGACAATAATAGAATTAGAACATGAATTAGTACAATTGGGAATAGCGAGTGATTTGTATTCTATAATGACGAGTGGATTACCTAATGAAAAACTATGTATTGTAAAGGATGATAAATGGCAGGTTTATTATAGCGAACGAGGAAAGAAAAGTGGACTAAAAATATTTGAAACAGAAACGGAAGCTTGTGAATATTTTTTGCATAAAATAAAAAGATATGCAACTAAATAATTTTGATTATGGTTGTACTTTCGGATTCCCAACAACCTATAACTCATGCATGTCTATTAATTAATCATCATAGTTGCCCAGAAGCAATTAAGAATCCATGATGTTAATTAATAGATACTAGCAAAATTTTGCCGAGCTTGGTATAAGAAAGGATATTGAAAAATCAAGATAGAATATTTAGTTCCAATATGCTGATATAAACGCACGCCTAGCAACAAGAAAAAATGTTGCGAAAGGGTGCGTTTATATCAGCGTGTTAGGGAAGTAGATTTAGATACCATCAAAGAACGGCAGCCATACTGCAGAAATTCGGACAGGATGGTCTGAACCTTGCAGGGAAGTATGGAGACGACCTTGCAAAGATAATCGACAACCTTGAACCTGCAGAAGCCAAAAAGGCAGTAAACCTTATAAACAGTTACGGAGACGAAGCATTCGATTTATTTAAGGAAGGAAAAGGTGCGGATGAAGTAAAGAAGATTGTTGAGGGTGGATTAAGTGAGACCAGAGTGGTAGTAAGACAATTGATTATGTTAAATTAAGTGATGAACTTGGAAATAAAATAACACTTGATGGATACAAAATAATAAATATTAAAGATGCAACGACTGCTAATGCAGATTGGGCAGATATGGGGTATGATTTATCACCATATTTAATAGGAGATAGTGATATTGAAACTAAATTTATCAATATTCAAAAAAATATATGACAGTTTGTATTTGGATGATGGAAAAGAATTCAAATATATTGGATTTAAGGATACTAAAAAGAAAAAATTTTTTTAAAGAATTGCTCATAGCAATCAATCTTCTAAAGAATAAACTGAATGATGAATATATTATTGATGATAATATGGATTTTTTAAAGAAAATTATCATTTAACTTGAATTATGTATTCAAATAAACAAGTTGACTTTTTCTCTGCAATTTGATAGCATTACGTGGTACACTTTAGTTTGATAAAGTAGTAAAACAATAAATGAAAGAAAACATCTTTAATTTAGGAGGAAATTATGAGAAAATTAGTAGCATTAGCTTTATCATGTGCAATGGTATTTTCAATGACTGCATGTGGAAGCAAGGATAATGGAAGTAAAGATAACAGTAGTAAGAATGACAGTGGAAAAACAACATTTACAGTAGGATTTGATGCTGAATATCCACCTTACGGATACATGGATGATAGTGGTGAATATACAGGATTTGACCTTGAACTTGCACAGGCTGTATGTGATATTGAAGGATGGGAACTTGTAAAGACTCCTATCGACTGGGATTCAAAGGACTTAGAGTTAAATAATGGAAACATTGATTGTATTTGGAATGGATTTACAATGAATGGAAGAGAAGATGATTATACATGGTCAGACCCATATGTAAATAATGAACAGGTTATGATTGTTGCTAAAGATTCAGGAATTAAGAAGTTAGCTGACCTTAAAGATAAATACGTAGGTGTTCAGGCAGGAAGTGCAGCACTTGGTTTATTAAAAGAAGGTGGGGATCAGGAAGATTTAGCTAAGACATTTGCAGATTTACAGGAATATGCAGATTACAATACAGCATTTGCTGAATTACAGGCAGGAACAGTAGATGCAGTTGCAATGGATATAGGGGTTGCTAAGTATCAGATTGAATCAAGAGATGACGGATATGAAATCCTTGATGAGAAATTGAATTCTGAACAGTATGCAATTGGATTTAAGAAAGGCAATACTGAACTTAGAGATAAGGTGAATGCAGATATTAAGAAGTTGTATGAAGACGGAACAGTAACAAAACTTGCTGAAAAATATGGAATTGATGATATGATTTGCTTAGGAGAATAATCTAAGATAATCTGGAGGAAATAATGACTTTACAAACAGGAATGATGTTGTTAGCAGCAAAAATGCCATTGGATATGATGATATCTAAGATGTCAGAAGGTATGGTAGAAACATTAAAAATATTTTTTCTAACCCTTCTGTTTTCATTACCGCTTGGTTTGGTTATTGCATTTGGCAGAATGGCAAAAAACAGAATAATAAGATATATAGTAACAGTGTACATAGCAATAATGAGAGGAACTCCATTGATGTTGCAGGTAATGGCAATTTATTTTGGACCTAATTATTTACTTCATATTCGTATACCAAGAAGTTACAGATTTATTGCTATAATAGTTGCATTTGCCTTAAATTATGCAGCTTATTTTGCAGAAATATATCGTTCAGGTATTGAATCGATGCCTGTTGGACAATATGAGGCAGCAAGATTACTTGGATATAATAAGGCACAGACATTCTTTAAAATAATTTTACCGCAGGTTATTAAAAGAATTCTTCCATCAATTACAAATGAAGTAATATGTCTTGTAAAGGATACTTCACTTGCATTCTCAATTGCTTATTTGGAAATGTTTACAGTAGCAAAGCAGATTGCATCATCTAATACAAGCTTTACACCATTTATTATTGCAGGTGTGTTCTATTTTATTTTTAATAGTGTAGTTGCATGGGTAATGAACTTTGCAGAAAAGAAATTAAATTATTACAAGTAGGAGGGGAATATGAGCGTTTTAGAAATGAATAATATTCAGAAACACTTTGGTGATTTAGAAGTGTTAAAAGACATTTCCCTTTCAGTTAATAAAGGTGAAGTATTGTCTATCATTGGACCGTCAGGTTCAGGAAAGTCAACATTATTAAGATGTGCAGTTAATTTAGAAAAAATTGATGGTGGAAAAATAACATATAATAATGATGTGATGGCTGATACACAGAATGGCAAAGTAATGTATGCAAAGAAAAATGAATTAAAGAAAATCAGAGATTCATTTGGGCTTGTATTTCAGAATTTCAATCTTTTTCCACATTATTCAGTATGGAAAAATGTTATTGATGCACCAATTCATGTACAAAAAAGAGATAGGGCAGAAGTTGAAAAGACTGCGATGGAATTGCTTGAAAAAATGGGTATAGCAGATAAGAAAGATTCTTATCCATGTCAGTTATCAGGTGGTCAGCAGCAAAGAGTTTCTATTGTAAGAGCACTTGCAATGGAACCGGATATTTTGTTTTTTGATGAACCAACATCAGCTCTTGATCCCGAGTTGACGCAGGAAATTCTTAAAGTTATAAAAGAATTGGCAGATGAACATATGACAATGGTTATAGTTACTCATGAAATGTCATTTGCAAAAGAAGTTTCAAACAGAATTATATTTATGGAACATGGTGCTATTGTAGAAGATGGAACACCGAGTGAGGTATTTGCATCAGAAAATCAGAGAACAAAAGAGTTCCTTGGTAAATATAGAAATTTGTAAATTTAATAAATAAAGAAATTATAGCGTAGTGGTTTGTACCAAATCTAAAAAGGTTAGACATAAATCTGACAATTGTAGGTTGGAACAACAGCTACGCTTTTATTATTGTTATAGAAACTGTGAATTATATAATTACATTAAATTAGAGTTGCGAGTTTTTAGTTATAATACATTTAACAAATGATTGCATTTTTTAGAAAAAAACTGAAAAATTTTATTTCTGGTTATTTTGCATCACATAATATGTAGTTGACATACAATACTATACACCATATAATATATATAACAAAATAATATGGAGGAAAGCCTATGATATTTAATACAGGAGCTGATTTATTGGATGCAATAGTATTAGCCGTCGTATCTAAGGAAAAGGAAGGAACCTATGGATATAAGATAACTCAGGATGTTAGAAGTGTTCTTAGCGTATCTGAATCAACGTTATATCCGGTACTTAGACGGTTACAGAAGGAAGGATATTTTGAATTGTACGATAAAGCCATAGATGGAAGGAATAGAAGATATTATAAAATTACTGATACAGGAAGAAGCCAGCTTAATATGTATGTAACTGAATGGGGTAATTATTCTAAAAAGATAACGGATTTATTTGAAAATGAAAAATCAGGAGGTAATGAAAATGACTAGAAAAGTTTTTATGGAAACGTTAGAAAGAATGTTATCAGATGTTTCTTTTAATGATAGATATGATGCTTTAAGTTATTATAAAGAATATTTTGATGATGCAGGAATCACGGAAGATATGGTTGTACCTGAAAGTGTAGGAACACCTGAACAGATAGCGATGAGATTAAAGAAAAGCATTAATAGCGGAGAGAATATAACCAGTGAAAATATTAATATAGGTGGAACTTATAATAGAGATAATACAAGTGGTTCATACAATACAAAGCAAAATACCGGCAATAGCTATAATAATAGTCAAAATGCAGGACAGTATTCATATAATAATTCTCAAAATACAGCACAATATGAATATAATAATGCAGGACAATACAATAAGAAAAATGATGAAAGAGCAATTAAAATAATTGTTGCTATCATAATTGCGGCAGTTACATTTCCAATATGGAGTGGAATATTAGGAGTTATTATAGGAATTGTTTTTGGTCTTGGCGGAACTATAATTGGGTTAGGAGTAGCAGGAATATCATTGATTGTAGTTGCAATAGTTTCAGGGTACGGATTTGCAACATCAATACTTCTTATGGGAATTGGTTTAATTTTATTTGGTATAGCTGTTTTACTGGTAGTACCGGAAGTTCTGTTTTGCATAAGATTTTTGCCTTGGTTATTTAAACAAGTTGTAGAATTGGTTCACAAAATAACAGGCAGAAAGGAGTTTAATGTATGAAGAAATTTATAAAAATTACGGCAGTTGTTGGTGCTATTATTGTTGTACTAGGAATCGTGTGTATAGTGGCTGGAATCTCGAAAGGTGGAAGTAATATTGTTAAAGAAGAGATAGGGAAGACTTTTGCGAAGGCTAAGGTTAAGATAGAAAAGAACGATACTACAGGAATGACTAAATTAGAAAATAATAGTGATACAATTGATATGGTGTCAGTGAATAATTTAAAACTTGATTTATTGACAGCGTCATATGATGTTGAGGAATGGAACAAAGAACAGATAGGATTTTCTTATAATGCAGATATAATGGAAGTTTATTATATAAATGAAGGAGATTCCTTAAATGTTTTAATACAATATAAGAAAAAATGGAAAAAGGGCACACAAGATGTAACTGTATATTTACCAAGTGGAAAATCATATGGTAATTTTAATTTGAGTCTTTCAGCAGGAGAGGCGGATATTGAAAATATGTCAGCTGTATATACAACAATTAATTCCAGTGCAGGAAGTATATCAATCGACAATTTACAATCATCATCTGCTGACGTTGAAATAAATATGGGAGAAATTTCAATTGATAGAATAGCAACTGATACATTAAATGCTGATATATCTATGGGAGATTTAGATATAGAAGGAGTGATAAATGGTGCGGGAAAGATTGTCTGCTCTATGGGAAATGCAGAAATGACATTGAATGATGGAACTAGTGCATATAATTATCAGTGGGATATAAATATGGCTGATTTGTATGTTGAAAATTGTATCGACAAATCTGATTTTTCAAGTGATGGAAATAAAGATAATGGTGCAGAAAAGATGATAAGTATAGAATGTGATATGGGAAGCGTTGAAATTGATTAACATTTTTCTACTATAATGTGATAAAATGCTATGGCAGGTGTGCAAATAAGTATACCTGCCATAATATTTTTACATAATAAGAATAGCATTTAAAAAATGGGAGAAATTTAAATGAAAAGTTTATTAAAGTATTTAAAGAATTATAAGAAAGAATCAGTGTTTGCTCCCCTCTTTAAGATGTTAGAAGCATCGTTTGAATTATTTGTGCCTTTAGTAGTGGCGAAAATAATAGATAATGGTATTGCTAAAGGGGATAATATTTATGTTCTGAAAATGGGAGGAGCTTTACTTTTACTTGCTATAATTGGACTTATATGCTCTTTAACGGCACAGTATTTCGCAGCAAAGGCAGCGGCAGGATTTGGAACAGAAGTAAGACATGCATTGTTTAAACACATTCAGACATTTTCCTATGATGAGATTGACAGATTAGGCTCATCTACACTTATTACAAGATTGACAAGTGATTTGAATCAGGTTCAGTCTCAAGTTAATATGTTTTTAAGATTGTTCCTAAGGTCTCCGTTTATTGTGTTTGGCGCAACAATTATGGCATTTACGGTAGATGTTAAGGCAGCACTTGTATTTGTTGTAGCGATTCCCATTCTTGCAGTAATTGTATTTGGAATTATGCTTGCAACAATCCCAATGTATAAAAAAGTTCAGAATGGTTTGGATAAAATTTTATCTGAAACAAGGGAAAATCTATCCGGAACAAGAGTAATCAGAGCATTTAATAAAGAACAGAATGAAATTGATAGTTACAATGAAAGTAATGATGCATTAAATAAATTTCAGATTTTTGTTGGAAAAATATCCGCAGTTATGAATCCACTCACATTCGTGGTAGTAAATTTTGCCATGATTGGAATTATTTATGTAGGGGGAATAAGAGTAGATGCCGGATATCTTACACAGGGAATGGTTGTAGCACTTATCAATTATATGTCACAGATTTTAATAGAATTGATAAAACTTGCAAATCTTATTATTAATCTGACGAAAGCGTTTGCCTGTGCAAATAGAATTGAAGATGTTATGAAAGTTGAATCTTCAATGAAATTTGGAAATGAAACAGAAGGAAAGAATAAAGAAATTGAAGTCGAATTTAAAGATGTTTCACTTATGTATGCAGGTTCTAGTGAAAATACGATAGAAGGACTTAATTTAAAGGTTCTAAAAGGACAGACTATAGGTGTAATAGGTGGAACAGGCTCAGGTAAAACGTCTCTTATAAATATGATTCCAAGATTTTATGATGCAACTAAGGGTGAAGTCTTAGTAAATGGAACAAATGTTAAGGAATACACTGAAGAATGTCTTAGAAATAAAATAGGAATTGTTCCACAAAAAGCAGTTTTATTTAAAGGAACAATTAGAAGTAATCTTTTATGGGGAAATGAGAGTGCAACAGAAAATGATTTGATGGAAGCGTTAAAGCAGGCACAAAGCTATGATTTTGTTATGCAGAAAGAAAATGGAATAGATTCTGTTGTAGAACAAAATGGACGAAATTTCTCAGGTGGACAGAGACAGAGACTTACAATTGCAAGGGCTTTAGTAAGAAAGCCGGAAATTCTTATATTAGATGACAGTTCATCAGCACTTGATTATACAACTGACGCTAATTTGAGAAAAGAGATAGCAAAGTTAAAAGATATGACAGTATTTATTGTGTCCCAGAGGACTGCTTCAATTATGGATGCAGATCAGATTGTTGTGCTTGATGATGGAAATGTTATGGGAATTGGAACTCATAAGGACTTATTAGAAAATTGTGAAGTGTATAAGGAAATATATGAATCACAGTTTAAAAAGCCGGAAAAGGAGGGAATGTAAGATGGAAGAAAAAACATTGACTCAAAAGCAGGCTTTGGAAAAAGTAATAAAGCATATAAAAAAATATTGGTATTTACTTGGTGGTTCACTATTTTTTGCACTAGTGTATGTTGCTCTTTCATTGTATGTACCAATTCAGTTAGGAAATGCTACAGACCTTATCTTAGGTAAGGGAAAGGTAGACTTTACAGAGATTGGACTTATAGCTGTTAAAATAGCCACGTTTACTTTAATAGCTGCACTTGCACAGTGGATAATGAATAACTGTAATAATAAAATTACTTATAATGTAGTAAGAGATATTAGAGAAGAGACATTTGAACACTTACAGAAATTGCCACTTAAATATATTGATAGTCATTCTAATGGAGAAACAGTAAGTAAAATAATCACAGATGTAGACCAGTTAGCAGATGGCTTGCTTATGGGATTTTCTCAGTTATTTACAGGTATTGTTACAATTATATTGACGTTAGTATTTATGCTCACAATAAGTATTAAAATTACATTGGTTGTAGTTTTAGTAACACCTGTTTCTTTATTTGTAGCTAAATTTATTGCAACAAGAACTTATTCAATGTTTAAAAAACAGTCAGAAACAAGAGCTAAGCAGACGGCATTGATAGATGAAGTGATTGGAAATGGAAAAGTTGTAAAGGCTTTTGGAAGAGAAGATGAAGTTGTAGAACAGTTTGATGAAATTAATGAGGATTTAAGAAAATATTATTTAAAGGGTACATTTTTCTCATCAATCACAAATCCGTCAACAAGATTTGTTAACAGTCTTGTTTATGCAGGAGTAGCAATTTCAGGTGGTATTATTGCAATAACAGGAGGAATTACAGTAGGTAATTTACAATGTATTTTAAGTTATGCAAATCAATATACTAAACCATTTAATGAAATTTCAGGCGTTGTTACGGAACTTCAAAATGCGATTGCCTGTGCAGGAAGAGTATTTGTCCTTCTTGAAGAAGAACCGGAAATCGAAAATAAAAATGCAATAGATATTGAAAATGCATCAGGAAGTGTTGAATTAGACCATGTTAATTTCTCATATACACCTGATAAGAAATTAATTGAAGATTTAAATTTATGTGTCGAACCGGGTAAAATGATTGCCATTGTAGGACCGACAGGATGTGGAAAGACAACTATAATTAATCTTTTAATGAGATTCTACGACGTTAACAGTGGAAAAATCACGATGGATAGCCATAATATAAAAGATATAACAAGAAAAAGTCTTAGAAAATCTTATGGAATGGTGCTACAGGAAACATGGCTTAAGAATGGTACGATAAGAGATAATATAGCAATGGGAAAAGAGGATGCAACATTAGAAGAAGTAATAGAAGCAGCCAAGTTATCCCATGCGCATAGCTTTATAAAGAGACTTCCAAATGGATATGATACTGTAATTGGTGATGATGGCGGAAATCTTTCACAGGGACAGAAACAGTTACTGTGTATAGCAAGAGTTATGCTTTGCCTTCCACCAATGCTTATTTTAGATGAAGCTACATCATCTATTGATACAAGAACGGAAATACGAATCCAGAAAGCATTTGCTAAGATGATGAAAGGAAGAACAACTTTTATTGTTGCGCATAGACTTTCAACTATCAAAGAAGCAGATACAATACTTGTCATGAATGATGGAAAGATTATAGAGCAGGGAAATCATAATCAGCTGCTTGCAAATAAAGGATTTTATTATGAACTTTACAACAATCAGTTTAGTTCAGTAAATTCTTAAACTTTTGCCATTGTTTATAGGCAAATGAAAAAAATATAAGGCTAATAATTATAGCACACAAAAATTGCGAGCCATAATTAAAAATTAAAGAGTGGGAAGTTGACGAACCACTAAAAATATGTATGAAAATATAACCTGTTGTCAGGCTTAAGGTTAGCCAGATGACAGGTTTTATTATGTTCGCAACAGGAGAAAAATTAACAGTAACTTCTTTAGAAATGTAGCGTAAATGAAGTGAAACAGTTATCAATTCGCTTAAGAGCATTCCCCAGAAATAAGCTTTTATTCCATAAAAAGGAACAAGTAGAAGTAAAAATAATAATCTAATAATTATGGCGGCCATATTATGAATAAACGCAGCAGTAGTTTTGCCAAGACCATGCAAAATAGAGCCAAAAGATATGGACATGTACATTAAAGGACATAACCATGAAAGTGTTTTAATATAAGAACCGGCACTTGCATGACCAAATATATCTTTCCCAATAAAATCTCCGAAAAAAGTAAAAAAGCCAATACAAAAAATACCTGTAACTAAAGAAAACCATATTGTGAAATTTGTTGTAATTTTTATTTTTTCTTTGTTCCCTGAAACATTTGCGTCAGCAATTGTAGGCATAATCATCATTGCAATAGAATTGCTAATAGCTGATGGAAATGTAATTACAGGCAAAGTTATTCCTGCAAGAATTCCATATAAGGTAATAGCTGAATTAGAACTTAGGCCGTATTTGACAAGCATAAACGGAATAAGTATTGCTTCGGCACTTTGAAAGAAAGTCAGTAAAATTTTATTAAGAGTAAGAATATAAGAGACGTTAAAAAGCATTTTCATTTTTGAAAAAATGTTTGAAAAATTATCTTTTGAAAAGAACGAAATCCCATAATTTGAAACAACAAGAATGCAGTAAACAGTTCCCGCAATTTCAGATAAAATAAGAGAGAAGACAGCAACTTTAGGTGTTAGGGCATACCCTTTAGATGTAAAAATAACATAAAAAATAAACAAGGAAGCCAATTTGAATACCTGTTCTAAAACCTGAGCTATTGATGGGATAAGAGGCTTTTTTAAACCAAGATAAAAACCTACGGTACAGGCATGGAGAACAGTCATAGGTATAGTGTAAGAAGCGTATTTTAAGAGTACGGCACAATTTGGTTCGCCTAAAAAAGAAGCCAAAACATTAGAAAAAAAATACATAATAAACGAGGCGATAACAGCAAGAAATTCAGACATGATAATACTTGCCGTAAATATTGAATAACTCTTTTTTAAATCTTTACTTTCAGCAACAAATCTTGATACAGCAGTTTGTATTCCACCGCATGAAAAAGAAATAAAGAAAGCAAGTACGGGAAAAATCATTTGAAAAAGGCCAAGCCCTTTAGCACCAATTAAGTTAGATAAGAATATTCTATATAAGAAACCAATAACTCTGCTTGCAATCCCGGAAAATGTAAGCATAATGGTTCCTAAAATAATAGTAGTCTGTTTTGACATAAAATTCTCCATTCTGCTTTTTACTATAAAGAAAAATAAAGCAGAAAATTTATTAGTTCATAATATGATGCAAAGTACTTAAAAATGATTAATGAGAGGGTGAAATTTTGATATATTTAGATAACGCTGCAACTACGGCAGTATGTAAAGAAGCAAAAGAAGCGATGGTTCCGCTTTTAGAAGATGAGTATGGAAATCCATCTGCAAATTATCCTTTTGGAGATAGGGCAGGAAGTATCGTCGAAAGAGCAAGAATAAGGATGGCAGCAATGATTAATGCAAATCCTGAAAATATCATATTTACATCAGGAGGAACTGAATCAGATAATAGTGCTGTGCTTAAAATAAAGGATATTGAAAATTCGCATATTATTACAACAAAAATTGAACATCATGCAATATTAAATACCTGTGAATACGCTAGAAAAAAAGGTGCAGAAGTAACCTACCTAAATGTAAATCCGGATGGAGAAATAAATATTGATGAATTAGAAAAATCTATAAAGGAAAATACAAGGCTTATATCGGTCATGTTTGCAAATAATGAAATAGGAACAATAGAACCGATAGCAAAGATAGGGCGTTTAGCAAGAGCATATGGAATAACTTTTCATACAGATGCCGTACAGGCATTTGGTCATGTTCCGATAAATGTTGCAAGGATGAATATTGACATGATGAGCGTAAGTGCACACAAATTTAACGGACCTAAAGGTGTTGGGTTTCTCTATGTAAGAAATATAGATGATTTTGAACCACTTATATGGGGTGGTGGACAGGAAAATGGAAAGCGTTCAGGAACTGAAAATGTAGCAGGAATTGCTGGAATGGAGCAGGCAGCAATTCAGTCGATTAAGAACATGAGTTATAGAATGCAAAAAGAACAGTATTTGCGTAATTATCTCATAAATCGTGTTATGAATGAAATTGATGATGTAAAACTTAACGGACATAAATTTAAAAGGCTTCCCGGAAACGCAAATTTTAGTTTTAAAAATATAAACGCTGCTAAATTGGTTGAAGATATGGGAAATGAAGGCATTTGTATTTCAGCAGGCTCGGCCTGTGCGGCGGCAGGAGGAAAACCGTCGCAGGTTATTATGGCTATAAATGTTCAGAAAGAGTATGCTTATGGAACAGTAAGAATAACTATATCACATGAAAATACAAGAGATGAAATTGACAGGACAGTAGAAATAATGAAAAAGTTAATAAAACTGCAAAGAGAACAGTAGAAAACTAATGAATTATATAAAAGTAAAAGCATCCGCATAAACATCATTGTTATAAAATAAGTTTGTGTGGATGTTTTTATATGTATTCAATAATCTTTGAATTTCAACAGTAAAATTATGAAATAAAACAGTAAAATTATGAAATAAAACAGTAAAACTATATCATAAAATATCAAATAAATATAATGAAACAGAGAAGAATGTAATAACTTTGTTACCTAAATATTACATAAGTCCGAAATTTATTAAATAAAGATTAACTTTGTCAAAATCTGTTGTTTTTTGTTGTTTATATGATAGAATGGCTATGGCTATTACGAAAATTATTGGCCTTAAATAACATTACTTAAAGAAAAGTCAGATTACAATAATGCTGGTTAGTAAGAGGAAAGATAATATGAAAATGATGAATAATAAGAAAAACAATAGGACAAGTATAGTTTTAGGCACGATAATGATTGCTATCATAGCAGCTATTATTATTTGTGTAGAAGGAGCAGGATTTGGGCTTGAATCTAAAATGATTAAATCATTAGCAGATAATATACATGAAAATGTACCTGAGGCACAAACTTACAAAAGTAAGTATAGAAAAGCAAACAGACATGATAGTGAAAATGAAACTACAAGAACAAAAAGAGAATATGGAAAATATTTGTTTGTAGGAGATTCCAGATATAAGGGAATGGAAAAAGCAAATGCGACAGATGAAGATGTGTTTATTTGTGAAGTTGGTGAAGGATACGACTATTTGATAAACCAGATGAATAATATAAAGTATGAGATTGATGATGATACAGCATTAATTATAGGATTAGGAGTTAATGACTTAGTAAACATCGACAAATACGTAGATAAAATAAATGAAATGTCACAGACATTTGATTGTCAGATTTATTATATGCTTGTAAATCCTGTATATGAAGAACAGGAGACATATAGTGGTTATCACATTAAGAATGATGACATAGATTATTTTAATCAGGAAATCATAGACAGATTAGATGAAAATGTCATTGTAATAGACACAAACAGTTATTTGAATGCCATCGGATTTGAAACTCAGGATGGACTTCATTATACCGAAGAAACTTATGAAAATATTTATAATTATATAAAGTCACAGTTATAAAATAATTGTGTATGACACAGGCGGAGGAAGAGATGTTATTTTGCAGTAATCAGTTTATATTTTATTTTTTACCGATAGTGATATTGATATATTTTTTAGTACCAATGAAGTTTAAAAATATATGTTTATTTATCGCAAGCTTAATATTTTATGCAGTCGGTGAAATGAAATATGTTCCATTAATTTTATTATCGCTGACAGTAAATTATTTTGCAGCTATTTTTATCAGAAAATTTCAATATGATAATCAGATACTTGAACATAATGGAGAAGAAAAAAATAATTATGACAAAATAACATTAATCGTAGCTTTAGTATATAACTTCCTGTTTTTATTTGTGTTTAAATATTTTACTTTTTTTACGGGAATAGAAACAAGTCTTACATTACCACTTGGAATTAGTTTTTACACATTCCAGATAGCATCTTATGTTATTGATGTTTATACAAAGAAAACAAAAGCAGAAAAGAACTATATTAACTTAGGAGTTTATCTTTGTATGTTTCCGCAACTTATCGCAGGACCGATTGTTGTATATAAGGACATTGCTAAACAGATAAGAAAAAGAAAAGTATCATTACTTTTATTGCAGGATGGAATAAGAATTTTTATTATGGGTCTTGCATCAAAAATGCTTTTGGCAAATATAATGGGAATGTGCTGGGAGTCAATCAAGACTTACGGAATTGCAAGCATATCAACTCCAATGGCATGGATTGCGATGTTTGCATATACATTCCAGATTTACTTTGATTTTTATGGATATTCACTTATGGCAATAGGTCTTGGAAAAATGTTGGGATTTAAAATTCCAAGAAACTTTAACAATCCATATATATCAACATCCGTTACTGAATTTTGGAGAAGATGGCATATTACTCTTGGAAGTTGGTTTAGAGATTATGTTTATATTCCGCTTGGTGGTAATAGAAAAGGATTTGCAAGAACAATATTTAATATGTTTGTGGTATGGGGACTTACGGGATTGTGGCATGGAGCAAGCTGGAATTTCGTATGTTGGGGATTGTTGTTCTTTGTATTATTGACAATAGAAAAGCTTGGATTAAAAAATATATTAGATAAATATCCTGCACTTGGACATTTATATATAATATTTATAATTCCGATGAGCTGGATGGTATTTGCACTTGATAAAATGGGAGACATAAAATTATATTTTGCAAAATTATTCCCAATGATTTCACATGTAAGCACAGAATTTGTAAATAAATTAGATTATGTTGATGCAATAAAACATTACGGAATATTCTTTGTATTTGCAGTTATCTTTAGTTTAAGTATTCCAATGAAGATATTTGAAAAATACAGAAGAACAAGAGTCGCGTCAGTAATTTTAATTATAATATTCTGGGTATGTGTGTATAGAATGAGTACAGCGGCAAGCAATCCGTTTTTGTACTTTAGATTTTAAAAATGATAATAACCTCTTAGTGGATTAAGGTTTAAGTTAATATTTATATTTTAACAGGAGAAAACAGATGGATAAAAAGGCTATATTTGATAAATATGGATTCTTGATTGTGATGGTTGTATCTGTTGTGATTTTTGGAATATTTCTGGGAACAAAAGACATAATAAAATACAACGAAACTAAAAAGATAGTGGAACAGGAAAGTAAAGAGAATAAAGGGAAAAAAGTAATCCAAAGTGATACCGGAGAAATCCAGATAGTTACGGATGAATCGGGAGAAACTCAGACAGAAACCGTTACAGAGGAAAAAGCACATCGTGATTTTGTAACTGTAGACGAATCTTATCTGGATGGGGCATTATTTATAGGTGATTCACGAACACAGACAATATCGTTATATGCAAATTGGGACAAAACAGTATTTTATGCAGAACAGGGTGTGTCCGTATGGAAGATTTTAGATGAAAAAATCGTTAAATCAGGAAAGAAAAAAATAACTGTAAAAAAAGCCCTTGAAAAAAATAAATTTGAAAAAATTTATATAATGCTTGGAATAAATGAAATTGGAACAGGAACAGCAGATACATTTGCTGAGCAATATGGTAAAGTAATAAATACTATTAGAGAAAAACAGCCTGATGCAATAATATTTATTCAAAGTATTATGCATGTGACAAAAAAGAAAGACAAAGAAGAAACTTATATAAAAAATAAGGAAATAGATAAAAGAAATAAGAAACTTAAGGAACTTACAAATGGATACGATATAATATGGCTTGATGAAAACGAAGTGTTTGATAAAAAAGATACAGGCGCTCTTGACCCTAAGTACACAAGTGATGGGGTTCATCTTATGCCTTCATGTGTGCCAAGATGGAAACAGTTTTTCCTTGAACATGGAATAGTAAAATAGGATAAATTAATCTTTATAATAAAAATGAAAAAACTACAAAACTTCAGATTGTTAAATGAAGTTTTGTAGTTTTTTTAGTTATTCATTAATATTTTTAAAATTAAAATGTTCTATCAGTTGCGTGGCTTTATCAAAACCATATCCTATATTACCGGCAATATGGGCATCGGAGCCTACAGCCACAAGTTTTCCGCCAAGATCTTTATAAAATGAAAGTATATCAAAGTGGGGATTTGCAAAATCCATTCCTTTTGCAAGTGCACCGGTATTAATTTCCAAAGCAATATCTTTATGAATTATTTCTTTAAATATCTGTTCTACAATGTTAAAATAATCGCTACAATTATAGTTTTTATCTTTATTTGGCGCATATCTGACTATGTAGTCTAAATGGCCTAATGTATTGAATGAATTAAACAATTTTAATGCATCAAGTAAAGTTGAAAAATAAGTCCTGAAAGCTTCAGCTTCATTGCGATTTTCCCAAAATTCAGAATAATATGGGTCCATGTTGTCTACAATATGACAGGAGCCAATGACATATTCAAATGGATATGATTGCAAAAAATCAGCATTTTTTTTGTAGTTGTCGCATGTAATGCCAAGTTCAACTCCAATATGAAGATTGATTTTTGAAGAATATTTATTTTTTAATATGTTTAATTCATTAAAATATGAATCGGTATCTATATCAAATGATTCACCCGGAACAGGCCAGAACCAGTCCTGATGATCAGTGATGCAAATATCTTTCATATTTAAACTTATGGCTTTGCTAATTATATTTTCCAAATCTTCATCTGAATCAGTAGAAAATTTAGAATGTACATGAAAATCAGATAACATAACGTATATTCTCCTTATGTAATATGTATTGCAACTTGTTAATGTTTCAGATTCAGGTATAAATATATATTCCAAACACGTTGTTTTTCTTATTTTTCTGTGCCGTTTATAATAAATAAAAAAGTAAAACTCGCCTAAAGACTCAAACATTACTTTTTTATTTACACTATGCTCGCAAAATTGCGAAAAACTTCCTATCGTTTGTTATATATATTTATACTGAATCTGAAATAATTACAAATTAGCAAAGAAAAAATTTATGAGTAGAATATAACAAATTTTGCTGAAAATTACTATATTAATGAGAAGATAAAATTAAAAACGTTTTATTTGTCAAAAAATTAACAAAATATGAGAAAAATGCAAAAAACTTCTTGATATTTGGAAAGTATTTATGTAGAATAATCAATAGGTTAATATTAATTAACAAAATATATCTTATTTAATAGGAGGACAATTAAATGTCAGTTAAAGTTGCAATTAACGGTTTTGGACGTATCGGACGTCTTGCATTCAGACAGATGTTTGGAGCAGAAGGTTATGAAGTAGTAGCTATCAATGACTTAACAAGTCCTAAGATGTTAGCTCACTTATTAAAGTATGATTCATCACAGGGTAAATATGACAAGGCTGAAACAGTTTCAGCTACAGATGATTCAATCATCGTTGATGGAAAAGAAATCAAGATTTACGCAGAAGCTGATGCTTCAAAGTGTCCTTGGGGCGAATTAAAAGTAGACGTAGTATTAGAATGTACAGGTTTCTATACATCTAAGGCTAAAGCACAGGCTCATATCGATGCTGGTGCTCGTAAGGTTGTTATTTCAGCTCCAGCTGGAAACGATCTTCCAACAATCGTTTACAATACAAACCACGAAACATTAAAGGCAGAAGATACAATCATTTCAGCTGCTTCATGTACAACAAACTGCTTAGCACCTATGGCTGATGCACTTAACAAGTACGCTCCAATCCAGAGTGGTATCATGTTAACAATTCATGCTTACACAGGTGACCAGATGACTCTTGACGGACCACAGAGAAAAGGTGATTTAAGAAGATCAAGAGCTGCAGCAGTTAATATCGTACCTAACTCAACAGGTGCTGCTAAAGCTATCGGATTAGTTATTCCTGAATTAAACGGAAAATTAATCGGTTCTGCACAGAGAGTTCCAGTTCCAACAGGTTCTACAACAGTTCTTACAGCTGTAGTTAAAGGAAAAGATATCACAGTTGAAGGTATCAATGCAGCTATGAAGGCAGCTTCAAACGAATCTTACGGATACAATGAAGACGAAATCGTATCAAGCGATATCGTTGGAATGAGATATGGTTCATTATTTGATGCTACACAGACAATGGTATCAAAGGTTGATGATGATACTTATGAAGTACAGGTTGTTTCATGGTATGACAATGAAAACTCATACACAAGCCAGATGGTTAGAACAATCAAATACTTCTCAGAATTAGCATAATTAATAAGAAATCTTTAAATAAGATCCATAAGGGTCCGGTCTTAATTGGACCGGACCCTTTTATATTGCGCTGAATAAAATGAACGCCACATCTATATGGATGTACATTTCATGGGCGCATATAATCTTGGAATAAAGTTTATACTGATTCCGGGATTTATGAGACTACGCGTATGACGCGCTTAAATGAAAGGAGCACATATAATGCTTAATAAGAAATCAGTAGATGATATCAATGTAAAAGGACAGAGAGTGTTAGTTCGTTGTGACTTCAACGTACCATTACAGGATGGAAAAATCACAGACGAAAACCGTTTAGTAGCAGCTTTGCCAACAATAAAGAAATTAATAGCTGATGGTGGAAAGGTAATCCTTTGCTCACATCTTGGAAAGCCAAAGGGAGAACCAAAGCCGGAATTATCATTAGCACCAGTTGCAGTAAGACTTTCAGAATTATTAGGACAGGAAGTTAAATTCGCAGCAGATCCTGAAGTAGTAGGACCAAATGCTAAGGCTGCAGTTGAAGCAATGAAAGACGGAGATGTTATTCTTCTTGAAAACACACGTTATCGTGCAGAAGAAACAAAGAATGGAGAAGAATTCAGCAAGGAATTAGCTTCACTTTGTGATGTATTTGTAAATGATGCGTTCGGAACAGCTCACAGAGCACATTGTTCAAACGTTGGTGTAACAAAATTTGTTGACACAGCAGTTGTAGGATACTTAATGCAGAAGGAAATCGATTTCCTTGGAAACGCAGTTAACAATCCGGAAAGACCATTCGTAGCTATCCTTGGTGGAGCAAAAGTTTCATCAAAGATTTCAGTTATTGAAAACCTTCTTGAAAAGGTTGATACATTAATCATCGGTGGTGGTATGGCATACACATTCATGGCTGGTCTTGGTGAAGAAGTAGGTAAATCACTTCTTGAAGAAGATTACAAAGAATATGCTGTAAACATGATGAAGAAAGCTGAAGAAAAGGGTGTTAAGTTATTAATCCCTATCGATACAGTAGTTGGAGATAACTTCTCAAATGACTGCAACTTCAAGGTTGTAGGACGTGGAGAAATCCCAGCTGATATGGAAGGTTTAGATATCGGACCAAAGACAGCAGAATTATTTGCTAATGCTATTAACGGAGCTAAGACAGTTGTATGGAACGGACCAATGGGATGTTTCGAAATGCCTAACTTTGCTAATGGTACAATTGCAATTGCTAAAGCTATGGCAGATCTTAAAGATGCTACAACAATCATCGGTGGTGGTGATTCAGCAGCAGCAGCTAACCAGTTAGGATTTGGTGATAAGATGTCACATATTTCAACAGGTGGTGGAGCTTCTCTTGAATTCCTCGAAGGTAAGGAATTACCAGGTGTTGCAGCAGCAAACGATAAGTAGGATATACAATATTATATAAGGCATCATCAGCAGTTAAAGGCTTAATATGCTTTTAACTGATATGTCTTAAATATAGAGGAGATTATATAATTATGAGAAAGAAAATTATCGCAGGTAACTGGAAAATGAACAAAACTCCTAGTGAGGCAGTTGCTTTAATCAATGAATTAAAACCTTTAGTAGCTAATGAAGATGTAGATGTAGTATTTTGTGTACCAGCTATTTCAATAGTACCGGCTATGGAAGCAGCAAAGGGTTCAAACATCAACATCGGTGCTGAAAATATGTATTTTGAAGAAAGTGGTGCATATACAGGAGAAATAGCTCCTAACATGTTAACAGATGTTGGAGTTAAGTATGTTATCATCGGACATTCAGAAAGAAGAGAATATTTCGCAGAAACAGATGCAACAGTAAATAAGAAAGTATTAAAAGCTTTTGAACATGGTATTACACCTATTATTTGCTGTGGTGAAACTCTTGAACAGAGAGAACAGGGTGTTGCAGTTGATTTCATCCGTCAGCAGATTAAGATTGCATTCTTAAATGTAACAGCAGACCAGGCTAAGGAAGCAGTTATCGCTTACGAACCAATCTGGGCTATTGGAACAGGTAAGACAGCTACATCTGATCAGGCAGAAGAAATTTGTGCAGCAATCAGAGAATGTATCGCAGAAGTATATGATGATGCAACAGCAGCAGCTATCAGAATTCAGTATGGTGGTTCAATGAACGCTGGAAATGCAGCAGAATTACTTGCTAAACCTGACATAGATGGTGGTTTAGTTGGTGGTGCAAGCCTTAAAGCAGAATTTGGAAAGATTGTCAACTATAATAAATAAGATTTTAAATAAGGGTTGTTGCAACAAAATTGCATCAGCCCTTTATTGAAGAACAGATTGAGTATTTAATAACAATTAACTATTATCAGATATTAAATTTAAGGAGTAAGTTTTAAAATTAAAATTCTTTTGTTTAATATCAGACAAAAAATTCGTTAGGAATATGAATATGAAGAAAAGAAATAAAATAATTATAAGATTAGTGTCTACATTGGCAGTTATGCTATGTGTAACAGGAGTAACCCATATACAGGCAAAGAATGTATATGCTAAGAAAACAATAACAATGACAACAAAGTCAATTCCTTCAGAAATAAAAAAGTATTCTAATTATAACAAATATACGAAGTATACAGTGGCTTTTAATTATTATATGAAGCAATTAGAAAAAGCAGGCGGTGGTAAATTTATTATAAAAAAAGGCACATACGAAATGTCTAATTCTGTATATATTCCATCAAATGTTCAGGTTGTGTTGAAGAATGGAGTTGTATTAAAAAATATATATCAAACTGGTGGAGCAGGATATCCACCATCAAATAATGTATTTTCATTATGTCCACCATCAAAAAGCAAGATAAAAGGGTCATGTAAAAAAGTAAGTGGTGCAAAGAACATTTCAATAACAGGTAAAGGGAATGCTACAATTGACAATAATTTTGTTGAAGGTGGAGGAACAATTGTAATATCCCACAATAAAAATGTAAAAGTTTCAGGAATAACATTTAAAAATCAGAATGGAGGACATTTCCTTGAAATAACAGGTGTAGAGAATGTTGTTATTGAAAATTGTACATTTAAAGGTTCTAAAGCAAGTACAAGGGCTAAAAATTATATGAAAGAGGCTATTAATCTTGATACTCCGGACCCTGAAACACATGGCCTTAATGCAGTGTGGGTTGCACAGGATAGAACAGATAATAAAAATATAACAATAACAAACAATGTATTTGATGGAGTTACACGTGGTGTTGGTACACATAAGTATTCACAGAAGAATGGTGAAAATGTTTATCACGAAAATGTAGTAATAACTAATAATACATTTAAAAATATTTTTGACAATGGTGTATTTATACTTAACTGGAAGAATGCAACCATTGAAAATAATACTTTTAACAAAATTGGATTAAAGAGTAAGAAAGCTTATAGTAGTGGAGCACATGCTATTTCAGGTGGCGGAATAGAAGGCATACATGTAAAAAATAATACATTCTCTAATGTTAAGAGAAATCCAATATATTTTTGTGTGCAGCAGAATGTAGGCTCTGCAAGCAGCTACTCAAAAGTAAAGACTAATATTACAAAAGAACAGACTGAGGAAATGTTAACCAACACAGTTAGTAACTGTGGTTATGATATGAATGTTATTTTCAAAGGATACGATATTTTGTATTTCAGAGGAAATAGCGAAAGAACCCGTGAGAATGCAGTGGCAATTAATTTGAAGAAGCAGGAAATTTCATGGGGAATAGAAAAATAAAGTTTAATTTAAGGAGAGAAAAATGAGCAAAAAACCAACAGTTTTAATGATTTTAGACGGATATGGATTAAATGAAAATGCAAAAGCAAATGCTGTTGCAGAAGCTAAAAAGCCTGTAATGGACAAGCTTATGGCAGAATATCCTTTTGTAAAAGGTTATGCAAGTGGAATGGCAGTAGGCCTTCCTGACGGACAGATGGGAAATTCTGAAGTAGGTCATTTAAATATGGGTGCAGGAAGAATTGTATACCAGGAATTAACAAGAATCACAAAAGAAATTCAGGATGGAGATTTCTTTAAGAATGAAGAGTTAGTTAAGGCAATGGAAAATTGCAAGAAAAACAACAGTGCATTACACATCTTTGGATTATTATCAGACGGTGGTGTACACAGCCATAATACACATATTTATGGAACAATTGAAATGGCTAAGAAATTTGGTCTTGAAAAGGTATATGTACATGCATTCTTAGATGGTAGAGATACACCTCCTGCATCAGGAAAAGATTATGTTCAGGAATTAGTAGATAAGATGGCTGAAATTGGTGTTGGAAAGATTGCTTCAATTTCAGGACGTTACTATGCAATGGATAGAGATAATAACTGGGATAGAGTTGTTAAGGCATATGATGCTATTACAAAGGGAGAAGGAAATAAAGCTACAGACCCTGTACAGGCAGTTGCAGATTCATACGCAGTAGATAAGACAGATGAATTTGTTATTCCTACAGTAATTATGGAAAATGATGCTCCTGTAGCAACAGTAAATGACAAAGATTCTGTTATTTTCTGTAACTTCAGACCAGACAGAGCACGTCAGATTACAAGAGCATTCTGTGCAGATGATTTTGATGGATTTGATAGAGGAAAAAGATTAGATTTAGTATTTGTATGCTTTACAGAATATGATGTTACAATTCCTAACAAATTAATCGCATTTAAGAAAGTTGAAATTAGAAATACATTTGGTGAATATTTAGCTGCACATAACATGACTCAGGCTAGAATTGCTGAAACAGAAAAATATGCTCATGTTACATTCTTCTTTAATGGTGGTGTAGAAGAACCAAATAAGGGAGAAGATAGAATTTTAGTAAATTCACCTAAAGAAGTAGCAACATATGACCTTAAGCCTGAAATGAGTGCTTATGAAGTATGTGATAAGCTTGTAGACGCAATTAAAGGACAGAAATATGATGTTATTATCATTAACTTTGCAAATCCTGACATGGTAGGACACACAGGTGTTGAATCAGCAGCTATTAAGGCTATTGAAGCAGTAGATGAATGTGTAGGCAGAGCAGTAGAAGCTATTAAGGAAGTTGATGGACAGATGTTTATCTGTGCTGACCACGGAAATGCTGAGCAGTTAGTTGATTATGAAACAGGCGAACCATTTACAGCTCACACAACAAATCCTGTACCATTTATCTTAGTAAATGCTGATCCTAAGTATAAATTAAGAGAAGGTGGATGCTTAGCAGACATCGTTCCTACATTAATCGAATTAATGGGAATGGAACAGCCAAAAGAAATGACAGGAAAATCATTACTTGTAAAATAATAAATAGAGAGGTCAATGTAGAACTCTTTGACTTAATTGAATAAAAATAAGTAACAGGGAAACACTAGTAAAATAGTGTTTCCCTGTTTTTGTATAAAGAATGTATATAACAGTGTTTTATACAAAGAACGTATATAAATTTGTTTTATATAAAAGACATATATATATCGTTGTCTAAATAGTAAGAGCTTCGTGAAAATAGTGAGGCATAGTAGATTGAAAAATCTTTATATATTAACGGAACATTAAATAATATAGGAGAAATGGGGTGCTAAAAATGCATCTAATAGAGAATATGGAACAATATTTAAAGATTGTAAATGTAAAAGCAAGAGAAATTTTAGATTCACGTGGAAATCCTACAGTTGAAGCAGAAGTTACGGTTAGAGGGGAAAATCCAAAAACTGATTTGATTACAGGAAGAGCAACCGTACCGTCCGGTGCATCAACAGGAAAATTTGAAGCAGCGGAGATTAGAGATGGTGAAGATAGATATTTAGGAGCAGGTGTAAAAAAAGCTGTAACAAACGTAAATACAATAATAAATGAAATGCTTATAGGACAAAATGCACTTAATCAAAGAAGAATTGACAGAATGATGTTAAGTGAAGACGGAACAGATAATAAATCAAAATTAGGTGCAAATGCAATATTGGCTGTTTCGATGGCTAATTTAAATGCATGTGCAAAAGCATTAAATATTTTTACTTACAAATTTACAGGAGGCATAAGTGCGTGCAAAATGCCTATGCCCATGATGAATATTTTAAACGGAGGTGCTCATTCATCTAATAATATAGACGTGCAGGAATTTATGATTTTACCTGTTGGAGCGACAACATTTAAAGAAGGATTGAGATGGTGTGCAGAAGTTTACCATGCACTGAAAAAATTATTAAAAGACAAAAATTTATCTGTTGCAGTTGGTGATGAAGGTGGATTTGCACCGGATTTAAATAACGAAATGGAAGTACTTGATTTAATTATTGAAGCAGTTAAAAAGGCAGGATATATTCCTGAAAAAGACTTTAAAATATCTTTGGATGTAGCAGCTTCAGAATGGAAAGCAGAAGTTACAGGAAAATACAAATTACCTAAAAAAGGAATCGAATTGACAACAGATGAATTAATAGATATGTGGAGTGATATTGTTGACAGATATCCGATATTTTCAATAGAAGACCCATTAGATGAAGAAGATTGGGATGGATGGAAAAAGATTACTGAGAAATTAGGTAGAAAAATCCACTTAGTCGGTGATGATTTATTTGTTACAAATGTAGAGAGATTAAAAAAGGGAATAAAAGAGAAATGTGCAAATGCAATATTGATAAAACCAAATCAGATAGGAAGTATAACAGAAACGATTAAAGCTGTGCAAATGGCACAAAGTCATGGATATATAGCTATCATGTCACATCGTTCAGGAGAAACAGAAGATACAACTATTGCAGATTTGGCGGTAGGGCTTAATACAGGTTTTATAAAAACAGGGGCACCATGTAGAAGTGAAAGAACAGCAAAATATAACCAGTTATTGAGAATTGAAGAAAAATTATAAATAAAAATAGAAATAAAGTTGACAAACGATGAGAAAGACAATACCTACTAAATGAATAGAAAATAATAGGAAATAAACAAAAGATAAAATAAAAAGGAGGAAACAACTACTGCAGTCAGTGTGGCAGTAAACAAACAGAATGAAATAAAAATACAGAGAGTAATGTAGTGACGAATGAAAAAAGTGCTTCTGTAAGTACAGGTACAGCAAAATCAAAAAGTAAAAGTATAAATTCAAGTAAAAGTAAAAAAGCAAGTGACGACTCAAAAAATAAAAAGACTGATAAAAAGAAGAAAAATGCAGATAGCAAACAAAATGAAACAGAAGATGTAACTATTCAGGAAACAACGATAGAGACTACCAAGTCTGATGAAACAGAATCCATAGAAGAACAACAAAATACAGAGATAGTACAAAGCAAAAGTGAAAATATAGAAATAGAAACTGAAATCAGTAATTTACAGGAATTAGTGAATGAAGGCAATCAGCAATAGGAAGAAATTTAGATGATAAAATTAGAAAAGATTGGAATAATTACTTGATAATAGCATACAAATATGATAATATTTATGTATTCGCGTTTGAATAGATATAGAAGGAAACGAAATGAATGAAGTTCATTTTTAATAAATGTTTCCGATGACTAGCCGCTGACCCAAGGGAGGGGGCAATACATAATAATAGGAGGTTCGAAATGATTACATTATTAAGAGTATTATCAGTGATATACATTATCATCTGTGTAGTTATAACAGTAGTAATACTACTTCAGGAAGGAAAGCAGGCTGGACTTACAGGAGCAATCAGTGGTGCAGCAGAATCATACTGGGGAAAGAATAAAGGACGTTCAATGGAAGGAAAGTTAGAAAAGATTACAAAGGTTATGATTGTTTTATTCTTTGTACTTTCAATTGTTCTTAATATGAAGTTCTTAAATTTTTAGGATAATTATGATTTTTAAAGTGTTCCTTTTAGGAACACTTTCTTTTTATTATAAAAAGAAAAAATGGCTAAAATAATTATAGAAATAAATTTGAAATGAAGAGATTTCATTTGAAAAATAAATGCATAAATAGAAAGTATTTTACAAATTTATAATAATAGAGTAAGGAGAAATCATGGAATTAATTAATGAAAGAAAGAAAATCATATTAGATTTAATGAATGATAAAAACTATGTTCCTATGAAAATAAAAGAATTAGCAATAATATTAAATGTAAAAAAGGAAGATAGAGGATTATTAGAAATAGTCTTAAATGAATTAATAAATGAAGGAAAGATATCTGTTTCAAAAAGAGGAAAGTATTCGATAGCAAAAGAAACATTAGTTACAGGTATATTTACTGCACATGAAAAAGGATACGGATTTGTTACTGTAGAGGGTGAAGAAGAGGATTATTTTATTCCGGATGCGAATGTTAATAATGCTTTTCACCATGATACGGTTTTAGTTGCAGTATTACCTGAAGACAAAACTAAGAATGATGGAACAAGAAAAAGAAGAAAAGAAGGTAAAATTATAAAAATCATATCCCATGAAATAACAGAAGTTGTTGGATTATTTGAAAAAAGCAAAAACTTTGGATATGTATTACCGGATAATCAAAAAATTGTAAAAGATATATATATTCCACTCAAAGCATCTATGGGGGCTGTTAACGGACATAAAGTAGTTGCCAAGATTACTGATTATGGAAAGGAAGGAAGAAAGCCGGAAGGAAAAATAGTTGAAATTATAGGTCATGTAAATGACCCGGGAGTAGATATTTTATCTATCGTTAAAGCTTATGATATACCTACAGAGTTTCCGGAAGATGTAATGGAACAGATAGAGAACATACCTGATTATGTAAGAGAAGAAGAAAAGAACGGAAGAAAAGATATTAGAAACTGGCAGACTGTAACAATAGATGGAGAAGATGCTAAAGATTTAGATGATGCTATCACAATCTCTAAGAAAAATGGAGTTTATACTTTAGGAGTTCATATTGCGGACGTAAGTAATTATGTTACGGAAAATTCTCCATTAGATAAAGAAGCTAGAAAAAGAGCCACAAGTGTTTATTTAGTAGACAGGGTAATACCAATGCTTCCACATAAATTGTCTAATGGTATTTGCTCATTAAATCAGGGAGAAGACAGACTTGCACTTAGCTGTATTATGGAAATTGATGAAAATGGAAATATTATAAGTCATGAAATAGTGGAAACATTAATTAATGTAGACAGAAGAATGTCTTATACACAGGTAAGGGATGTACTTATAGGTGAAAAAGAGGCATGCGAAAAACATAAAGATTTCATTTCGATGTTTAAGTTAATGAAAGAATTGTCTGATATTTTGCGAAAGAAAAGATATGGAAGAGGAGCAATTAATTTTGAATTCCCTGAATGTAAAATTAAATTAGACGATAAAGGAAGAGTTATTTCCATTGAACCCTATGAGAGAAATTCAGCAACTAAAATTATAGAAGATTTTATGCTTATGGCAAATGAAACGGTTGCAGAAGAGTATTATTGGCAGGAACTCCCATTTGTATATAGAAATCATGATAAGCCGGATGTCGAGAAAATGACACAACTTGCTACATTTATAAATAACTTTGGATATCATATAAAGATGATGGGAGATGAAATTCATCCAAAAGAACTTCAGAAGTTATTAGAAAGTGTGGAAGGAACAAGTGAAGAAGCTTTGATAAGCAGAATTACTTTGCGTTCAATGAAGAGAGCAGAATATACTCCGGAATGTAAAGGACATTTTGGATTATCAGCAAAATATTACTGCCATTTTACATCTCCAATACGAAGATATCCTGATTTGCAGATACACAGAATTATTAAAGAAAATATTCATGGCAAGTTAAATGAAAAATATATAAGACATTACAATACAATTTTGCCTGATATAACTAAGAATTGTAGTATAAACGAAAGACGTGCTGATGATGCAGAAAGGGATACTGAGAAATTAAAGAAAGTTGAATATATGAGAAGTTATATCGGAGAAGAATTTGAAGGTGTAATTTCAAGTGTTACCGGCTGGGGAATGTATGTTGAGTTGCCTAATACAATAGAAGGAATGGTTCACGTAAGCAATATGGAGGATGACCATTATATATATGATGAACCAACATATTCTCTTGTAGGTGAACATACAAAAAAGACATACAAATTAGGACAATCTGTAAAGGTAAGAGTTGTTCATACAGATAAGATGACAAAAACAATAGATTTTGTACTGGCATAATCAAATATATACAAATTTATAGTGAAATTAGTAATAAAATGATGTAAAATTGTATGGAAAAAGTTGTAAAGTTAATATGGAAAGGTGAAGATATGGCAAAGGCAGCGAATAGATTAATTGAAAATAAAAAAAAGGCCCGCCATGACTATTTTATTGAAGATACTTATGAGACCGGAATTGTACTTCATGGTACTGAAGTTAAGTCTTTAAGGCAGGGAAAATGTAGCATTAAAGAGTCATTTATCCGTATTGAAGACGGAGAACTGATTATTTATGGAATGCACATAAGCCCATATGAAAAGGGAAATATCTTCAATAAAGATCCGCTTAGACCAAAGAAATTAATGATGCATAAATATGAAATAAATAAACTTGTTGGTAAAATTAAAGAAAAAGGTTTGACATTAGTACCTTTGCAGGTTTATTTTAAAGGAAGTCTGGTAAAAGTGGAAATTGGTTTGGCAAGAGGTAAAAAATTATACGATAAGAGAGACGACATTGCAAAACGAGACCAGAAACGTGAGCATGAGCGTGAATTTAAAATACAGAATTTGTAAATGATGCATGACTATAAAAATAATCTGTAAGATATATTTTGGTACTGACAGCATAAAAATACAAAATTAATTTTAAAGGAGAAGAGATATGTTTGTAGAAGATATGGTACATTTAGGAAAAGTTCGTTCAGAAATAAGAGAAATATTTGAATATGGAAATAAACGTAAACAGGAAATTGGTGCAGAAAATGTATTTGATTTCAGTATTGGTAATCCAAGTGTTCCTGCTCCGGAAAGTGTAAAGAAAGCAATTATTGATATTGTTGAAAATGGCGATCCGGTAGCTACACATGGTTACACATCAGCACAGGGGGATGCCCATGTAAGAGATACAATTGCTAATTATATAAATAAAAAATTTGGAACAGATATAACAAAAGATAATATCTATATGACTTGTGGTGCAGCAGCATCTCTTACAATCGTATTGAATGCAATAATGGAAAAGGATGAAGAATGTATCGTATTTACGCCGTTCTTCCCTGAATATACTATTTTTATTAAGGAGTCAGGTGCTAAGGTTGTACAGGTTCCGGGAGAAGAAGGAACATTTCAGATTGACATGGAAAAATTTGAAGCAGCAGTAAATGAAAAGACTAAAGCAGTTATTGTTAATTCACCTAACAACCCGTCAGGTGTTGTGTATTCAGAAGAAACAATAGTTAAAATGTGTGATATCCTTAGAAAAAAAGAAAAAGAATATGGACATCCTATTTTCTTAATTACTGATGAACCATATCGTGAATTAGTATATGATGATATTGATGTACCATATATGATTAATTATTATGATAATACATTTGTATGTTATTCATACAGTAAAGCATTATCATTACCTGGAGAAAGAATTGGTTACATAGTTGTGTCAAACAAAATGGTTGACAGCAAGGATGCATATGCAGCTGTATGTGGAGCAGGAAGAGTATTAGGATATGTATGTGCACCAAGTTTATTCCAGAAGGTTATTGAAAGATGTATTGATGACACAGCAGATATTTCGATATATAAAACTAACAGAGATTTATTATATAACAGTCTTACGGAAATGGGATTTGAATGCGTATATCCCGATGGAGCTTTCTATTTATTTGTAAAAGCAATGGAGGATGATGCAAAAGCATTTTGTGAAAAAGCAAAAGAACAGGAATTGTTGCTTGTTCCTGCAGATAGTTTTGGTACACCGGGATATGTGAGAGTATCATATTGTGTACAGACAGAGCAGATTGAAAAAGCATTGCCTGCATTTAAAAAGTTAGCAGATAGTTATAAGTAAAAATAAATCGATTAGTACTATAGGAGTTGCAAATATAATTGGCAACTCCTATAGTATGTAAGTAAAAGATAGTGATATATGATGTTGATGAAGAGTAGTATTACAAGAAATCATGTTATGTGACAAAGAATGCAACATTGCATACTTACATCATAATATTAAAAACTAGGAGGAAAAAAATGGGTCAGTATAGTTGCGAATTTTGTAGCAATTATGTATATGATGAAGAATATGAAGAATATGGATGCGTTGTAAGCATGGATGAAGATGATTATGCAAGACAGTTGCAGAATCCTACGGCAAGCTGTCCGTATTTTTCTTATGGTGATGAATACAGAATTGCAAGAAAGCAATAAGGTGATTTATGACAGAAAATGATTACAGAAAAATAAGTAACAAAATAAGAAAATATAAATATGGAGAGCAGATAGTAAGAAAACTTAATTTATTTTCAACATCTGTTGTTTATATTATTTATATTTTAGTTGTTGTGTTTATGATTATAACTAAGGAATGTGATGTTATAAGGATTGTTGCTGTCACGGCAGTTTCATTTATAGGTGTATCTTATTTTAGAAAAAAATTTGATGCACCGCGTCCTTATACGGTATATAATTATGAACCAATAATAAAAAAGGAAAAAGAAGGGAATTCATTTCCAAGCAGACACGTATTTTCAGCTTTTGTTATAGCAACTACATTCATATATGCTAACTTAGAATTAGGCATATGTTTATTTGCTATAAGTTGTTTGATAGCTGTGCTGCGTGTTATCGGAGGTGTTCATTTCCCAAAGGATGTAATCGTAGGAGCGATTACAGGAAGTATATGTGGGGTTTTAGGAAGTCTGTTATTTATAGCTATTAGATAAAAGCAGATTATAATTATTCAAGGTTAAAAAATAAATTATACAGAATGGAAAGGTTAAAAACCTAATAAGGAGTAACTATGGAAAATAAAAGAGTTAAGGATATGACAAAGGGAAACCCTGCAAAATTACTTCTTCAGTTTACAATTCCTTTGTTGATAGGTAATGTATTTCAGCAACTTTACAATATGGTAGATTCTATTGTTGTAGGAAACTTTGTTGGTGAAAATGCTTTAGGAGCTATTGGTACAACTAATTCATTACAGTTCTTTTTCTTTTCGCTTGTTTTAGGATTATCAATAGGAATTGGGATTGTAGTTTCACAATACTTTGGTTCATCAGATGAAGAAAACGTAAAGAATACAATAGGTAACGCAATATGGGCAATTTCGATTTGCTCAGTATTAATGTCGTTAGTAGGATTCTTCCTTGCAAGACCGGCACTTGTATTAATGAATACTGATCCGGCAATATTAGAAGATGCAGTTATATATTTAAAAGTTACTGCAATTGGTTTTATTTGTGTAGGAATGTATAATGGTGTATCAAGTATTTTAAGAGCACTTGGAGATACTAAGACACCACTTACATTTTTAATTGTAGCCAGTTTGATAAATGTAGCATTAGATTTGCTTTTTGTACTCCAATTTAAATGGGGTGTTGTTGGCGTTGCAGTAGCTACGGCATTTGCACAATTGATATCAGCAGTGGCATGTATTATATATGCCGTTAAATGTACAACATTTTTCAGACTTACAAAAGAAAACTTAAAGATAAAAAAAGCAATATTATATAAATGCTTACAGTTAGGAATTCCGGTTGCATTGCAAAATGCATTGATAGCTGTTTCACTTATTGTTTTACAGGGAGTAGTAAATGGATTTGGTGCAACATTTACAACGGCATTTACAGTTGTTGCAAGAATTGAACAGTTAGTTCAGCAGCCATTTATGTCATTAGGTTCAGCCATTTCTACATTTACAGGACAGAATATGGGAGCAGGAAATGTAAAGCGTGTAAAACAAGGCTTTTTCTCTGGAACAATTATAAGTACAGTATTTGCATTGGCTGTATTACCAATATTCTGGGGATTTGCACCACAGATAATATCTATATTCGGAAAGAGCCCGGATGTAATTGCAATAGGTACTGTAGGTCTTAGAATAGATAGTTGCTTTTTAGCATTTTTAGGATTAATTTATACTACTAGAAATGTCTTGAATGGAGCAGGAGATGCAATGTTCTCATTAATGACAGGAATAGTAGAAATGTGCGGAAGAATATTCCTTGCAAGACCACTTACGATGGTGCCTATGTTTGGAAGATATGGTGTATTTTTTGCAACAGGACTTACATGGTTCTTAAACGGAACAATAAGTTTAGTAAGATATAAACGTGGCAAATGGAAAAAATTAAATGTAATTTCAAAGATAAGTGAGAACTAACAATAAAACGAGGTGATGTATTTGGCAAAATTAATTGAAAATAAAGAAGAAATTGAAAAAGTTATTCTTGTGGCTGTATCATTAGATGACAGCAATGATGCGGATGAATCATTATATGAGTTAGAAGAACTTGTAAATACTGCAGGTGCACAGGTAGTTGGAAGAGCAATTCAAAACAGGGAGGCAGTTCATCCGGGAACTTATGTAGGTAAGGGAAAAGTCGAAGAATTAAAAGATTTGATATGGGAGACACAGGCAACAGCTATTGTGTGTGACGATGAGTTAACACCTGCTCAATACAAAAATTTAGAAGACGAACTTAACGTAAAAGTTATGGACAGAACATTGATTATATTAGACATTTTTGCAGGCAGGGCAAAGACTGCAGAAGGAAAAATACAGGTAGAACTTGCTCAGCTTAGATACAGATCCTCAAGACTTATAGGTATGAAAAATCTGTCAAGACAGGGTGGTGGAATAGGAACAAGAGGTCCCGGAGAAAAGAAACTTGAAGTTGACAGAAGATTGATAAGGGACAGAATTTCTCAGTTAAAAGCAGAAGTTAAAGATATGGAAGCACATAGAAATGTTACACGAGCTAAGAGATCTCAGAATCCTGTGCCTGTAGCAGCAATTGTTGGATATACAAACGCAGGTAAATCTACATTATTAAATACTCTTACGGATGCAAAAGTTTTAGAGGAAGATAAGTTATTTGCTACGCTTGATCCTACAACAAGAAATTATAAACTTCCTGACGGACAGGAGATTTTGTTGACAGATACAGTTGGATTTATCCGAAAACTTCCACATCATTTAATAGATGCATTTAGAAGTACATTAGAGGAAGCAAAATATTCAGATATTATTATACATGTAATTGATAGTTCAAATCCACAGATGGATAAACATATACATGCTGTGTATGAAACATTAGAACAGTTAGACGTAAAAGATAAAATTATAATTACAGTATTTAACAAGCAGGACAGACTTGAAAATAAGCCGATTTTAAGAGATTTTAAGGCTGATTATATTGTTAATGCTGCAATAAAAAATAAAGTTGGTATTGAGGAGTTAAACGATGCCATAAGCAAAGCTCTTAAATCAATGAGAGTTCATATTGAAAGGGTATTTTCTTATGCTGATGCCGGAAAGCCCGGTCTTATAAGAAAATATGGACAATTATTGAAAGAAGAATATAGAGATGATGGAATTTATGTTGAAGCATATGTTCCGTCAGAAATGATGGACAGACTATAAATTTACAAAGGAGACAATAAAATGGTAAAGAAAATTAAAAACAATGATTTTAGCGAAGTAGAAGCAAGTAAAATAGCGATAGTTAATTTTTCAGTTACAGGAAATGAATCATGCCAGATAATGGAACAGATAATTAACGAAACAGCAGATGAATATGCAGGAAAAGTTGATTTTTATAGAGCTAATATTGCAATAAATCAGGAATCACCTAAAAAATATGATGTTGAAAATATTCCGGCTGTAACAATGTTTATTAATGGTGAAAAAATTGCTACAAGAACAGGATTTCAGCCTAAAGAAATAATAGAAGCATGGATTGAAAGTAAATTATAATAATAAAAAATTAAATTCATTTGTGAAATATTAAAAAAGTTTATTTAATAGTGAAAGATAAAAATATGAGTTTATTTTAATAGTTAAAGGTTAAGTTGCTCATTATTAAAATAATAAAAAGATTAAAATAATAAAAAGATAGATTTTTGAATTAACGTATCGCTGATTAATCGTTTAATTAAATATGAAACGAAGCGATATGAAATTTCTAAATCTATCTTTTTTATTATTTATTAAATTAATTACAATAGCGTTGATTTAAAAACTGATTCCGATTCCAACAGCTCCGGGACCGGTATGACATGCAATACTTGCAGATAAAGGCCCATAGAATACTTTCGCATTTGGAAAAGCTTCTTTTACCATTCCAAGCCAGTTTTCAATTTCTTCTTCTGATAATCCGGCACCTGCGGCACCAACTTTTAACCTGGATATATCATTATGTGAAAAACGACCGGCAATTTCGCTTTTTAAAGCTTCAAGCATCTTATCCTGACACTTTTTCATACTTCTTGCCTTTGCAAATGAATCAAGCTTTTCACCCTGTATTGTTAAGATAGGCTTAATATTAAGCATTGTTCCAATCATTGCAGCAGCAGGAGTGATACGGCCACCTTTCTTCAAAAATTCCAACGTATTAACTGAAATATATATACTTGAGTTATAAGCATCATCTTCTAAAGCCTTTTTAATTTCAGCACCAGATTTGCCTTCGTCAGCAAGTTCTTTTGCTGATAAAACAGATTCTCTCATTGTAACTGAAATTCTGTGGTTATCTGCTACAAATACTTTATCTTCATATTCAAGAGCAAGTCCCATAGCGGCAGAACATGAATTGCTTAATCCGCTTGACATAGGAATATATACAACCTGATCATAATCTCCACTTTCAAGGATAGAGTCCCACATATCCATTACTTCTCCGGGAGAAGGCTGAGATGTGGAAAGATTTTTATCACCGGTTAAAGCTTCATAGAATTCCTTCTCAGTTATATTTATACCTTCATAATAAACTTTATCATCAATAATTATCGGCATAGGAATGACAAAAATTCCTAAAGATTTTCCTTCTTCAGTTGTAATACCACTATTGGTATCAGTCATAATAGCTGTGCGCATTTGATTCTCCTTGTAAAAATTAATTTATAACTATGAATTGAAAAACAATTTCTTACTTAGTACATTTAGGCACTAGTCAAATAATTTTAACATTAAATGTGCGATTTTTCAATATTTATAAATTATAAATCACAATTAATTAAAGCCACATCTGATACAATAACAAATGAAAATAGTTATTTTTAATAAATATCAAGGTCAGATGTATAGTCAGAAATATAGGAATCTGACGAATCAAAATCTGAAGAGTCGTAGTCCGATATATCAAAGTCAGAAGTATTATAATCAGATGCATCAAAATCAGAGAAATTATAATCAGATGCATTATAGTCATTCTTTAAAGATGAATAATAACCTAAAGTGTCTGATACTATATCTGAGTATGAAATATCAAGATTTGCTCTTGAAGCAAAATCATTAATAAATGATTCAATGTTAAAATTAGAAATATAGTTATCTAGCGCATTTGAGTCAGAAACATCGATAAATGTTGAATTAGTATCAGGAAAATCGATATCAGCTTTGTTTGTAGATTCCTGTTTAAGTGTTAATATACCACAACTGTTTTCTTTATCTAGGGCTTCAACTTTAACCAAACTGCTTAAAAGAGATGTTTTTACTGATAAATTCAATTTATAGTCTTCTAAATCTTTGTAAGTAGTAGTAAGAGTTATATCACCATTAAATGTTCCATCTAACAATTTAGAAACATCACCATTAGATACTGTTGCGTTTATTGTTACCTCTTCAGTTGGGAAAGTAATTACAAAATCTCCACTAAATTCAGTTAATGTAGATGAACCTTTTCCTTTAACTAAAAATACTACCTTATCGCCTTCTTTAATAGTTGACTCAATTCCTAAAGAAGTTGCTTTTATAGCACGTTTATATTCTATGGTGTATGTTTTATCAGCTGTAATAGTTATTGTACGTCCAATAATATTTCCTTTGTTATCAACATAAACAAACATATCTAATAAGTCTTCATATTTTGTAAATTCATCTTTTGATTCTTCAAGTTCCTGTATAAGTGAATCAATATCTTCATAATATGATTTAGAAGTGACATCATTTAAGTCTGAAGAAGAATCAATTGATTTAATGTAATCAATCATATCATCAATGATAGATTGTATATCTTTATCATCTTTAGCAGTTTCTAATATAGTATGAATAGAATCATAAAGTTCCTGACCACTCATTTTAACGGTAAGTCCTACACAATCCTGAGTTATACTATTTGCAGTTATAGTTGTTTTAGTTTTTTCTACATTACTAACTGAGTTGACAAAAAGAGTTGAATATTTTTTTAATATAGATTCGAGTTTTTCAGGTTCAGGGTATAAATCAGAAAAAGAACCAAGTGATTTTAATGAATCAATATTAACATCATATTCCTCAGAGTTAAGATATGAAGAAAAATCTAAATAAGAGTCAGAAATTTCAGGAATCTGACCATATATTTTTGCATTGTCAAAATCAATAAAACCATTACCTGAAACAAGGTTAGCATCATTGATTTTTGCAGCTAAGGTAACAGCTTCTTTTGAATTGTCAAATGAAGATTTGTAAGTCAATTCTGCTGAATTAATCTGATTTAATTTAGAATTTATTTTTACTAATTGATCTTTTAATTCGTCACTAAAATCTAAATGTATAGATGCAGTTGATGAGTATTTTTTTGAAGTTATTAATTTATAAGCAGTAGAGTAGGATTTAATACTGTTATCAATGTCATTGTTAATATTATTGTTTTCAACTCTGTGATAATAATCTTCAGGTTTAGCAAATTTTTCCTGAAAGATATTAGAAATAACGCTTCTTGAAGCGTAAACAGAACCACCAATTATGGTGACAAGTATAACTGCAATAATAATTACAGGTATAAATTTCTTTTTCTTTGGTTGTGTAGATGTTTCAAATTGGTTCATAAGCCCTCCATTTTTTGTTAATGTATTAATATAATATACATCATATAGATAATTTGTTACATCTAAACTATAAAAGATATTGAGAGTTATGTCAATATATGTTGAAAAATGAGAATATAGAAGTTAAAATTTGAAATGAATTAAGTATAGCACGGAACAATCCGTATCCATCAAAGTTGGGGGATTTTGACTCCGGCATCATTATACTTAAATAGAATTGATAGAGAATTAATTAAAAAAGAGGAATGAAAAAATGAACGGTTACAAAATATTAGAAAATAATCTTATAGATATAATAAAAGAAGAACAGGCAAAACTTGGATATCGAAAGGAAAAAATCAGATTGTATTATCCTTTAAGTTCACTTAATAATATGTTTTCAAGTCAAGATAATGTTTATGAAATGGCTGAAAGATTAAAAAAACTGTCAGAGTATACTAATGAAACATTAGGAGAAATAAACGTGTCAAATAAGGCTGATAGATTTTGCTTTTATATAAGTGAACAAGGTGTTGAATATGTTCATAATAATACTAAAGAAGATGAGTTTATTAAAAAATTAATTGAATTGGTTGGAAAGCATGAAACAAAGATGCAGGATATAGAAAATTTATTCCTTTCTAAATCATCAAAAGTCCATATAGAAAAGATGGAAGATAATGAGTTTGATACACTTATATATTTTGAGGAGGATAGTGAAGATACGTATTATTATTGCTTTAAAGATGAAGGCTTCCATATAATATATCATAGATTTTTACCAGATGATTATAAGGATATGTATCAATAAAAATGAACTAAACTTAACATGAAAACTTCCCGTAAAATTTGATATTTTTTTATTATTGATATTTAATGAAGAAAAATATAGCAAATTTCACGGGAAGTTTTTGTGTTTAAGCATATTATATAGCGTAGAGTACAGATTATTATAAATAACACGACAACATAAATTGTTATATGAGTTCGTTAGCTAAAGCTTCGAGAGAAGCGATGTCTGTATCTTTTAAAGTTGATTTGATTGTTACCATATTTTCACAATAGGTTAAATCTTTCATTCCGTCTAGAATAGATTTCATAGACTTTCCAGCCATTGGAGCCCATGACCCGTTTTCAATGATTCCAATTTTACGCTTTTGATAATTCTTGTGAGCAAGTCTGTTAAGAAAATCTTCCATAGGTGGAAATACACCACCATCATATGTAGCAGCAGCTAAAACCAACTTATCATATCGAAAAGCATCTTCAATTGCTTCAGCCATATCATCTCTTGCTAAGTCAGTAAATGCAACTTTTTTGCAACCCTTTTCTTTTAAAATATCTGCGAGTTTTTCAGCAACCATTTTTGTATTACCATGAATTGATGCACAGGCGATAAGAACACCTTCATCTTCAGGTTCATAACTGCTCCATGTAAGATATTTTCCAATATAGTAATCTAAATTCGCATTAAGTATTGGACCATGCAATGGGCAAATGGTTTTTATGTCAAGAGTAGAAGCTTTTTTTAGTAATGTCTGAACGGGTGCACCGTATTTGCCGACAATATTAAAATAGTATCTTCTTGCTTCACAAGCCCAGTCTTCATCAGCAGATAAAGCACCAAATTTGCCGAATCCATCAGCAGAGAAAAGAATCTTTTCGCTTACTTCGTATTCAACCATAACCTCAGGCCAGTGAACCATTGGAGCCATAATAAATTTTAATTTATGAGAACCTAAATCAAGTTCATCTCCGTCTTTAACAACTAAACAAAGGTCAGAGAGATTTTCAATATCAAAAAACTGAGGCAACATAGCAAATGCTTTAGCACTAAGAACTAATTTGACATTAGGATATTTGTCTATAAGATTTTTTATATTAGAAGAATGGTCGGGTTCTAAATGTGAAATAATAAGATAATCGACGTTTCTTCCAGCTAATTGAGAGTTAAGATTAGAAAACCATTCATCAGTTTTTCTCGCATCGACAGTGTCCATAACAGCAGTTTTTTCATCAAGAATTAAATAAGAATTGTAAGAAACACCGTTAGGTACAATGTATTGACTTTCAAATAAATCAATATCAATATCATCAACTCCGATATATTTTATTGAATCTGAAATATAAGTGTTGTTCATTATAAATTCCTCCTGTATTGTATTGCTCCGTTTTTTTACGGTGGCTGTTAGTAGGAAACATTGGTAAAATATGAATTTTATAAATATTGTTTCCAAATATAAATATAGACATATTATAACACTTATAATATAGAATGAGAATACAAACACGCATCAAAAAAACGTCGTGTTTGTAATGGAATTATAATTTGTGTAATCAGTAATGCCGTGACCAATATTTGGATGAAAATTTGAATAAATGACATCACTTAAACAAATGACAAATAAAATTCCAAATATGATAGAAATATAACGTAGTCGTATTTTGGCAAGCATGTTGTCTAAAATAGGGGCAATAAAATATACGATTGCAAGCCCACCAATTCCAAACATAAGTAATCCTTCTGCACTAATTCTGCCTTGTAAATTTAAAAAGTAGCAGTGTTGTGTAAAATTAGAATTAAGTAAAAAAAATAAAATGTTTAGAAATTAGCACAAAAAATAATATCAATGGTTGTTCATTTGCAAAATAAATAGTAAAATACGTTGTGGAATAAAGGAAGAGTAACAATTTTTAAGAAGTAAGTTACTTTATTTTAATAAGTTAGAGGAGATAACAAATGCCGGTATTTGATTTTAGCAGCGCACCTGTAGATAAGAAAGAAGCAATATGTACATACACAACATTTCAATCGAACAATTCAGTTCCAACAGGTGATAAACCTATAATGGTGCTTGATAATAGTAAGAAGAAATGGAACCATCATTCAAGTGGAATTTTTACAAATCCATGTAAAAGAACTTCATTTGAATTTAACGAAGATGATGGTATTGTAAGTGCTGATATTTTAAAGATAGATTCAAGATTTGTAAGCTTGCTTAAATGGTTAGGAGAAAATCATATTAATGTTCGTCTTTCGGGAGAAAATAACGAAGAAGGTTATGCAGTATATAAGATTAGAGAAACTTTATCAGGTGGTGGTACAAAACTATCAGCAGAAGACGGATTCCTTCAGTTTATGATTGACAGATTGTTAGCAAGTAATGCACCTTCAGAAGAAGTCATTGATGATGATATGGATGAAGAAGGAGACAGCATGAAGCTTACAAGTATTCAAAGCATTACTGATTTTATGAATTGCGCCGGAAGAACATTACCTGATAATATCAGATTATGGGCAAGAAGAAATCTTGCAGTTGCACGCTCAAGCGAGGTATCTCAGGAGGAAAGACATCATGCACAAAGAGCACTTTCAATAATGATGAATATTCAATGGAAGAATAATTATTTTGAAGCAATTGATCCTGATGAAGCACGTAGAATATTAGATGAAGAATTATATGGTATGGAACGTGTAAAACAGAGAATTATGGAAACAATAATTCAGATTAACCGTACACATACGCTTCCTGCATATGGACTTTTATTAGTAGGACCTGCCGGAACAGGAAAATCACAGATTGCATATGCAGTTGCAAGAATATTAAGACTTCCATGGACAACACTTGATATGAGCTCAATTAATGATCCGGAACAGTTAACAGGAAGTTCACGTATATATTCAAATGCGAAACCGGGAATTATTATGGATGCATTTTCAATGGCAGGTGAGTCAAATCTTGTATTTATTATTAATGAGTTAGATAAGGCATCATCAGGAAAAGGAAATGGAAATCCGGCAGATGTATTGCTTACGCTTCTTGACAATTTAGGCTTCACAGACAATTACATGGAATGCATGATTCCTACAGTAGGTGTTTATCCTATTGCTACAGCAAATGAAAAGGATCAGATTAGCGCACCATTAATGTCAAGATTTGCAGTTATAGATATTCCTGACTATACATCAGAAGAAAAGAAGATTATTTTTTCTAAATTTGCACTTCCAAAAGTATTGAAACGTATGAGTCTTAAGGAAAATGAATGTATTATGACAGATGAAGCATTAGATGAAGTTATTGAAATTTATAAGAATACAAGTGGTATAAGAGATTTAGAGCAGGCAGCAGAACATATAGCTGCAAACGCTTTATATCAGATAGAAGTAAATGATGTAAATTCAGTTGAATTTAATGCAAAGATGATTAGAGAATTGCTTGTATAAATTTAAGTGGGCATTCTATGAATGCCGCGAGCTTAAGGATTGCAGAGCAATCATTAAGAAATGTATGCATGAATGAATGGCATTCCCGGAGTTGTTTGGGGATGCCTTTTTTCTGACAATTAGGAAGAAGGTCTATGAAGAGGCAAGGAAAAGTCATCCGAAGCGATGGCAAAAAAAAAGACTGGAGTTTTTTAGAAGAAGAATGGTTAAATCAAAAACAAAAAAAGAAACAAAAAAAGAAACAAAAAATGAGGTAAAAGCCTCATAAATTAAAAAGAAAGGAAAACGGGGTGAGTGACAACTAGCCAAAAAATTCCGTGACGAAAAACAATAGAATTGGTAAGTAATTGCTCATAGGAAAATGAAGATAAAATAAGAAATGAAAGCAGTCAAAGGTGAAATTTTGGCTGTTTCTTTTTATGTAGTGCATTTCAGATTTCTGTATAGAAACCATCCGGAAATCCAATAGCGGAAAATCCATTGTTGTATGGTTTGACCGTATGGTTGTTAAAGTTTATTAGTAGTGGAAATTGGAAAATCATATGGAATCCGTGCGGAAAATTTATAGTGGAAAATTTATTCCTATATGGATATCACTATATTTCCGTATGGAGCAGGGGTATTATGGGCTGTTCCCCTAGCAAGAGGCACTTTTCTTTACAAAGTGCGTATCTTGCCAAGGACAGTAAGGGGAAAAATGGGTAATTTTTGAAAAATTTTATTAAAGCGAAAAACTGGGAAATGAAGATGCAAGATTGGTAAATTTAGGGTGTGAATGTATTGATGCGTATGGTAGAATTGAAGCAGTGGATATGGAATGGTTTGAATTACCTATCATTTCTTGAGAATGGAAAGAATTAGTTTGTTACATAAATATCCAAGCAAGGAGGTATTTTTGATGAATTTCAAAGTGTGCAAACTCACAAAAGATATGTCAGATGATTACATTGACTATTTTGAGCATAGAGCATTTTCTGATGGAAACATTCAAAAAGGCTGTTATTGCGTCTGGCATCATTGGACGGATAAGCATGAGCAGGAGCGGAGTCTAATGCCGGAGAATGAAAGACTGTATCGTAAAAGAGATTATGCAAAAGAATTGATAGAAAGTGGTATCTTGAATGGCTTTGTAGCCGTCTATGATAATCAAATTGTTGGATTTTGTAATGCAGACACAAAAGATAATTATTTTCGATTAAGCAGGGAAACGGCTCCATATAGTTGGAATGGTGTTGATGAAAGGGATAAAATACTTTCTATTGTATGCTTTACCGTTGAGCCGGATATGCGTAGGATAGGAATTGCAAAAGCACTGCTGGATTGTGCCTGTCAGTATGCAAAGAAAAATGGATACGATTATATTGAAGGGTATCCGTCACGGGGAGAATTTTCTATAAATGATTGTGGTGGTCCAGTATCAATGTATGTAAATAAGGGATTTGATATTATTGAAATTCCGAATGGTTTGATTGCAAGAAAGAAAATACAAAAATAAAAGATTTTATTATCGGGAGGATATTTATATGGAATGGGGTAAAAAAGTTATTGAGAAAGCATTAGAATATGCTAACTACGAATGGATTGCAACAGAAAAGAATTTAAAGCATGGGACAGATTCTAATGGTGTAGAAGTAGATACACCGGATACCACTTGGAAAGGTAAAATTTTGAACTGTGGTTGGTGGAAACCGAATCAAAAAAATATAGGTGTGGCATACGGATGGGGATTAGCTTCTACTATAGAGGAGTTTAAAAAAGGAATTTCCGAAGGAAAATATGTTGGAAATGTACCGGAAGATAAATCAAGAGACGTAAGCTACGATTGTGTAGGAGTAGATTGCTCTGGCTTGTTGACTGTGTGTTGGGAGTTGCCTAAAAAAATATCTACGAGAATTATTCCTGATTACGCAAATGTAATTGAAAGCATTGATGAAATTCAGCAGGGAGATGTATTAGCTAAAATAGGAAGTCATGTTATGTTTTTCAAAGAGTTTGTGGATGATGAGAAAAAAGAAATAATTATTATAGATGCTACAAGAAGTACAGGGAAGGTATCTGTGAGAAAAGAAAATGTAGTCGAATTATTTTGCAAGGGGTATAAGATATATCGGAAGAAATAGATTAAACAATAAATGATGTTGAAAAACAAAAAATATCACTTTGAAAAATGCAGGAGACGAATGATGGAAAATAATTTTTTGGAGCAATATTATAATTTATATGATGAAGATGGAAGATTGGCATCAAAGCATGGTAAGGTTGAATTCATTACTACGATGAAATACATACATGATTATGTAAAGCCGGGAGCAAAAGTTCTTGAGGTTGGAGCGGGAACCGGAAGATATTCTATTGCATTGTCACGTGAAGGCTATCAGGTGCAGGCAATGGAATTAATAGAACATAATATTGAAGTTTTCAAATCTAAGTTGACGGATAATGAACATATAGATATCAAACAGGGAAATGCCTTGGACTTATCAGTCTATGACAATAATTACTTTGATGCGATACTTATTTTGGACCCAATGTATCATTTATACAACGAAGAAGATAAAGTACAAGTATTGAACGAAGCAAAAAGGATTTTGAAGAAGGATGGATATATTTTCGTGGCTTACTGCATGAATGAACCAACGATAATCCAATGGGCATTTGCTGACGATGGCAATAATATGCTGGAGAGTTTGTCAAATAATATGTTGACGGACGATTTTGCTTGTATTTCCAAACCAGCTGATTTATTTGAATTAGTTAGAGTAGAAGATATTGAAAGACTAAGTGAAAAATGTGAATTAACTAGAATTAAGTTTATTGGAACAGATATGTTTTCGAACTATATCAAAGAGCGGATTGAGGAATGGTCCGATGAAGTATATGAGATCTATTTAAAATACCATTTTTCTATATGCGAAAGAAGTGATGTGATAGGGTTAAGTAATCATACGTTAGATATTTTAGTGAAGTAAATACGAAATTGAAAGGAAAATCATGAAGAAATTAATAGTGCTAAGTTCTGCATGTGGTGTTGGAAAATCCACAATAAAAGAGGAACTCAATAAGAAAAAATTATTAGAAAATTATGCCTGTATTGACACCGATGAAGTTGGCATTAATTGGTGGGATTATGCAGGAACGGAAAATGAAGCAAAGTTCAGTGATGATTGTATTGCCGAGGCAGTAAGAATGTCAGGCGAGAAAAATCTGCTGTTTGTAACTTGTATGAATCCCTATGATTTCTATGGAAAGGTTCATATTCCATCGGAAATAGCATCTACGTTCTTTATTGGGATGACCTGTTCTGATGATGAAATTAAGAGACGGTTAAAAGCCAGACCGGCAGAGAGAATGTGCGGAAGTGATGAGTTTATCACAGGGCAGATTCAGTATAATAATTGGTTTAAAGAAAATGCGGGAAAATTTCAGTTTTACATAGATAATACAGATTTGACGATTGATGAAACTGTGGAAGAGATTGCAATATTTGCCAGAAGGATTTGAATTCTTCCCGTTTACATGTGGATATTTGAAAAGGAAAATTTAACATATAATGGGAGAAATAATAAATCAATGAAATAAAGATTGAAGATTATATCTGTGAAAAATTGTCTTTAGATGAACAAAAAATCGCCCTAGACTTTGTTGATTATTTGGAAAAAGAAAAATTTATATTTGTTAAGGACAATGGCTATTGGAAAGATAAAATTTAGTATCTGATAAAATATAAGAATGAAGGTATCTGTTTTATTTTAATAAAAGATCCAGAAGAACCGGAAAATCATTGGACTGTATGGTCAGATGATATGGATTCAAAATGGTTGAAAGAAATTTCTGAGGATGAAGAAATTAAGGAACTTGCCTGGAAACATGTAGATTTATGTGAAAATTGCGGTTCGTGTAGTGGTGGTACACGGAAAGTGATTTTTGGAAAAGAGTTTGAAAAAGTTTGTGGATGTACTTTTAGAATTGACAATCCTAATTCAGAGGATTTGAAGTTTATGAAAATTATGGTACAAATAAGGAAAAAGGAAATTGCGAAATGAAATATATCATTCGGGAGGCGACGAACAAAGATACGGAATTTATTTGCAGAATCAATAAATATACAATGGGATATGACTATCCAGAAGAAAAGACACAATATTAATTGAAGAAAGTTTTGTGTGATGGTAACCCAAAAATTTTTGTGGCTGAAATAGAACATTTAGTGGTTGGTTATGTTCATGCAACAAAGTATGATTTATTGTACGCAAATTCAATGGTAAACATTATGGGATTGGCAGTGTTAGAGGAATATAGACACAATGGAATTGCAACAAAACTGATGGATTCGGTTGAAGAATGGGCGAAGAATATTGGTGCAGATGCTATCAGACTTACATCTGGAAAAGAACAAGAAGAATCACACAAGTTTTATAGTAGTATTGGCTTTGAAAAGAAGAAGGAGCAGATAAATTTTGCAAAAAAAATTGAGATAGGAGTAGGTTATTTGAAAATATTATATGTAGGATTTAAAGGTATTCATAATTCTTCTAACAAATTAGTTCAGAATCTTCAAGGAGAAAAATTTTTTCTGACAAACTCCTTTAAGGGATTAAAAAGGGATATTGAAAATCTGGTGGGAGAATATGAACAGGTTTATATGTTTGGATTGGATAAAGCATTAAAGGATTCGGTTCGTATAGAAAAATGTGCTGAGAAAGATGGAGAACGAATTTATACGCAAATGCAGTTATATGGAATAGAAGAATGTTTGAAAAATAATGCAATCCCATACAGTGTATCGCACAATTCGACGCATTATTTATGTAATGAAGCCTACTTTTATATGTTGAAAAAGATGAATGGACATGTAGTCTTTGTCCATATTCCATCAACAAAAAATCTGACAGAAGAGATGTTACAAAAGTTAGTTTTAGTTTTTGAACAAAAAGGATGATTTTACTATGAGAGATTTTATATTTATTATAGGAGCCAGTGGTATTGGAAAAACGACACTAGCAACGAAATTATATGAACATTACAAGGGTGCGTATGTTGAAATGAGTATGATTCCAGAGTTCGGAGTGCCTGAAGGTGTCGATGAGGGTTTGTTTGAAGAGCAGGTTTGCTGGGAGTCTTGTGTGACTCAAGTGAAAAAGTTCTGGGAACTTGGCATAAGAAATATTGTTGCTCTAGACTTTGACGATTTAAGAACAAGAGATATTCCAGAGGTGTTCAAAGGATTTAATTATATTACGATAAAACTTGTTTGCAGTGATTATAGACAAAATTATGAACAGATGAAAAATAGAGGAAATGGACTTATAGATTTTGAATTGTTAGAGAAAATGAGTCAAAAAATTAATGCAAGAAAATGCTTGGTGAATGAGTTTGAACTGGATATTGCAGGAAAAACAGTTGAGCAGGTTTTCATAGAAGCGTTAGAGATAATTGAACATAAGGAAATAAAAATGGAGTATGACTATTTAAAACCTAAAAAGCAATTGTTTTATTCTTGGGTTTTCAGTAATGGTTTACGGTAAAAGGATTTGAGGATGAAAATAATTTTTTATTGTAGATGGGCATAATCTACCGTTTCAGATGTTCTTGGAATGTCTACAAGAATTGTCAATAAAGATGGTATTACGATATAAGGTGTCATTGGGGTTGTAGATGCATTAAATAAAATTATTGATATAACAAAGCTAAAGCATGTTATCGTGTTGTTGGATAGCGAGCAGCACAATGAGCGATAAGAGAATGTAATTTATATTAATTGGAAAATTTGAAAGAATCAAAATAATAGTTGCTATTTATTTTTGAATTGCATACAATAAAGACAGGTAGATAAACATTTTCAGCCATACAAGAAAGGATGGTTATATGGCAGTAGCAGTAAAAAATAATTATGATATTGCATTGAAGGAACAACAGAAAGAAGTTAGAAATATGGTTCTTGCAGGTTTGGAAAATATTAAAGAAGGTAAGACAAAAGATTTTAACGAGGTATGCGACAGATTGGAGAAAAAATATAGAAATGCAGCAGTATAAAATCAGAATTAGCGAGTTAGCTGAACAAGATTTAGAAAACGCAGGTGATTATATTGCATTTAAACTGCTTAATCCTATTGCTGCTGAAAATATGGTAAAAGGTATTAGGGAACAAATAAATAAGTTGGAAGTTTTTCCAGCCAGTTATGAACTAGACGATGATTCTATATTAGCAGAATTAGGAATACATAAAACATACTATAAAGAATATAAGATATTTTACACTATTGATGATAATGTGAAGAAAATTTTTATAGTCAGAATATTGCATATCCGAATTACATAGCAGGTGCATATTATGTAAGTAAGGTAATTAAAACAAAGGATTGTAATGCTAATAATGTATCATATTTGAATAATGGTATGAGTCAGGGACAACAGAATTATATGAAAAATGATATTATGAATATGAATTGGGCAAATATTCAATCAAAGTATAATTTTACATATAAAGAGATAGATACTAATAAACGTTTCTTATTATGGGGAGCATTAATGCATATAACTTCTGATACTTATGCACATAGGTCATGGACAAAAAATAGTTCAGTAAATTGGGTACATATTGGAAGCCCAGATACATATGATACAGGAAAAATTCCATTAAGATATGATGCAGCAAAGAAAGTTATAGAAAATATAATGAAAAAATGTATTAAAAAAATGTATTAAAACATCAGCACCATATTCTTCAAATTACTTTATGAGTGAACAAATGGCACTTGATTCAAACTATTATAACGGAACATTTAAGTTGAAAAGATTGATGTTTTATGCAAGTGATAATAGTAAAAATGAACCTAACTATAATTCATATTATTTAAATTTAGGGTTAGGAACACAACCAGAAACAAGTGAAGAAATGGGAACGTTGATGGCATTAGGTGTCTATTTACATTGATGGTGGAGGAAGGACTATGAAAAGAACAATTGCAATTGCAGCACTTTGTGCAGGTATAATGTTAACTACATTTCCATGCCAGGCAAAGGAAAGCGGAAATGTAAAAATTAACGCAAAGAATTTTCCAGATACAATAGTAAGAGAATATGTGTCAGAAAAAATCGATAAAAATAATGACGGTTACCTTAGCAAAAAAGAAATATCAGCAGTGAAAACAATCACTATTGATAAGAATAATTTGTATTGGGAGAATAAAGAGAAGCCAAAAGAAGATTATGAAATAATAGACGGCAAAGGCTTAGAAATTTTTACAAATGTTGAAAAAGTAAAACTTACAACATATTGTGATACTTATGTAAGTGAGTATGGCAACATAAAAAATATCAAAGTTTTAACAAAATTGACGAAGATAAAGAACTTGGAAATTAGTGGTGTTAATAACAGTAATTATGATTTCACAAAATTAAATAATTTAGAGAGGTTATGTATAAAAAGTACAAAACTTAAAAAACTGAATTTATCTAAGAACGTCAAATTGAAAAATCTGAAGCTTGCATATAATCCTTTGTTGAAAAAAATTAATCTTACGAAAAACAAAAATTTAGAAAAGATTAATTTATACGGAAGCGGAGTTAAAAAAATTACACTGGGAAAAAATAACAAAATAAAAAATGCTAACCTAAATTGTACATTTATTAGCAATTATGAAAAATGTAATTTTAATCCAAAAACATTAAAAACTCTAAAAATATGCAATACACAGATTAAAAAAGTTAATTTGAAAAAGTACAAGAATCTAAAGAAATTGTCAGTTACAAAAGAGGTAAAAGTAATTGGCTATAAAGGTAAAAAAACAATTTACGATGAGACACTATAATTAAAAAAGGGAGCATACTACATTAGCGATTTACAAGCAGCTGTAGTATGCTCCCTTAAATTTATTTATCTTCAATGTGCATTAGCCCATGTACAATCAATCCGATTCCCACAATTAACAGTAATATAAATAAATAGTGCAATAATATGGAGTTACCGGAAGAACTAACAACACTGTCGGCTAATAAAACGGCTTCACTTAAGTTATCAAGGGCAAGTCCTATGCAACCTGAAAGTAAACAGGTGCAACCTATAATTATTATTGATAAGTATTTCATTAAAAATCTCCTTCTAAAACAATAATTAAATACTATAGTTTCTTTAGTAAAAAGTCAACGCAAATATAAAATGCAAAAACCAAAATAATTTAAAAATTATATTTAAAATATGTTATTGTAAAAGTAAGAATAAAATTGTTGCGGAGTGAATGTATATGCAAGATATAAAAATAAAAAATTACAAAAGGCTTATTTTATCTGTTTTTATTGGAGCTAGTTTAATTTCGATTATGCAAGTGACAATATTACAGGTTTTATTAACGTGCTTTATTTGCTTTGTTGTATTCGATTTTTTGAAAAAAAGAAAGCAGAATGAATTAGGAAAATGTAATCATTTTGTTATTGAATGTGTTATTGTTACTTCTTTTGCATTAAGTGAAATATTGGGAAATTTTATTGGTATATATAATGTACATACGTGTAATTTCTTTGGGTTAGGTATTGCATTATTATGTGTAATATTGGAAGGAGTTTTCTTATTTAAGGAATAAAGAGTGTAATTCGTTTAACGCCTTTGATGAAGCCAGCCTTTTTTCATATGCTTGTTGATAGTAGAGCATAGTTATATCGTACATTTGGTATCCCAAGTTGACAATTGGAAATAAGTAGTAAGAAAGTGTCGTCAAACTGTCGTCATTTTCTCACGCAAGTAGAAATAATGACAACATAAACAGCAACAATACACAATGGAAACAACGAAAATAAAACAAGATATACCAGACAATGATGAAATAATTCCGTGAAGGTGGTAGAACAGTAGGTTCAGGTAAGGTTGCTACTATTGTTATGGAATAGTTGTCTATGAAGGTTATGAGGGGGTAAATAGCTTTTTGATGCTTAACATGCAGGAGAGTCTGAATCTTTCGCCAAAATATGTTTTGATAGGTTTTATTTTTCGATTTGGAGCACCAAAAGAAATAAGGGTGTCAAATATAATTGTGGAAGCAGGAATTGAGCAGATATGCGATGTATGTGGAATTAAACTTCGCAGAATAAAAAGATTAAAAGGATTGGAAGAGTACAAAGATAGTTATACAATAGAAAAATATTATTTTGAAAACAGAGAGCAAAAATTAGGCGAAATATGGGGATATTTTCTGATTGACACATATACTAAATTATGATAAATTTTTTATAACAGAGAGGGAGTAGTTGCATGCAATGCATGTTCTGATTTTCGTCAGTACGTTCTATAAGAACCGGAGGTCAGAGAACTATTTTTGATTTATAAGATTATCATTTGATAATTAATTAAATTTAAGTAAGTTAAACGAGACTTTTTGTGCAATGTTTATGCACAAAAGGTCTCTTTTTTATTATCAGGAGGTTGCTATGAAAGAAGTGTATCAAAAAACAAAAGAAGAATTATTTAATGAGTATGGAAATTCGAAGGGACTAAATGATGAAAAAGCAAGTGAATATCTTGAAAAGTATGGTGAAAACATATTAATTTCGAAAAAGAAAAAAAGTGTTGCAAGAGTGTTTTTAGAACAATTTGCGGATTTGCTTGTAATTATTCTTATTATAGCCGCCGTAGTGTCTATGATGACAGGAAATTCAGAAAGTACAGTTGTAATAATAGTAGTTATAGTTATGAATGCAATATTAGGGACTGTTCAGTATGTAAAAGCTGAGAAATCATTAGATTCTTTGAAAGAATTATCAGCACCTAAAACAAAAGTCCTTAGAAATGGAATAAAACAGGAATTAGAATCTAAGTATGTTGTTCCCGGGGATATTTTAATTTTAGAAACTGGAGATATGATTGTAGCCGATGGAAGAATAATTGAAAATTATTCATTGCAGGTAAATGAAAGCTCGCTTACGGGAGAGTCAACGAATGTTGATAAATTTGATAAAAATATTCAAAGTGAAGTATCATTAGCTGACAGATGCAATATGGTTTATTCAGGAAGTCTTGTTACTTATGGAAGGGCAAATGTTTTAGTAACTGCTACAGGAATGAATACTGAAATGGGAAAAATTGCTGATTTAATGAATATGACTCAGGATAAAAAGACTCCTTTGCAGATAAGCCTTGATAATTTTAGTAAAAAACTTGCATTAATAATTATGGGAATAAGTGTTGTTGTGTTTGGCCTTTCATTGTGGCAGGGAAATAAAATACTCGATTCACTTATGTTTGCAGTTGCATTAGCTGTAGCAGCAATTCCTGAGGCGTTAAGTTCAATAGTAACAATTGTTCAGGCTATGGGAACGAGAAAAATGGCAAAGGATAATGCAATTATAAAGGAATTAAAGGCAGTGGAAAGTTTAGGTTGCGTTTCTGTAATATGCTCGGATAAAACAGGAACACTAACACAGAATAAAATGACTGTACAGCAGATCTATATAGATGGCCAATGCATTATTCCCGAAGAATTGGATGTTAATAATCAGTTACACAGGTATTTGCTATATGATGCAATTTTAAATAATGATTCATCAATCCAGGGCGGAAATAATATTGGAGATCCTACAGAGACTTGTTTGCTTGAAATGGTTAAGAAAACAGATTTGCATAAAATGGGAATTTCAGATGAAGATATACGAATTTTGATGCCAAGATTAGAAGAAATTCCATTTGACTCCGAAAGAAAACTTATGAGTAGCAAATATGAAATTCATAAAGTACCAACTATCCTTACAAAAGGGGCAGTAGATGTTTTAATTGATAGAATCGAAAATATTTCGACAAGCAATGGAGTCAGAAAAATAACAAAAGAAGACAAAGAAAAGATTATAAAACAAAATCGAATTTTTTCGGAGAATGGACTTAGGGTTCTTGCATTTGTATATAAGGAATGTGAAGAGTGCCATTGCTTATCAACAAAAAGCGAGCATGATTATACTTTTATAGGTTTAGTTTCAATGATAGACCCGCCGAGAGAAGAATCAATGGAGGCAGTAAAGAAAGCAAAAGAGGCAGGAATTAAGCCTATAATGATTACAGGTGACCATAAAGTAACAGCCACAGCCATAGCAAAATCTATAGGAATATATAAAGAAGGAGATGTGGCACTTACAGGTAAAGAAGTTGATGAAATGACGGATGATGAGCTTGAAAATGTATTAGATAATGTATCTGTATATGCGAGGGTATCACCTGAAAACAAAATAAGAATAGTCGATGCATGGCAACACAAAGGAAATATAGTTGCAATGACAGGAGATGGTGTAAATGATGCGCCTGCTTTAAAGAAAGCGGATATAGGAATAGCTATGGGAATAACAGGAACAGAAGTTTCAAAAAACGCTGCTGATATGATCTTAGCAGATGATAATTTCGCAACTATTATTAAAGCAGTTTTAAATGGAAGGAATGTATATAGAAATATTTTGAACGCAATATTGTTTTTATTATCCGGAAATTTGGCAGCTATTTTAGTAGTACTTTATTGTTCATTAATGGCATTAGACGTTCCATTTAAACCGGTTCATTTGCTATTTATTAATTTGCTTACTGATTCATTGCCGGCACTTGCAATTGGGATGGAGCCATCTGATAACTTATTATTAAAGAAGAAACCAAGAAATCCTAAGACAGGCATTTTTACACGAAATATATCTATAAAGTTAATTGTTTACGGTATATTAATAGGAACTGTAACATTAAGTGCTTTTTATATAGGGGATAAGATTAATCCGCTTACTGCAAGTACAATGGCATTTGCAACATTAACACTTGCCAGATTATTTCATGGATTTAATTGTAGAAGTGAAAGCTCTATTTTTAAAATTGGAATTAAAAGTAATTTATGGAGTGTAGCAGCATTTGCTATAGGAACTTTAATGCTTGGATTTGTAATTTTTGTAAAATTTATGCATTCAATGTTTATGATTGCTCCGTTAACGGGTATTCAGATTATTGAAATAATTGCATTAGCATTTGTGCCAACCGTTATAATTCAGGGAGTCAAAGTAGTAGTTGAAAAAATAAATTAAAACAGTTATTTAATTTATTTATATTTTTAATTTTGAAAGGGGATAGTTTATTTAGGAATGTGATAAGTAAATTTAGTAAAAAAAGTATGAAAAATTAGTGACAATTAAAAAATATGATGTTATAGTACCGCCTAACGAAATAAATAACAAACAAGGACGTTTGGATTTGCACATTGTGTAATGAAAAACGTCTTATTTTTTTCGTTATTAAATCATGAAAGAAACAAATATAAATGAAGTTTATTTTCAAATGTTTCCCATGATTAGCCGCTGACCAAAGTTATGCGACAATACATATTATACAAGGAGAAAAAAGCCTATGAGAAAAGAAATGTTAAAGAAAAGTATTGGAACAATTGTGATGACAATTGCTTTAGTAGGAACATCAATACCCGGCGTTACTGTTAGTCCTGTTAAAGTAAATGCAGATGTTGCAACTACAGTAAGTGCATCATCAAATGAAGTAGGAAAACTTGAAAGTATTTTCACTACAATTGATTTAATGGATGCTTCCATTAGTGAATTGGAAACGGCAATGGAAAAAGGAGAACTTACTGCAGAGCAGTTAGTACAGATGTATATAGACAGAATAAATGCATACGATAAATCGCTTAATTTAAATTCTATTATTACAATTAATTCAAAAGCTTTGGATGAGGCAAAAGAATTAGATAAGGAAAGAGCGGCAGGAAAAATAAAAGGAAAACTTCATGGTATCCCAATTATTGTAAAAGATAATTACGATGTTGAAGGTATGCCGACAAGTGCAGGATGTAAGGCATTGAAAGATTCAATTGCACCTGATGACTCTTATGCGGTTAAAAAATTAAAAGAAGAAGGCGCAATTATATTAGCAAAGGCAAATATGTCTGAGTTTGCATCAAGTGGTTCAAATTCCCGTTCAACATTAGGAGGAGCTGTTCATAATGCATACGACACAGAAAGAACAGCAGCAGGTTCTTCAGGAGGTACAGCAGTTGCCATAACATCAAATTTTGCAACAGCAGGTTTAGGAACAGATACAGGTTCATCAATTAGACGTCCGTCATCATTCTCTAATTTGTATGGCTTAAGACCTTCAAAAGGATTAACATCAATTGATGGCGTTGTTCCGCTTAATGGAGATAGAGATGTAACAGGACCTATTTGTAGGAGTGCAGAAGATTTGGCAACAATTATGACAGCAATTGCGGGAACAGATGCTAATGACAGTTATACAGTTGATGCAAATGCAGATTCATTAAAACCTGCAAACGGATATGAATCAGGACTTAAAGCAGATGGCTTAAAAGGAAAGAAAATAGGTTATTTGTCAAATTCATTTGGATATTATGTGGCAAATGATGATTATGATGCGGGTGAAAGAACTACAGAATTAGACAGTAAAATTAGTGACATGGTTGAGAAAGCAAAGGAAAATTTGGAAGCAGGAGGCGCTGAATTAGTAGATATTTCACAGTATATTCCTGAATCACTTATTACTTCTCTTAGACAGGCAGCACCTTATGCAAATGTATTTGAATGGGATTTAGATACATACTTTGCATCGCTTGGACCTGCAGCACCTATTAAAACTGCATATGAATTAATCAATAATTATAAATATGGAGAAGATTATACTAATATAAGTATTAGAAATCCAATTGAAGATTTTTCGACAATGACAAATCCAAGAACTACAGAAAACTGGCAGTCATGCTGGAATGGAATGGTTAATTTCAGAACAACAATTTCTAACATTTTGAAAGAGCAAGATATTGATGCAGTTGCATATGTATCACAGACAGATGTGGCAGATATTGAAACAACTTCTAACAACAAAAATAATGCAGCTTCATATATAAATTACTTTGGACCTGTAGCAGGATTACCTGATATGATGATTCCAATGGGATTTGCTAAAGCTGACCCGGATAATGGATATGAAACAGAAATGCCACTTGGTATGTCATTATTTACAAGTTATGGAAATGAAGAAAAGCTTATTGAAATTGCATATTCTTATGAACAGACAGCAGGAGAGAGCATAAGAAAACAGCCATCTACAGTTCCTGCATTAGAGGATAAGAACGTTGATAAATTCTTAGATGAATTAATTGATAAAACTGATAGCATTGATTTTAGCGAGTACACAGTTTATCCAAATGGTAAGGTAAATGTATTGTTAAATAAATATGCAGAGGCTACAGAAGTTGACAGAAGCGATGTATATGAAACATATGAAGCTACATATGATTTGGCAAAGGCTTACGATTCATTAATGAATAAATTACTTGCAAATAAAAAAGTAACTACACCTGTAACAGACAAAACACCTACAGCAAATACATCTACTGTAACAACACCTACAACAGAAACTGTAAGTGCACCGGCAAAAGCAAAGATTTCAAAGATTAAAAAAGCAAAGAAGTCTATGAAGATTGCCATTAGAAAACAGGCCGGTGTCAAAGGATATCAGATTAAATATTCAACATCAAAGAAATTTGTGGCTAAGAAAACAAAGACAGTAATTACATCAAAAGCTACAGTGACAGTTAAGAAAATAAATGTTAAAAAGACATACTATGTTAAAGTAAGAGCTTATAAACTTATTGATGGCAAAGTAACATACGGTGCTTATTCAAAAGTAAAGAAAGTAAGTTAATAAATGACTACAAATAAATAGTTTTGATAAAATGTAATTAGTTATTAAAAATAAAATATTATGTAAAAGATATAATTACAAATTAATAAAAATACGGATATTCAGGTTTTAACTGATATGTGTAAAAATTTAGAACACATATCACAAACTTAGAATACCCGTATTTTTTATATACGTGAATATTGAAAATACATAGGATTTACAATTATAAATTTAGAATATTTTTTGCCAACATAGAACATTGTATAAGTGCTTTGCCAAAAGAAAACTTCGATGTGTAAAAAATATTTAAATATAATGGTAAACTTTTCTTTTTCTAATTAAACATGTAACAGTTACGCATAATGTTAATAATTCTGCAATTGCTACTGAAATCCATATACCATTTATTCCCAAAATCATAGGAAGAATAAGTACTACAGATAATTGGAATACAAGCGTTCTTAAAAACGAAATTGCAGCAGATATTAAACCGTTATTTAAAGCAGTAAAGAATGATGAACCAAATATATTAAAGCCATTAATTAAAAAAGCAAAGCAAAATATTTGGAAACCATGTTTAGTCATGAGAAATAGGTCAGCGTTATAACCGACAAACAATTTGGCAAGAGGTCCTGCAATTAATTGTGCGATTACAAATAACATAATACCCCATGAGCCAATAAGACTAATGCTTTTCTTAAATAAATTCTTTAGTTCATTATCATTTTTAGCTCCATAGTGAAAACTTATTATAGGAGCACTTCCAATAGAATAGCCTAGGAATATTGCAATAAATATAAAATTAACATACATAATGGTTCCATATGCTGCAACACCGTTTTCTCCGGCAAATTTCATCAACTGATAATTGTAGATAGAATTAACGATTGAGCTTGATAAATTTGTCATTAACTCAGAAGAACCATTTGTGCAGGTCTTAATCAATATTTTTAAATTAAAATGTGTTTTTCCTAATTTTAATTTACTGCTGTTGTTTCTTGAAAAATAAAAAATAGGGATAAGTCCACCGATGCATTCACCACAAACAGTAGCAAGAGCTGCACCTGCGAGACCAAAATTAAGAACAGCAATAAATAAAAAGTCAAGAATCATATTTGTTACACCCGCAGCTATAATAACAAATAAACCTAACTTTGGTTTCTCAGCAGTAACGAAAAAACTTTGAAAAACATTTTGCAACATAAAAAACGTTAATGATGCAAAACTGATTCTTGCATATAAAACACAATTATTAAGTAATTCACCTTCGGCACCAAGGGCGGTTACAAGAGGTTTAACGAAAAAGAAACCTGAAAGTGAGAATAGTAAACCACCAATTAATGTAGCGTAAACGAGAAATGAAAAGTATTCATTTGCCTTTTCGGGTTCATTTTCACCAAGAGTTTTTGCAACAATGGCGCTACCTCCGGTACCTATCATAAAACCAATGGCACTAAGTCCCATTAAAAGAGGCATAACAAGATTAATTGCTGCAAAAGCAGTTCGCCCAACAAAATTTGAAACAAATAAACCATCTACAACACCATAAATGGATGTAAAAATCATCATTATTATTGATGGTAGAACAAATTTTAATAATTTATTTAATGTAAAATGATCTGATAATTGTATTTGCATTATAATCTCCTTATAGTTTTGACAATTCTTCTCTTAAAGCAGAATTGTATTTTCGGTATAATTTAAGCATTAATTCACATTCCTCATTTTTAAGAGAAGAAAAAGCGTTATTTTCCATTTCTATGACGGGATATATTTTTTCAGAAACAAATTGCTTCCCGCTTTCAGTTAAATAAATATACATTCCACGACCTTTTCCGGGTGTTAATGTAAGATAGCCCTGTTGTTCAAGTTTTCTGATTGATGAATTAACAGTTTGCTTAGGAAGACATGAAGAACGGCAAATATCACGCTGCATACAACCGTCGCCGGCTTCGCAAAGATAATAAAATATATCAAAAATGCTGTCTGACATATTAAGCTTAATTGCTAAATCATGATAAATATCATTAAAATCTTTATAGATATGATTAAATTCGATGAGTGCAGGACTCATATTTGGATAATTATCTGTTTTCATTATTTACCATCCTCTTCTTTAAATTTAAGTCTGATTTCGTACTCGTAGAAGTATAGTCCGATTACGGACTCGTGTCAAGAGGAAAATTTAAGAAGGAGTTTAGCAATTGAAATTAATGAAAGTGTGTTATAATGAGCATAAAAATGTATAAGTATTGGATAATTGTTAGAACTTTGTTGATTGAAGAGATGACGAATAAAAACAAGGAGTTTATTACAAATAAAAGTAATGTTTGTAATTATGAATATATGGTGGAGGATAAAATGGTAATAGAATATTTACCTATCTTAGAACAAAAAGACAATAAAATATTAACAATAGGAAAAATAGATAGAACAAAGGCACACACAAATCCGCCTGTTTTACATGCTACTTCAATTATTGTAGCTGTACTTCCTGATGGGAAAATTATTTTAACTGATAAAACAGAAAAACAAATAAAAAAAGGAAGGAATGTCAAAAAGAATAGTCATATATATGATACTTTCGGAGGACATATGACATATGAAAGTGTTCCAAAAGATGAATTTGACACGGGATTAAGTATAGATACTTATAGAAAATGTGCCTATAAAGAATTATCAGAAGAACTTTTAAGATTAGATAAAGATGGTAAAAGAAAAAAGTTTATACCTAAAATAGAGAGGTTTAAATTTGTAGGATTATATGGAATTGAAAATGACCATAACAAAGAAATTTCAGGAGTATTTGCATATTTTTTAGAGGACTATGGTCCGTATGCATCTGAAGATACATTAATAACAAATGGAGAAGAAGAAAATATCATACAACCGATATGTGTAGTTGATTGGGAGAAACTAAACGCAATGTATACCAAAGGAAAAGAAGGAAATATATTCATTTCTGATGGAATAGGAAGAGTATTAGAAAAAGATAATGGAGAGATTTTGAAAAAATGTATTTATGATAATTTGAAAATTTAATTATAAGTGAAATCGTGACATAATTAAAGAAAGAACGCTCTCGCTGCTTGCCACTCGCAACAGTCCTGAATTTTCAAAGATATTTTACTATTATAAGTTTCACTTCTAAAGTAAAATATCTTTGGAAATTTGGACCGGCGGTGACAAATGCACTTTTTTTAATTATGTCACGATTTTACAATAATAAAAATAAATATAGTTAGTAATTTTAGGAGAAAACAAAATGAACGAAGTTCATTTTATATAAATGTTTCCGACGAATAGCCGCCGACCGAAGGGCGGGGGCTATACATATTTTACAGGAGAATAAAATGATTAGAACAGTAAGATTAGATGATGTGGAAGAACTATTAAGAATATATTCATATTATGTAGAAAATACAGCAATTACATTTGAATATGATGTACCAACGGTAGATGAATTTAGAAAAAGAATAGAAACAATAACAGAAAAATACCCATATTTTGTATATGAAGAAAATGGAAAAATAATCGGATATGCATATGCAAATACATTTAAAGATAGAGCAGCTTATGACTGGGCGGTTGAGATGACAATATATATGGATAAAGATTCAAGACATAAGGGGAGTGGCAAAAAATTATATGAAACGCTTGAAAAGGCACTTAAAAAGCAAAATATTACTAATTTATATGCATGTATCGGATATCCTGAAGTTGAAGATGAATATCTTACTAAAAACAGTGTAAGCTATCATGAACATTTAGGATATAGATTTGTTGGAGAGTTTAAAAAATGTGGTTATAAGTTTAACAGATGGTATAATATGGTTTGGATGGAAAAAATAATCGGAGAGCATAAAGAAAATGCAAAGCCGGTATTAATATTTAAAGAAATTGAAAAATAAATTTAGGTTAAAAGTAATTAAGTCTTTATGTATTGATTAATGCTAATTATTTTAGAACTAAATAGTATTACACATTAAAATTTGAAGAAAACAGGAATTTTATTTTATGAAACGAATAGATTTTGAAAACGGAAAAATAACAAGTAATATTTTAAATGCTGCCATTCCAATGCTGATTGCACAAATCTTAAGTCTTTTGTATAACATTGTTGATAGAATTTATATTGCAAGAATTCCTAAAATAGGAACAACTGCTTTAGGAGCAGTTGGATTGTGTTTTCCGATAATTATAATAATAACAGCTTTCAGTAATCTGTTTGGAAGTGGTGGAGCACCAATTTTCTCAATTAAAAGAGGAATGAAAGAAAATGAAAAAGCTGCAATTATAATGAATACTTCTTTTTCAATGCTTTGTTTTGGCGGAATAATTTTAATGGCTGTTGGAATTTTATTTGCAAAGCCAATTTTATATTTATTTGGTGCATCAGACAGTGCGATTACATATGCATATCCATATATGATAATTTATCTGATAGGAACAATTCCATCTATGATTTCAACCGGGATGAATCCTTTTATTAATGCACAGGGATATGCAACTACGGGAATGATATCGGTTGCCATAGGAGCGATTGCAAATATAGTGCTTGATCCTATATTTATATTTGCTTTAAATATGGGAATTGAAGGGGCAGCAATTGCAACAGTTGTTTCACAGTTTATGTCTGCAGTTTTTGTGCTTTATATATTAAGAAAGAAAACTGAATATAAAGTCAGATTTATTCGAAAAACAGAAATTAAAAAGTGCATTTATTTTGCAAAAAATATTGTAAGCCTTGGAACGGCAGGATTTATTATGCAGTTAACAAATAGTCTTGTTTCAATTTGCTGTAATAATGTTTTATCTGTTACAGGTGGAGATGTATATGTGTCAGTAATGACAATTATATCAAGTGCAAGACAAATGATTGAAACGCCTATTTATGCAATAAATGAGGGCGCGTCGCCAATATTAAGTTTTAATTATGGTGCCGGGAAGGCAGACAATGTAAAGAAATCAATTAAAGTAATGATGTGCTTAGTACTTATCTATACAGCTGTTATGTGGGGAATTATTATAACAAAACCAGAATTTATAATAGGTATATTTAGTTCTGATAAAACATTATTTAAAGATGCAGTGCCTGCACTTAAAATATATTTTGCTGCATTCATATTTATGGATTTACAGTACATAGGACAGACAGTGTTTAAATCATTAAACAAAAAGAAACAGGCAATATTTTTCTCTTTGCTAAGAAAGGTAATTATTGTAGCTCCGCTTACATATACACTCCCTTATGTATTTAATATGGGAACAGATGGTGTGTTTATGGCAGAACCAATATCAAATGTAATAGGTGGAAGTATGTGTTTTATTACAATGCTTGCAACAGTAATGCCTGAATTGAAAAGAATGAAGAAAAATTGAAAGTAACTGGAAGTTAAAATACTTTCCAAATTAAGGAGCAAAGAAAAATGAAATCCGAAAATAAAGTTGGCATAATGAAAGATAAAAATGAAGTTGATATAAAAACAATATTGGTATTTAAGTACATAATAATGGCGATAATTGTAGGGATAATTGTAGGAATAATTGATACAATTTTCGGAAGAGGATTGATAGAAATATCTGATTTTAGAAATAAAAATTATAAGTTTTTACTTCCTTTTTTACCAATTGCCGGATTATTTATTACATGGATGTATCATAAGTTTAATGAACTTAGTTTAAAAGGAATGACCCTTGTGTTTGAAACAAGGCAGCAAAAGAGAAATTCTATTCCGTTAGCACTTGTACCACTTGTAATGGTTGGAACATGGATAACACATTTGTTTGGCGGAAGTGCCGGAAGAGAAGGTGTGGCAGTACAGATAGGAGCAACATTATCACATGCTTTTGGAAAAAAATTAAAAATGCCTGATAATAGTAAAGTAATGCTTATAACAGGTATGGCAGCAGGATTTGGTGGACTTTTTCAGACACCGCTTACAGCTGTGTTCTTTGCAATTGAAGTAATAGTTGCAGGCTATATGGATTACGAAGCTATACTTCCTGCAATGATAGGGGCATTTGTCGCTTCTTTCACATCGCATACTTTAGGACTTGAAAAGTTTGAAGTCAATTTAAATCAGACAATTAATATGACGGATGCAAAAAATGGAATTGCTATAATTGTTTTAGGAATTGCATTTGGTATTGTAGGAAGACTTTTTTCTGTATTTTTACAGAAATCAAAGAAATTTATGAGTGAAAAAATTGCAAATCCATACATGCGAATCGGTATAATTTCTATTCCACTTGCAATATGCCTTCTATTTATTTTTTCAGGAAGATATACAGGACTTGGTACAAATCTTATATCAGAGGCATTAGGTGGAAATGAAGTATATTATTATGATTGGATTTTAAAATTGCTATTTACAATTGTAACCTTAGCAATAGGATTTCAGGGTGGTGAAGTAACACCGCTGTTTTCAATAGGAGCAACATTAGGAGTGGTTTTAGGCAGCTTATTTGGAATATCTCCTATAGTGTGTGGTGCGCTTGGTTATGCAGCGGTATTTGGAAGTGCGACAAATACTTTAATTGCACCAATAATGATAGGAATAGAAGTATTTGGAGGAACAAATATGTTACCGTTTGTTATCGTGTGTGCAGTTGCGTACATAGTTAATGGAAATGCTTCGATTTATTCTGCCCAGCAGAAATCAGTAATGTAAAATGTAAATTATTATCATAAAAAGAATGTGTTAAATTTATGTAAATATTTATTTGAAAGTTGAATTTATCAGAATCCGGTGTTAGAATATCGGAGAAAAAGAAAGTAAATGGAGGTGAGTTTCATGGATAGTTGCGATAGTACAGGGCGAAGTTATATATACAGTGAAAAGCGATGGCATATAAATATGTGGCTATCTATGAGACTTATTTAGCTACATAATATAGATATACGCCTTTAATAACACTGCATCAGATTTATGCCTTTACGTCACAGCAATGTAACTAAACGGTCTACTTAAGAGAAATCTGGAGTAGTGTTTTTTGTATGCTTAAATTAAGCAGGTAAAGAGGAGGCTGACATGGAAAAGACAGTTGTAAGAAATAATTATGTAGAAGAACTTGTAAATTTAATAAGAAGTGATTTAGATAAAGAAGAATTACTTGAACAAATATCTAATTATCATGAAAATGATATTGCAGATGCGTTGGAAAAATTATCGGAAGATGAAAGAAAAAAATTATATCCGATTTTAGGTGCAAAAAGAATTTCTGAAATATTTAGCTATTTAGAAGAAAATACCAGACAATATTTTGATGAGTTATCAGTGGAGAGTGCGGCTAAGGTAATTTCCCTTATGGATTCTGATGATGCTGTAGATGTACTTGAGCATTTAGAGGATTCAAAGAGAAAAGAGATTGTAAAAAAGTTAGATGGAGATGCAGTTGCTGATGTAAGAATGATTTTATCATTTGATGATAGCGAAATCGGTAGTTGTATGACAACTAACTTTGTATGTATAAGCAATAATCTCACAATCCGTCAGGCAATGAGCGAATTGGTAAAACAGGCAGGAGAGAATGATAACATTACAACAATATATGTGATGGATGAAAATAAAAAATTTTTTGGAGCAATAGATTTAAAGGATTTAATTATTGCCAGAGAATATGATAAGTTAGATGATTTGATTAGTCATTCGTATCCGTTTGTATATGGACATGAGAAAATTGAAGATTGCATAGATAGAATAGTTGAATACGCTGAGGATTCCATTCCGGTTTTATCAGCAGACAGATTTATAATTGGTGTAATTACGTCAGAAGATATTGTAGAAATGGTAGATGATGAGATGGGAGATGATTATGCTAAGTTAGCCGGTTTAACAGAAGAGGATGACTTGCAGGAAAGTGTAATTAAAAGTACAAAAAAGAGACTTCCATGGCTTATAGCTTTGCTTTTCCTCGGAATGGCAGTATCTTCAGTTGTTGGAATGTTTGAATCTGTTGTAGCAATACTTCCAATAGTAATATGTTTTCAGTCTTTGGTATTAGATATGGCGGGAAATGTAGGAACACAGTCTCTTGCAGTTACAATTCGTGTTTTAATGGACGAAAACCTAACGGGAAAACAGAAGATAGGATTACTAAGCAAAGAAATAAAAATAGGGCTATTAAATGGAGTACTGTTGGCAATAATGGCACTTACATTTCTTGGAGTATACATACATTTATTTAAGAACTATGGATGGTTAAATTCATTTATGATTTCAGGTTGTGTAGGAGCAGCTTTAATCGTTGCAATGGTTATTTCAAGTATGGTTGGAACGGTTATACCAATGTTTTTCCACAAAATAAAAATTGACCCGGCAGTAGCTTCAGGACCTTTAATTACTACGGTAAATGATTTAGTAGCTGTAGTAACATATTATGGTCTTTCAATGATGTTTTTAATTGATATTTTCAAAATAGCATAAGCATATGGCTTGACGTATGCTTATAAGATATCTATAATCGTGTTTGGTAAAAATTTTTTATTTAAATACCATATAAGAAAATAAAATAAACAAATTAGATTTTAACGGATTTATTCAAAAAACATCAAATAAATGTGATGAAAATACAATTATAGGAGTGATTGAAATGAATAAGACTAGGCAAATGTCAGAAACAATAAGACTTGGAATGCTTCTTGCTGTGTCAGGTGGATTTATGGATGCATACTCATACATAGAAAGAGATCAGGTATTTGCTAATGCACAGACAGGAAATATGTTGTTATTTGGTGTAAATTTATCTGAGGGAAATTTTTCAGTGGCAATGAGATATTTCCTCCCGGTATTAGCTTTCGCATTAGGGATTGCGTTAGCTGAGATTGTGCATAAAAAAGATTTGAATTTACTTCATTGGAGACAGGCAGCAGTTTTGGTAGAAGCACTTATATTACTTGGAGTAGCATTCTTTCCACAAAATATGAATCTGCTTGCAAATTCATTAACATCATTTGCATGTGGAATACAGGTTGAGAGCTTTAGAAAAATAAGAGGAAACGGAATTGCCACGACAATGTGTATTGGAAATATGAGAAGTGGAACTCAGAATTTATGTAATTATTTACAGGATAGAGATATTGAGAATTTAAAGAAAGCTTTATTATATTATGGAATTATTATCTGCTTTATTTGTGGAGCTATAATAGGAAATTCCTTTATAAAAATATTTGCAGAGAAAGCAATATTATGTTGCTCAGCACTTTTATTTTTTGCATTTATACTAATGTTTATAGATTACGAAAGAGAAAAAGAACAATAAAAAATATTATAATAAATAAGCTGTCTATTTACAGGTTTGGTTGGTAAGTAGGCAGCTTTTAGTTTATAATAAAACACAAAGAATATAACAAGATTAAAATTTAAATGATAAAAATAGAATTAAAAATAAAAGGACAAGGTGGATAATTTTATGAATGAAAAGATTAGAAAACATATATTTTTTTATGGAAGAGTTCAAGGTGTAGGATTTAGATATTATTCAGTTTATAAAGCAAGGCAATTAGGACTTACAGGCTGGGTGAGAAATTTGTATGATGGCTCAGTAGAAATGGAAGTCCAGGGAGAGGAAAGAAGTATAGACGAACTGATAATGTTTTTAGAAAATCAGAGATTTATTCTAATAGAAAGAATGGATGCTAAGTCAATTAAATTAGAAGAAGATTATGATTTTTATGAGAGATAAAAAGACAGGCGTTTATGCTAATAGTAAAAAAATGATATAAAAATGAAAATTTGTAATAGAACAATACTTGCAAGGGTGTACAAAGGGAACATAATAAAAAACTTAATAATGGACTGCCAATTTTACACAAAGTACCACCCAAACGAGACTATGGGTGGTATTTTTGTATCGTGGTGGAGAAAGGAGCCGCTGTTGTAAAAATGTGGTCAAACCAAGAAAAACCTGTGCGAAAGCAAGTGAAAAATCTCTGTGAAGTAGTGGCATACGCCATGCACAGCTCGGGAAAGACTTCCCTCGCTGTATGGCTGTCGCCCTATAAAATAGCAAAAATAGACGCCCTTGCAAGTAAACTTGCAGGGCGTTATTTTCACTATTTTGCATGGCTCGTAGCGTTCACAAAATCTTCACAAATAATTAGCACTCAATGCTTGTTATTGTGACGTTGGTTTTGTCTAGTTTCATATAGTCCCGTAACGCCCTAGTTACAAGGGTTTCACGGATTTTGAAAATTTGTAGCTGTTCATCAAAAATCGTCATTTTTCAGAAATTTGGGGTCAAAATTGGCGTCAGATAGCACACCAGAGAGAAAAATTAAATATTTTATAGACTATGGAACGTACACTTTTGGCGTTCCTTTTCTATTTCCAGTCGTTCAGAAATGAGCGTCTTTTTTCATACCCAAAATCGAAAGGAGAAAGAGAAAATATGAATAAGCTAGTAAAGCGATTGCTGACAGGAACGCTTGCTTTTGCAACCATTCTCACGGCATTACCAGTGACGGCGGTTCATGCTTCCGGCAATCAATACTGGACAGAATCAGCAGAACGTGTCGGCTACATTGAACACGTTATGAATGATGGTTCTATCAAATCTACATTCAATGAGGGACACATGAAAGTTGAGGGCGAAACTGCCTACTGCGTGGACATCAACACCAATTTCAAGAATGGATATAAAACACGTTCTGACGCAAGCACCCGTATGAGTAGCGATCAGATTGCAGACGTTGCTCTTTCCTTAGAGTACGTCAAGCAATATACCGCTTCTCATACGAACTTGAATTACAAACAAGGTTATCTGTTGGAACAGTGTGTTGTCTGGCAGAGATTGAGTGAACAACTCGGCTGGCAGTGCGATAACGTCAGAGCTTCCTATAATGAAATCTCACAGGCAGTACAGAATGAAGTGTATGCTGGTGCGAAAGCATTTGTGAAAGCAAACAAAGGACGCTATGAATGTGGCGGTTACATTTATACTGGCGAAGGACAGGACATCGGACAGTTCTGGGCGAAGTTAAATGTGGGAAATGCAAAGGTTAAAAAGACTTCTTCCAATCCCACGGTCACAGATGGCAACGCCAACTATTCCTTTGAGGGTGCGACATTTGGTGTCTATTCTGATAAGAGCTGTAACAGCCAGCTTGCCACACTTACTGCCGATGGAAACGGCGATACAAAAGAAGTTGAGGTTAAAGCCGGAACAGTTTACATCAAAGAACTTTCTGCTCCAAAAGGATATAAGCTGGATTCTACTGTCCATGCTTTAAATGTGGAAGTTGGAAAAACAGCGACTTTGACTGTTGCTGACACTCCAAAGGTCACAGAAACTTTGATTGATTTATTTAAGATTGACATGGAAACAGGAAAATCTACTCCACAGGGAAATGCTTCTTTAGAGGATGCAGAGTTCACATGGAGCTATTATGACGGATACTACAATGCAGATAATCTTCCTGCAAAGGCTACCCGTACATGGACAAGCAAAACCGTTGCCGAAAAAGATAGTGACGGAACTATCCATTATGTATCCAGACTTGCTGACAGCTACAAGGTATCCGGCGACAGCTTCTATACACAAGACGGAAAAAATGTACTGCCACTTGGTACACTCACTGTCACAGAAACAAAAGCACCAAACGGTTATTTATTAGAGGGTGCATATATGCAGGCTGACGGAAGTTCTGAACAGATTAAGGGAACATACCTTACACAGATTTCCGAAGCTGGCGAACTTGCCGTACTCTCTGGAAGCAATCAGTATTCCGTATCCGATAAGGTTATCCGTGGCGGTGTGAAAATCCAGAAACGTGACCTTGAAACAAAGGATACCAAAGCACAGGGAAGTGCGACCTTACAGTACACAGAGTTCAACATCATTTCCTTAAATGATAGCCCTGTACTGGTTGAGGGAAAATTATATAACAAAAATGAAACCGTAAAGAAAATTCAGACAGGCATTGACGGAATTGCTTCTACTTCTGCTGATTTACTCCCTTACGGAAATTACAGATTAGAAGAAAGCAAAGCACCAGAGGGTTACTTAACAGACGGTGCAAAAGCAATCGACTTTTCTATCACGGAAGATGGAAAAATCGTGGACTTGACTGACAAATCCCACTCTGTCTACAACCAGATTAAGCGTGGCGATATTGAGGGTGTAAAAATCGGTGCAGGTACACACAAACGTCTTGCAGGTGTTCCATTCAGAATTACAAGCAAGACAACGGGAGAATCCCATATTGTAGTCACGGACAAAAACGGGCAGTTTTCCACTGCTTCAAGCTGGGCTTCCCATAAGGTCAATACTAATGCCGGAAAATCCAGTGAGGACGGTGTATGGTTTGGAACTTCTGAACCAGACGACAGCAAAGGTGCATTACTCTATGATACCTATGTGATTGAGGAATTAAAGTGTGATTCCAACGCCGGATTTAAGCTGATTCCAGCTTTTGAGATAGTCGTATCCAGAAATAAAGTGACCATTGATTTAGGTACGCTTACCGATGAATACGAAAAAGAAATCACAATCCATACCACAGCTACCGACAAGAAAACAGGCGAAAAGATGATTGTTGCCGGAAAAGACATCAAGATCGTGGACGAAGTCACACTTGATGGATTGGAAACAGGCAGAAAATATAAACTTTCCGGCTGGCAAATGGTAAAGGAAGAAAACGCCGAACTTCTGATTGACGGGAAACGTGTAGACAGTGATTATACCTTTACTGCTGACAACGAAAAAATGACGGTTAAGATTACTTACAACTTTGATGGCTCATCTCTTGGCGGTCAGAACCTTGTTACTTTTGAAGAATTATACGATATGAGCAACCCGAAAGAACCTGTCAAGGTTGCAGAACACAAAGACATCAACGATGAGGGGCAGACTGTTCTTATCACAGAACGTATCATCAAAATCCATACGACTGCTACGGACAAGAACGGCAAGAAAGAAATCGAAGCCGGAAAAGATGTAACGATTGTGGATAAGGTCACATTAGATGGGCTGGAAGTTGGAACAAAATACAAACTTTCCGGCTGGCAGATGTTAAAAGAGAAAAATGCAGAACTTCTGATTGATGGAAAGAAAGTATCCAATGATTATGAGTTTACAGCCGACAATGAAAAAATGACGGTTGAGATTGCCTTTACCTTTGATGGTTCTTCTCTTGGTGGCAAGAGCCTTGTCACATTTGAGGAATTATACGATATGAGCAATCCAGACGAACCAAAGAAAGTGACAGAACATAAGGACATCACAGACGATGGACAGACTGTGACAATCAAGGAAGTGCCGGAAGTCCCAGACACACCAAAGGATACCGACACGCCGGATACACCATCTACGGTTACTAAGACAAGTGACAGTCCAAAAACAGGCGACAATACCAATATCTATGCTTATCTTGCCATGCTCGGTCTTTCCTGCGTAGGGCTTGGCGGTATGCTTTATTTCAAACGCCGTAGAAAAAAATCGTAAGGCGGTAACATAGCGGTTGGTAGAGCGTTCAAGGTCGCCACCCTTTTTGCAACTTCACGCTCCCGTGAAGCTCTGATTTACGGGAGCGTGAAGTCCACTAGGGGCGTGGGGAGTGTAGCTCCCCACAAAGTACAGCAGGAAAGAAACTAAAACAGAAAGAAAAGAGGTCAATCATTTATGGAATTAAGATTTGTCGTACCAAACATGGAAAAGACATTCGGAAACTTGGAGTTTGCCGGAGAAAATACTACGGAACAGCAGAGAATCAACGGGCGTATGGCTATCATTACCAGAAGCTACAACCTGTATTCCGATGTGCAGAGAGCTGATGATGTAGTTGTGACGCTTCCTGCCAAAGCTGGCGAAAAACATTTCTCGCCGGAGCAGAAAGTCAAACTTATCAATCCACGAATCACTACCGATGGTTATAAAATCGGGGAACGTGGATTTGTCAATTACATCTTACTTGCAGACGATATGTTACCAGCAGAAAGTAAATAAGGGGGTATTCAGATTATGAGATTAGCAAATGGAATCGTCATTGATAAAGAAAAGACTTTTGGAGTGTTGAAGTTCTCCGCATTACGCCGTGAGGTTCATGTACAGAATGAAGATGGAACGGTCAGTGAAGAAATCAAGGAGCGTACTTACGATTTAAAGTGCAACACACAGGGACGCATGATACAGGTATCCGTTCCGGCGACTGTTCCGTTAAAGGACTATGACTACAACGCCGAAGTGGAACTTATCAATCCTGTTGCAGATACGGTAGCCAATGCAAATTACCGTGGTGCAGATGTGGACTGGTATGTAAAAGCAGACGATATTGTTTTGAAGAACAAAGGCACTCATGCCGGAAATCCACAGAACAATGCTCCACAGCAACCGCCGAAGAAATAAGAGGTGTTAGCGTATGACGTGGAAAAAGAAAGGTAACAGGATTCGTGCCAGTGACAAATCGCTGGTCTATCACTTCTGTATCGGTTGGCTGTTGCTCCTGTTCGTTGCGGTGTTCCTGCTACTGAATCTGCGACAGCTCCTTGTTATAGACTGGAAAGATTTTAACCTGCTCCATGCCGGAATTACTTGGACTGCCTACAATTCCATTACGGTTCTGATAGCGACTGGTGTTTGTGCATTGGTCGCTTTCCTCTACTACCGTTACGGATATGACCGTATCAAGCGGTTGCTACACAGACAAAAGCTGGCTCGCATGGTGCTGGAAAATAAATGGTATGAAGCGGAGAACACCAAAGACAGCGTTTTTTTCACTGACCTGCAAAGCAGATCAAGAGAAAAAATCGTGTGGTTTCCGAAAATTTATTACCATATGGAAAATGGATTGCTCCATATCCTGTGTGAAATCACAATGGGAAAATATCAAGAACAGCTTCTGTCCTTAGAGGAGAAATTGGAATCGGGGCTGTACTGTGAGCTGACTGATAAGACACTGCATGACGGCTATATCGAATACACCCTGCTCTATGATATGATAGCGAACCGTATTTCGATTGATGAAGTGATTGCCGAAAACGGCGGTCTGCGGTTAATGAAAAATCTGGTGTGGGAATATGATTCACTTCCCCATGCCCTTATCTGTGGTGGTACTGGCGGTGGAAAGACCTATTTTCTGTTGACCATCATTGAAGCCCTGCTTAGAACCAATGCGGATTTATACATTCTTGACCCGAAGAACGCTGACCTTGCAGATTTGGGAACAGTCATGGGAAATGTCTACCACACGAAAGACGATATGATTGACTGCGTCAATGCCTTTTATGAGGGCATGGTCACACGCTCAGAAGAAATGAAACTGCACCCGAACTACCGCACAGGAGAAAACTATGCTTATCTGGGGCTTGCTCCACAATTCCTTATCTTTGATGAATATGTGGCGTTTTTGGAAATGCTGACGACAAAGGAAAGCACTGCCCTGTTAAGCCAGCTAAAGAAAATCGTTATGCTCGGCAGACAGGCTGGATACTTTCTGATTGTGGCTTGCCAGCGTCCAGACGCAAAATATTTCGGAGATGGTATCAGAGATAATTTCAATTTCCGTGTGGGACTTGGTCGGCTGAGTGAACTTGGCTATGGTATGCTCTTTGGAAGTGATGTGAAAAAGCAGTTTTTCCAGAAGCAAATCAAAGGGCGTGGATACTGTGATGTAGGAACAAGTGTCATCTCGGAATTTTATACTCCCCTTGTACCCAAAAGCTATGATTTCTTGGGTACGATTGGGAAACTTGCACACATAAGGCAGGACGGACAGGTGGCGTGCGGAGCGAAAGCCACAGGTACGGACTAGCCTTGCTGGTGTGGCGGTAGCCACGCCAGCATATATTAAGCCCCTCGGTATCTAACAGAGGGGCACAAATCACAAGGAAACATACACAAAAGTTACCGATTCTTGGCTGAAATCAAGCGTTTGGTAGCTTTTTTTACTGCTGTGACATCGGATATAAAATGTCACAGTTTTTTCGTAAAGGGGGTATCGCACTGAATGATACAGAGTGGATACAGGATTTTGCAGACAGACGTTTGCAGTACGGTGTATCCCAGACGAAACTTGCGGTCATGGCTGGAATCAGCCGTGAACATTTAAGCCGTATCGAATCCGGAAAGGTGGCGGTCACAGAAGAAATGAAAGTAAAACTTTTGGAAGCTCTGGAAAAATTCAATCCAGAAGCACCGCTTACCATGCTGTTTGATTATGTGAGGATACGGTTTCCGACACTGGATATTGGACACATCATTAAGGACATCTTACAGCTCAATATCCAGTACATGATACATGAGGACTTCGGGCATTACAGCTACACGGAACACTACTACATCGGAGATATTTTCGTATATACTTCTCCCGATGAAGAAAAAGGTGTCCTGCTGGAACTGAAAGGAAAAGGCTGTCGCCAGTTTGAAAGTTATCTGCTGGCACAGGAACGGAGCTGGTATGATTTCCTTATGGACGCTCTGGTGGACGGTGGTGTGATGAAACGCCTTGACCTTGCCATCAATGACCATACAGGAATGTTGGATATTCCAGAACTGACCGAAAAATGCCGGAATGAGGAATGTGTATCGGTGTTCCGTTCCTTTAAGTCCTATGCTTCCGGCGAACTGGTCAAGCATGAGGAACAGGACAAGGCTGGTATGGGCTATACACTTTACATCGGCTCATTGAAAAGTGAGGTGTACTTCTGTGTCTATGAAAAAAGCTATGAGCAGTACATCAAACTTGGGATTCCCATTGAGGAAGCACCGATAAAAAACAGATTTGAAATACGGTTAAAAAATGAACGTGCTTATTATGCTGTCCGTGACCTGCTGACTTACTATGACGCTGAACGGACGGCATTTTCTATTATCAACCGTTATGTACGCTTTGTGGATAAGGAAGCAGACAAGAAACGGAACGACTGGAAATTATCTGTCCGCTGGGCGTGGTTCATCGGGGAAAACAGAGAGCCGTTAAAGCTCACGACCAAACCCGAACCCTACACACTGGACAGAACCCTACGCTGGATTCAACGGCAGGTTGACCCGACACTCAAAATGCTGGAAACAATCACAGCGAAAACAGGGATTGATTATCTGAAAGAAATCCGTAAATCCACGAAACTGACGGAAAAGCACTACAAGATAATCGAACAACAGACCACATCAACCGAAGATGTAATTTTAGAAAAGGAGAATTGAAAAATGCAACGATTATTATTTGACTTCCTGTTCTTCTCTTTAGGTGGAACAGTTGGCGTGATTGCCATGTGTATTTTACAGGCTGGCAGACAGTCTGACCGAAAAATGATGGAACTGAAAGGAGAAAAGAAAGCATGAATTTTGGACAGAACCTTTATAACTGGTTTTTAAGCAACGCACAGAGCCTTGTGCTGATGGCGATTGTTGTTATCGGAATCTACTTGGGATTCAAGCGTGAGTTTTCCAAACTTATCGGATTCTTGGTAGTTGCCTTAGTCGCCGTTGGTCTTGTATTCAATGCGTCCGGCGTAAAAGACGTATTGTTACAGTTATTTAATAAGATTATTGGAGCGTAAAATTAAGAATCCCACATTTTGAACACAAACTTGTGGTAATATACTAATTTGTGGTAATATACTAATATCATTAAAATGTTTAAAGGAGATTCTTATTATGGTTAGATACAGTATTGAAATCGGACAGCAAGAACAAGATATTTTAAAAGAAATCGTTTTAGCCAGTGATAAAAATGTAAAGAAACGTAAATTTGCAACAGGGTTATCGTCTGTGATGGCTGTCATAATGTTAATATATACGATTCTTTGTTTTATGAATAGTCGTATTGGATATGGTATTATTGGATTATTATTTTCGGTTTTCTTTATCTGGATTATCATAAACGGAGCTAACACATTTCAGAAAAAAGTAATAAATATTGTTCATTCAAAGATGGATAATAAATTGACTTCGGGAAAACGTGAATATTGTTTTGATACCGATGGTATTACAGTTAGTTCTGATATCGGTAACGGGACTAATCATTGGAACGCCTTTAAATGTTGGGGGATTTTCAGAAATTACATATATATCAGAACAATAAAAAATGAAATGGTTCTTGTTAATCAAAATGATTTGTCTGAAAATGATGTAAAAGAGTTAAAATCCCTTTTGAGTCAGAATTTAAAAGAAGAAACGCTTTAATATTGTTTTAGAGTTAAGCAGTCTTTCAGTTATGATCGACTGCTTTTTTCATACTCAAAATTAGAAGAAAGGACTGAATTACGATGGAAGAATGTAGCGTATTGATTGAAACGACCAAATCAGCAGAGGATAAAACCTCTCGCTGGTTTGATTTACCCATTGATTATGAGCTGTTCCGTGACCTGCTCGGTGTGGAAGCTGACAGCAAAGATTATCAAATCACAGATATGAAACTTCCTTTTGCTGGCGACATTGTAAGGACAACTTCTGTCAGACGCTTAAATAAGCTGTACTTTGCTTACACGGATTTATCGCCAGAGGTTCAGCAGGCTTATAAAGAGTTGATTCCGTATTGTGGCGGTGTTGAGGATTTATTGCAGAAGTCGGAAGAATTTCTGTTTTATCCAGAATGCCACAACATCATGGACGTTGCCCGTTACCGCTTGGAGCATAACATTGAATTTTCTGCACTATCCGAAAAGGGAAAGAAATATTTTAATCTGGAAGCCTACGCCCATGAGTTGGAAGAAAAAGGACGTTATGCTCTCTGCAACAATGGTATGTTCAAACTTTGACAGGTGGTATTGCTTATGGCAGAAATGAAAGTATTTGTTATCAATCTTGATGAACAGGAAAAAGATACAGGCTGTGCATGGTTTACACTTCCCTGCAACATAGAAGCATTAAAACAATCCATTGGCTTACCGCCGGACAGTGACCGTTATCTTATCAGTGATTATGATTTCCCTTTTGAAATCCTGCAAGATACAGACCTTGACCTGTTAAACAATATCTGCCTTGCGATTTCGGAGAGTGAAATTCCACCCGAAGATATACCTGCAATTCAAAGAGAATGGTTTCCAAACCTGCAAGAGCTGGAAGCCGGACTTTGCAATGTTACATACCATCGGAACTGTTCGGATATGGAAGAACCATCAGAACGGTTCTTGTGTGTGCATGGCAGATTTTATGAATACAAAGAGTGAAAGGAAGTGACCGCTTATGATTGATGATATGCAAGTCTATATAGCCAATCTTGGCAAGTACAATGAGGAAGAACTGGTCGGGGACTGGTTCTCTTTTCCGTTGGACGAAGAAGTGATTGCAGAACGTATCGGCTTAAATGCAGAGTACGAAGAATACGCAATCCATGATACGGACAACTTCCCGATGGAGATTAGCGAATACATTTCCATCGAAGAACTGAACCGTATCTATGAGCAGTTGGAAGAATTACCGGATTACCTGCTGGACGACTTGGACAGTTTCGTATCCTATTATGGAAGTCTGGAAGAACTGGTGGAGCATAAAGATGACATCATTCTGTATTCCGGCTGTGAAACGATGACCGATTTAGCCTACTATCTGATTGATGAAGAACAGGTACTCGGAGAAATCCCGTCCTCTTTACAGAACTATATCGACTATGAAGCCTACGGGCGTGACCTCGATATAGAGGGGACATTTATTGCGACAAACGCTGGTATCTGTGAAGTACTGCGTTAAGGGCTGGCAGATCAGCACCAACTACTGGTGCTACTGTCAGCTTTTCTCTTGGGGACAGTCTGTTAAATCCGGCTGTCCCTGTTGTTATGAAAATGAAGAAAGGAGTTACTACAAGTGAAGAAAATCCGAAGTTATACAAGTATCTGGAACGTGGAAAAGGTACTGTATGCCATCAATGATGTAAACTTGCCATTCCCCGTGACCTTTACTCAGATTACATGGTTCGTGCTGACGGAATTTATCATCATTTTGTTTGCAGACCTACCGCCACTTTCTATGATTGAGGGTGCATTTTTAAAATATTTCGGGATTCCCGTTGCTCTTACATGGTTTATGTCACAGAAAACCTTTGACGGGAAAAAGCCATACAGTTACATCAAGACGATGGTGCTGTATGCCCTGCGTCCCAAAGTGACTTATGCCGGAAAAGCCGTGAACCTGCATAAGCAGAAATTTGAGGAAATTATCACGGCAGTAAGGAGTGTGACCTATGTTCCCGATTAAATATATCGACAATAACCTTGTCTGGAATAAGGATAATGAGGTGTTCGCCTACTATGAGCTGATACCGTACAATTATTCATTCTTATCCCCAGAACAGAAATACCTTGTGCATGACAGCTTCCGTCAGCTTATCGCACAGTCCCGTGAGGGAAAGATTCATGCGTTGCAGATTGCAACTGAAAGTTCAATCCGAAGCATACAGGAACAGTCAAAGAAGCTGGTAACTGGAAAGCTCCGTGAGGTAGCAATCCAAAAGATAGACGACCAGACCGAAGCCCTTGTATCCATGATAGGCGACAATCAAGTTGATTACCGTTTCTTTCTGGGATTCAAGCTCATGGTCACAGAGGACGAAGTCAATCTGAAGAACATCAAAAAATCGGTATTTCTGACATTCCGTGAGTTTTTGAATGAGGTAAGGCATACGCTGATGAACGACTTTGTTTCTATGAGCAATGATGAAATCAACCGTTATGCGAAGATGGAAAAACTGCTGGAAAACAAAATCTCCCGTAGATTCAAAATCCGCCGACTGGAAGCCAAAGACTTTGCGTATCTGATGGAACACCTCTACGGCAGGGACGGGATAGCCTATGAAGATTATGTGTATCCTCTTCCAAAAAGAAAATTAAAAAGAGAAACACTGATTAAGTATTATGACCTTATCCGTCCTACCCGTTGCGTGGTGGAAGAAAGCCAGCGATATTTGCGTCTGGAACATGAGGACAGTGAAAGTTATGTGTCCTACTTTACGGTCAATGCCATTGTCGGGGAGCTGGACTTCCCATCATCGGAAATCTTTTATTTCCAGCAACAGCAGTTCACATTCCCTGTGGACACTTCCATGAATGTTGAGATTGTCGGGAATAAGAAAGCCTTAACCACTGTCCGTAACAAGAAAAAGGAATTAAAGGACTTGGATAATCACGCCTATCAAGCCGGAAACGAAACAAGTTCCAATGTGGTGGAAGCCTTAGACAGTGTCGATGAACTAGAAACAGATTTAGACCAGAGCAAGGAAAGTATGTATAAGTTAAGTTACGTCATACGGGTGTCTGCACCCAATCTTGACGAATTGAAACGCCGTTGTGATGAAGTCAAGGACTTTTACGATGATTTGAACGTGAAGTTGGTACGTCCTGCCGGAGATATGATGGGACTGCATGGAGAGTTTCTTCCAGCCAGCAAGCGTTATATCAATGATTATATCCAGTATGTGAAATCCGATTTTTTAGCCGGACTTGGCTTCGGTGCTACCCAGATGTTGGGCGAAAATAAAGGAATCTATATCGGATATTCCGTGGATACGGGAAGAAATGTCTACCTGCAACCATCCCTTGCCAGTCAAGGGGTAAAAGGTACGGTCACAAATGCGTTGGCTTCTGCTTTTGTGGGTTCGCTTGGCGGTGGAAAATCATTCTGTAATAACCTGCTGGTGTATTATTCCGTTCTGTTCGGTGGACAGGCAGTTATCCTAGACCCGAAAAGTGAGCGTGGAAACTGGAAAGAAACACTGCCGGAGATTGCAGAGGAAATCAACATTGTAAATCTTACCAGCGACAAGGAAAATGCAGGGCTTCTTGACCCGTTTGTAATTATGAAAGATAAAGAGGACGGAGCTACACTGGCAAAAGAAATTTTAACATTTTTAACAGGTATCTCAACCCGTGATGGAGACAAGTTCCCTGTGCTTATCAGTGCAATCAGCAAAGTATCAGAAAGTGAACAAAGAGGATTGCTAAATGTTATCACAGAATTACGGAAAGAAAATACGCCTATTTCAAACCATATCGCAAATCATATTGACAGTTTTACAAATTATGATTTTGCACACCTGCTCTTTTCAGACGGAACAGCGAAAAATACTATCAGTCTGGATAACCAGCTCAATATCATACAGGTTGCGGATTTGGTTCTGCCGGATAAAGATACTACTTTTGACGAATACACGACCATTGAATTATTGTCGGTGGCAATGTTGATTGTAATATCTACCTTTGCCTTAGACTTTATCCATTCAGACCGAAGCATTTTTAAGATTGTAGACCTTGATGAAGCATGGGCGTTCTTAAATGTGGCACAGGGTGAAACACTCTCAAATAAGCTGGTGCGTGCTGGTAGAGCCATGAACGCCGGAGTTTATTTCGTGACACAATCCTCTGGGGACGTATCGAAAGAAAGCCTAAAAAATAACATCGGTTTAAAGTTTGCGTTCCGCTCCACAGATACCAATGAAATCAAACAGACCTTAGAGTTTTTCGGACTGGACAGTGAGGACGAAAATAACCAGAAACGGTTGAGGGATTTGGAGAACGGACAATGCTTAATGCAGGATTTATACGGGCGTGTCGGCGTGGTACAGATACACCCTGTCTTTGTAGAACTGCTCCATGCCTTTGATACCAGACCGCCGATAAAAAGTGAGGTGGATTTGGAATGATGAAATCTGTCACAAAAGAAAAGGTATTCCATGTACTGAAACTGGTTCTGCTTGCCGTGACCGTCACGCTGGTACTGCTGTCCCTGCTTGGGACGGTAGCTCATGCGTCTGGACTGGTCGATGATACGGTCAATGCAGACAACCTGTATTCAAAGTATCCGCTTTCCAATTATCAGCTTGATTTCTATGTGGACAATAGCTGGTCTTGGCTTCCGTGGAACTGGCTGGACGGCATTGGAAAATCGGTGCAGTACGGGCTTTACTGTATCACAAATTTTGTCTGGACAATCAGCCTGTATCTTAGCAATGCCACAGGATATGTGGTGCAACAGGCGTATAAGCTGGACTTCATCAATGACATGGCTGACAGTATCGGGAAAAGTATCCAGACACTTGCCGGAGTGACCGAAAACGGATTTTCCAGCAGTGGATTCTATGTGGGATTCCTGCTCATTATCATTCTGATTGTAGGTGTTTATATCGCCTATACAGGGCTTCTCAAACGGGAAACAAGCAAGGCACTTCACGCTGTTATCAACTTTGTGGTGGTGTTCATTGTGTCTGCGTCCTTTATCGCTTATGCTCCTAACTATATCCAGAAAATCAATGATTTCAGTTCGGACATCAGCACCGCTTCTCTGGACTTGGGGACAAAAATCATGCTCCCCGATTCACAAAGCAAAGGGAAAGACAGCGTAGACCTTATCCGTGACAGCCTGTTTTCGATACAGGTAGAAAAACCGTGGCTGTTATTGCAGTTCGGGAACAGTGATACCGAAGAAATCGGGGCTGACCGTGTGGAAGCTCTGGTATCTGCCAGTCCGTCAGACGAAGATGGAGAAACAAGGGAAAATGTCGTCAAAACAGAGATTGAGGATAACGACAATGACAACCTTACCATTCCACAGGTCGTCAACCGTCTTGGCATGGTGTTCTTCCTGCTCATTTTCAATCTCGGTATCACAATCTTTATCTTCCTGCTTACCGGCATGATGTTATTTTCCCAGATACTATTTATCATATATGCCATGTTTTTACCTATCAGTTTTTTACTGTCCATGATACCGACCTATGAGAACATGGCGAAACAGGCAGTTGTCCGTGTTTTCAATGCCATTATGACAAGAGCCGGAATCACGCTGATTGTAACCGTAGCATTTTCGATTTCCAGTATGTTCTACAACATTTCCACGGACTATCCGTTCTTCATGGTGGCGTTTTTGCAGATAATCTGCTTTGCCGGAATCTATATGAAGCTCGGAGAACTAATGAGTATGTTCAGCCTTAATGCCAATGACAGCCAGCAGATAGGTCGCCGGATATTTCGTAGACCGATGGTATTCATGCGACATCGGGCAAGACGTATGGAACGCCGACTTGCAAGGGCTGTGGGTACAGGAAGTATGGTCGGAGCTGGAGCTGGTGCAGTCGCTGGTTCTGCTTATAATCACTCTCGTTCTACACATAAAAATACGCCAGCCAGACCACAAAGGAATAATGATATTTCCGTGGGAAGCCGTGTCGGTTCTGCGGTAGGTGCTGTAATGGATACAAAAAATAAAGTCCGTGACGGTGCTTCCTCTCTGAAAGAAAATGTGAAAGACTTGCCGACACAGGCTGGTTATGCTGTCCACTCTGCCAAACAGAAAGCAAAGGATAACGTATCTGACTTTAAGCGTGGCGTTGTGGAAGAACGGGAAAACCGACAGGAACAGCGTACACAGAAACGCAATCTGCACAGGGAAAATATCTCACAGAAAAAGCAGGAATTACAGAAAGCACAGGGAGCAAGGCAGACAGTTCATGCGAATGGATCAGCGACAGCCGGAGCTACCAGAAGCCATGAACGCCCTGTTGCCACACCTGTTCCAAAACCAGCACAGAACGATACGGTCAAAACGCTGGATATGAAACGTCCTGTTACTTCTCCTGTGATAAAAAATGCAGAAGTCAAGGCTGGAAAAGAAACTGTCCGAACCAATATCAGACAGGAACAACAGGTCAAATCGGTTGCCAGAAAGAACCAGACAAACGTAGCGGAATCCATCAGCAATCATAAGAAATCTATGGTACAGAAAACACAGGTCAATGGGAAATCTGCCCGTAAGACTGTTACGAAACAATCAGAGAAAGGACGGAAGAAATGAGATTAAAACGTATCCTTATCATAGGTACGATATTTCCTGTCCTTTTCTCTATTGTCCTCTTTTTCGGGATATTGATTTCCGGCGAAGATGACGACAGTTCCAACAGCTATTCGCCTGTCTACTCTGGCATGAATCTGTCAGCCGATGTCCTCAAACATCAGCCGATGGTAGAAAAATATGCCAGAGAAAACGGTATCTCGGAGTATGTGAACGTCCTGCTTGCCATCATACAGGTAGAAAGTGGCGGTACGGCTACCGATGTTATGCAGTCCAGTGAAAGTCTGGGACTACCGCCAAACTCATTAAGTACAGAAAAATCCATTAAGCAGGGGTGTAAATATTTTGCGTCCCTGCTTTCTTCCTGTAAAGCCAAAGGTATGAATGACATTAACGTGGTCATTCAATCTTATAACTATGGTGGTGGCTATGCAGACTATGTGGCGAAGAACGGGAAAAAGCACAGCTTTAACCTTGCAGAGAATTTCGCAAAGAATAAATCCGGCGGTACAAAAGTGACCTATACGAACCCGATATCAGTCAGTAAAAATGGTGGCTGGCGTTATAACTACGGGAATATGTTTTATGTGGAGCTGGTCAACCAATATCTGACCGTGAAGCAGTTCAGCAACGAAACGGTACAGGCGGTTATGAATGAAGCATTGAAATATCAAGGTTGGAAATATGTCTATGGTGGCAGTAATCCGAACACCTCTTTTGACTGTTCTGGTCTTACCCAGTGGTGCTACGGAAAAGCCGGAATCAGCCTGCCACGAACCGCACAGGCACAGTATGACGCAACCCAGCATATCCCATTGTCACAGGCACAGGCTGGCGATTTGGTCTTTTTCCATTCTACTTACAATACCAGTGACTATGTTACACATGTAGGAATCTATGTAGGAAACAATCAGATGTATCATGCCGGAAATCCAATTGGCTATACTGATTTGACCTCTGCCTACTGGCAACAGCACATCATTTGTGCTGGAAGAATCAAACAATAGAAAGGACTTGAAATATGTTTAAGAAGAAAGAAAAAACAGAGAAAGCACCTAAGAATAAGAAAGTGCGTACCATGAAAGTCGGGACACATAAGAAATCTGTCCTGCTGTTGTGGGCGGTGCTTCTGGCAAGCACCAGTTTTGGTGTGTATAAGAACTTTACTGCCATTGACACCCACACGGTACATGAAAAAGAAATCATTCAGCTAAGATTGAACGATACCAACGCTATTGAGAATTTCGTCAAGAACTTTGCGAAAGCCTACTACTCATGGGATACCAGCAAGGAAGCCATTGAAGCAAGGACAACAGAAATCAGTAAATACCTTACCAAAGAATTGCAGGACTTGAACGCCGATACCATCAGAACGGACATACCAACCAGTGCTACTGTTACAAATGTGCTGGTCTGGAATGTAGAACAGTCTGGAACGGACGATTTTACCGTTGCCTACGAAGTAGATCAGCAGGTAAAAGAGGGAGAACAGACACAGGCAGTCACAGAAAATTACACTGTAACCGTTCATGTGGATAAGGACGGTGCAATGGTCATTACCCAGAATCCTACCCTTGCTCCGGCAATGCAGAAATCAAAGTATGAACCGAAAGCACAGGAAGCCGATGTCAGTGTCAGCTCCGATTCAGTCAAAGACGCTACCGCTTTCTTGGAAACATTCTTTAAGCTGTACCCGACAGCTACGGAAAAGGAACTTGCCTACTATGTCAAAGACGGTGTGCTTGCTCCTGTATCCGGCGACTATGTATTTTCAGAACTGGTAAACCCTGTCTTTACCAAAGACGGCGATAATCTTAATGTCAGTGTGTCTGTGAAATATCTGGATAACAAGTCGAAAATGACACAAATTTCGCAGTATGAGCTTGTGCTTCATAAGGACGATAACTGGAAGATTGTAGAATAAATATTACAGCAGAATAGTATGGTAATTGTTTATCCAATCTATACTATTCTGCTTACAATTAGATTGACAAAATAAGAATCCCTCTCATATAATTGGTTGCAATGGTATTGAGGAAATACAACCTTAAATGTATAATGGGAAAGTAGCATTGCAGGAATGAGGTAGGCTAATGAATAAAATATTGATTATTGAAGATGATTTAGAAATAAATGCGTTATTGGCTGATTTTCTAAAAGAAAAAGGATATGCTGTGCATTGCCAATATGATGGACTTCATGTTCTGGATTTTTTGAATAAAGAAAAAATTGATTTGATTATACTTGATATTATGCTTCCTTATCGGAGTGGTGATATTATTTTATCTGATGTACGCAAGAAATTTACGATACCTGTTATTATTATTTCAGCGAAAGAAACTACACAAAATAAAATCGACTTGCTTCGTCTGGGAGCAGACGATTATATCACAAAACCTTTTGATATGGAAGAAGTGCTTGCCAGAATTGAAAGTAATCTGCGAAGAGTACAATTTCAAAATAGCCAGACAGAATGTTTGCAATATAACAATCTGACTTTAGACCTAGAGAAAAATACAGCATTTTTGAATGGAATAGAATTATCCTTAACCGCTAAAGAATTTGGCATTTTAGAATTGTTGATGAAATATCCAGATAAAGTATTTTCAAAATCGAATCTTTTTCAAAGTGTTTGGGATACAGAATATATTGCTGAAGATAATACACTTAATGTTCATATCAGTAATTTACGCAATAAATTAAAAGCGATATGCTCTGATACAGAATTTATTGATACTGTTTGGGGCATTGGCTACCGCCTACATAAAGCTAAGGATTAAACGTTCCTTAGCTTTATTATTTTTTTAACTTTTCTCATTACGATTTAAGAAATTCTTTAAAATTGCCCGTTATACTGGTTTAAGTAAAGGAGGTTTGGGATATGAGTTCAATTATTTTAGAAGCAAAGTCTTTAACCAAAGAATATAAACAAACATTAGCATTAGACCACATAAATTTACAAATAAAAAAAGGAAAAATTTATGGATTTATTGGTCAAAACGGAGCAGGTAAGACTACTTTTTTAAGATTAGTCACAGGGCTTGCGTTTCCAACAAGTGGTACACTTTCTTTATGGGGAAATTCTGGAACAGAAGAATTGCAGAAACAGCGTAAACGAATTGGAAGTATGATTGAAACGCCTGCCCTATTCCCGTCAATGACTGCCTATCAAAATATGGAAGTACAGCGTATTCAACGCGGCATACCAGATAAATCAGTTATTAAAAGGACATTAGATATGGTTGGATTGCAAGATACAGGTAAAAAGAGTGTCCGCAATTTTTCATTAGGTATGCGTCAACGATTGGGGATAGCGATTGCACTTTTAAATACACCAGAACTATTGATTTTAGACGAACCTATCAATGGTCTTGACCCTGCTGGAATTGTAGAAATTAGAAATTTATTAAAAATTTTGAATAAAGAATATGGTATGACCATTTTGGTTTCAAGCCATATCTTAGAAGAATTGTATCAAACAGCATCAGAATTTATTCTGATTGACCATGGAAAAATTATAGAAGAGATTTCTGATTATGAATTAAATGAACGGTGTAAACGACATATAGCAATTAAAACAACAGATGTTCAGAAAACGGTTCTGGTTTTGGAAGAGAATCTTCATACAGATAACTTTAAACTAATGCCAGATGGCATAATTCGTTTGTATGATTATTTGAATGATTTAGAGACAGTTGCGTCTGCTTTGGCAGAATCGCACATTCTTGTAACAGGACTTTCTGTATCTGGCGATACTTTGGAGGACTATTTTTTGAGCAAAATAGGAGGAACAAAAGATGTCAAATCTCCTAAAAACTGAGTTATATAAGTTGTTTCACAGTTGGTATTTTTGGGAAATTGGAATATTCAATCTCCTTTTAAGTAGCATATTGCTGTTAGATAGTAAAGAACGCTCTTCAAACTTAATTATGGCATCATTATACAATATTCCGTTACTCTATTTTTTGAGTATAGTGTTTATAGCATTGTTCATTGGAAGTGATTTTAGTGGAAGAACTTTAAATACTTATATTACTGCCGGACATAAAAGAAGTTCTATATTTAGAGTAAAGTTAATTGTATCTCAAATAGGTTGTATTATCATTCTGGTATTTCCATTATTTGTACATGGAATTATTAGTCAATTTTATATTGGAGAAAAACTTTTTTGGAATGATAGCACATATACTATGGTTTTACTAACTCTGTTTGCCATGATAACACTGTGTGCATTACCGATATTTTTTGCTTTTATTTTTCGTGATATGGGGAAAACACTGACAGTTTCAATGGTTTTATTTTTTGTTATGATTTTTTTGCTGAACGGTGAATCTGCACAAATAATCAGCAGAATAATACCAATGGGACAACTTAGGTTAATTTCATTGCAAAAGGTCTATTCGACAAACTTTTGCTTGCTTGTAGATTTTTTATGGAATTTTATTTTATATTTCATTGCAGGTAGTGTTTTTTTACATACAGACTTGAAATAACCGGAGGTGTTTTTTATGGATAAATTATTAAAACTGGAAAAATATCAGTTGTTACATAATTCTATTTACTGGTGTGGTATGATTGGAATATTTATTTTAGGATTTTTTACAGCAGATACTTATGTTACAGAGGTCATGGGATCGACAGAAGAAATTGCTTCTTCTCTTGCTGATATTTTTAATGGAATGGTGTATGATTCTACGTTTCTTCTTATCATCATGTCGGCTATACTTGCATTGATTTTAGGACAGGAATTTTCTAAGAGAACAATAAACTTAGAGGTCAGTGCTGGACATTCCAGAAAACAAATTTTTACAAGTAAAATAATATCGTATTTAATTGCTTTTAATCTTATGGCTCTTGTCTATCCAGTTTCAGGGTGCATAAGGGAATTTGGACGCTTTGGTGTTGCAGACGTGGGAATGTTTTTTTACAATATTATAAAAGCAATCATTTATTCTTGTCTGCTTAATAGTGCGATATTTCTAATTGCAATACTTATTTGTTGCTATTTACAGGATGCTGTAAAAGCAACTTCGGTTACAGTAATTATTATTTTTGGTCTTAGCTTATATCTTGGCTATGGAATGATGTTGAGATTACCAGTCGGTTTTTTACCTACTTATCAAATCAGAATCGTTGTCAGCATGAAAACCTTTTTTCAACCGATAGCTATTTTAGTAGGATGTATATGGTCTGGTATATTGGTATTGCTTTCGTGGATAAAATTTTGTAAATGTGATTTTAAATAGGTGGAGAAAATGTCTAACATAGAATGGATTTTAATTATCATAACAATATTTTTAGTAATACTGCTATTTCGATATATTCAATTAAAAAAACAAATCCGTAATCTTGCGGATCAAGTTAATGAATTGAATTCTGGAAATTCACAGCAGATGTTAGACATTTCGTTGATTGATAAAGATTTAGAAAGACTGGCTGGTATATTGAATCAATATAATATCAGACAACGACAGGCTGTTGCAGGCGTATTACGCAATGAAGAGTATTTAAAAGAATCTGTTGCTAATATATCACATGATTTGCGTACACCTCTTACAGTCATTCTTGGTCATTTACAATTATTGCAAAAAGAAAATTTGGAATCCAGTCAAGCACAGCGTGTAAAAGTGATTTTTAGCAAAGCCGAAAAAATGAAAGAATTGGTAGAAACATTCTATGACCTTTCTATTTTGGAGGAACATCAGACAGTTCCAGAAAAAGAAAAGTTTAATATATCTAATATGTTAATAAATTTAATTACGGAAAATGCCGTTGCATTAGAAAAGGAGAATATTTTACCCGAAATAAATCTCCCAGATTATTCAATATACGTATATTCTGATAAAAATATGGTAGAACGAATTTTACAAAATCTGTTGACAAATGCAATTAAGTATTCTGTTGGAACGATAAAAATAACACTTATGGAGAAAGAAAATAATAATATTATATTTACCATTGAAAATCCAATGAGTGACAGTTCAGAAATTGATTGCAATCGACTTTTTGACCGTTTTTATACAGGCGATAAATCAAGACATAATGGAAGTACAGGATTGGGACTTGCGGTAGTAAAAACACTTGTTGCCATTCTTGGCGGAAATATTGTTGCAAAAGTACATGCCAATAGCCTTATTATTACTCTTGAATTATAAAGTATTGAAGATATATTCGTATGATAATTCATTGAAGAGTGGACATCAAAATGTAAAGTCAATAGTTTGTAAAGTCCAGTTACAAACTATTGGCTTTTTTCATTACTGTGTAACAAGTAAATTTACGATAAAGAAATAAGGATAGTCGGCTCTTATTTGTTGCCTGCGGAGCAGATCAACAAATAAATGTTGAAGAATCTGTATAGGAAAACAGAGAAAACAAGAAGCAAATCACTTCTTATTCTCTCTGCTGTTCAAGATACCGTCAATCGTACCTTGAATGATTTTTAATTCATTATCACTCAATAAATCAAGTGACGAATCTATCTGACGGCGGGCTGTGTTTTTCTCAACATTCTTCGCTGGATAGAAATACTCGTCAACAGATATATTGAACATTGTAACTAAATCATGGAATAACTGAAAGCTAGGGTGTTTTCCGATATTTTCAATATCTGCGATATGACGTTCTCCGTAAAAGACTTTATCGCCTAAATCATTTCTGGAAAGCCCTGCTTTCTCTCTGGCTTCTCTGATTGCCAGTCCTAAAGGACGAAAATCAAAGCTGTGTGTATCTTTCTTTTTTCTCATTTTTAATCACCTAGCATGAGTTTATACTTCATGTTGTGCGATTAGAATGTATTAAAAACTCATATTATATGCACTATAAATTCAAATAAAGTATTACCTAGTTCGGTAAATAAAAAAAACCGTTCTGTGGGTAATCTCTTTTATAATGTCCAAAAATATAGGGACGGTTTTGGTATAACCAGAGCTGTCCTGTTTCTATTTTCACAGGATTGCTCTGGTCAAGGAGCAATTTGTGATTCTAAGTAAAACAGGCAGTCTATACCAACAACCGAATTTATTCCGTTTTTTTCTCAGTACATCATCAGTCCTTGAACATGAATTAAAAACTCATATATCAGATGTTTTAAAAACAGTCTATTTGTTATTGATGCAAATAGGCTGTTTTCATATTTACAAAAAATTTTTTCAATCCTGCAACAAATCACACCCTGCCGTACAGATATGGTGCGGAAAGAGGGATACATACTTTTCACTTTATAGAGAAAGGGGGTGTGATTTTGAAACCATCAGACTTCCAAAAGACAATACAGTGTCAGTTTGATTGTAAGCTCAAAAAGGTTGTGAAAGGCATTGTCCGTAACTACCGCAAGGAATTAGCCAGACGACAGGCAAAGGAAGTATCCTTTTGTGAGCTTCCAGAGATTGTTGTTGAGAAATTGATTGTATGGGACGATTACGAAAGTGAATATACAACATTCGATGTGTGCGGTACAGAAATCCGTGTACTTGACGAAGAACTTGCAGAAGCACTGAAACAGTTGCCGGAGCAGAGCCGGAACATTGTATTGATGTTTTTTTTCTTGGATATGAGCGATTCGGAAATAGGCGAAAAGCTGAACATCAACCGAAGCACATCATACAGGCACAGAAGAAATTCACTTGAAGAAATAAAAAAGCAGTTAAAGGAGAAGAAAACAAATGAAAAATAAGCAACACACACTTCCATCATTTTTTCTCATATCATCAGCCGTGGACGGTAACGAAACTGCCATAGAAAAGCTGTTGCTGTTCTATGAAGCCTACATATCAAAATGCTGTTTACGCCCATTTTACGATGAATATGGCAACGTATACATTGTGGTTGATATGGAATTAAAGGGACGTATCAGAGAAGCCCTTTTGAAAATGATATGTGAATTTGAAATAGACGAACATTAAGTAATAATTGAGCGGAGCATGATTTAACAAACTCCCCTCTTTCCTGTTCCGCTTTTTCTTATCATTCTGTATCAGTCCATTTGTAAAAATGAATTGATACAGGCTGACAAGAGCCTAACAGTTCTTTGACAAGTGAATAAAGCAGTCAGATACGTTTGTGCTTGCAGTGAGCCATCAGAGGTTGTACGCCGTGACTTTTCCAATCGGGAGATAGCGATTCATGCAATGATCTGGGAGCGACCGTTGGAAAAGTCGTTCTGCCATGACCTGCAACACAGAATAATGATACACCCGTATGACACGGTTCAGCCCACAGGAATGGGAATGGTTGAGATACTAGCGGAGCTTGCCGAAGCCGTCTGATTGCTTGTAAAAAGCACATGGTAAAGGAGAGTGATACTTTTACGGGTGTGCAGAAAATGACGATAATACAGGTCGGTAAAAGGAGGGCTGACAGATGAACAAAACAAAAGAAAGACCAACCTCACAGCCGATAACGGTAAATATAGATAAATTGTCTGCAATGTTATCTTGTGGTCATGCTACTGCAAGAAAGATTGGAGAACAGGCAGGAGCAAAAATTGTGATTGGACGTAGGGTTCTTTATTCGGTAGAAAAAGTCAAAAATTACCTCTCATATCTGGAAGAATAACACCCTTTTTCATTTATGTTTCTTGTGATATATGGTACAATATTTATGGACATAACCACGTCATGAGAACAAAAGGGGGCTATTACAGAAAGGAATGTTTCTCATGGCAAATAGCAGAAAAGACCATAAAGGAAGAAAATTAAGAGAGGGCGAAAGCTGGCGTAAAGATGGTAGATATAGTTACCGTTATACAGATATAAGAAGTGGAAAACGTCTGACAGTATATGCAAAGGATTTACCGGAATTAAGGGAAAAGGAAAAGCAGATTGCAAAAGACTTGGAAGATAACATTTTAACTGATGGAGCAATCAAAAAACTTACTCTTAATAAATTGTTTGAAAGGTATATGTCCACTAGGGAGCTGAAAGAATCTACTAGAGCAAATTATCTGAAAACATGGGAGAATCGTGTCAAAGACGAAATTGGAAACATCAAGGTTGTTCAGATTTTACCATCACACATCAAATCGTTTTACTCAAAACTTTCTAAAGCAGGATACGCATATTCTACAATAAAATTTATTAACAATATGATTTATCCGGCACTGGAAATGGCTGTTGATGATGATATTATCCGCAAGAATCCGGCAAAGTTTTCTATCAGTGATTATGGTAGACAGGCAGAAGAACGTATTGCCTTAACAGTTTTACAACAGGAAAAAATGCTGGAATTTGTGAAAAATAATCAAGTATACAACACCTACTATCCAATGCTCAGAATCATGTTAGGAACTGGTGTAAGGTGCGGAGAACTGATTGGATTGACTTGGGAAGATGTAGATGTCAGAACAAAAGCGGTAAGTATTGACCATCAGTTGATTTATAAAGATTTAGGAGATGGCTATAAATTCCATATTTCCACGCCAAAGACGGATTCTGGAATCCGAACTATCCCTATGACATCAGATGTACAAAGAGCATTTGAAGAACAAAAGAAATTAAACTTTATGCTTCAAAAAGGAAAAGATGTTGAGATAGACGGTTATAAAGGATTCATTTTCATGGCAAAGTCCGGCAGACCGCTCATGCCTAGTGCAATAAACAATATCTTATATAATATTGTAGACGCATATAACAAAAAAGAAGTTCAAATTGCAAAGACTGAACATAGAAATGCTGAATTGTTACCAACGGTATCCGCTCACATTATGCGACATACGGCTTGTACCAGAATGGCAGAAAAGAGGATAGACGTAAAAGTTCTTCAATATATTATGGGACACGCCCACATAGATGTAACAATGGACGTATATAACCATGTAAGTGAGATGTCCAGAATTGAGAGTGAAATCACAAGGCTGGAAAGCGTAGCAATTAGTTGACACCAAAAATAAAAAAATTGGTGTCAAAATGGTGTCAAATCAAGAAAAAGTGATGATTATAAGGAAAAAAAGTGTTGCAAACCCCGTAAAATCAAGGTTTGCAAAAAAAATCTCAAAAAATTAGCACTCACCTCTTGACAGTGCTAATAAAACGAGTTATAACGTAATCAGAACAAAGGAAGAGAGTTAAAAGATAAGGATTTAAAGATTGATGAATGATAATTCAAGTAATTTTTTTTAGTGAATGATGATTCAGCAATCAGTAAAAATCCAAGTGTTTAACGAAAACCTTAGTTTACAATATAAAAACTACACCTCGGATTTCTCCGATAGTGCAAATATAATTTTTATATCTGATTTGAAAGGAGATATGACTTATGATGATGCCTAGTATTTTTGGAGAAAACTTATTTGATGATTTTATGAATGATTTTACAGATGATTTTGCATTCCCGGCATTTGCTGATGCAGGAAAAGAGTTGTATGGTAAACATGCAAAGAATTTGATGAAAACAGATGTAAAAGATACTGAAAACGGATATGAGGTAGATATAGACCTTCCGGGATTTAAGAAGGATGAAATCCAGATGAAACTGGAAGATGGTATGTTAACAATCAGCGCCGCTAAAGGTCTTGATAAGGATGAGAAAGATAAGAAGGGTAAATATGTAAGACGTGAACGTTATGCAGGAAGCTTGAGCAGAAGCTTTTATGTAGGTGATAACGTAACAGTCGAAGATATTCATCCTAAATATGAAAATGGTATTTTATCATTTAATGTTCCAAAAGAACAGGAGAAGATAGAACCAAAAAGTAAATACATTGCTATCGAAGGATAAAATAGCATAAGATGAATCATCAGATGATGATTTGAATAAAACTCCCTTTGCCGATGCGTGAAGGGAGTTTTTATATGCCATAAATTAGTTATACGTAGAGTGAAAATATTAAACTTTCAAATAGTAGCTTTCAATGGAAATATCCATTATGGTATAGCAAAAATATTAATGCAAAAGGCGATTATTTTGCAATGAACAGTAAAAATATGAAAATAAATGATTTCAATTTAATAGAAGAGTATGTAAGATAATATAGTTTATATCGAATAATATGGAAGAAATTAGGATAAACATTTAGAAGCGTAATTATTTAAATACGCATAGTATATATGCTGTCTTTTATGTATAATAGATATATTGACGAAGATGTAAAACTTAAGGAATACAAAAATTGTTCCGTTTTGATAACTGTTTTTAATAATAGTCATGAATAAAAATAAATATATTATAAAAAGAGGAAAAAAGAATGAATCACTATGTGTTAGAAGTATGCGTGGATTCTGTAGAATCAGCTATTGCGGCAACTAATGGAGGGGCAACCAGAATTGAATTATGTTCAAATATTATTATAGGAGGAACAACGCCTGATTTAGAGTTATTTAAAATAATAAGAAATAAAATTCAAATTCCAATAAATGTTATGATAAGACCAAGATTTGGAGATTTTTGCTATACAGAATCGGAATTTGAGATAATGTGCAGACAAAGTGAAAAATTTGCAAGAGAAGGAGCAAATGCCATTGTTATAGGTTGTCTTAATCCTGATGGAAGTTTGAATGAGGCATATATGAAGGAAATTATGAATATGGCAACAGGATGCAGAGTTACTCTTCATAGAGCATATGATATGTGCAAAAATCCATTTGAAGCATTTGAGACCGCTAGAAAATTAGGTGTAGATACAATATTGACTTCAGGACAAAAAAATAGTTGTATTGAAGGTGTAAAGTTAATTAAAAAACTAGTTGAAAGATCAAGTGGTATAGAGATTTTAGTTGGTGCAGGTGTAAATTCAGATAATATTAAGGAAATAGCTAAAATAACCGGGGCAAAAAGCTTTCATATGACAGGTAAGGTTGTAGAAAACAGCAAAATGGAATATCGAAATGATGATGTTAATATGGGAATTCCCGGGTTAAGTGAATATGAAATTTATAGAACAGACGAAAAAAATATAAGAAAAACAGCTGAAATGTTAAAATTATTAAAATAATGCTTAATATAATTATACAAATAATTTGGACATAGTTTAAATAATTAAATTGTAGAAAAATAATAAATTTATTGTTGCATGATTTAATAATAAGTGATAAAACAGAACTTGTAAAAAGTAATAGTTAGTTGCGTAGAAAGGGATACATTACAATAAAGTGTCTTGATTACAGAGAACCGAGGTAGCTGAGAATCGGAAGAAAAGAATTGTTGTAACATCACCCTGGAGCATCTCTCCCAAAACTTAACATAGTGAGTAGGCAGAGACGTAGTCTTCACGTTACAGAAGAAGCTGTTGGATGTGACAGTGATAAGTGGTTTTAATTAGTGATAATTATTTCAAACAAAGTGGTACCACGAAATTGATATTTTCGCCTTTGTTGTCGTAAGACAATGAAGGCTTTTTCTTTTGTAATAAAAGAATAAACTAGCTAAATAATAACAAAAGAGAGGTAATACAAATGAATGGAATCTTAATGATGGTAATTGCGATTGTAGTACTTGGAGGAGCGTATCTTCTTTATGGTCGTTACCTTCAAAACAAATGGGGCATTGACCCTAATGCAAAAACTCCGGCATATGAACTTGAAGATGGAGTTGATTATGTACCGGCTGATACGAATGTAGTATTCGGACATCAGTTTGCGTCAATAGCAGGTGCCGGTCCTATTAATGGACCTATTCAGGCAGCAGTTTTTGGCTGGCTTCCTGTTTTATTATGGTTGCTTGTAGGTGGTGTGTTCTTCGGAGCTGTTCAGGATTTTGCATCAATGTATGCATCAGTTAAAAACAAAGGTCGTACAATTGGTTACATAATTGAAGAATATATTGGAAAATTAGGAAAGAAATTATTTTTACTTTTCTGTTGGTTATTCTGTATTTTAGTAGTTGCAGCATTTGCAGATGTTGTAGCCGGAACATTTAACGGATTTACAGTACCTGAAGTTGCAGGACAGGCAGTAGAAAAAATCTCAGCAAACGGTGCAGTAGCAATGACTTCAATTTTATTTATTTTTGAAGCAGTAGCACTTGGAATGATTTTAAAATATGCAAAATTAAATAAATGGGTAAATACAGTAATAGCAATTGCAATGTTAGTAGTAGCAGTAGTAATTGGTTTAAACTTCCCTGTTTATTTAACAAGAGAAACATGGCATCTTTTTATATTCGCTTATATATTTATTGCCAGTGTAGTTCCTGTATGGGCATTATTGCAGCCTAGAGATTATTTAAACAGTTATTTATTAATTTTTATGATTGTAGGTGCAGTTGTAGGTATATTTGTTTCAAATCCTTCATGTAACTTACAGGCATTTACAAGTTTCAACGTAGATGGACAGTATATGTTCCCAATTTTATTTGTAACAATAGCATGTGGAGCCGTATCAGGTTTCCATTCACTTGTTTCATCAGGAACAGCTTCAAAGCAAATTAAAAATGAAAAGAATATGTTACCTGTATCATTTGGTGCAATGCTTATGGAAAGTATGCTTGGTGTAATCGCATTAATCGCAGTTGCTTCATTTGCAAAAGGAGAAGCAGCAGCACAGGGCTTAACAACACAGCCACAGATTTTTGCAGGTGCAATTGCAAACTTCTTATCAGCAGTTGGTTTACCACATAATTTAGTATTTACATTAATTAACCTTGCTGTTTCAGCTTTTGCTTTAACATCACTTGACTCAGTTGCAAGAATTGGTCGTCTTTCATTCCAGGAATTCTTCTTAGATGAAGGAGTAACTGATGATAATATGACACCATTCCAGAAGGTAGTAACAAATAAGTATTTTGCTACAGTTATTACATTAGTTCTTGCATTCTTACTTGCAAAAGTTGGTTATGCAGAGATTTGGCCATTATTTGGTTCAGCAAACCAGTTGTTATCAGTACTTGCTTTAGTAGCTTGTGCAGTATTCTTAAAGAAAACAAAACGTCAGGGTTGGATGTTATGGGTACCAATGTTCTTTATGATGGCAGTTACATTTACAGCCCTTGGAATGACAATTTACAAATTAAGTGGAGCATTTGCTACAACAGGATTATCACTTGGAAATACATTACAGTTAATCTTTGCAGTATTACTTTTAATCCTTGGTGTAATTGTTGCCGTACAGGGTGTAAAGAAGTTATTTGAAAAAAATGAAGAAAAAGAAGTTGCATAAAATCAGACGGAAGTAATTTATAAAGACTGTCGTATTAAAATGATAGAATGATATGCTACCCTCATATAGGACAATAAAATATAAAAGTCCTATATGGGGGTATTTTTATGTCCAGAAAAAGCAAAATAGATCCAATAGTAAAAGTAAAAATAGTTGAGCAATATCTTGATGGAGAGATTGGACTGAGTCAGGCAAGTAAAAAACTTGGAGTTGCCTTCCAAAGTATTAGAAAATGGATTTCTATATACCAATGCAATGGACCAGCAGGTTTACTTAATCAGCCCAAAAACAAGAGTTACTCAAAAACACTAAAAATATCTGCGGTAAATGATTATCTTAATGGAGCAGGTTCTCTTGATGATATTTGCTCAAAATATGGAATCCGTTCACATACACAACTTTTAAAGTGGATTAAGGTGTATAATTCTGGTGGAATATTAAAAACATCCACTGGAGGTGCTTGCATGAAAAAAGCAAAATCAACGACTCTTGATGAGCGATTAAAAATAGTTATGGAATGCCTGCAAATGATAAGAATTATGGAGCAATGGCTTTAAAATATCAATGTTCTTATCAACAAGTTCGTAACTGGGTAAAACGGTACGAAAAAATGGGAAGTAAAGGTCTGGAAGACCGCCGTGGTAGACGAGTCGGATCATTACCAAGTCGTACACCTGAGGAAGAATTACGTGATAGAATCGCTGAACTCGAAAGAAAAAATCTTGATTTACAAATGGAAAATAATCTGTTAAAAAAAGTCAGAGAACTGGAAAGGAGGGACCGTTATCTTTAGTTCACCGTTTAGCTGCATATAAGGCAATCAAAGAATTATCCTCTGACAAGAGATATCCTATAGATAAACTTTGTAAGTATCTTAATATTACACGCTCTGCATACTATAACTGGCTAAAGCATCCGAAAAGCAATAATGAATTGCAGAATGAAACGTTATCTGTTGAAATTCAAAAGATACATAAAGAACATCCGGATATGGGATATCGTAGAATCCGAGATGAATTAGATGGACACAAAGGAATTCATGTGAATGATAAACGAGTTCTCCGCATCTGTAGAAAATATGATATAAAGTCAAATATTAAATGGAAACCCAAAAGCTGTACCAGAGGAGACCGGAATCCCAATCACATTGCAAAAAACTATTTGCATCGAGATTTTCATGCGGATAAGCCGAACGAGAAATGGCTCACTGATGTGTCCGAGTTTAAATATTACATTGGAAATGAAGTTCACAAGATATATTTGAGTGCCATTTTAGATTTATACGATCGAAGAATTGTAACTTTTAAAATAAGTGACCATAATGATAATCCATTAGTTATGGATACTTTTGATGAAGCAGTTCGCTTGGAACCTGATGCACATCCACTCTTCCACTCTGATCGTGGATTTCAATATACAAGTGCGCAGTTCCGTACCAGATTAAAGAAACATCATATGAAACAAAGCATGTCAAGAGTCGCCCATTGTATTGATAATGGACCGATGGAAGGATTTTGGGGGATTCTAAAGCGAGAGATGTATTACTGCCAACATTTCAATGATAGAACTGCCTTAATTGCAGCTATAACCGATTACATTAATTACTACAATAACCAACGATTACAAAGAAAGTTAAATGTGATGACACCAATGGAATATCATAATCAATATATAAAAGTAGCTTAAAAATATCGCCAGCCGTAAATCGGCTGACGATACAAAAATTTATTATTTTTTATTGTCCTATTGACAGGTAGCACACCATTTCTTTTAATTTCTTGCCAATAGAATCGAAATCAATATCCTTCATGAAATCACCTCATATTATATGATATATAATTGTAATATTTTTATAGCTGTAGTATAATAATCCAAAACTATAAAAAAGTTTAGCCACAGAGTAAAAACAAGCAGAAAGGAGAGAAGATAGGGGTTATAGAAGCAATTATTTTGATAAAAATGATGCATATGATAACAACAATGGTTGGTATAAATGTATTAAGTGTGGACGTAGTTTCAGAAAAGGTGATATGGATATTGACCACATTATTCCACAGAAATATGGTGGAAGAGATTCCGTATTAAATTTACAATGTATTTGTAAGCATTGTAATCGTTCTAAGCAAGCTAGTTTAAGAGATACCCCAAAAGATTTGTTTGGAGCAACTAAAAGGAAAGTAAAAAGTTATTATAATAATTAAAACGTTTTTATAAAATTTGAATATCATATAAAAATACAGACCATTTAAAGAAAAAATGAATATTCATATAATTAAAAGGCAGTATAGCGAGATTATTTCCGTAAGGGAAAAGAAAGGAAGTATTATGAAAGAATTTTTTAGTATGGGAAAAACTATGAAAAAATTAATTTCTGTTGTAATGTCTCTGGCATTGTTGCTTACTTCAGCAGGAGTAATTTTTTCAGGTAGTGATGTAAAGGGAGCAGCGGCAGAAGTTGTTTCATCAATGGATTATTATTCAACAAATGATGGACCAACAATTACACATTCAGGAGTTGGTACAGTCAGCTATGGATTTGTAATGCCAAAGTTTAACGGAAAAGCCAGTAGTGAACTTTCCATTGCAGATGTGGAAAAAGACATTCAGGTTTATGTTAAACAGGAAAACGGAACAAATGGTGAATGGAAGAAAATTGAAGATGTAAGTTACTTCAAGTGGAATGACACTTGGGCATGGGAATATCAGTCATGGGGTGGCTGGATTTGCTGGATGAAACTTACAGAAACAACATATTTCCGTTTCCATGGAAAAACAAATAACATAAATCTTGATTACAAATTGGAACTTAACAAACTTTCAAAGTATAAGCTTACAAGTATTTCTACAACAGAAACAAATATTCAGGCAGATACAACAGGTGGTTCAGCTACACATTGGGGAGCATGGACATTTAATGGAGACAAGAGTATCAAGTATGAACAGATTCAGGATGATGTTAACATTACAGTAGACAACAATGACGGAAAAGGATTTGTTCAGTTTTTAGGCAATGCAGCATCAGGATTTCTGTGGGATCAGAACTTTGGATATTACTCAGATGGTGATGGTGGATATTGGTTTACAAATATCAGTTGGTCATTTACATTAAGATTTGCATCAAAGTCAAATCCAAATGTACATCAGGATGTAAAAGTTACATATACAAAGCCAACCAGATCAAATTACAAAATCACAGCATATAATGGCACATCATACGATGCAAGCACAAGTGGTACAGCATCAGTTGGTATTCCACTTCCAAAAATTGGTGGAACAGAAGCTATAAAAGATGATTTGGATTTATTTAAATACGAAGTTAAGGTAGATGGAAAGTGGATTCCACTTACAGATGTTGCAGCCTGTGGATGGGTATATGAAGGAAGTGGTTACAACAAATATTCACTAAGCAGTCAGTGGGGTTATTTTGTTGATCATGTTTATGGACTTTGGTTCCAGCCTGTAAGACAGGATACAGAAATAAAAGTCACATATCCTATTGATGGTAAAAAAGGTGGAGATGCAAGCAATAACTATGTATTGTATACAATTAAAGGAAATACATCTTATAAGCCAACACTTCCATCAGATATGTCAGATATTAAAGTAAATGACAATTCAAATGCATATACACCGGCAGGTTGGAAGATGATTTTCAATGATGAATTTGATGGTGCATCTCTTGACACAAGCAAGTGGTCATATGATGAAGGATTCTTACTTAAAGAAGACGATATTAACACAGCCGGTTGGGGAAATCAGGAACTTGAATACTACACAAGAGACAATGTATCAGTAAAAGATGGTGCATTAAATATTCTTATGAAAAAGCAGTCAAAGGTATTTACAGAAAAAGGTGATCCATCTAAGAAAGCAACTGCTCAGTATTCATCAGGAAAGATTACAACAAAAGATAAATTCTCAGTGAAATACGGACGAGTTGATTTCAGAGCAAAAATGCCTACAGGTACAGGCATATGGCCTGCTATGTGGATGCTTCCAAATGACTCACGTTATGGTTCATGGCCATTATCAGGTGAAATAGATGTATTTGAAGGACGTGGAAGAACACCAAATATGGTATTTGGTACATTACATTATGGTGCACAGTGGCCAAATAATATTAATACATCAGATGCATTTAACATAACACGAGATGGTAATAAAAAGACAGGCATTGACGACTGGCATGTATACAGTGTTCAGTGGGATGCTGAAAATATTAAGATTTACTGTGATGGCAAATGCTATTTCAAATGTACATATGGTGAGTGGTATTCAGGCTCAGACAGAGGAAATGCATATGCACCGTTTGACCAGAGATTTTACCTTATTTTAAATCTTGCAGCAGGTGGAACATTTGACAGTGGTTATGTACCTGACAGCAGTTTTACATCAGGAACAATGTTAGTTGATTATGTTCGTGTTTACCAGCGTATGGTTAAGGCAGGAGAAGACGAGAAGGCAGACAATAATGCAGGAGTTTCTACAAATGGAGCAAAGGATGGTCTTTATGGAGATTATAAGATTGGGAAAGGTGTAACGCCGGTTACTCCAGAAACAACAAATCCAAGTGAAACAAAACCTGAGGGAACAAAAAATCCAAGTGAAACAAAACCTGAGGGAACAACAGCTTCAGGTGAAACAAAACCTGAAGGAACAACAGCCTCTCCAACAACAAAGAAAACACAGAAAAAGACTCCAAACAAAGCATTAAAAACAACAGTTGTAAAGAAAGCAACAAAGAAGAAAAATGCAAAGAAAATCAGGCTTTCATTTAGAAAAGTTAAAGGTGCTAAAAGATATCAGGTACAGGTTTCTGAGAATAAAAAGTTTACATCAGTTATTGTAACAAAGACAGTAAAGAAATATAAAAAAGTAACAATTTCTAAAAAAGCATTTGAAAAGAGAAAGGAACTTTTTGTACGAGTTAGAGCCGTTGGCTGCAAGAAGTGGTCAAAACCTAAAAAAGTTAGAATTTTAAAGAAATAATAATTAAAAAATAAAGTAGACCGTTATATTATAAAAATTTCATTATAATGATGAAGTTTTATGTATAACGGTCTATTGCTATTTTGCCCGTAAACAATTAAAATAAAAGCAATATTTTGAGAAAACCAGGAGGGTATTATGAATCAGAAAAAGTTAGGTTTTGGCTTGATGAGATTACCACTTAAAAACTAAAATGAAGCAGACAATATTTTCAATGAGCAGTTACGTAAAACAGGTGTAGAATATTTCGACTATTATCTGTTACATGATGTAGGATATGATCATTATAAAAAATATTCAGAACTTGGTTGCTTTGAATGGCTGGTAGAAAAGAAAAAAGCAGATTGTGAGAAACATTCTTAAAAATGAGCCTTTTGGAAGTCAAAAGATATCAAAATAAAGACATCTGATGCAAAGTTGTTTCTGATAAAGATGCAGCAGGAAGATGGGAGAGGGCATAGCACGATAAAGACAGTGCGAGGAGTTCTTCGTCTGGCATTTCAGATGGCTGTGGATGATGACGTCCTTATGAAAAATCCCTTCCAGTTTGAATTAGCAGGAGTGGTAGTCAATGATGCTGTTACAAGGGAAGCAGTTACAAAAGACCAGATGCGAAAATTTTTGAAATTTATACATGATGATGTGGTTTATTGTAAATACTATGAAGTGATTTATATCCTTTTTCACACTGGTATGAGAATTTCGGAATTTCGTGGACTTACGATGAGGGATATTGATTTAGAGAAAAGAACCATCAATATTGATCATCAGCTACAAAGAACTTGCAAAAGAGAATATGTAATTGAGCCAACAAAAACAAATGCCGGAACAAGGGTTATTCCAATGACAAATGAAGTGACAGAGATGTTTCGAGCAATTATTGAGGATAGACCAGATTATAAGGTTGAAAAAGTGGTAGATGGTTATACGGGATTTCTTTTTCTGGACAAAGATGGAATGCCGCTTGTAGCCATGCATTGGGAACACAGATTCAATCATATGGTGAGCAGGTATAATGAAATCTATAAGGTTCAGATGCCCAATATTACCCCTCATGTTTGCAGACATACATATTGTTCCAATATGGCAAAGTCCGGCATGAATCCTAAAACACTACAGTATTTGATGGGACATTCGGATATAGCTGTGACACTCAATGTGTATACCCATGTAGGACTTGAAGATGCAGAAAAGGAACTTCAGAAGATGCAGGGAATGGAAAATGCTAGAAAAGAGATGGGAATTTCAGATACGGATGATAAACCTTTGAAACAGAATATGTTCAAGGTGGTATGATAATATAATAAGGAAGAGATTTTGAGGACACTTAGGCTATATGGCTTGGGTGTCTTTTTGACTGGTGGAGATATAGTTTATGTGGTAAAATAGGAATTGAAAATTGAACTTTATTGAAATTAATATATTGCTGCAGGAGGACAGATTGTGTCTTTTACATAAGCATGGAAGGTTGGTATCAAAAAAATGAAATTAACATGGTTGAAAAATGGATTTATATGCACCATTCAAGCTAGAAAAGGATGTAGATTATCGAGACGATTTAGAGAAGAAATATAAAATAGTTATGGAACAGGCAAAAAATGCCAATGCTGATAAGGAAAGTTTGGATATTATAGATTTTTTTAGTACAAAAATATTGGAATCCTTAGATTTGTATTATAAGGCTGATATAGCAGAAAGTAACAATATTATTTTGGAATTGGTAAAGAATATAGGAGATAATCCATTTGCAGTAAATTCGGTTAATAACAGTGAGGCTTTTCCGGGAATTAAGACCAATGAGTTGCAATTCTTCAGAAGTAGACTGGGAACTCCAAACAAGACATTTACAGCTAAAGATATGTTACATTTGCCTAATTCAATGAAGTCTAAATCTGGAAATTATAGATTTAGTATTCCTGGTAATCCTAGTATGTATTTGGCTAATTCTTCATATGGATGTTGGATAGAAATGGGGTGTCCGGCAGAAATAGATTTAAATGTTTCACCAATATTATTAGAAGGAAATCAAAGAATTTTTAATTTGGCTGTATCTATAAGAGATTTTAGATGTTTAAATGAATTTGAAGAAGATAGGGTGCATTGTTGGTTGAAACTGTATCTTCTAACCCTTTCAACCTGTTATGTAATTAAAGAAGAAAATAGAGTATTCAAGTCAGAATATATTATCTCACAATCGTTAATGATGGCGTGTAAAAAGATGAAATACGATGGAATAGCATACTATTCACGCAGAGTAGACAATGAAAGTGTTTGCATTGTGTGCAATTAATTTAGCGTTGTTCGTTGATTATGATGGAGAATATTCAGAAATGATTAAGCACATTAAAATAGATGATGCTTTCAATTATTCTTTATACAAGCAACTTAATAGGAGTTTGAAATATAAAGAATATGAGTTAAGATCAACTTATACTTCCTATATTACAAATATAGGAAGTTTTGATCGCCAGTATCCATATAGAGAAACGGATTTTTATAATTTTGATAAATTTCTGTTTACAACATGGAGGGATAAGCCAAATGGTAAAGGCAAGGATATAATTCCGTGGGGAATTGAGATTTAAATGTTCTTGGAAACAAGTTTGAATATTTTAAGTTGGTAATTAAGAAGGTATGTCGATTATTTCAACACCATTCGTTAAATAATGCACACCCCCGTCAGTAGTCTGAACCCCCTTAACTGACTACGATTTGACTACTACACACTGCCTTGAATTGCACCAGTTTGAAGTATTTTGCAAAAAGTGTAGTTATAAACAAGAAAAATACGATGCCTGGAAAAGTCGATAAACCAACGCAAAACCCGGCATTACAGGGCATTTTATGATAGGAGAATTTTATGATACGAGTACTATTTATCTGCCACGGCACTCCAGTTTTACTATAATGCAGGAATTTGTAAAGTGGGGCAATACAGGGCAAAATAAGGCAGATGGAAAGAGCGATACTACCGACCTTACTACTAAGGGAGCAAGATTGGCTGTTTAAGTGAATAGAGATGGTAAAAGCCACAATCGTTGATAGAAAGACTACTGGGATTATGGCTTTGTTATACTCTATGAATATCAGGCGGTATAAATCATTTCTTTGTTATTGAAGTTACTGTAGAAATCAGCATGTGAAATTCGACCTGCTTTTATTCCTTCAGAAAGATACAATAAACTTTCCACGCCAATGGCAGCTCCTTTAATGCCTCCATTAGCATTAGACACATATTCGAGTTGGTCTTCAAACTGACCTTTGAGGTATGAAGTGATAAATAGAAATGTATAAGTGGTAATAGTGGAGTCGAAATTTTTCCACCATTCATTTGGATTCAAGGACTTTTGCCTTAAATTATTTTCGTTTATATAGCGACTCATTTCATCAGCACAAGTACGGCTTATATTAAATCCATCTTTATATGATTTATTATCAACAATAGTGCCATCTAAACCATAGGAAATAATAACGTCTGGTTTTCTTGAATCACCAAGTCTCTGTCCATTAAACGATAATTCCTTTGTAAATAAGTCAGCTGTCTGAATTTCAAATTCTCTTGCGTCGGCATTCTTTTTTGCTCTAGAAGCAGCATCACTATATGCCAAGTCGATAAGCGCAAGATACTTATGGTCAAGATGTATAAGCTTATTTCTAACCCTATCTTTAATGTCAACAACATTATCTTTAACACACTCTGTTCTTGCTGGAATTTCTAAGCATTCAATTTTATCAAGTAATCTATATTTACCAGCATTTTCTGTAATCTCCAAGCCAATTGAAATCAAGCCTTCAATATGGTCTTTTATAGCAGTGTCATCTACATCTAATTCATAACCTTTTAAAGCTTCTTTTAATTGGTCGGTTGATTTATCGGAACTTGTAAGAGCTTTAATTATACAAGCGCGAACAAATCGCAAATAATTAGCACTAGACACTTTATTTGAAGCAAGCATTTCAAACATAAGAACTCTAGCTAAGCGAGGATTGCTTGAATTACCTCTTGCTTTAATCAGAGCTTTTTCACCTTTTCTAGTAATCGAATATGTTTGAAGCTTTGCAGTGTAGCTCTTCCTTCTATATGTTTCTGTAACATCCTTTTGATTGGATTCTACCCACCCCATCTGCATGCACCAACTAGCAATTCCTCGTGCATACTTATCGGAATCACCTTCTTCATTTGAACGCACATTGGTTCTTTCACCTGCTGTTGTAGCTTCGCAATAATCGCAGAGATATGCGTCTTGTGGCATGGATGTAAAACCCATTTCACCTTTAAATCCGAGTTTGGAACCTAGATTGAATTTTGTTTGTTCATCTTGTGCTTCTAATAATGATAATATTCTTATAACAGGAGGATAAGACAAAAGTGCTTTTGTTAATGCCTCTGTTTCGGCCGGAGAATTATCCGGAGCATTAGCAAGTTCTTCACCTAAAGGAGTAATTTTACATTTATCATCATCTTTGACATATTCAAGTAAACCACATGATATGGCCCATCTCAAAAAGCCTTCTGCAGTCCAATCATCAGTATATGGTTTCTTTATAGTTATGGAATTACCAGCAGCATCTGAATATGTTTTGTTTTGTTGAGCCTCAATAATGGCCTGGATTATTCCGGTACAAATAGCGTCTTTTCTTGTTCTGGAACCAGAACCTTTTCCTTTTAACTTTGAATAATCAATTTCTATGTCAGTCTTATTCAATTCTGCAATGAAGTCATTATAATCATCATTACTGATTAGACCGTAGGTCAATAATAAAGGAAGTTTGTTTGATACTAAATCTAAATTTTCCGCAGAGCCTGCTTTGAAAATTCCGACTACCTTTTTTAATTTTTTTAAATCTCCCGGATTCTGAACCCAGCCAAAAGTACGTTTAACTGCCATTTTAGTCACTCCTTTTCCTTAATAATTTGTTATTAATACTTCTCTAGTTTCTTGGTTTGTATTTTGTGAATGGTAATTACTATTATTGTAATTGTAATTGATTCTGTGCGCATGATAATGATTTTGCCTTTTCCATTGAATAAGAGCATTGTTTGTATTCCCTTTGTGGTGCGTTACATTTGAGAGAGCAAATTTAACACCTCTTTGGTTCAAATCATCTAATAATTCGAATAATCTTAAATCATCTTCTAAAGACCAGCCTTTAAATCCTCTGCGTCCATCATTATAACTTGCTGTTGTAATTCGATATGGTGGATCGGCATATAGGAAGTCACCTTGACCCAAAAAAGCCAGATTCAAGTCAAGAAAATTACAACTTGTAAATTGAATATTATTAAGTTTGCTATGAAAAACAATAAGATTTTCTCTCATAGTTGAATTAAAACTACTTCGATTTCTACCAAACGGATTGTTAAAACCATGATGATTGTTAAAACGAAATTGATAATTGAAGGAATAGCATACAAGCACATATAATTCAATCGGATTTCGTTGTGCAACAGGTAAGCTATTGTAATGATTTCTAAAAGCTAAATAACTTGCTTCGTTATCCATGCTTAAATCCCATTCTTCAATGATTCCGTCTATGACATCAAGTAGTTCATTAATATTCATAGCTTGGAACGCTCTATAGATGTCAATTACAAAAAAATTAATATCATTAGCAAATATATTATTGGCCTGAATATTTGTACAAACATCACATCCACCTGCAAATAAATCATACATATTATTTATTCTTCGTGGAAAGAAACGCATGATTTGAGGTAACATTTTATATTTTCCACCGACATAGTTTAGTGGTGACTTATCGTACATATTATTTATCACTTCCTTATTTTTCGAAGAAATATAACTGTTCTGTAACTCCTCTGGGTGTTGTTCCAGCATTGTTATACCTTCGGTAATCAATTTCTTGAAATACAAAAGTATTATTTATAGCGTAATCTTGACATATCGAGGACAATTGCTCAGTAGATAGAAGTCCTTCGTTATTGTAGCTAATTAGTATATAACGTACATTTGCATTTTCAATTAAACGTCTGAATGCTCCTTCGACTCCTCTTTTGGTGCAAAAATCCGACCGTTGCTGTTGATAATCCCTCATTCCAGTAACTCCATGTATTCTAGGATAATCATATCTAGCAATTGTTTCTAAAATATGATAATTAGGCAGATATTGTCGAGAGTTATATGGTGGGTCTGCATACAAAAGGTCTCCAACGATATTGGGAAGCAATATATCACAATTATCATTATGGAATGTAGCGGTAAAATTATTTGCTATAATTTCAGGTGCTTTTATTGTAAGCATGTTGTATGTTCTTGCGTCCCAATGTTTAAGATAGGCACCATAAACGCCGGTGATATTACTAACATAAGGAACTGCTGCAATGAGAGCTGCTAGCAAGTAATAGTATTCATCGTCATTGATTAGATGTTCCATATGCCAATTTTCTATCGTAATTCTTATAATATCTATTTTTATGGCATTATCATTTTGAAAATACATTCGAGCCACGTTGTCATGTGGCGAATAATTCTGATAAATAAAGCAATCATCAAGATTTATATCAGTATTTGCAATATCTAAATTATTTAGGAAGGCTATAGGGTCAGCAATTGCTAAATTAGCAAAAGCAGGAGTATGATTTAACTCGGTAGAGCCTCTACTTAAAACATATGAAAAGTACATAATATCATTTCCGATGACATTGTAGCCATTTCGTTTAAGAAAAGAAGAAACTACACCGCTACCAGAAAATATATCAATTACGGTATTAACGTTAATCATTCGCTGTGTGATTACATTATTAATATCGTTAAGTAAATTGGATTTTCCTCCAATATATCGCATACATCACACCTCATTTCACTTCACCCATAGGGGAGTATTTTCTCTGTATTATTTCATCCTAAAGACCGATGCCCCTCAAACGCATATTTCCACGAAATTGCATAGGGGGTATTCCGTCAGCCAAGATAAAAGGCTATTTTCTTATAATTCTCTATAAACACATACAAATAACTTATAGAGAATGCCGTGCATTAATCCGGACTTGCGTCAGATTGTTTTGATTTTTGTCTCTTTTTCTGTGCTAAATGAGCCTTTTCAGATGCTTTTCGTTTACGATAGGCTTTCTGTTTTCGAGCATTTCTAACTTTCTGGCATTCTTCGGAATCACAAAATTCCTGTCTGTTACTTTTCCTTATTATAAATTTGCCACAGTTATGGCAGCATATCATGATACCTTCTGGTCTTGAATCATTATTGACTTTATTTTCAAGAGCAGAGTCTTCTGAAATCATTCTTGCGAGAGTGTACCATGCTATATCAAACACGGAATCAATATCAGCAGAAAATTCGTATCTTCCAGTAGAAGAATTAAGCTTTAACTTCATATTAAATTCCGGGATAAAGTCTGCAAGCGTTTTCCGAAGCTCATCATAATCATCATAGGGATTATTGTTAAAATCAAACGAATCTTCTGGCGGTTGTTCTACAGGATGATCTTCTATGTACTGATTAGTACGCATCATGCTTTCCAACAGTTCTTGAGGAGTGTTGGGTTCACCAACTATATCATCCGGTACTTCGGGAACTGCATGTTTGTATTTCTCAAAGTAGGAGTAACTTTCAAAGTATCGTCCTTCTTCATAAAGATTATATGCTACATCATCTTCGGCAAATAGAATTCCTTCAAGTGCAACATAGAATCGGACGGCATTATAAAGTTTTCCTAAATCACTCATAAATCTGTCAGTCTCAAAGATTCCATCATGCTCGACCATTTCTGCGTCAATGGTATTGATATCAAAATTTTCTATAAGTTCTGAGTAGATAAAGTCAATGCTGTAAGGATGCATATTCTCCATGCACCATCTGACTATAAGTTGTTCTTTAGGAATCTTGTTCTCAAAGCTGTCTATTACCTTTGCAAGATTACATAGGCTTACAAGGATTCCTCGTCCTGTCAGAGTATCATCATTAGGAAATGTTGGTTCTTGCCCCTTCTTGCATACGGGATAGGCACAGTAATCTTTTCCATCATAGCTGATATCATAACTTGCAAATCTGAATGGGTGGTATATGAGTTGTCCAATACCACCTATTTCTTTTGAACCCAATATGTCTGTTGTTTTATCTGCTTTAGACGGAATATAGTCTCCGTTCCAATTAAATGGCATCTTCTCACCTCACAAACCTATCGTTAATCCGTAACCGTTAGCGTTACCACTAGTCTTTAGACTTCGGTTACATTATATCTTAAAATCCTCATGAAAACAATAAAAAGTTACACAAAATGATGTAACGGATTTATACCTTGAAAACTGAATCCCGTTCTCAATAGATAAGTGTTTGTTACTGCCGAGACTGGTAGCCGCCAAGAGCGGTAGCAGATATACAGTCATTGAAGAGACGGACATGACAAAATTTACGAGAGGAGAAAAGGCTTATGGAAAAGATAACTATGAGTGTGCAGGAATTATCTGCACAGATGGGAATTAGCCTGCCAAAGGCATATGAACTTGTAAAGACACCGGGATTTCCAACAATACGAATCGGAGCAAGAATTTTGATTCCGATTGAAGCCTATAAAGAATGGCTTGTAAGAACATCTATTAACCATTAAACAGGATTGCAGAAAAGGAGGAGGTGAGTAGGATGGGAGATATGACAGTGGATGAATTAAAGGATAAAAAGCTGTGGTTTTTATGGTCAGCAAAACCCGGCAGGAATGGGAAAGTTACCAAAGTTCCATTCGCAGCAAACGGAGGAGCTACAGGAACAGATGATGCACATAAGGGTACATGGGTATCTTTTGATGATGCAGAATCAGCCAGAAATCAGTTTCAGGCATCGGGGCTTGGCTTGAAGATTCCGAAAGGCTTCTTCTTATTAGATATAGACCATAAGGATATTTCAGATCCATTTGCACAGCTTGTGTTATCTCGGTTTTCTTCCTATGCAGAAGTATCTCCAAGTGGCAAAGGGATTCATATTATTGGTCAGTGTGATATTACGAAACTTCCGGTACATTTTGATGACAGAAGGAAGAGACTTGTGCTGGACAGTGAATATTATCAGAAACGTTCTGATATTGGATTGGAACTTTATATCGGTGATATTACAAACCGATATGGCACTTTTACAGGAAATACGATTAACAGTCTGCCGATAGCTGACTGTACACAGGCGGTTCTTACCACATTGGATAAGGAAATGAGGAAAAAGCCGAAAGCAAAGTACAGTGCAAAGCGTGATGGTGATCGGGCCGTATTTGATATTGTCTGTGATCTTCGTAAGCAGAAGAACGGAGATAAGTTCATCCGGCTTTATGATAAAGGTGATTTCAGTGAATATGGTTCCCAGTCTGAGGCGGATGCTGCTCTTTGTGCTTTGATAGCATTTAGGACAGGAGCAGACTCGGATGCGATTGATGAAGTGTTTCGCAGCTCTGCTTTATATCGAAGCAAATGGGAAAGGGACGATTACAGGGAAAACACAATCAATGCAGGAATTTCAGCCTGTAATGGTGTATTTCACAGGTCGAAAATGGAACATCCTGATTTCATAAAGTTTAACGAACAGACAGGAGAACCATATGTGAGTGTACCGCTTCTTGCAAAATATGTAAGAGAGCATTTGCAATATATTTTAGTCAGAGACAACGGTAAACAGGGACTTTTGAAATATGTATACGAAGGTGGATGTTACAGGCTTTATGCAGATAATATGCTGCTTGGAATCATAAAAAAGTATATTGCTGATTATGATGAGAAACTTGTGAAGATGAGTAAGGTCAATGAGGTGCTTTTGCATATTACCACAGACATTACATATGTAAGTCAGGATGCATTGAATGCAGATGAGGATATCATCAATTTCCAGAATGGAATTTTGAAGATTACTGCAACTGATACAGAACTGATAGCACATTCAGCAGATATACTTTCCACCATACAACTTCCTTGTGAATGGTCGGATGAGTATATTGATACACCTGTATTTGATTCTTATATGGACACGCTTACTAACGGAGATGAGATGGTAAAGCAGCTGTTGATGGAATTTATTGGTGTCTGTATTTCCAATGTGAAAGGCTGGCGAATGAAAAAAGCATTATTTCTTGTAGGGCAGGGAGATACAGGAAAGTCACAGCTTAAAAGTCTTGTGGAGCGTCTGCTTGGCAGGGGCAACTTTATAGGCATTGATCTGAAAGAAATTGAATCCCGGTTTGGAACAGGGGCAGTGTATGGAACAAGGCTTGCAGGAAGTTCGGATATGAGTTTTTTGTCTGTGGATGAACTGAAAACATTCAAGAAAATGACAGGCGGGGACAGCCTTTTTGCAAAATTTAAAGGACAGCAGGCATTTGAATTTACATTTAATGGATTGCTGTGGTTCTGCATGAACCGGCTGCCGAAGTTCGGGGGAGATGACGGCAAATGGGTATAGGATCGCATCATGGTGGTGGATTGCCCGAATGTGATACCGAAATAACAGCAGGACAAGCAGCTTTTAGAAAAAATGTTTGCAGAGCGCAGAGGCATTGTGAAAAAAGCTGTGAAAGCGTTGCAGATTGTTATAGCAAATGGATATCGATTTACAGAGCCGGACAGCATTGCAGAGGCAAGAAGAGATTACCAGAGTGCAAACAGTACAGTGATTTCTTTTTATGAAGAATGCATGTGTCCTTGGGAGAAAGGAAAGATTGTTAGGCATTGTACCACAGGAAGAATATACAAGGTATATCAGGCTTGGTGCAGGGAGAACAATCATGGTTATGCCAGAACTGCAAAAGAGTTCAGAGAACAGCTTGCAGGATATCTTGGTGGCATATTTGCAGATGTGACAACAAGACAGAAGGGTAATACCTATTATAAAGATTTCACGATAACAGAGGAAACTAAGGAACTTTATGCCAAGGAATACGGATATGAGGAAACAGAGTTCCTTGCCGGGTAGCAGAGATTTTAGGTACTGCTACCCGTGAAAAGTCAGTAAACACAAGGCATTGAGTATATTGGTAGCAATGGGTAGCAGAGTTTTTAACTTCTTAGCTGAAAAACAAAAAGTTTAATGCAGAAATAAAACGGCATATGAAAAGAGTAATTGTGATTATAAAACCGTGAGAACTGCTACCTTCTGCTGCCAAATAGCCGGAAACCCTTGGTAAACAAGGGATAAGCCGGGTAGCAGTTACAAGAATTGCTGCTACCTGTACTGCTACCTCGGAAGATAGAACTGCTACCCACAGATAAAAGGAAGGAGAGAAGAAGATGACATACAGAATATTTTATGGAACTGATTTCAAGTTGACAGATTCTGATAAGAAGATGTTTTCAAGAGAGGGATATGAATGCAAGGATTTATTGCAGGGAAGGGCAGGATTGCCTGTGGTGGTATCTCAGAAGCAGGACAAGGATTTTCCAATATGGAAAGTGCAGTATGGATTTTCGTGTCTGGTGTTCCCTACTTATGAAGATGCAATGGATTTCTGCAGAGACAGATTTACAAGATTAGATGGAAAGGCGGTGTAGTGGATGCAGAGGATAAGATACCATCCTCTGATTGATGGAGATACAGATGGACTGGAAAAGGTACTGATGTTTTTATCAACAGACAAGGAAACAGTACGGCAGAACAGTAGAATGTACCTGTCGGAGATTATTTCCAATTATTACAGGCTTTATTCAAAAGAGCCGATGAGCCAGAATGCTACTGACAGAATAGAAATTCACTGTCCTCTGTGCGGTGCGGTATTAAGGCAGATGGCTCAGAATCATGATGCAAATAAACTTGGTCTGTACACCTGTGACAGGTGCAGACGATAGAAAGAAGGAGGATTTTACTATGGTATTTCCATTAACAAAACTGAATAAGGAAGGGACATTGCTGAATGCGTCCCATTCTTATTATACTGAAGAATATGCACAGAGAATGTGTAGCTTGTATTTGACGGATGAACTGAGCCGGGATGAGACAGGAAAGATAAAGAGAACGTATAGACTTCATGCGAGCAGTGATCATACAGAGGAAATGGCATTTGCGTATGAAATTCATTGCCCGAAGTGTGGCAATCATTTGAAACAGATTGGGAGACAGCTGACATTAAATACACTTGGACTTTATAAATGCCCTGTGTGCGACAGAAATTAAGGAGGAGAAGAACATGATTAGTAATACACAGATTACGGCGCAGCCGGAATATGATATTCAGTTCTGGAATGCGATGAGAAACAAAGAGGCGAGAGAGAAAGGGCAGGGATATTAGCACAGGAACTTACAGTATGCCGACTGTTGCAGCCGGAAAGGTCATGAATGAAATTGAAAAGGAATCTGATTTCAGAAAGATAGCGACAGTTATTCGTGCATACAAAAATGGCTACAAAATCTTTGCAAAGGACTGCAAGGATAAGGCGGAATTTGTAGCGGAGGGAGCTGCAATCCCGGTATATGAAAGTGCCGGGGATTTCGATGAAAAAACGATTGAAAGCTATAAGCTGGCAGCTATCGTTACTTTGGATGAGGATTTTGTAAATGACGTAGGATTTGATATTGAAAAGTATCTGACACAAAAGCTTGGGAAGTCATTTGGAAAAGCAGAGGATAACGCATTTATTAATGGAACCGGAGCAGATGAGCCTACTGGTATACTTCATCATACAGATGGAGCCAAAACAGCACTGACAGTAGAAACGCTGACTTATGATGATGTGATTTCTTTATATTTTAGTGTTGATAAGGAATACAGAAAAAATGGCATCTGGCTTATGAATGATAAGACAGCACTTGCACTCAGAAAGCTGAAGGATAACGATGGCAATTATTTGTGGAATCAGGCAAATGATACAATTCTTGGCAAACAGGTTATTATTTCGGAATATATGCCGGATATCGAAACAGGTACTAAGCCGATTGCATTTGGTGACTTTTCTTATTACTGGATTGTGGGAAGAAAGCCTGTGACGGTAAGAACATTGTTGGAAAAATTTGTACTGTATGATCAGATTGGATATCTTGCATTTGAGTTCCTTGACGGAAAACTTGTAAGAAATGAAGCAATCAAGGTTATCCAGATGGCAGATGCAGGGAAATAATCATAGAATTGTTTGATTTTATTTCTATCATCTTGAATGGGATATATGCCCCTTGTATGGTATTTAGCTGTATTGGGGGTTAATACCCCGTTTAAATTCGCAGTTTTTGTGCGTGAAGGGGCGGCACCGTTGCCCTGCATAAAAGGTGACAGAGATTCAGACCGCCCCTGGGGGCAAATATCACAGAATCAGAGTAAAAATGACAAAAAAGGAAAAATAGTACAAAGGAGTCAGCTGTGTGACCACCTTGTCGGAAGGAGAGATACTATGAATGCAGAAAGCAATGAAACGCTTCCTGTTAGTGAGAAGTATATGCTCACCATCAAGGAGGCAGCAGCTTATTTTAATATTGGTATAAAGAAACTGAGAAGAATTGCAGAGGATAACCTTGGAACGGTGGCGGTGTACTGTGGAAACCGATTCCTCATTATCCGCCCAAAGTTCGAAGAATTTATTCTTAATTCTTCAGAAATATAGTTCCTTTTATCTGCCGAAAGTAGTTGCTATTACAGGGCATAAGAGCGAACATAGGATGACCCCGAAAACCCTTGAAAACAGCCACTTTTGGCAGAAAGGAAGTACTTTTATGGCAAGACCAAGTTTAGCAGAAAAGGATATTTTGAATCCTTCTGAGGCAATTGAATATTTTGTTCTGAGCCGGAGAAAATTTTATGATTTATTGAATAATACGGATGGGGAAGATTTTCTAGCATACTACGGAGAACGCAAGCTGATTCTTCGTGTAGTCTTTGAAAGGTATCTGCGTAACCATCCAGAACTAAGGAGGCGGGTATAATGGCAAAGGCAGGAAGAGGACAGACAAGGCGAGATTCCAAGCGTAGAGTATTAAGACCGGGAGAGAGTGTAAGAGCAGACGGAAAATATCAATATAAATACCATATTGATGGAAAACCACATTTTGTCTATAGTTGGAAACTGGAGCCTACGGATAAACTCCCAAAGGGCAAGAAACCATGCCTTTCCCTTCGAGAGTTGGAAAAACAGGTAAACACAGATTTGGATTTGCTTGTAAATATCGTGGACGGACAGATGACTGTCTGTGAACTTGTAGACCGATATTTGAAAACAAAGACCGGAGTAAGGCAAAGCACGAAACAGGGATATGTTACAGTGCAGAGATTACTTGCGAAGGAAGCATTTGGCAAAAAGACGATACGGAGTGTGAAAACTTCCGATGCAAAGTTATTCCTTATAAAATTGCAACAGGAAGATGGCAAAAGCTACAGTTCCATTCATACCATCCGGGGAGTGCTGCGACCAGCCTTTCAGATGGCGGTGGATGATGACATTCTGGTAAAGAATCCATTTGGATTTCAGCTTGCTGGAGTATTGGTAAATGATGCAGTCACAAGAGAGGCAATTTCCAAAGACCAGATGCGAAAGTTCCTAAAGTTTGTGCATGACGATGTGGTGTACTGTAAATACTATGAAGTGGTGTACATATTATTTCATACAGGAATGCGAATATCGGAATTTTGTGGATTGACGCTGAAAGACATTGATCTTGAAAATAGAACCATAAATATTGACCATCAGTTGCAGAGAACATCAGATATGCGGTACATCATAGAAACCACAAAGACGGATGCCGGAACAAGAGTATTACCAATCACGGAGGATGTGGCACAGATGTTTCAGGCAATCATTGAGGATAGAAATACACCGAAAGTGGAGAAAGCCATAGATGGATATAGTGGATTCCTGTTTTATGATGATAATGGAATGCCACTTGTTGCAATGCATTGGCAACACCGCTTTAATCGTATGGTCGGCAGATACAATGACATTTACCGAGTACAGATGCCAAATATTACACCTCATGTATGCCGACACACCTATTGTTCGAATATGGCAAAATCGGGAATGAATCCAAAGACATTACAATACCTCATGGGACATTCGGATATATCAGTCACGATGAATGTGTACACGCATATCGGATTTGATGATGCCGAGGAAGAATTGAAACGAATGGAGGAGTTTAGAAAGGCACAGGTGGAGGTTGAACAGAAGAAGGAGAAACCGATGTCGCAGAAGGTGTTTAAGGTAATTTGATATAGAAAATGGATAACGCTTCGGCTTGGCTGGGGCGTTTTTCTATGGAAAAATGATAAGGGTGACGATATAATATAAAGTAAAAATGAAATTTTATTGAGGTGAAGACATGTCCATGGAAGAGTTACAGCAGATAGTTTTGCAAGAAATTATCAATTGTGAGGGAACGGTAGAAAAAATAGCAATAATGAAAAAGAATACAAATCTTTTTAAGAATATACAGATTGCCCTATTTGATGAGGAAGCTTCGAATTTTGAAGACCTTGAAGATAGAAGTTTTGGAAAATACCATTTATGTAGCATTGGCGATTATTGTAAGATGTGGATTCTGGATAACAATAATATTGATAGAGTTCAACTTAATGTGGCGAAGAGAATATATTTTGATATAAATGTCATATCAAGAATTGATGATTATTTAAATGGAAAGATAATTGATGATGAGTTAGATTTAGTTGATTTCCTGAATTATATTAAGAATGAAAATTATGACTTGGAAATAGGAAATAGTGTTATTGAACGACTTAGTAAGTCTTATAATGAGAGATTGTTCCGAAGATCTATGGAGTCGTTTTATAAATATTTACATGCGGATAGTTTTGGTAAGAAATTAGCTTTAGAAACTGTAAATCAAGGAGAATTTGAACGGTTTTATAATCACTACAAACAAATTGGACAGATGTGTAATAATGATATTTTGAATAGACAGTATGACTTTATATTTTGTATGATGATGAAAGCAATAATAATTAAAGCAGATAAGAAATGTTGTAATAAGGTCGATGAGTTAGTGAAATTTTGTTTGAATGAGTTAAAGTGTATAATGATAAATGAACTATATTTATTATGTTTATATTTAAAAAATAGTCAGGATGTTATAAAGTATACTTTTGCTAAGTTTCATTCTAGTATAAAAAATGGCTTAGAAAATGCTGTCAGAAATAGCACATGGGACATATATCATGCAAGATTGATAGAACAAGAGATGTCATTATATGATGAAAAGACGCAGATGGTTATTCTTCCATATTTTGCAACGAATGATAGCGGAGTAAAAGATTATTGGAGCATCAATCCTAGAAAAATGGTGGTTATTAAAGATAATAGGTCTATAAATGTATATAGCCATAATATTGGAGATATTGAAACAATGATTAATGATAAGAATTTGTATTACCAAATAGTTGATCTAAGTAATCAAATAAAACGCCGCATAGAGATTAATAATATTAATATTGTTGAAGTAAAGACAGCTTTATTAGCTGAATTGAAAAATGTAACGATTTAGTTTTTATGTAGAATTGCCATGAAGATTTGTGTCAATCTAGTGCATAAAGAAAACATTATATTATAATAGTATTAAGTAGCGACTTGATTACTTTCTAATATAGATGAGATTAATAATATCGATAAACGGAAATTTCTTAGTAGTAAGTATACCTCATTTTACTACCAATTTTACTACTAACAGGGAGTAACAACTTGCTCAATTCTGCTCTGATTTGCCACAATCTGTAATTTCAGAGCATATCACCATAACCCCAGCAACCCTTGCAAAACAGGGCATTCCGGGGCAAATCAAGGAGAAATAAAACAATGATAAAAATACTCTTCATCTGCCACGGCAACATATGCCGCTCGACAATGGCACAATACGTCCTACAGGACATGGTAAATAAAAAAGGTGTAGCCGATAAGTTTTACATAGACTCAGCGGCTACAAGTTATGAAGAAATTGGTAACGGAGTTCATCCGGGTACAAAAAATAAATTAAGAGGCGTAGGCATTCCATGTGGAAATCACAAGGCAAGACGAATGACGAAGCAGGATTATGACGAATTTGATTACATAATTGGAATGGATACGGCAAATATAAGAAATATAAACAGAATTATTGGCAATGATTTAGAAGGCAAAGTATATAAATTATTATCATTTGCAGGAGAATCCGGAGACATAGCAGACCCATGGTACACAGGAAATTTTGATGCAACATATGATGATGTGATAAAAGGGTGTAAAGGTTTCTTAAAAGAACTTGGAATAGACTAATAAAATTTATTGGTTTATTATTTACGATTCAAATGTTATAATGCCATAGTAAGAAAATCAGAAAGGAGAATAATCCATTAGCCTTAAAAGAAGATAATTGGATTATACGTAATATATGAGTTACGCAGATAAAGTATTTGTAGATATGTGTTCAGACATATTGAAAAATGGAATAGATACAAAAGGTGAAAAAGTAAGACCAAAATGGGACGACGGAAGTTATGCCTACACAATAAAGAAATTTGGTGTAGTAAATCGTTACGATTTGAAAAAAGAATTTCCTGCACTTACATTAAGAAAAACAAATTTAAAAAATTGTGTCGATGAAATTTTATGGATTTGGCAGAAAAAGTCTAATAATATAAATGATTTAAACAGTCATATCTGGGATAGCTGGGCTGATGAAAATGGCTCAATCGGAAAGGCGTATGGCTATCAGCTCGGAGTAAAGCATCAGTACAAAGAAGGTATGATGGATCAGGTAGACAGAGTTTTGTATGATTTGAAAAATAATCCATACAGCAGAAGAATAATGACAAATATTTATGTACATCAGGATTTGCATGAAATGAATTTGTATCCATGTGCTTATAGTATGACATTTAATGTTACAAAAAATAAAGAAACAGGTAAATTGGTGTTAAATGGTATCTTAAACCAGCGCTCCCAGGATATTTTGACAGCTAATAACTGGAATGTATGTCAATATGCGGTTCTTCTTCATATGTTTGCTCAGGTCTCAGATATGGAAGTTGGAGAATTAGTACATGTGATTGCGGATGCACATATTTATGATAAACATGTTCCACTTGTTGAAGAACTTATTGCAAGAGAACAACATCCGGCACCGAAGTTCTGGATTAATCCTGAAGTTAAGAATTTTTATGATTTTACAGTTGATGATTTCAGATTAGATGATTATATAACAGGTCCTCAGATAAAAAATATTCCTGTTGCAGTATAGAAATAAAGAAGTAAAGGAGTATTCATATGAATTTAATAGTTGCAGTTGATAATAAGTGGGCAATCGGATATAAAAATGATTTACTTATAAGCATACCTGATGATATGAAGTTTTTTAGAGAAACGACTACAGGTAATGTAATTATTATGGGAAGAAAGACATTAAATAGTTTTCCAAATGGAAGACCATTGAAGAATAGGGTAAATATTGTAATTACAAAGGATACTAATTTTAAGGCTGATGGTGCAATTGTTGTAAATAGTATTGAAGAAGCAGTAAAAGAGGCTGAAAAATATAATGATAAAGAAGCTTATGTAATAGGCGGCGGAAGTATTTATGAGCAAATGTTGCCGTATTGTGATACAGCGTATGTAACTTATATTGATAATTCATACAGTGCTGACACATTTATTCCGAATCTTGATAAGTTGACAGATGAATGGTATATAGCAGATGAAAGTGATGAATGCACTTATTTTGATATTGAGTATTATTTTAGAACTTATAAGAGAAAAAAATAAATTAGTACTACAGATTTGAACAGGATTATGTGGGCTTAGAATTTTTGACCCCGTCATCAAAATAATAAACTATAAGATATTAAAAATTCCCTTTAATATGGCTAATTTAAAAGCTAATTAAAGGGAATTTATTTATATTCTTTTTTTGCAAATGTCATTCAGACAACATTTATCGCAGTGAGGAGTAGTTCTTGCGGTACAAACTTCGCGACCGTGGTCTACAAGACGGTGGCAGAAATCACTCCCTTCTTCGGGAGGAATAATTTTCCATAAGGCCATTTCGACTTTTTTAGGGTCTTTTATATTATCTACAAGACCAATTCTGTTGCATAGACGGATGCAATGTGTATCTGTAACAATAGCAGGTTTTCCAAAAACATCTCCCATAATAAGATTTGCACTTTTTCGTCCGACGCCCGGTAATTTTAATAATTCATCAAAATCATCAGGAACTTTACAATCATATTTATCTCTAAGCATTTTCATGCATAAACTAATATCTCTGGCTTTGCTGTTTCCCAGACCACATGGTTTAACAATTTCTGTTATTTCAGATATATCGGCATTAGCTAATGACTCAATGTCAGGAAATTTTTCATAAAGCTTCGGAACAATTTTGTTAACTCTTTCGTCAGTGCATTGGGCAGCAAGGCGAACGCTGATTAACAGCTTCCAAGCTTCATTGTAATCAAGAGTACAATCTGATTCGGGATAACATTTTTTTAATCTATCTATAACTTCTAAAGCTAAATCTTTTTTTCTCATTTGCAAAAAATCCTTTCAGTTTTGTATAAATAAATACTATTATGAGGGTTAAAATTTTAAGCCTCACAATACAATATAGTTTATCCCAGAGCTGTTATTATTTCAATTGTTATATTTCGAAAGTTGCTATAAATTCGAAAGTTGTTATAAATATGAAAACTATTACAAATTTGAAAGTTATTACAAGTATGGAATCGTTAACAGAATAAATTTAAAATTTATGGTAAATTAGTAAATTTAGCAGCATATAATAGAATAATTATAAATAAGGAAAAAATATGCTTATTAAAATGGAAGTAGAGTCTTCTTATACAGGAAAACTTCAGGTAAATGTTGTTACAAGAGAAAATGTACCGGTTAGGGATGCAACTGTAACTATAGCAGCTTCTGACAGCCCTAATAATATAATAGAAAGGCTTACTACAAATTCATCGGGACAGACGGAGACAATAGAATTACCTGCGCCACCTATTGAACTTAGTTTGAATGAGGCAAATACAACCAGACCATATACAACTTACAATATTCGTATAGAAGCGTTAGGATATGAAACAGAATTCATTGAAAATGCAGAAATTTTGCCGGATGTGTTGGCTATTCAAAATGTAAGATTAACAAGCAAAAATGCATCGCTGATTGAAGATATAATTATTCCCGACCATACTTTATATGGCGAGTATCCGCCAAAGGTTCCGGAAGAAGAAATTAAGCCTGTTAATGAACCGGGTGAAATTGTTCTGAGTAGAGTAGTTGTGCCTGAAATAATTGTTGTACATGATGGGATTCCATCTGATAGCAGCGCTCAAAACTACTATGTAAATTATCGTGATTATATTAAAAATGTTGCTTCGAGTGAAATATATGCAACCTGGCCTACTGCAACAATCGAGGCAAATGTCCTTGCAATTATGTCGTTTACTTTAAACAGGGTTTACACAGAATGGTATCGAAACAAAGGATACGATTTTACAATTACTTCATCTACAGCATATGATCAGAAATGGATTTATGGCAGAAACATTTTTGAATCAATTAGTCTTGTTGTAGATAATATATTTGATCAATATTTATCAAGGCCAGATGTAAGGCAGCCAATTCTTACACAGTATTGTGATGGAAAAAGAGTAACCTGTCCGAATTGGTTAAGCCAGTGGGGATCATGCAACTTAGGAGAGAGAGGGTATTCTACAATTGAAATAATCAGGTATTATTATGGCGATGATATGTATATAAATACGGCTGAGCAAATTGCCGGAATTCCAATTTCATGGCCGGGATATGATTTAGATATTGGTGCAAGCGGACAGAAGGTAGCACAAATTCAGGAACAGCTAGATACAATTGCACAGGTGTATACTGAAATCCCAAGATTAAATGCAGATGGAATATATGGTGAAAATACAAGAGATGCAGTAAAAGCTTTCCAAAAAATATTTGATTTACCACAGACTGGAATTGTGGACTTTGCAACATGGTATAAAATTTCACAGATTTATGTTGGAATAACAAGAATAGCAGAAGGAATTCCAAGATAAAAATAAGATGCCTGCGGATTGTTTCGTGCTGTGCACTTTCACAATCCTACCCAATATTCGCATATCGCGGGAATTATCCCGCTTTTATGCTCATATTGGGGCGGGTCACAAGGTCTTTCGCCCACTTATGAGCAAGCTCATGTGGGCTTAGACCTTTTGGCCCTGGCATCATAAAAACTTATAATCTAAAATATACTTACTCTTTCTTTTATGTTAAAATAGTAGTTATGCAAGAAGATACAAATAATAATAAAAATAGTTGTATATTATGTTGAATTATATCGAATTATTTGGTATAATCTTTACAATTTGAGCATATGAAAGGAATACACATTTATGAACGCATTTCTAATCTTAGAAGACGGTACCGTCTTTAAAGGTACATCTATTGGATCTACAAGAGAAGTAATTAGTGAAATCGTATTTAATACGTCAATGTGGGGCTATTTAGAAGTATTAACAGACCCATCTTATGCCGGACAGGCAGTAGTTATGACATACCCGTTAATTGGTAATTATGGTATTTGCCATGAAGATATGGAATCATTGAAGCCATGGCCGGATGCTTATATTGTTAACGAATTAAGCAGAATGCCTAGCAATTTCAGAAGTGATGATACAATTCAAAACTTCCTTGAAGAAAATGATATCCCTGGTATAGCAGGTATTGATACAAGAGCACTTACAAAGATTCTTCGTGAAAAGGGAACAATGAATGGAATGATTACAACTAATGAAAATTATAACTTAGATGAAATTCTTCCTAAAATAAAGGAATACACAGTTTCAGGCGTTGTTAAGAAAGTAAGTTGTAAAGAAAAGAGTAATCTTAAAGGAGAAGGATTTAAGGTAGCATTACTTGATATTGGCGCTAAGAACAATATTGGAAAGTCATTAAATGACAGAGGATGCGATGTTACAATTTATCCTTGTGATACACCGGCTGAAGAAATTATTGCATCTAATCCTGATGGAATAATGTTATCAAATGGTCCCGGTGATCCTAAAGAGTGTGTATATCAGATAGAACAGATTAAAAAATTGTACGATACAGATATCCCGATTTTTGCAATTTGTTTAGGACATCAGTTGATGGCACTTGCAACAGGTGCTGATACTAAGAAGATGAAATATGGTCACAGAGGTGGAAATCATCCGGTTAAAGATTTAGAAAGTGGTCATGTTTATATTTCATCACAGAACCATGGATACATGGTAGATGGCGATACAGTTAATAAAGATATTGCCAGAGTAGCGTTTGTAAATGTAAATGATAAAACAGTAGAAGGTTTAAGATATAATAATAAGAGCATTTTTACTGTTCAGTTCCATCCGGAAGCTTGCCCTGGACCACAGGACTCAAATCTTCTGTTTGATGAATTTATTAAAATGATGGAGGTGAAGAAGAATGCCTAAGAACCCGAATATTAAAAAAGTATTAGTTATTGGATCAGGTCCTATTGTTATTGGACAGGCTGCAGAATTTGACTATGCAGGAACACAGGCATGTCGTTCTTTAAAAGAAGAAGGACTTGAAGTAGTTTTGGTTAACTCTAACCCTGCTACAATTATGACAGATAAAGATATCGCTGATGAAGTTTATATTGAACCTTTAACAGTTCCGGTGTTAAAGAAAATTATCGAAAAAGAAAAACCGGATAGCATTTTACCAACACTTGGTGGTCAGGCAGGACTTAACCTTGCAATGGAAATTGCTGAAACAGGATTCTTAGAGGAACATGGATGCCGTTTAATAGGTACAACTTCTGAAACTATTAAAAAGGCAGAAGATCGTCTTGAATTTAAAGAAACAATGGAAAAAATCGGTGAACCATGTGCACCTTCATTAGTAGTTGAAAATGTAGAAGATGGTATTGCGTTTACTAAAAAGATTGGTTATCCTGTAGTACTTCGTCCTGCTTACACATTAGGTGGAAGCGGTGGTGGTATCGCACATAATCAGACTGAATTAGTAGAAATCCTTGAAAATGGATTAAGACTTAGCCGTGTAGGACAGGTTCTTGTTGAAAGATGTATTGCCGGATGGAAAGAAGTAGAATACGAAGTAATGCGTGATAGCGAAGGAAACTGTATTACAGTATGTAATATGGAAAATATTGACCCTGTAGGCGTTCATACAGGTGATAGTATTGTAGTTGCTCCATCACAGACATTAGGTGATAAAGAGCATCAGATGCTTCGTACATCAGCTTTAAATATTATTAACGAATTAAACATTACAGGTGGATGTAACGTTCAGTACGCTCTTCACCCTGAAAGTTTTGAATATTGTGTAATCGAAGTTAACCCTCGTGTAAGCCGTTCATCAGCTTTAGCTTCAAAGGCTACAGGTTATCCTATTGCAAAAGTTGCAGCAAAGATTGCGTTAGGTTATACACTTGATGAAATTAAGAATGCAATTACACAGAAAACATATGCAAGTTTTGAACCAACACTTGACTATTGTGTAGTTAAGATTCCAAGACTTCCATTTGATAAATTTATTACAGCCAGCAGAAAACTTACAACACAGATGAAGGCTACCGGTGAGGTAATGAGTATCTGTAATAACTTTGAAGGTGCTTTAATGAAGGCAATCCGTTCATTAGAGCAGCATGTTGAATGTCTTATGGATTACAACTTCTCAGAACTTACAGATGATCAGTTAGAAGATCAGCTTCATGTAGTAGATGACAGAAGAATTTGGGTTATTGCAGAAGCACTTAGAAGAGGCATAAGTTATGACCACATTCATGATATTACAAAGATTGATAAGTGGTTTATTGATAAAATCGCTATAATTGTTGAAATGGAAAATGCTCTTAAGAGTGAACCTTTAACACCTGAATTGTTAAAGGCAGCAAAGAGAATCGAATTCCCTGATACAGTTATCAGTAGATTGACAGGTAAGTCAGAAGAAGAAATTAAGCAGATGCGTTATGATAACGATATAGTAGCTGCTTACAAGATGGTTGATACTTGTGCTGCAGAATTTGAAGCAGCAACACCTTACTATTATTCAGTATATGGTGGAGAAAATGAATCAGTAGAAACAAACCCTCCAAAGAAGGTTCTTGTACTTGGTTCAGGTCCTATAAGAATTGGTCAGGGTATTGAATTCGACTTCTGTTCTGTACATTGTACATGGGCATTTAAAGAAGAAGGATACGAGACAATTATTGTAAATAATAACCCTGAAACAGTATCAACAGACTTTGATATAGCTGATAAGCTTTATTTTGAACCATTGACACCGGAAGATGTTGAAAACATTGTAAACATCGAAAAACCAGACGGAGCAGTTGTTCAGTTTGGTGGTCAGACAGCTATCAAACTTACAGAGTCTCTTATGAAGATGGGAGTTCCTATCCTTGGAACTAAAGCAGAAGATGTAGATGCTGCAGAAGACAGAGAATTATTTGATGAAATTCTTGAAAAGTGTGGTATTCCAAGACCAACAGGTGGAACAGTATTTACTGCTGAGGAAGCAAAAAAAGTAGCTAATAAATTAGGATATCCAGTACTTGTAAGACCATCATACGTACTTGGTGGTCAGGGAATGCAGATTGCAACATGTGATGAAGAAGTAGAAGAATTTATGGAAATCATCAACAGAATTGCACAGGATCATCCAATTTTAGTAGATAAATATTTACAGGGAACAGAAGTAGAAGTTGATGCCGTATGTGATGGTGAAGATATTTTAATCCCTGGTGTAATGGAACACATTGAAAGAGCCGGAGTTCATTCAGGAGATAGTATTTCAGTATATCCTGCATACTCACTTTCAAAAGATATAATTGATACAATTGAAGATTACACAGAAAAACTTGCACGTTCACTTCACGTAAAGGGTATGATTAATATCCAGTTTATCGTTTGTGATGGTAAAGTTTATGTAATTGAAGTTAACCCACGATCATCAAGAACAGTACCTTATATTAGTAAGGTTACAGGTATTCCAATTGTTAAGCTTGCAACAAAGTGTATTATTGGACATACTCTTAAAGAAATGGGTTATAAGCCGGGATTACAGCCTAATGCAGATTATATTGCAATTAAGATGCCTGTATTCTCATTTGAAAAAATTCGTGGTGCTGAAACAAGCCTTGGACCGGAAATGAAGTCAACAGGTGAATGCCTTGGTATTGCAAAGACATTTAATGAAGCACTTTATAAAGCTTTCCTTGGAGCAGGAGTTGTTCTTCCAAAGCATAAAAAGATTATTATTTCAGTTAAGGATGCTGACAAGCAGGAAGTTGTTCCACTTGCACAGAGATTTGAAAAACTTGGATATGAAGTTTATGCTACAAGAAGTACAGCAGATGTTTTAAGAAAAAATGGTGTTGATGCAATTAAAGTTAACAAGATTCATCAGGAAGCACCAACTGTAATGGATTTATTACTTGAACATAAGATTGATATTGTTATTGATACTCCAACACAGGGTAGAGATAAGAACAGAGATGGTTTCTTAATTAGAAGAACATCAATCGAAACAGGTGTAAACTGCTTTACAAGTTTGGATACAGTTGATGCATTACTTACAAGCTTAGAAAGTGATGCAAAGAATGATTTATCTTTAGTTGATATTGCAACAATAGAATAAGCTATTTAGCTTTTTGGAGAGATGCACACTCAAAAAGGAGCGTGCGTATGGATAAAGAAAATTTAATTATTAATGGAAGATATCTTGTTTTGGAAAATATCGGAAAAGGTGGAGCAGGGGAAGTTTTTCTTGCAAGGGATATAAAAAACGGACGAAAGTATGCCATTAAAAGGTATATTTCGTCTAATCCAAATGATAGAAATCAATTGATTGATAATATAGAGCGGGAATTAAATGTTCTCAAATATACCACCCACCCGGTACTTCCAAAAATCTATAATTTATTTATGGAGGATTCAAGATTCTTCCTTGTTATGGAATATGTGGAAGGCATAAATCTTAAAGAAGTAGTTGACACTAAAGGAGCGTTATCTGAGGAGCAACTATTGTCTGTTATGGAACAGGTGTGTAGCGGATTGTATTATTTACATTCTATTGAACCACCTATTGTATATAGAGATTTGAAGCCTTCCAATATTATTTTATCTGATGATGGTAAAATTAAATTGATTGATTTTGGAATTGCTAAAAGATATAACAGAGAACTGATTGCGGACAAATATGCATATGGAACAAAAGGATTTGCATCACCGGAGCAGTTTGGAAATAGCAAAGGGATGGGAATTTATAATACTGATATTCGTTCAGATATTTATGCTGTTGGAACGACCATGTTTTATTTGCTGACAGGACGAAGTTATAATGGAAAAGTTGATAGTGCATTAATTTCACGTTCATTTGCAAAAATAATAAGTAAGTGTACAAAAGTAAGACCAAAAGAAAGATATCAAAGCACTATTGATGTGATTTGTGACTTGAAAAGATGCAGAAAATCAATGATTCGAAAATTAATTTATCCAATTATAAAAAAAATAACGAAAAAAATATAAAATTAAGTTATAATAAAAAAATGTGGTACTTATTAAAAGAATGAATACATAATCAGATTATATTTCAAAATACGTCGGAGGTAAAAGGTATGAGCTATGATGAAATTTATTCAAAGTTAAAAAATGTAGGGCAGGAACAGTTGCTTGATTTTTATGATGAATTAAATGATGAGGAAAAAGAAAATTTGTTAAAGCAGATAGAAAAAATTGACTTCTCGATACTTGATTTAATAAATCATCAGAATGAAGAAAAAAAGAAAGGTGTTATTACACCGTTAAAGGGTGGTTTGTCCGTTGCAGATATTGAAAGAAATAGAGAAGAATATACTAATGTTGGTATAGATGCTATCAGACAGGGAAAAGTTGCAGCACTTTTACTTGCAGGAGGTCAGGGTACAAGATTAGGTTCAGATAAACCTAAAGGAATGTATAATATCGGCATTACAAAAGATGTTTATATTTTCGAGATGATTGTACGAAATCTTATGGATGTAGTTAATCAGACAGGAACATGGATTCCTTTATATGTAATGACAAGTGAAAAAAATAATGATGATACTGTTAAATTTTTTAAGGACATGAATTATTTTGGATATGATAAAGATTACGTTGATTTCTTTGTTCAGGAAATGGCACCTGCATCTACATTTGACGGAAAGATTTATCTTGAAGAAAAAGGAAAGGTATCAACTTCTCCAAACGGAAATGGTGGATGGTTTATATCTATGGTTAAAGCAGGTCTTTGTGAAAAAGCAAAGAAACAGGGAGTTGAATACATAAATATTTTCGCTGTTGATAATGTATGTCAAAGAATGGCAGACCCATGCTTTGTAGGAGCGATGATAAAGAATCAGTATCCTTCAGCAGCAAAAGTAGTTAAGAAAGCAAACCCTGAAGAACGAGTAGGAGTGTTATGCTATGAGGATGGAAAACCTTCTATTGTTGAATATTATGAATTGTCAGATGAAATGAGATATCAGAAAGACGACCAGGGAGAACTTGCTTATAAAGATGGTGTGATTTTAAATTATTTATTCAGAATTGACAAATTAGAAGAGATTATGAATAATAAGTTAAATGTGCATATAGTTAAGAAAAAGATTCCGTATGTAAACGCTAAGGGCGAAATTGTAAAACCTGAAGTTGAAAATGGATACAAATTTGAAACATTAGTTCTAGACATGATTCATATGATGGATGATTGTTTGGCATATGAGGTTGTTAGAAATAAAGAATTTGCGCCAATTAAAAATAAAACAGGCGTTGATTCAGTAGACACAGCCAGAGAATTATTAAAAGAAAACGGAGTGACATTGTAATGAAAAAAATTCTTGATGTATTAACAAGTGAATTTGAAAATGCATTTGAAAAATGCGGATATGACAAAAAATTAGGAAAAGTTGGAATTTCTAACAGACCTGATTTATGCGAATATCAGTGTAATGGTGCTATGGCAGGTGCAAAACTTTACAAAAAAGCACCGATTATGATTGCAAACGATGTAGTTGAACAATTAAAAGACAACAAGTTATTTGATTTAATTGAGGCAGTAATGCCCGGATTTATCAACATTAAACTTAGTGCTGATTATATTGATGAATATGTATCAAACATGAATGATGATGAAAGATTAGGATATGAAAAGAAAGAACCTATTACAGTTATAGTAGATTACGGTGGAGCGAATGTTGCAAAGCCTCTTCATGTTGGACATTTGCGTCCGGCAATTATCGGTGAAAGTGTAAAGAGAATTTGCAGATATGCGGGAGATACTGTATATGGTGATGTTCATCTTGGAGATTGGGGACTCCCAATTGGTCAGGTTATAGAAGAGTTAAGAGACAGACAGCCTGAGTTGCCTTATTTTGATGAAAACTTTACAGGAGAATATCCAACTGAACCACCCTTTTCTATTAATGAATTAGAAGATATTTATCCAACAGGTAGTGGTAAATGTAAAGTTGATGAAGAATTTAAGAAGAGAGCTCAGGATACAACGGCTAAATTACAGCAGGGAAATAAAGCGTATATGGCACTTTGGAGACATATTATGAATGTGTCAAAGGCTGATTTAAAGAAAAATTATAAAAATTTAAATGTTGAATTTGATTTATGGAAGGGTGAAAGTGATGCTCAGCCATATATTCCTGATATGATTGATGATTTTGTAGCAAGAGGATTTGCACATGAAAGTCAGGGAGCTTTAGTTGTAGATGTTGCAAGACCTGATGACAAGAAGGAACTTCCTCCATGTATCGTAAGAAAGCATGATGGAGCAGCATTGTATGCAACATCTGATTTAGCAACTCTTATCGAAAGAGAAAAAGATTACCATCCGGGACATGTAATTTATGTTGTAGACAAACGTCAGGAATTACATTTCACTCAGGTATTCAGAGTAGCTAAAATGACAGGAATTGTTGGTGAAGATACACCTCTTACATTTATTGGATTTGGTACAATGAATGGAACTGACGGAAAGCCATTTAAGACAAGAGATGGCGGTGTTATGAGATTGGAAATGCTTATTTCTGACGTAAGTGAAAAGGTTTATGAAAAAATCCTTGAAAATAGAGACATATCTGAGGAAGAAGCAAGAGAAATATCAAAGATTATAGGACTTGCAGCAATTAAATACGGTGATTTATCAAATCAGGCAACAAAAGATTATGTATTTGATATTGACAGATTTACTTCATTTGAAGGAAATACAGGACCATATATTTTATATACAATTGTACGTATCAAGTCAATTTTAAAGAAATATGCTGAACAGGGAAATGAACTTTCTGCAAATGGAAAGATTGTTGACTTTGGAAGTGAAAGTGAAAGAAGCTTAAAATTAGTCCTTACACAGTTTAATGATGTAATGGAGGCAAGTTATAATGAATTAGCACCACACAGAGTATGTGCTTATATTTATGAAGTTGCAAATGCGTTCAACAGATTTTATCATGAAAATAATATTATGAATGAAGAAAATGCTGATAAACAGAAGAGTTATATCAATTTATTGACATTGACAAAGAAAGTATTAGAACAGTGTATTGATTTACTTGCAATAGATGCACCTGAACGTATGTAATCATAAAATTTAATTATTATTTATATTAAAAAAATCCGGTAGTTAAATTCTACCGGATTTTTTAGAGAATAATTTAATAAATTATAATTATTCAGCTGTAGTTTCTTCTACAGTAGTAGATTCATCTTCTGAAGCTGTTGTTGTAGCTTCCTGTGTAGATGTTTCTTCATCTGAAATGTCTTTTACATTGCTGTCGCCTGCTTCAATCAACTGCTTACGCAAATCAGAAGCTGAAACTTCACTGGCATATGTAGTAGTTGTTTCAGGTGGAGTGTACATACCTGTAGAAACAGCGATTGAATATCCTAAATATACTAAAATGGCAATTCCGATTAATGCGATTGCCACATACCCCAAGATTGTTTTTATCTGAGCTTTTTTAGGTGCTGCCTTACGGTTGTATTTCTCTTTCTTGCGATTGTCTACCTTCTGCTGACTCATTAATATGTACCTCACAAATTTAATTTTATCTTAATTATTATAAAACAAAAACATATGTAAAACAAGAGCGATTTATGGTATAATCCACAAAGAGGAATGGCAAATATTCTTTTTATTGCTGATAGAATGTGTTTATAGAAGTAATTAATGAATATAAATATAGAAGTGTAGAAAGAATATATTTGAATTAAGAAATATATAGTAAGTTGTATGTGTGCAATAAATAATAGATAAAAAACACAGAAAGGTCATACACATATGAGTAAATATAATATAATGATATTCGACTTAGATGGTACATTAAGTAATTCAAAAGAAGGAATTACTAAATCAGTGCAGTATGCTTTAAAGAGTGTAGGAATAGAAGAGGAAAATTTAGATTCGCTAGAACATTTCATTGGGCCTCCGCTTATTGATGAGTTTGTGAGAAGTTACGGAATGACGGTTGAAGAGGCAGCTCATTTAAAAGAGGTATATAGAGAAAGATATCTTCCGATAGGAATATATGAAACAACTATTTATCCTGGTACAAAAGAAATGTTAAGTTCTTTAAAAAAAGCAGGAAAGAAGTTGGCTATTGCAACTTCTAAACCTCTCGAAATGGCAATAGAAGTACTTAAATATTTAGAAATATATGAGTATTTTGATTACGTGATGGGTGCAGAAACCAAGGGAAACAGACAAAGTAAAGAAGCGGTTCTTAATGTCTTAATTGAAGAATCCGGTTTACACATAAATAATGATAATGCTGTAATGATTGGTGATACATGCTTTGATGTTGATGGAGCAAAGAAAGTCGGCTTGGATACAATAGGTGTATCATATGGTTTTGGCAATAGTAAAGAAATGCTTGAACATGGAGCGATAGCGATTGTTGATTCTGCTAAAGAATTAGAGGAATATTTATTAAGTTGATGAATTGAGGATGGCATGAAAGAAAAAGTAACAGCAAGGAATTTATGGAGAGGAATTTATCCTATACTGTTTTTTCAGGGAACAGCAATAGTAATTCAGAATATTTTAATGATAACGCTAAGTGTAATGAGTGCAAATTCTAAATACACAGGAATATCGCAATATAGTGATAGAGTAAATAAGATTAATTTACATGCGATGGAAATTACACTTTTAACGGATATTATATGTATTATTATAATGGCTTATTTTATGTATAGCGATATAGTAAAAGATAAATTAAAAGGAATTTATGTAAAATATGACAAAGTTAAATGGACTAAGTATTTACTTGTAATTCCGTTTGCATATTTTTTTATGATGTTTGCAAATGCTTTAGTAAGTATCTTAACGCTATATATGCCTGAAAATATGGTTGGAACATATGATAATACTAAAGAAATATTAAATAACAGTAGTTATTTTATGCTTATTATTACAACAGCAATTATTGCTCCAATATCAGAAGAATTTATGCATAGAGGAGTTGTATATAACAGATTTAAAAGAATATGTCCGCCTGTTTTAGCAGCAATTATTTCATCAATAATTTTTGGAATAATTCATATGAATTTTGTGCAAGGTCCGTATGCGTTTTTAGTTGGCCTTGCGGCGGTTTATGTTTATGAAAGATATAAAAGTATTATAGCTCCAATAATTTTACATGTTACAGCTAATTCTGTAAGTACAATTGTATCAATAATTGCAAATGAAACAGGTTTGGATACGAGTGCCGCGTCACAATATAATACAGTACAGCTTACTGCATCATATTTGCAAATGGCAATAGTATTTGGAATTTTAGCTTTAATTATAGGAATAATTATATACAAAACAGTTATACCAAATGAGATAAAGGAGATTAAGTAATGAAATTATTATCAGTAGCTGTTCCATGTTATAATTCAGCAGAATACATGGAAAAAACAATCAGAAGCATTTTAACAGGGGGAGACAGAGTAGAGTTAATAATAGTTGACGATGGCTCAAAGGATAATACCTTAGAAATAGCAAACAAATATCAAAGAAAATTTCCTGATATTGTAAAAGTTGTTCATCAGGAAAATGGTGGACATGGAGAAGCTGTAAATACAGGAATTAAAAATGCAACAGGATTATATTTTAAAGTAGTTGACAGTGATGACTGTCTTGGAAAGAATGCCTTAAAGCAGGTTCTTGATCTACTCGAAAAAATGGTTGAAGAAGATGCAGGGTTAGATATGCTTATCACAGACTTTTTATATGATAAAGTAGGTCAGAAACATAAAAAGGTAATGAGATATAAGAGGTCTATGCCTGTAGGTAAAATGTTTACATGGGATGATGTTAAATTTGGTAAAAGCCAGTATTTGCTTATGCACTCAGTAATATATAGAACAAAAGTACTTAGAGAAAGTGGTATGGTACTTCCAAAGCACACATTTTATGTTGATAATATTTATGTGTTCCAGCCATTGCCATATGTAAAGAATATATATTATCTTGATGTAGTATTGTACAAATATTTTATAGGAAGAGATGATCAGTCAGTTCAGCAGGATATTATGATTAAGAGAATTGACCAGCAGTATAGAGTTACAAAGATAATGCTTGATGTATATAATGACTCATTAGTAAATAATAAGAACTTAGACAATGTAATGGTTCATTATTTTGATATGATGATGTGTATTTCTTCAATATTATCAATTCTTGAAGGAAGCGATGAAAGATTAAAGGATAAACAGAAATTATGGGATGATCTAAAAGAAAGCAATCCCGTATTATATAAAAAGGTAAGATATTCAGCACTTGGAAGAACAATGAATTTAAAAGGTAAAGCCGGAAGAAAAGTTTCAAAGGCAGGATATAAGATTGCTCAGAAACTTTATGGCTTTAATTAAATGTAATAGTGTTAGTGGTATATACTAATAAACGCACAAGCTATTTGAAATTATTAGAATTTTAATGGCATAGAATAAAAAATGATACGAATTCCAATTAGGTTTTCGTATCATTTTTTATTGTATTTATTTAAGAAGTATAATACTTCGTGTTTGTGTGGGTCTTTTACGTAAGGAGCATTAAATTTAACATTTTTGAACCATACTTTAAATACAACAAGGTATAAAGTGAGTGAAAGTAATATACCACATACTAAATCGATAAATGAATGTTGTTTTAAAAATACAGTAGAAAGACATATAAGTACTGCCAAGACGGATGTAAACCATTTAATACGTTTTCTTGATTTTAATTCTTTCATGTGAGGACTTTTTATCAGACAAATCTGGGCTGATAAAGTTGCAAAAACATGAATGCTTGGACATACATTTGTAGGTGTATCGTTATTGTATATAAAGTTAACTAAATTAACAAATATGTTATCTCTGATTCCGGGGTCAATACGTAAATCGTGACCATTAGGAAAAATAGTGTATATAAGCAGACATATTGTCATGCCGGTAAATTCATAAGCACAAAGTCTATAAAATTCGTTTGTTGAGTGATAAAACAAAAAAACGAAAATTGCCGGTAAATATAGAAACCATAACAGATATGGAATAATAAATAATTCGTTAAATGGAATAATATCATCCATAAAACAATGCATTATATGATAATTATCAGTTACGTTATTTTCTAATATGATAAACCATGGCATATATATGAAAAAATATAATAGAGGCCATAAATGTTTGTACTTATGAAAAAAGCTTCTGATTCTCTTTTTCATAAGAACTCCTTATGTTGTGTTTTAGTGAAGTGAATTCACATTAATGAGAAGTATAACATCAAAAAATGTAAAAGTATACATAATTAATACATTTTTAAGAATAAGTTTTAAATTTAGAAATAATTATTAAGAACTGAAGTATGATTTAATGGAAAACGAGAAATAGTTAAAGTAGATATATGAATAAAAAAGTTACAAATACATCTTAAATAGTGCTATTATAATAGGGTCCTTATTAAAATGAGATGAAAGGAAAAGATATGAATATTAATTTGACAATAGCACAGGAATTAAATGTTAAAGAATGGCAGGTAGAGGCTGCTGTAAAACTTATTGATGAAGGAAATACAATCCCTTTTATTGCGAGATACAGAAAACCTGTAACAGGAGAACTTAATGACGAACAGTTAAGAACTTTAGATGAAAGATTAAAATATTTAAGGAACTTAGAAGAAAAGAAAGAAACAGTATTAGCTTCAATTGAAGAACAAGGAAAATTAACAGATGAATTAAAGAAAAAAATCATGGATGCACAAACTATTGTTGCAGTAGATGATTTATATCGTCCATACAGACCAAAAAGAAGAACAAGAGCAACAGATGCTAAAGAAAAAGGCTTAGAACCTTTAGCAAATATAATTATGCTTCAAATTACTAAAAATCAGATAACAAAAGAAGCAGAAGTTTTTGTTAATCCTGAAAAAGGAGTTGAAAACGTTGAACAGGCTATTCAGGGTGCAAAAGATATAATTGCTGAAATGATTTCTGATAATGCTGAATATAGAAATGCAATAAGAAAATTAGTTCTAAAACAGGGAATGATTGCTTCAGAGGCAAAAAATAAAGAAGAAAAGACGGTTTATGATAATTACTATGAATATAGTGAATCAGTAGCAAAGATTCCCGGACATAGAATTTTGGCGATTAATCGTGGTGAAAAAGAAAAAATATTAAATGTTACAGTTGAAATGCCGGAAGAAGCAATAATAAATGCATTAGTAAAAACAACTATAATTAGAGAAAATAAAAATACCTCTGATATAATTAAAGATGCTGTACAGGACAGTTTTAAACGACTTATTCAGCCGGCAATCGAAAGAGAAATCAGAAATTTGCTAACAGAAAAAGCAGAGGATGGAGCTATTAAAGTATTCGGACAGAATTTAAAACAACTATTAATGCAACCTCCGATTATTGGAAAGACAGTTTTAGGATGGGATCCTGCGTTTAGAACAGGCTGTAAAATTGCAATTGTTGATCCTACAGGAAAAGTATTATATACAACTGTAATTTTTCCAACAGCACCGCAAAATAAAATAGAAGAATCGAAGAAAATAATTCTTGGCCTGATAGACAAATATAATGTTGATTTAATTTCGCTTGGTAATGGAACAGCCTCTAGAGAATCAGAAGCTGTAATTGTGGATATTATAAAAGAATCCAAAAGAAAAGTTCAATATATTATTGTTAATGAAGCAGGAGCTTCAGTATATTCAGCAAGCAAACTTGCAACTGAGGAATTCCCTAATTTTGATGTTGGACAAAGAAGTGCTACATCTATGGCGAGAAGATTACAGGATCCATTGGCTGAATTAGTTAAAATTGAACCTAAGGCTATTGGTGTAGGTCAATATCAGCATGATATGAATCAGAAAAAATTAGAAACAACACTTTCAGGTGTAGTCGAAGATTGTGTAAATAGTGTGGGAGTAGACTTAAATACTGCATCTGCTCCATTGCTACAGTATGTTTCAGGAATTAACAAAACACTTGCGAAAAATATTGTCGAGTATAGAGAAGAAAATGGCATTTTTAACAGTAGAAAAGATTTACTTAAGGTTGCTAAACTTGGACCAAAAGCATTTGAGCAATGTGCAGGATTTTTGCGTATAAGAGATGGAAAAGAGCCTTTAGATAATACAAGCGTTCATCCTGAAAGCTACAAAGCAGCAAAGGCTTTGCTTAAATTATTTGATTATTCTGAAAAAGATATAGCTTTAGGAATTAAAGATTTGCAGAAAAAGATTACAGATAATAAGAAAGTTGCAGATGAAATAGGAACAGATGAAATTACATTGATGGATATAGTTAAGGAAATAGAAAAGCCGGGAAGAGATCCTAGAGATGAAATGCCAAAGCCTGTATTAAAGAGTGACGTTTTAGACTTTGATGACTTAAAAGAAGGAATGATTCTTAAGGGAACAGTTAGAAATGTAATTGACTTTGGTGCATTTGTAGATATAGGGGTTCATCAGGATGGACTTGTACATATATCTGAACTTAGTGATAAATATATAAAACACCCACTTGAAGTAGTGAGTGTTGGTGACATAGTTGATGTTAAAGTGTTAAGTGTTGACAAGAGCAAAAAGCGTATTCAACTTACAATGAAGAATATATAATAAAAAATGATTTTGGATGCAAAAGCCTAAGATTTACTTTGATGCTCATATTGGGGCGGACACCAAGAACTTTTGCCCGTTTATGAGCAAATTTATGTGGGCTTAGATCTTTTAAACCTGATATCATTAAACATCTTTAAACCAATCGACTGCGAAGTTTTTGAAATGATTTGCCTGCGGACTTAATTTTTTATTTTTGTCCCAGGCAATTTAAAAGTTGCCCGTACTTATGATACAGTTCTTGCTCCTGCAGGAGAAGCTTTTTATGAAATATATAATACGGGATATGATTTATCTTTTAATGATTAGTAGCTTTTATTTAAATTATTAAAAAAATGTTGACAGACGTGACGTATTGTGATAATATTTTTCTTGCGTCAAGCGAAAGCAAGATGTAAGCGGAAGTGTCGGAACTGGCAGACGAGCAAGACTAAGGATCTTGTGGCTATTGCAGTCGTGTGGGTTCAAGTCCCATCTTCCGCATTTTTTATACCTTAAAATAAGGTATATATTTGGGGTGGTACATATTTATTAGATAAAATATTAAATAAAGTTTGAAAAACTATAAAACTTAATTTGTATATTTATTTTAAATGACAAACACCCTAAGAGGTGTTTTTTTGTTATGCACAATGAGCCAAATACTTTCAGTTTTTTGCTTGCAAAAAAAACTGAAAGTATTTGGCGAATGTATAATCACTGAGAAGTAGCGAAGCGGATTCGAAGTGTTATACATGGTGAAGCCATGTGCATAACAAAAATAAAAAAAGTAAAGCAATTAGTTTTTTGCTTGCAAAAAAAACTGAAAGTATTTGGCGAATGTATAATCACTGAGAAGTAGCGAAGCGGATTCGAAGTGTTATACATGGTGAAGCCATGTGCATAACAAAAATAAAAAAAGTAAAGCAATTAGTTTTTTGCTTGCAAAAAAAAACTGAAAGTATTTGGCGAATGTATAATCACTGAGAAGGAGCGAAGCGGATTCGAAGTGTTATACATGGTGAAGCCATGTGCATAACAAAAATAAAAAAGTAAAGCAATTAGTTTTTTGCTTGCAAAAAAAACTGAAAGTATTTGGCGAATGTATAATCACTGAGAAGGAGCGAAGCGGATTCGAAGTGTTATACATGGTGAAGCCATGTGCATAACAAAAATAAAAAAGTAAAGCAATTAGTTTTTTGCTTGCAAAAAAAACTGAAAGTATTTGGCGAATGTATAATCACTGAGAAGAAGCGAAGCGGATTCGAGAATTGGAGGATTTTATGAAGATGAGTAAAAAGATAATTTATGTAACGTTAATTGTAATGATGAGCTTTTTTACAATATTTGCACAAAATAATGTAATGGCCGCAAAAAAAGAAAATAAAGTATATACAATATCAAAGAAAAGCAAATTGATTGACGTAGGTTCACACTTATATTCTACATATGGTTCTGATTATGTGAATAAATATACAAGAGATTGGTATTTGTTCCGCTCATATCTTGAAAAACTTGAGGTGTCAGGAGGAGGAAAATTAATTGTAAAAAAAGGAACATATAATATTACAAATACACTTTGTATTCCGTCAAATGTCAAAATTATATTTGAAGATGGTGTTGTAATTAATAAAACAACAGATACACATACTAAGAAATTCCATGCAGGAGTAACCTTATTTGAATTTGTGCCTGCCGCAAAATATGATAAGAAAAATTGGAGCAAAGAATATAATGGAGTACATGACTCAAGTATGATTGGAAAAGGTAAAGTTACTATTAATACTAATAGCGTATACCAGTCTGTTGCAGTAACAATGTGTCATAATCAGAATATTACTATAAAAGGAATTACATTTGAAAATCTGAACGAATGTCATTTTATTGAATTAGATGCAAGTAAGAATGTGAAAATACTTAATTGCACATTTAGAAATGCAGAAGGATATAATAAAAACAGAGAGGCAATTAATATAGACACACCTGACGATTCTACGGATGGTTTTTCGAAAATATGGGCTAAAAACGATCAAACCCCTAATGTTAAAGTTTTAATTAAAAAATGTAAATTTAATAATGTAATAGTAGCAATTGGAACTCATAGATATAGCGATAATGGTGGAATTGTTTATCATAAAAACATCACCATAGAAGACTGTAATATTAAAAAAGCAAAAAGTTATGGAATAAATTGTTTAGCATGGGCAAATTGTAATATAAGAAATAATAAAATAAACAGTTATGATGAGAGCATAAGGCAAAGAGAAACAAAGAATATAAAAATAAAGAATAATTAAAAGGTTATTGAGTAGATTCAGAGTATAAATATATGTATTTAGCATTAGGGAAAGTTCAAATGAATTATGATAAATAATCCATCTCTCTTATTTGCAAAAATGCTTGCTATTTCCGGCATAATATGATAGTAATATATAGGATGAAAATTAAGAAAGTTAAGCAAATAAGAGGCTTTTTGCAGTCGTGGCGGAATTGGTATACGCGCATGATTCAGGTTCATGTTTTCGCAAGAAAGTGTGGGTTCAAGTCCCATCGACTGCATTTGTTTTGATTAAAATTATAACGATTAAAAATACCATTTCAATTTTTGAAATGGTATTTTTAATCGTTATAATGAAAAAAGTTGTAAAAAAATATCTGATACATAGCTGATTTTGTTGTATAATATCAGTTAGTAATTATAGAAATTAACAAAATAAACGAAGTTCGTTTCTAATGAATGCTTTTAACTAATGACCGCCAACCAAATGGAGAGGCAATGCTTATTAATATGAGTGGAGGAACAATATGTTTTATCCTGATGAAATAATAGAAGAAGTAAGAAATCAAAATGACATAGTAGATGTAATAAGTGAATATGTTAAATTACAGAAGAAAGGTGCTAATTATTTTGGACTTTGTCCATTTCATAATGAAAAATCACCGTCTTTTTCTGTTTCTCCGGGAAAACAAATGTATTATTGTTTCGGATGTGGTGAAGGAGGAAATGTTATTTCATTTGTAATGAAATATGAAAACTACTCTTTCATAGAAGCAGTTCAGATGTTAGCTTCCAGAGCAGGAATAGAATTGCCACAGGTTACCAGGTCAAAGGAAGAAAAGGAGAATGCAGATAAAAGATCTCAAATATTAACAATAAACACTTTGGCAGCGAAATTTTATTATTATATGCTTAAATCCGAAAAAGGTGCTTTGGCATATCATTATTTGCGTGGAAGAGAATTGTCAGATAACACAATTACAGGTTTTGGACTTGGATATTCTGATAAATACAGTGATTCATTATATAAATATATGAAAAGCAAAGGATATAAGGATGACATTTTAAAGGAAACAGGATTATTTACATTTGAAGAAAAGGGCGTTCATGATAAATTCTGGAACAGGGTAATGTTTCCTATTATGGATGTAAATAATAAAGTTATTGCCTTTGGTGGAAGAGTTATGGGTGATGGTAAGCCTAAATACTTAAATTCTCCTGAAACAAAGGTTTTTGATAAAAGCCGTAATTTATATGGACTTAATATTGCAAGAACAAGCAGAAAGGATTATTTACTTATCTGTGAGGGATATATGGATGTTATATCTCTTCATCAGGCAGGATTTAATAATGCGGTAGCTGCACTTGGAACATCATTTACTTCAGGTCATGCGTCGCTTATTAAGAGATATGCAAAAGAGGTTGTCCTTACATTTGACAGCGATGGAGCGGGAATAAAAGCGGCTTTAAGAGCCATACCTATTTTAAGAGAAGCCGGACTTTCAATCAAAGTATTAAGCATGAAGCCTTATAAAGACCCTGATGAGTTTATTAAGGCATTAGGACCTGAAGCGTATGAAGAAAGAATAGAGAAGGCTACTAATTATTTTATATTCCAGGTTGGAACACTTATGAACGAATATAATTTATATGATCCATCTGAAAAGACAGAATTTCATAATAAAGTAGCAGATATGCTTTTGGAATTTGAAGATGAGATAGAAAGAAATAACTATCTTGAATCAGTATGCAGAACTTTTAATATTCCGTTAGATGGATTAAGACAGCTTGTCAAGAAGAAAGGTCTTAATTACATTGGAAAGAAACAAAGAGAAGAAAAAGAAACAATTAAGTCAGGAAATAAAGAAAAGGAAGAGGCAGTAGTGCTTGCACAGCAGATTTTGTTAACCTGGCTTATTGAAGAAAAAAATATTTTTGAATGTGTTGCAAAGTATGTTTCGCCTTCAGATTTTTCTGATGATTTTTATAAAAGAGTGGCAGGCATTTTTTGGGCACAGATGGAAGAAAATGAAGCAAATCCTGCAAAAATAATTGACAATTTCCAAGATGAGGATGAGCATAAGAAAGTGGCAGCATTGTTTAATTCGCCACTTATAAATCAAAATCTGACTATGCAGGAAAAGGAAAAAGCAGTTAATGATGCAGTGATTCTTATAAAAAAGAAAAGCCTTGATGACAGGGCAAAAAATGCAACAGATATTTCTGAGATGCAGAATATAATTCAGGCTAAAGCACAGCTTGGAAAAATACACATTACATTAAATTAAATCAGGAGTTGTACAAATGACATTATCAAAAAGACTACAGGCAGTTGCAGACATGGTTACACCGGGATATGTGGTGGCAGACATAGGAACAGATCATGGATATATTCCAATTTATTTAACTAAGAACAAAATCGCACCGAAAGCATATGCAATGGATATTAATAAGGGCCCAATTGATAGGGCGACAGAAAATATCCATATGGAAGAATTGCAGGATAAGATTAAAGCAATTCAGTCAAATGGAATGGAAAAACTTGAGCCGGGCATGGTTCAGTCAGTTGTTATCGCAGGAATGGGTGGAGAACTTATGATTGACATTATAAAAAATTCTCCGGTTATCGGAACGCTTAAAGAGATGATTTTATCACCTCATTCTGATAAGGATTTTGTTAGAAAGAACATGATGGAGAATAATTGGAAAATTATTGATGAAACAATGGTTAAAGATAATGGCAAATATTATACAATTATGAAGGTGGTTCCGGGAAGAGAACAGAACAAATATTCACCGGAAGAATTAATTTATGGAAGATGTTTGATTGAAAAACAAAGTGATGTATTTAAGGAGTTCCTTGATAAAGAATATGAAAAATACACACAGATTTTAGATGTTTTGGATTGTAATGACAGCGTAATAGGACGAAACATTGAAATTCGCCGGTTACGCAAGTTAAACAGAAAGGCAAGGGGTTTGAATGGTTAAAGTCAAAGTAGGTTCTATGGAAAAAGAATATACAAGTAAGACAACATTGTATGAAATTGCTAAAGATTTTAAAAATCAGTATTCAAATGATATTGTTTTAGCAGAATGCGATGGAGTTTTGTGTGAATTATCAAAGAAAGTTGATGAGGACTGTGAAGTTAAGTTTATTACAACGGATACTAAGATTGGTAATGACTGTTACAGACGTTCTATGACATTTTTAATGATGAAAGCATTTTACAAAGTGTGTGACGGTGAGAACATAGACAAAATATCAGTACAGTATTCTGTAAGTAAAGGATATTTTTGTCGAATTTATGGAAAAGTTACAGTTACGCAGAAATTGCTTGATAGTGTTGAAGCTGAAATGAGAGGCTTAGTTGAAAAAGATGTTCTTATAACAAAGGAATCCTTGTCGACAGATGAAGCAATTAAGCTTTTCGGAGAACTTGGAATGTATGACAAGGAAAATTTATTTAAGTACAGAAGATCATCCCGTGTAAATGTATATCATATGGGTGGATTCGATGATTACTATTATGGATATATGACATATTCAACAGGAGTACTTAAATATTTTAAATTAATACAATATGACAATGGTTTTGTGCTTCAGATGCCTACAAAAGAAGAGCCTGATAAGGTGCCTGAATTTAAACCACAGGAAAAGGTATTTGAAGTATTAAAGGAAGCTACACAGTGGGGAGAGATGATGGGGGTTCCTACAATTGGAGCCGTAAATGACAAAATAACAAATGGAACAATCGGAAATATTATGCTTGTTCAGGAAGCTTTGCAGGAAAAGAAAATTGCTGACATTGCGACAGAAATAGCGAATAGACAGGGTGTTAAATTTGTTATGATAGCAGGTCCTTCATCCTCAGGCAAGACTTCATTTTCACATAGATTATCAATTCAGCTTATGGCACAGGGATTAAAGCCACATCCAATTCCGGTTGATAACTTCTTTAAAAATAGAGAAGATACTCCGGTAGATGAAGATGGAAAGTTAGATTATGAAGTGATTGAAGCTTTAGATGTAAAGTTGTTTAACGAGATTATGGAGCGACTTTTAAAAGGTGAAAAGGTTGAAATGCCTGAATTTAATTTCGTTACAGGAAAAAGAGAGTATCACAAAGATTATTTGAAACTTAATGATGACGATATTCTTGTTATAGAAGGAATTCATTGCCTTAATGATAAGATGTCATATTCATTGCCAAATGAATCTAAATTTAAAATTTATGTAAGTGCACTTACACCACTTAATGTAGATGAACATAATAGAATTCCTACAACGGATTTACGTCTTATAAGAAGAATTGTAAGGGATGCAAGAACAAGAGGCACATCTGCTGCAGCAACTATAGAAATGTGGCACCGCGTAAGAAGAGGAGAGGAAAATAATATTTTCCCATATCAGGAATGTGCAGATGCGATATTTAATTCAGCGTTAGTTTATGAACTTGCGGTACTTAAGCAGTATGCTGAACCGGCATTGTTTAGTGTGCCAAAAGATGCAGAAGAATATTTAGAAGCAAAAAGACTTCTTAAGTTTTTAGATTATGTTGTTGGAACTTCAAATGAGAATGTTCCAAACAATTCTTTGCTTAGGGAATTTACAGGTGGAAGTTGCTTTAAAGTATGATTTATGATATTGTAGTTATTTGTGAGTAGGATAAATGGTCGCGGATGCTATTGCCGAAAGGACGCAGACGAGGAAAGTCCGGGCTTCATAGGGCAGGATGCCGGCTAACGGCCGGTGGAGGTGACTCCCAGGAAAGTGCAACAGAGAGCAGACCGCCGGATATTCTCCGGTAAGGGTGAAAGGGCAGTGTAAGAGACTACCGCCTTTTTGGTAACAGAAAGGGCATTGTAAACCCCATTCGAAGCAAGACTGAACAGAAAGCATAAAGTGGCCCGCTTGCTTTCGGGTAGGTCGCTTGAACATATTGGTAACAATATGTCTAGATAGATGACCATTCATGACATAACCCGGCTTACAGTCCTACTCATTAATATAAAAAAAATCAGCCAACCCGGCTGATTTTTTAATTTGCATAGATTATAATTTTTCCCAAAGAATTCCCTGTTTTTCTTCACAGTATTTACAACTGTACAATCCTTTTTCTTTATCAGTTAATATAAATATGTGTTTTAATTCCTGCTCGATAGAAGTAATGCAACGAGGGTTTTTACAGTGAAGAACATTTGTGATTGAATCAGGTAAATGTAATTCTTTTTTATCTGTTAAAACACCGTCTTTTATAATATTTACTGTTATATTGTGGTCGATAAATCCTAAAACATCAAAATCAACAATGTCTAAAGGACCTTCGACTTTAATTATATCTTTTTTACCCATAACAGCACTACGTGCATTTTTTATAATGGCAACCTGATAATCTAATTTGTCTAATCCAAGGTATTTGTAGATTGCCATTGCACGACCTGCCTGAATGTGGTCTAATACAAATCCGTTGTTAATCTGGTCTACATTTATCATATTTTCACCTCCAAAAGTGTGAGAATAAGAGCCATACGAACGTAAACTCCGTATTGAACCTGCTTAAAATATACAGCACGTGGGTCGTCATCTACCTCAACAGATATTTCATTTACACGAGGAAGTGGATGAAGTACGAGCATATCATCTTTTGCAAGTTTCATTTTTCTTTTATCTAAAATATAACTGTCTTTCATTCTAATATAGTCTTCTTCGTTAAAGAAACGTTCCTTTTGTACACGTGTCATGTATAAAATATCTAAGTCACTCATAACATCTTCAAGTTTTGTCACTTCTTTAAAAGGTGCACCGGCTTTTGTTAAGTTTTCTCTTATATATTCTGGAACTCGTAATTCCGGTGGTGAGATAAGAACAAATGATATATTTTCATATCTTAAAAGTGCATTTATAAGTGAATGAACTGTTCGTCCGAATTTTAAGTCACCACAAAGACCGATTGTGAGATTGTTTAAACGTCCTTTTAAGGATCTTATTGTCATTAAATCTGTGAGAGTCTGAGTTGGATGCTGATGTCCGCCATCACCTGCGTTGATTACGGGAATAGATGATTTAGATGCTGCAACTAAAGGAGCACCTTCTTTAGGATGACGCATTGCACAAATATCAGCGTAACATGAAATAATTCGAATAGTATCAGAAACACTTTCTCCTTTGGAGGCTGAACTTGAATCAGCTGAAGAAAATCCTAAAACACTGCCACCTAAGTTAATCATGGCAGCCTCAAAACTAAGACGTGTTCTTGTACTTGGTTCATAGAATAAAGTTGCGATTTTTTTACCTTTGCAGGCTTCTTTATATTTGTCTGGGTTCTTTTCAATGTCAGATGCAAGATCAAGTAAATCGTCAAGCTCTTCTACAGAAAAATCCAGAGGACTAATTAAATGTCGCATAAGTTCCTCCTTATCCAATTTTTTTCTACACAATATGATAAGGTAATAAGACAAAATATTCAAGTAAAAAAGTGCAAAAATATACAGAAAAATAGAAAAGATTTTAAAGTTAAAAAAAAAACTAGTGGAAAAGTTCGTGAAAAAACGAAAATGTGATATAATTAAATCTGATTTCCTTTAAATATAAAAATGAATTTGAGTCTTTATAATAGATGTAATTGATAAAAATAGTGATTGAGATAATTTAGTAGTTATTTAATTTAGAAGGATGGTGTATATTATGGAATTATTTTATGAAACAATAGAAAAAATGTGTACACAGGTAAAAGAAAAACTATCATTAAAAGAATTTTGCAAAAATGAAGAAATAACAGCCATAATTTTAGGCTCAGGATTAGGTGGGTTCGCTAATAATATAGAAGATGTAAAGAGCATTAAGTATAGTGAAATAGAAGGTTTCCCTATAACGACAAATACAGGACATAAGGGAAGGATGCTTTTTGGCTATATAAATAATAAGGCGGTAATAGTAATGGAGGGAAGAATTCATTATTATGAAGGATATAGCATGAAAGAAGTAGTGACTCCAATATATTTTATGAAATTAATGGGAACTAAAAAAATAATACTTACAAATGCTGCAGGCGGTATAGGAGACAACTTTGAAGTAGGAAATCTTATGATGATTACAGATCACATTACTTCATTTGTTCCGTCACCTTTAATTGGAAAAAATGATGAAAGATTTGGCCTAAGATTTCCTGATATGTCATGCGTATATAATAAAAAATTGCAACAGGTAATTAGAAGCGTAGCGGATAGAGAGAATATTGAATTAAAAGAAGGTGTTTATTTGCAGGCTACCGGACCTAATTATGAAACTCCTGCAGAAATACAAATGTATAAAAAGCTTGGAGCAGATGCAGTTGGAATGAGTACAGCAGTTGAAGCAATGGTTGCAAATTACCTTCAAATAAAAGTGTGTGGTATAAGTTGCATAACAAATAAAGCAGCAGGCTTGTCAGATAAGGAATTAAATGATGAAGAGGTTAAAGAAGTAGCTTCTAAAGTGGCTAAAGATTTTGAAACACTCTTAAAGGGAATTATATAGAATAGAAAATGCCGGGAGATTAAATCCCGGCACTTTTTTATTGCTCCTGTTCATCAGGGTTATCTTTCTTTATAGGATGTATTGTAATTCGAACAGAGTCGATACGTTTATCATCCATTTTTTCTACTTTTAATGTGCAGTTACCAATAGTAACACTGTCGCCAATATCAGGAAGACGCTCAAGGTTTTCGATTATGAGCCCGCCAATTGACTCGTAATGCTCAGAATCAATATCTAACCCTAACTGATCGTTTAAATCATCAAGGTTGATAGAACCTTCAACGATATATTGATTTTCATTTATTTTCCTAATGACACGTTTTTCGTCTTCATCAAATTCGTCTCGTATTTCACCAACAATCTCTTCGATAATATCTTCAAGTGTAATCAACCCTTCAGCTAAACCATATTCATCAAGGACAATACATAGACTTGTGTCATTATCACGCATTTCAATAAGAAGATTGTTAAGTTCTTTTTGTGCGTAAGTATAATAAGGCTCACGCATTAATTCTTCAAGTTTGAAATTATCTTTTGTGACATGATTAATAATCATATCTTTGATATTTATAACACCTATTATGTTGTCAGTGCTGTCTTTATAAACAGGAATTCGTGTAAATTTATCACGTTTAACTAAATCTAACAATTCATCGTAAGTTGTAGTAGTACTTATCATTGATATGTCAACCTTTGGAACCATGATGTCTTTAGCTCTTGCGTCACCAAAATCAAACACATTGTTAATCATGTCTAATTCTTCGGACTCGATGATTCCTTCTTCCTGACTTACATCCATAATTGTTCTTAATTCATCTTCTGTAAAATGAGAAGATTTTGATGACGTATCAACACGTAATATCATTAAAATTAATTTTGAAAAATTATCAATTATAAAAATGATAGGAGTTAAAACAAACATAAGAATTGAAATAACTCTTGCGTATGAAAGTGCTACATTTTCTGAATGAATACCGGCAACTGTCTTTGGAATTATTTCACCAAAAATCAATACAACAAAAGTAAGAACGAACGTGCCGATACTTACATATATATTTCCAAATACATTTTGTACAAATAAAGTGGAAATAGCAGAGGCACCTATATTTACTATGTTGTTTCCTATTAAAACGGTGCTAAGCATTTTTGACTGATGCTTTATTACTTTATCAAGGATAAGGGCACGTTTATTGCCATCATCAACTAACATACGAATACGCATCTTATTAACTGTTGTTAAAGCCGTTTCTGCAGATGAAAAAAATGCAGATAGTAAAATTAAAACTAATAATACACATAGCATAGCTATGTCACTGGGTCCCACAATATCACTCCTTAATTAAATAAATATTTATGTACATAATTCTATGCGTACATTTAGGATATTGTACAAAATACTAAACTTGATGTCAAGAATGGCGCATATTTTCCTTTTTAAATAAAAAAGTATTCCAAATAGTCATATTTTATAAATAATGAAATAGAATTGTAAAAAGCAAAATTGGAAAAAGGAATGAAAGAAACAGTTTTATCAATAATTAAGGTGATTTTTGCACAATTAGTACTTACGGCAGTTGTTATATTGCTGGCTTCGTTTATTACATATAAATTAAAAGTAAGTGATTTTGGGTACAAAGTAATAGTAATGGTAGTATATGGGATAGTTACATTTATTGGTGGGATGATTATAGGAAAAGTAAAAAACAAAAGGAAGTTTTTATGGGGAGCGCTGACAGGTGGAATTTATATAGGAATGATAATGATTGTGGCATTTGCAATAGCACATAATGGAGAGTCTAGTGTGGTGAAAATGGTACCAGCTTTAATAACTTCATTAGCAGGTGGAATGCTTGGAGGAATGGCAGGGTGATGTAGGAAAAACAATATGAAAAAACGTTTTAACTGTATAGTAAAAAATAGTTTGAAAAAATATATTCATGTGTTATAATATTTTTTGAATTGTACAAAAATAAATAAACTGGAGGAATATCATGAAACATATTAAGACATTAACATCAAAAACATTAAAGGAAACAATGAAAAAAGGTGGATGTGGCGAATGTCAGACATCATGTCAGTCAGCATGCAAGACTAGCTGTACAGTAGGAAATCAGACTTGCGAAAATAAATAATTTTATAATGAAGTATGTCTATAACAGAGCCGACGTTTGTCGACTCTGTTATAGTGCGTTATTGCATAAACTTTAAAAAATTATGACATACCATTAAATGGAGAGGAGAAAATACAGTGATTCACCAGTATAAAAGTAATGGTTATAATATCGTATTAGACGTAGAAAGTGGAGCAGTTCATGTTGTAGACGACATTACATACGATGTTATTTCATTATATGAGGAGAATTCTGCTGATGAAATAATTTCTAAATTAAAATCATCATATAATGAGGATGAAATAAGAGAATGTATTTCAGAAGTAAAGGAACTCGTTGAAGATGGACAGCTGTTTACTGAAGATATTTACGAACCATTTGTGGAGAAATTTAAAGAAAAGAGACAGACAGTTGTAAAGGCATTATGCCTTCACATAGCCCATGATTGCAACCTTGCATGTAAGTATTGTTTTGCAGAAGAAGGTGAATATCATGGAAGAAGAGCATTAATGAGTTTTGAAGTCGGAAAGAAAGCTTTGGATTTCTTAGTTGCTAATTCAGGTAACAGAGTTAATCTTGAAGTTGACTTTTTTGGCGGAGAGCCATTGATGAACTGGGATGTAGTTAAGCAGTTAGTTGCGTATGGTCGCTCGTTAGAAGAACCAAATAACAAGAAATTTAGATTTACTCTTACAACAAACGGAGTTCTGTTAAACGATGAGGTAATGGAATTCGTAAATAAAGAAATGTCTAATGTTGTATTAAGTCTTGACGGAAGAAAAGAAGTAAACGACAGAATGCGTCCGTTTAGAACAGGAAAAGGCAGTTATGATTTGATAGTGCCTAAATTCCAGAAACTAGCAGAAAGCAGAAATCAGACAAATTACTATATTAGAGGAACATTTACAAGAAATAATTTAGATTTTTCAGAAGATGTTAAGCATTTTGCTGATTTAGGATTTAAGCAGATGTCAATAGAACCTGTAGTCGGACCGGAAGAAGACCCATACTCGATTAGAGAACAGGATCTTCCACAGATTATGGAGGAATATGACAAGTTAGCCCTTGAATATATTGATCGATACAAGAAAGGAAATGGATTTAATTTCTTCCACTTTATGATTGATTTGACACAGGGACCTTGTGTTTATAAGAGATTGTCAGGATGTGGTTCGGGAACGGAATATCTGGCAGTAACGCCATGGGGTGATTTCTATCCATGTCACCAATTTGTTGGAAATGAAGATTTCCTTATGGGAAATGTAGATGAAGGAATTATAAAACCTGAGATTGTAAAAGAATTTGGCAATTGCAATGTATATTCTAAAGAAAAATGCAAGAATTGTTTTGCTAAGTTTTATTGCAGTGGTGGTTGTGCAGCTAATTCTTACAATTTCCATGGCACAATTAATGATGCATATGACATTGGATGTGAAATGCAAAGAAAAAGAGTGGAATGCTCTATAATGATAAAAGCAGCGTTAGCTGATGAATAAGAAAGAGGTTTTATAAAATGAAGAAAATGAACAAGACAAGAGGAATAGTTTATGCCATCTTATCTCTTGTAATTATCGCGTGTCTTGGAGGCATTGTCTTATTTGGTCTTCCAAATTGGAAATGGCTCGGAGCTTACAAGGATAGTGGTAAAGCGGCAAACATCACACAGGGACTTGACCTCAAAGGTGGTGTAAGTGTTACATATCAGGTATCTGATGACAATCCAAAGTGGGATGCAACAGATTTATCTGATACAGTTTATAAGATGCAGCAGAGAGTTAACCAGTTTAGTACTGAAGCTACAGCATACAAAGAAGGGGATGACAGAATTACTGTTGATATCCCTGGTGCAAATGATGCTGATGAAGTAGTTGAACGTTTAGGTAAACCGGGTTCATTATATTTCTGTACAAAGAGTTCTACAGATTTAACAGAAGAACAGTTAGCAGAAACAGATGAAAACGGAAATAAGAAGTATGTTCAGCTTACTGATGGAAATTATGCAGGATACTATCAGATTTGGTTAACAGGTGATGACATTGCAGATGCTCAGGGACAGCAGTCATCTGACAGCAAAACTAAAAAATCTGAAGCAGTAGTTTCATTAACATTTACAGACGAAGGATCAACAAAGTTCTATAACATGACATCACAGTATGTTGGTAAGTCTACATACATTATTTACGATAATGAAGTAATTAGTGCGCCAACTGTTCAGGCAGCAATCAGTGGTGGACAGGCACAGATTGATGGTATGGCAGATATGGATGAAGCTAATAATCTTGCTTCAAATATCAGAATTGGTACTTTGAATTTATCATTGGATGAAATCAGTCACAAAGTTGTTAGTGCCCAGCTTGGCTCTGATGCATTAAGTAAGTCAATTAAGGCTGGTATCATTGGATTTATAATAATTATTTTATTCTTATTATTAGTTTACAGAATTGCCGGTGTTGCAGCTAGTTTAGCATTGGTAGTTTTCGTTGAGTTAGAAATGCTTACATTAAATGCATTTGACTTGACATTATCATTACCTGGTATTGCAGGTATTATTCTTGGTATTGGTATGGCAGTAGATGCTAACGTTATTATTAATGCCAGAATCAGAGAAGAAATTGCTGCAGGAAAGACTGTTAAGAGTGCAATCACAATTGGTTTCGATAAAGCTAAATCAGCTATCGTAGATGGAAATATTACAACACTTATCGCAGCTTTAGTTCTTTTATGGAGAGGTTCAGGTACAGTACAGGGATTTGCTCAGACTTTAGCTATCAGTATTGTATTCCAGTTATTTACATCATTATTTGTATCTAAGTGGTTTGTATGGATTCTTTACTATTTAGGATTCCAGGGCGAAAAGTTCTACGGAAAAGAAAAGACAAGAAAGGCAATTCATTTCTTAAAGAAGAGAGTTGTATTCTTTGCACTTTCAATAATTGTAATCATTGGTGGATTCGCAACAATGATTGGATACTCAGCAGCCGGAAAAGACCCATTCTTCTTAAGCGTTGAATTTAAGGGTGGTAGCTCAGTAACAGTTGACTTTGATAAAGAATATACAATGGATCAGTTTAATGATGAAATTAAACCTGCACTTGTAGATACATTAGGAACATCTGATATTCAGGGACAGAAAGAAACTGGTTCAAATAAATTCGTTATTAAGACAAAGAAACTTGAAGGCGATGAATTTGATGCATTTGAAAAATTATTAATTGAAAAATTTGGTGCCGTAGACAGCAAGGATAATTTCCAGAACACTATGATTTCTGCAACAGTAAGTAAAGAAATGAGAAGTGATGCTGTATGGGCAACAATCATTGCAACAATATGTATGTTAATCTATATTTGGATTAGATTTAAGGACATTAAGTTTGCTTCAGCAGCTGTAATTGCATTAATTCATGACGTACTTGTTGTTATTGGATTCTATGCAGTATCAAGAGTAGCAGTAGGAACAACATTTATTGCATGTCTTCTTACAATTGTAGGTTATTCTATCAATGCTACAATCGTTATTTTCGATAGAATTAGAGAAAATAAGGCATCAATGAAGCGTGGAGATGACTTAGAAGAATTAGTTGACTTAAGTATCACACAGACACTTACAAGAACAATTTACTCAAACGTAACAACATTTATCATGGTATTTATGATATTTATCATGGGTGTTACATCAATCAAAGAGTTTACATTACCATTAATGGTAGGTTTAGTATGTGGTGCTTACTCATCAGTATGTATAACAGGTGCTGTTTGGTTTGTTCTTACTAAGAAATTCGGAAAGAAAAAAGCTAACTAAAAAACACATAAAATATACTTTATAATAAAATGAACGGGGCTGTAAAAGGTGCCGTTCATTTTGTGTTATGCACAATGAGCCAAATACTTTCAGTTTTTGCTTGCAAAGAAAAATGAAAGTATTTGGCGAATGTATAATCACTGAGAAGAAGCGAAGCGAATTCGAAGTGTTATACACGGCGAAGCCATGTGCATAACACAAATAGAGAGGGTATAGAACTGGCGAATGTATAATCACTGAGAAGAAGCGAAGCGAATTCGAAGTGTTATACACGGCGAAGCCATGTGCATAACACAAATAGAGAGGGTATAGAACTGGCGAATGTATAATCACTGAGAAGAAGCGAAGCGGATTCGAAGTGTTATACACGGCGAAGCCATGTGCATAACACAAATAGAGAGGGTATAGAACTGGCGAATGTATAATCACTGAGAAGAAGCAAAATTTTAAACCTGAGGTTCAAATATGGAAAAATGGATTGTATTTGCAAAAAAAGCAGATTTTAATCAAATTGCAAAAAAATATAATATTAGTCCAATGTTGGCAAGAATTATAAGAAATAAGGATATAATAGAAGACAAAGATATTAAAGAGTATTTATATGGCGATATAAATGAACTCAATTCTCCATGGCTACTAAAAGATATGGAAAAGGCTGTTGAAATAATAAAAATTAAGATAAGCCAGCAAAATAAAATAAGAATAATATGCGATTATGACATTGATGGTATTTGCTCAGGATATATTTTGCTTGATTCATTAGAAAAACTGGGGGCAAATGTCGATATTGTTGTACCACATAGAATTGAAGACGGATATGGAATTAACAAAGATTTAATAAAAAAAGCGTATGATGATGGAGTAGATACAATTTTAACTTGTGATAATGGAATTGCAGCATATGAGCAGGTTGAATATGCAAAATCACTTGGAATGACCATAGTGATAACAGACCATCATGAAGTACCGTTTGAAGAGAAAGACGGCACTAAGGAATATATTGTTCCAAATGCAGACGCAGTTGTTAATCCAAAACAGGCAGATTGTGAATATCCATTTAAAGAAATTTGTGGAGCGACAGTGGCTTATAAGCTGATTACAGCAATTGTAAATTCAATGGGCAGGGAAATGAGTTCAACAAATTATTTGCTTGAATATGTTGCAATAGCAACTATTGGAGATGTGGTTGAATTACAGAATGAAAATAGAATAATTGTAAAATATGGTCTGGATTTACTTAGAAAATCAAAAAATATAGGATTAAATGCGCTTATAGATGCTTGTAAATTAAATAAAAATATAATTGATTCGTACCATATAGGATTTGTAATCGGACCGTGTTTAAATGCAAGTGGACGACTTGATACAGCACGAAAGGCAGTTGCTTTGTTAAGAGAAAAAAATCAGGATAAAGCAAAAGACATAGCCACAGAATTGGTTGAATTAAATGACGAAAGAAAAAAATTAACTGAAGAGGGAACAAAGAAAGCTATAGAACAGGCTGAAAATTATAAAGAAGATAAAGTACTTGTTATTTATTTGAAAGACTGTCATGAAAGTATAGCAGGAATAATAGCAGGAAGAATTAGGGAAAAATATAATAAGCCATGTTTCGTGCTTACTAAAACGGCGACTGAGGTTAAAGGCTCAGGTCGTTCGATAGAAGAATATGATATGTATAAGGAACTAAGTAGGATAAAGGAATTGTTTACGAAATTTGGTGGTCATAAATTGGCTGCCGGACTTTCTTTACCACTGGAAAATGTTGATATATTAAGAGAAAAGTTAAATCAACTTACAACTCTTACGGATGACGATTTGTGTTCAAAAGTATGGATTGATATGCAACTACCAATTCCTTATATAACTAAAGAATTTGTAAACGAATTAGAAAAGTTAAAGCCTTTTGGAAAAGGAAACGAAAAGCCGTGTTTTGCTGAAAAAAATCTTAAAGTGAAAAATTTGAAAATCTTAGGCAAAGAAGGGAATGTTATAAAACTAAGTTTAAGGGATGAAAATAATTATGAAATCCCGGGAATAATATTCTCAAGAACAAGTGAATTTATGGAATTTGTAACAAATAAATTTGGAAATGAAGAGGTTAAAAAGGCTTTGCGTGGAATGGATAATAATATAACAATAATGGCTGTATTTTATCCAAACATAAATGAATACAATGGAAATACACAATTACAACTTGTTATAAACAGATTTAGTTAAAAATATAAGTTTTTAATTGTTATAATTGAGAAAAATGTCAAAATAAGGCATAATATAGGGAATGAGAGTATTGAAAAAAATGAAAAATAGAAATAAAATTAGTTATCATAATATTGGAGGATAAATATGCGTAAAGTAGAAGATTACATAAGAAGTATACCGGATTTTCCTGAACCGGGAATTATTTTTAGAGATATTACAACAGTAATGCAGGATTCTGATGGATTTAAGCTTGCAATAGATTCAATGGAAGATACAATTAAGGATTTAGATTTTGATGTGATTGCGGGATTAGAGTCAAGAGGATTTATGTTTGGAACACCTATAGCATATAATATGGGAAAACCATTTGTGCCAATTAGAAAAAAGGGAAAACTTCCATGTGAAACAATTAGTGAAGAGTATAGTCTTGAATATGGAACAGCTGAAATAGAAATTCATACTGACGCAATTAAAAAAGGACAGAAGGTCGTTATTGTTGATGATCTTATTGCAACAGGAGGAACTGTAGAAGCTGCAATAAAGTTAATTGAAAGATTAGGTGGAGAAGTTGTAGCGTGTGTATTCCTTACAGAATTAGTGAATCTTAAAGGTAGAGACGTGTTAGAAGGATATAGAGTAGAATCTATAGTTAAATTTGATGGAAAATAAATAGATATTTACGAAAGATGATCAAGTTGTCACACAATTATGATTATTACATCCTTTGCTATAGTAAAATTTGTATGAAGAGAGGGAAAATATATGAGCGACGACATAAAGATGAATGAATTAAAAATTGAAAATCATGGTGTGATTCCCAAAGAAGAAGAACATACAACGCCTGAGGAACTTTACGAAAGACTAGTTGAAAAAATAAAAAAATATCATCCCTCAGCAGGTGATTTGAAAATAATTGAAAAAGCATATAATATGGCAAGAGAAGCTCATAAAGAGCAGAAAAGAAAATCAGGTGAACCTTATATTATTCACCCTCTTTGTACTGCAATTATATTAGCAGATTTAGAGCTTGATAAAGAATCAATAGTTGCAGGTTTGTTACACGATGTTATGGAAGATACAAGTGTTACAAAAGAGCAGATTACTAAGGAATTTAGTGAAGAAGTAGCAGATCTTGTTGATGGTGTTACAAAGATTACAAAATTAGACTATGATGTTGATAAGGTTGAAGAACAGGCAGAAAATTTACGTAAGATGTTTCTTGCTATGGCAAAAGATATCAGGGTAATTTTGATAAAATTAGCAGACAGACTTCATAATATGAGAACATTACAGTATATGAAGCCTGAAAAACAAAAAGAAAAATCAAGAGAAACTATGGATATTTATTCTCCAATAGCGGATAGACTTGGTATTTCTAAAATTAAAATTGAACTTGATGACCTGGCTTTAAGATATTTGGAACCGGAAAAATATCGTGAGATAGTTGATGGCGTACATGAAAGACTTGAGCATAGAGAAGATTTTATGAATGATTTGATTGCCCAGGTCAAAACATATATTGAAAAAGCAGGAATTAAGGCAACAATCGGTGGAAGGGTAAAGCATTATTTTAGTATTTATAAAAAGATGGTAAACCAGCAAAAAACACTTGATCAGATTTACGATGTATTTGCGGTACGAATTATTGTTGACACAGTAATGGAATGTTATGGTGCATTAGGTGTAATTCATGAAAAGTATACTCCTGTACCGGGAAGATTTAAGGATTATATTGCCATGCCAAAGCCGAATATGTATCAGTCATTACATACAACGCTTATCGGACCAAATGGACAGCCTTTTGAAATACAGATTCGTACTTATGACATGCATAGAACTGCTGAATATGGTATCGCAGCACACTGGAAATATAAAGAAAATATTACAGGTGAATATAATGAAGAACAGAAAATCAGCTGGTTAAGACAGATCCTTGAATGGCAGAGAGATTTGTCTGATAACAGAGAATTCTTAAGCCTCTTAAAAGATGATTTAAATATGTTTTCTGACAGCGTTTACTGTTTTACACCTAACGGCGATGTTAAAAATCTTCCGGCAGGCTCAACACCTATAGACTTTGCTTACAGCATTCATAGCGCAGTAGGTAATAAGATGGTAGGGGCAAGAGCAAATGGAAAAATGGTAAACATTGATTATAAGATTCAAAATGGTGACCGTGTAGAAATTGTTACATCTAATAACTCAACAGGCCCAAGTATGGATTGGTTGAAAATTGTAAAAAGTACACAGGCTAAGAACAAAATTAATCAATGGTTTAAGCAACAGAATAAAGAAGAAAATATTATTAAAGGTAAAGATTTAATAGATAAATACTGTAAAGCAAAAGCAATTGTTTTATCAGATATTATGAAACCTGAATTTACTGATAAGGTTCGTTTGAAATACGGATTTAAGGACTGGGATTCAGTAGTTGCATCTGTAGGTCATGGTGGATTAAAAGAAGGACAGATTGTAAATAAACTTCTTGATGAATATAACAAAGTTCATAAGACGATTGTAAGCGATAAAGATGTATTAGATTCAGTTGATGACAATAAGAACAATGGAATCAGAAAAACTACTTCAAAGAGTGGAGTTATTGTTGAAGGAATGAATGATGTGGCTGCAAGATTTTCTAAATGTTGTAGTCCGGTTCCGGGTGACGAAATTGTTGGATTTGTTACGAGAGGTCGAGGATTATCGATACATAGAACAGATTGTACGAACATCATTAATTTGCCTGATATAGAAAGAGGCAGATTGATTGAAGCAAGCTGGGCTGAAGATGAAACAAAACAGACAGGAAAATATAATTCTGAAATTACTATTTATGCTAATAACAGAATTGGTATTTTAGCAGATTTATCAAAAGTATTTACTGAAAGAAAAATTGATGTTTTAAGCATAAACAGTAGAACAAGCAAGTCAGGAGTTGCTACAATATCAATGACTTTCCAGATTCAGGGAACAGATGAATTAAGAGAACTTATTGCAAAAATAAGAACAATTGACAGCATCATTGATATTGAAAGAACTACAGGCTGATATAATAAAAATGGGAGAATTTAAATGGCAGAGTTAGAAATAAAATGTTTGACAGTTAGCAGTTGCTATACAAATTGTTATGTATGCTGCAACAAGGATACAAAAGAAGGATTCATTGTGGACCCGGGTGATGATTTTGTTAAAATAACAAATTATATTAATTCAATGGATATGAAAGTGGTTGCAATCATCCTTACACATGGTCATTTTGACCATATCGGAGCAGTAGACAAGCTTAAGGAAAGATATGATTTAACAGTATATGCTTCTGAGGCAGAAAAGGACACAATAACAGATACTACAAAAAATCTTACAAGTTATTTCGGAGAACCATTTACAGTTACTCCAGATGTTTATTTAAAAGATGGACAGGAAATTGAAATAGCAGGAATTTTGATGAATATGATATTAACACCCGGTCATACAGAGGGAAGCTGCTGTTATTATTTGCCAAATCATGGCTTGTTATTTAGCGGAGATACATTATTTCAGGCAAGCCGTGGAAGAACGGATTTTCCGGGTGGAAGTGATAGCCAGATTATTAATTCCATTAAAACAAAATTATTAGTACTTCCTGACGAAACTGTTGTTTTACCGGGACATATGGATAGTACAAAAATTGAATTTGAAAAAGGATTTTACAGATGATAGATATACAGATTATGCCTGAACAGTTTGCATATGATGTGCAGTCATTAGTTAAAGCCTTTTATTCAGAACATGATTTTAAAGTAAACCAGGTTGTAGATAATTCTTATAGGATTGTTAAGGTTTATTTTGAAAATGAAATAAGATTTGAACTATATGATAATGATAAAAAGCTTTTTGAAGGATATGAAAAATGCGACTTTTCAAATAGAAAAGAGACAAAGAATATTCTTAAAAAGCTTTTATATCGTGGAATGCAAATTGATACAGGAAAAGAATTGCCGTGGGGAGATTTGACGGGAATCAGACCTGCAAAAATACCGGCGCTTCTTTATGAAGAAGGAAAAAAAGAAGAAGAAATCAGAAGATATATGAAAGAAACGTATATGATTTCTGATGAAAAATTAGATTTGGCAATGTATATTGCAAAAAGAGAACATGAAATTTTAAAGGATATAAATTATAAACAGGGTTATAGCCTTTATATTGGTATCCCATTTTGCCCAACAACATGTCTTTATTGCTCGTTTACATCATATCCTGTTTCATTTTACAAAGATAAAACAGATACATATGTTGATGCATTGATAAAAGAAATAGAATATGTAGGAAGCAGATTAAAAGACAGGGAACTTAATAGTGTTTATATTGGTGGGGGAACACCCACAACACTAGAGCCTTATCAGCTTGATAAATTAATTACAGCATTAAAAGATAATTTTGATTTTTCAACTGTTAAGGAGTTTACGGTTGAAGCGGGACGACCTGATAGTATTACATCAGATAAACTAGATATGTTAAAAAAACATAATGTATCAAGAATATCAATTAACCCACAAACAATGAATCAGGAAACTTTAGATATAATTGGAAGAAGACATACTGTAGAGCAGGTTATTAAAGCCTTTAATCTTGCAAGAAAAAAAGGCTTTGACAATATAAATATGGACTTTATAATAGGACTTCCTAATGAGACGGTAGATATGGTTAGACATTCAATGGAGGAGACGAAAAAACTTAATCCGGAAAGTCTTACAGTACATTCATTAGCAGTAAAAAGAGCAGCCAGACTTAATACTGAAAAAGAAAAATATCAGGATTATACTTATGAAAATAATTCTAAATTAATGAATATTACAATGGATTACTCAAAAGAAATGAATATGAAACCGTATTATTTATATAGACAAAAGAATATGGCTGGAAATCAGGAAAATGTCGGATATTCAGTTTATGGCAAAGAATGCCTGTATAATATTTTGATGATGGGAGACAGACAGGATGTTTTTGCACTTGGAGCGGGCGGCACAACGAAAATTATGTCAGAAGACAGATTAAGTGCAAAAAGAATAGATAATGTAAAGAATGTAGACCAATATATTGATAGAATTGATGAAATGATTGCTAGAAAAAAAGAATACTTTGACAAATTATAAATAAAAGGTTGAGTATTTCACAAAAAGAGTGTAAAATTTTATAGTTAAATCAGTGTTAAATAGAGGAGAAATAAGATGGCCTTAAGTAAAAAACCGGTTACCGGAATGAAAGAAATTCTTCCGGAGGAAATGAAGATAAGAAACTACGTAATGGACGTAATTAAAGAAACATATAGTGCTTTTGGATTTACTCAGATAGAAACACCTTGTGTTGAAAATATTGCTAACTTAAGTAACAAGCAGGGTGGAGAAAATGAAAAGCTGATTTTTAAGATTTTAAAAAGAGGAGAAAAATTAAATCTTGAAACAGCACAGACAGAAATGGATGTTGTTGATAATGGTTTGAGATATGATTTGACAGTACCTCTTGTTAGATTTTATTCAAATAATGCAAATAATCTTCCTTCACCATTTAAGGCACTCCAGATGGGCAATGTATGGAGAGCTGACAGACCACAGAGAGGAAGATATCGTCAGTTTATGCAGTGCGATATTGATATATTAGGTGAACCAAGTAATCTTGCAGAAATCGAACTTATTCTTGCAACAACAACAACGCTTGGCAAACTTGGATTCAAGAATTTCCAGATTCGTATTAACGAAAGAAGAATCTTAAAGGCAATGGCTGCATATAGTGGATTCCCGGAAGAAAGTTATGATAGTGTATTTATCATTCTTGATAAGATGGATAAGATTGGACTTGAAGGTGTAAAAGAAGAACTTATTAAGTATGATTTTGATGAAGAATCAGTAGAAAAATACACAAATTTATTCAAAGAAATTGAAAACAAAGAAAATCCGGTTACTTATTTAGCAGAAAAATTAGACGGATTTATGGACGATGACGTAAAGCAGTGGATGGAAGAAATTATTGATAGTGTAAGAGCTACTAAAGCTTCAGAATTTGAAATAGTATTTGATCCAACATTGGTTAGAGGAATGTCATATTATACAGGAACAATATTTGAAATTGCAATCCCTGAATTTGGCGGAAGCTGCGGTGGCGGTGGACGTTACGATAAGATGGTTGGTAATTTTACAGGAAGAGATGTTCCTGCGTGTGGATTTTCTATTGGATTTGAAAGAATCGTTTTATTGTTAATGGAACAGGGATTTAAAGTTCCAACAGAGAATAAGAAGGTAGCTTATTTAATAGAAAAAGGTGTTAATGGTGAAAGATTATGTGAAGTAATCGCTAAAGCACAGGAAGAAAGAAAAACAGGAAATCAGGTTCTTGTTGCAAGAATGAATAAGAACAAAAAATTCCAGAAGAGTCAGTTAGAAGAACAGGGATATAATGAATTTAAAGAATTTTATAAAAATCCTTTAGCATAAAGAAAAATAGGAGGAGAGTCATGGCAGAATCAATGCAGGGACTTCATAGAAGTCACAGATGTACAGAAGTATCAAACAAAAATATTGGTGAAACAGTTACAGTTATGGGCTGGGTTCAGAAGAAAAGAAATTTAGGAAGTCTTATTTTCGTAGATTTAAGAGACCGTTCAGGTCTTCTTCAGCTTGTATTTGATGATAATGACAAAGAAGTATTTGAAAAAGCAGGAAAATTAAGAAACGAATTCGTAATTGCTGCTGTAGGAACTGTAAATAAGAGAGCAGGTTCAGTTAATGAATCTATGGAAACAGGTGATATTGAAATAAATGTTACAAGTTTAAGAATTTTATCTGAATCAGAGACACCCCCAATTCCGGTAGATGATGATGCAAATACAAAAGATGAATTAAGACTTAAATATAGATATCTTGATTTAAGAAAACCTCATTTACAGAAAAATCTTAAGTTAAGATCAGATGTAACAACATTTGTTAGAAAGTTTATGGCAAATGAAGGATTTCTTGAAATTGAGACACCTATTCTTAACAGAAGTACACCAGAAGGTGCGAGAGATTACTTAGTGCCTAGCCGTGTTCATCCGGGAACATTTTATGCACTTCCTCAGTCACCACAGGTATTAAAACAGCTTCTTATGTGTTCAGGATGTGATAGATATTTTCAGGTAGCAAAATGCTTTAGAGATGAAGATTTAAGAGCAGACAGGCAGCCTGAATTTACACAGCTTGATATGGAATTATCATTTGTTGATGTAGATGATATTTTAGATGTTAATGAAAGAATGCTTCAGGCATTATGGAAAGAAGTATTAGGAGTAGATGTTACATTGCCACTTCCAAGAATGACATGGCAGGAAGCAATGGACAGATACGGTTCAGATAAGCCTGATACACGTTTTGGAATGGAACTTATCAATGTTACTGACGTTGTTAAGGATTGCGGATTTGGTGTATTTTCAGGATCAGTAGCAAATGGTGGAACTGTTCGTGGTTTAAATGCTAAAGGACAGGGTGAAATGGCAAGAAAGAAAATTGATGCCCTTGTTGAATTTGTAAAGACTTATGGCGCAAAAGGTCTTGCCTATATTGCAATGCATGAAGATGGAACAATTAAATCTTCATTTGCTAAATTTATGACAGAAGAAGAAATGAATAATCTTATTGCCGCTATGGGTGGAGAACCTGGAGATTTATTGTTATTTGCTGCAGATAAGAATAAAGTTGTATGGGATTCTCTTGGAGCATTAAGACTTGAACTTGCAAAACAGATGGATATAATTCCTGAAGGAAAATGGAACTTCTTATGGATTACAGAATTTCCACAGTTTGAATGGTCAGATGAACAGGGAAGATTCCTTGCAATGCATCATCCATTTACAATGCCTATGGAAGAAGATATTCAGTATTTGATTTCTGATCCGGGACGAGTTCGTGCAAAAGCCTACGATATCGTATTAAATGGTACAGAATTAGGTGGCGGTAGTGTGAGAATTCATCAGGCAGATGTACAGGCTAAGATGTTTGAAGCACTTGGATTTACACCTGAACAGGCAAATGAAAAATTTGGTTTCTTATTGACTGCATTTAAATACGGTGTACCTCCACACGCAGGACTTGCTTATGGATTAGACAGACTTGTAATGCATATGGCAGGAGAAGATAATATTCGTGAAGTTATCGCTTTCCCTAAAGTAAAAGATGCATCATGTCTTATGACAGATGCACCAAATGTAGTTGATGATGTTCAGTTACAGGAACTTCAGATTAAATTAGATTTGAAAGAAAAAGAACAGTAAGAATTAATGTTATAGTGTTTAATTATACTGATGTCTTTTGAATATTAATTTGAATTTTTATAAGAAAGTATATTAGAATTCAATTATTCCTAAAATATACAGAATGATAATAACATTTATAATAAAACAAACAGGCACTCCAATAATGAATTTGGGGTGCTTTGTTTTATGCCTGAAAAACTGCATTCCAAGAAATGCACCCACCGAGCCACCAATAAATGCAGAAAAAATTAAAGTGTTTTCACTTATTCTAAATTTATGCTTTATTGCTTTTTTCTTATCAATTCCATAAAGAATAAATGCTGAAATATTTATTATCAATAAATACAAAATAAGTAATTCATATTTCATAGGTACCTCACTTTCTGTAAATAAAAATTAATAGTTGCAGCGAAGCTTTCTGACTTCGTCTTGGAGTTTTCCGGTATAATCAGCTAATTCATTGTATTGATTAGTGATGCTAGTCTGAATTTCTTTTAAATTTTCAATTTCTGAATTTTTATCATCTAATATTTGGTTGAAATAAGCCTGTAATTTTTCTAATTCCTTATCAGTGTGCTTTGTTAGATTAGATGATGAATCAGGATTAGAAGAATTATACTGTTTAGATAATAAATTTACAATAGAATAATCTGAATTTACACTGTATATATCAAAATCCTGTGAAGAATAGAATACAAATAAATATAATAAAGAATCGGATGAAAATACATTAAAACCGGAAATTATTTTGTCTGATTTTAACAACGTAAAATCTTTGGCAAATGTTGTGTATCTGCTAACCCTTATGGAAAAATGACTGTCTTTTAAATTATGACTGCAATAAAAAATGTTCAGGCAATTATAAAATTGAATAAATTTGAAATTTGTATTTTCAATATTAGAACTTGGAACATTTCCTTCAATGATATAATCTTCACGTATATTAAGGTTATCCATTGAAGAAATAACAGCCTGATTGCTTAATGATATGTAATAAACGAGTTTTAATTCAGAACAAATCTCAAAATCAGACTCTACATCAGTAAAAATAATTCCGTGATTTCGGATTCTTCCTGAATTAATTGAGTACATAGTAACTTTTTCATTTTCTAAATAAAATATAACCGGTTGTCCGGATTCTAATTGTGTAATTTTATACATACAAATACTCCTTTTAATATCTTTTAAATCACTATTGTGGGAGATGAAATAACTATAAGAAAGAGCATTTGTCACCGCCGGTTCAAATTGACAGATATATTTTGCTTAGGACTAAAAGTCCTAATAGCAAAATATATTTGGAAATTTAGAACTGCTGCGAGTGACAAGCAGCGCGAGCGTTCTTTCGATAATTATTTCATCTCCCACAATTATGTAATAAAATATATTCTTGAAAATGAACATTATGAATATTTTGGCATAAAATAAAGTAAACAAAATATGGAGATACAATATGTCAGAGTACAAGGTGATGGATTGCGATGAGTGCTGTAACTGTTGTAAAAGAGAGTGTGATGTTTGCATCAGACCATCTTGCGGGGAGCCGGAAGAATTATCTGTGTTTGCTCCTGTAATATATGATGAAGTAGGAATTAACCTCTGTAGAACGATAACTATTCCGCAGAATATTTTGACTCAATATCCTACAACAAGTTATGTTCAATTATTAGTTGCAAATATAAAAATATACTCAGGAAAAGGATTTTTAACAGGAGAAGAAGAAAATGTTGAGTATACAGAAGAAGAACAGCAGGAGATGGGAAATCCACCTGTATTTTCAACTGTAACTACAATACCGGGAAGAGCAAATTGCTTAAGGGTAAAATTAACGGATTTAAGAGTTGTGTTTAATGTAAGATTATTTGACAGTTGCAAAAAATATCTTGCTACAGTACCACTAGAGGCTGTATATCTTCCAGCTGTAGGAACTACGAATTACGATCCTGATACAAATCCAAGGAGTGTAACAGTAGATATGTATGCACCGTATGGAGCATCCTCTGTTTATAATAATTATAATGAATATTTTATTAATTATGTAGGATTTAATATGTATTATAATACAGTGGAAAATGGAATTAATATGAATGCAGTTGCTAAAGTTATGGAGTTTGATCCGGCAACAGGTACAATGTCAGCAGGCATAACATTATATTTGAGAACTGTATACTATGAAGCATATAAATTTAATACAATTGGAAAAACTATACCACCTAAAATGAATACACATGAAGCTGAAAGTAATCCATGTCTAAAATTTGTAGAGGGTGATTTGCTACTTCAGAATGTTAAACCATTAGAATTAGAGCCACCTAAATGTGAAGGAAAAAAGAAGGCAGAATGTAAAGAAAGAAATGAAATAAATCAATGCATAAAAAAAATCCTAAATAATTGCTACAGCGAAAGCGAGGATGAAGAAGCAGGTCAGTAGCGTTCAATGGATTGTTTATTAAAATACCCATAGTTGAAAACTAATGGAACTGCTAAGACAAACCAAAATTTGATGTTAGTAATGAAACTGTGGGTATTTTTGTAATTAAAAATAAATAAACAGGAAAGATAACTATTAACATTAAACTTTACATTTGTTAGTTAAAAAATAACAAATTTTTAAAAATAGTTTTAAATTTGGCTTTAATGTGATAAAGTGTTAGTAGTTTGACAAATTTAGGAGGTAAGATTATGTTTACATTTGAAGAAGTACAGAAAGTTGATCCGGAAGTTGCAGCAGCTATTGCTCAGGAAAATGACAGACAGCAGAGCCATTTGGAGCTTATTGCATCTGAAAATATTGTTAGTAAAGCAGTTATGGCAGCAATGGGTAGTCAGCTTACAAATAAATACGCAGAAGGATACCCGGGAAAAAGATATTATGGTGGATGCGAGTATGTTGATATCGTAGAAACACTTGCAATTGAAAGAGCAAAGAAGTTATTTGGATGTACATATGCTAATGTTCAGCCACATTCAGGAGCACAGGCTAACTTTGCAGTATTCTTTGCACTTGTAAAACCGGGCGATACAGTAATGGGAATGAGTCTTGATGCAGGCGGACATTTAACACATGGAAGTAAGGTTAATGTATCAGGAACATATTTTAATATTGTTCCTTACGGTGTAAATGACGAAGGCTACATAGATTATGATGAAGTATTAAAGATTGCTAAGGAAGCAAAGCCAAAGCTTATTGTTGCAGGTGCAAGTGCTTACCCAAGAGCAATTGATTTTAAGAAATTTAGAGAAATTGCAGATGAAGTAGGTGCATATTTAATGGTAGATATGGCACACATCGCAGGTCTAGTTGCAGGTGGACAACATATGAGCCCAATTCCATATGCTCATGTAACAACAACTACAACTCATAAGACACTTCGTGGACCAAGAGGTGGATTAATTTTATCAAGTGAAGAATTTGCTACAGAACATAAATTAAATAAGGCAATTTTCCCAGGAATTCAGGGTGGCCCTTTAATGCATGTAATAGCAGGTAAGGCAGTATGTTTCAAGGAAGCATTAGACCCATCATTTAAAGAATATGCTAAGAACATTGTTGATAATGCATCAGCTTTAGCTAATGGTTTAACAAGCAGAGGATTTGACCTTGTTTCAGGTGGTACAGATAATCATTTAATGCTTGTTGATTTAAGAAGCAAGAATATTACAGGTAAGGAATTTGAAATCGCATTAGATGCTGCAAATATTACATGTAACAAGAATGCAATACCAAATGACCCACAGAAACCTGGTATTACAAGTGGTGTACGTATTGGAACACCTGCAATTACAACAAGAGGCTTAGATACTTCAGATATGGATTTAGTTGCACAGGCAATGACATTAATTGCAGATAATGCTAATGCAAATCAGGAAAAAGCAAAAGAAATTGTTAAAGGACTTACAGATAAGTATCCTTTATATAAATAATTTTTGCTTATAAATATTTAAGATTTATTAATAAATGTATTTTTATAATAAGTCTATGGTAGAATGATGCCATAGACTTATTTTTTTAGGAAAATGTATGGAGGTAACAAAAAATGAGAGTGATTGATTTAATATCAAAGGCAAAAGAATATCTGGTTGCAGGGATTGTTATAGTTGCCATATTAGCAATTATTATAGCTGTTGGTTATTTTATAGTGTATAAGAAGATTTTAAATGGCAAAAAGCAAATAAATAAGAATAGTGTAATATGGTTAATTATATTTGGAGTTTATTTAGCTGTTGTGTTGATGGCAACTATGCTTGATAGAATTTCAACAATGGGATTCAGAAAAAATATAATTCCATTATTTTATTCTTATAAATCAGCATGGAATAATTTCTCGGCTATTGAATGGAGAAACATTATTCTAAACATTTGTATGTTTATTCCATTTGGTCTTTTGCTTCCGTTTGGAATTAAAAAGGCAAAATACTGGTGGGTTACATATGTCTGTGGGTTAATTTTTACAGTCTTAATTGAAAGTGTGCAGCTTATTACAGGAAGAGGCGTATTTGAATGTGACGATGTGTTCAACAATTTGTTAGGAGCAATGATTGGATATGGTTTTTATGTTTTAATAGCTTATATTTATGCATGCAATAAAGGAAATAAGAGTGGAATTAAAAAAGTAATATTTAGTTTTGTTCCTTTATTTGGCACGATTATAATGTTTGGTACAATATTTGGAATATATAATTCACAGGAATTTGGAAATTTGAACCTAAATTATATTACAAAAGCAAATGTAAAAAATGTATCGACAAATGAAAAGTTAAGCAATGAAAAAGCAACATATCCTGTTTATATGGTTGAAGGTACAAATAAAGAAAAATCGAAACAATTTGCCAAAGAATTTTTGGAAAATGTTGGAGATAAATTGGATGATTCTTTGACAGATTTGTATGACGAAACAGCTATTTATCATGGAGAAATAGGTAATGTATCTGTTGAATATATAGATGGTACATATACATATACGGATTTCAGTATATATTTTGATGATGAAGAAGAGGATGGAACGACAAAAACTGACTCGCAGGTAACGGAAGATAAACTTAGAGAAATGTTAAAAGATTATGGTGTTTATATTCCGGCAGGTTGTACATTTGAAAATAAAGGTGACGGAATATATTCTCTTAGTGCAGATAAAATTATTGAAGATGAAATTATGTATAATGGAACAATTGAAGCAACTTGCTATCAGGGAGATAAGATAGGAGATATAAATTATAATATAGTTAAATGTAAGAAGTTAAAAGATGTGAAATGTATTTCATTAAGGGATGCTTATGATATGATTAAAGAAGGAAAGTTTAATTATTATTCAAATGAAGAACTTGATGTTAAAGTAAAAAATGTGGGTGTAGATTATTTTACTGACACAAAAGGATATTATCAGCCGGTATATGTTTTTAATGTTGATATGAATGGTGAAGAAACCCAGATAGATATACCTGCACTTAAGAAGTAATGAATGTAATAAAACTTTATGAAGAGGTGACAAACATATGAAATCAAAATCAGAAAAGAGTATTGACCTATATTATATGTTGTTAAAGCGTGGATATCCGGAAGAATTTTGTGACCAAATCACAAAAAACTTAAACACTGATTGGACAGCACAGCGTATGATAGGTTATCTGTCGCATTATGATAAACTTCCGCTTGAGGAGATAGTAGATGAAATGTTGGCAATACTTAGCGATAGAAATAGAATTATGATGAAACATGATTTGGAAGAGTCTAATGCAAGATGGAATGATTACTTGAATAGATAGAGTCTTATTTGCTAATACTACAAACATGATGATCAGAAATTTTTTAAAGTGTGGAATAGCAGGTTGGTGTATGGAGGTCGTTTGGACGTCCATAATGGGAATAAAGAATCATGACAGAAAAATGATGGGAAAGACCTCAATATGGATGTTCCCAATATATGGACTAGGTGCAGTTATTAAACCGCTAAGTAGAAAAATTAGAAAATTTAATATGATATTTAGGGGATTTATTTATATGGCTGGAATTTACTTCGTGGAATTTATTTCGGGAACTATATTGCAACGAAAGAACTGCTGCCCATGGAATTACAATAAATGTAAATATAATATTAGGGGAGTTGTGCGCCTGGATTATGCACCTTTATGGTTTGTGGCAGGGCTTCTTTTAGAAAAAGTTGTAAATAGGCAGGAAAAATAACAAAATAAATGGGCATTTAGATTTAATTCTATCTGCCCATTTATTTATTAAAAAATTAAAATAATCAATTGTTTCGTTTAGTTTCATAAGATTTATTAAAATAAAATTTATCAAAATAAATTTGTAAAAATGAATAAGATTTATTTTTTAAAAGATAATTAAACAATTTATTTCTTAAAGAAATTTACAATGCCATCCATTTTAGAAGTCATTGACATAAATAACATATCTACCAATGTAAGAGCTACCATTGATTCTACAACAACTACGGCTCTAGGAACAATTATAGGATCATGTCGTCCGTGAATGTTGATTTCGATTTCTTCGTTTGATTTACTAACCGTATTCTGTGTTTTGGCAATAGAAGGAGTTGGCTTGATTGCAGCTCTTAAAATAATGTCTGAACCATCGCTTATTCCACCAAGTATTCCACCGGCGTGATTTGTTGATTTTGTTACTTTTCCGTTTTCGATTTTAAAATTATCGTTATTTTCAGAACCGCAGGCTGTAGCAACAGCAAATCCATCGCCAATTTCAATGCCCTTTACAGCTCCGATAGACATAACAGCTTTTGCTAAATTTGCATCAAGTTTTTCAAATACAGGTTCACCAACTCCGGCAGGCATATTTTTAACAACGCATTCAATAATGCCACCAACGGAATCAGTATCAGCAATTTTTTCTTTTAATAGTTCCTGAGCTTTAGCAGAAGCTTCTTTGTCAGGCATATATAAAGTGTCTTTTAAAATATTATCTTTATCAAGTTTGTTATAATCTATTTCTACATTACCAATTGATTTAGAGTAGGTAGTAATAGATATGCCAAGCTGGTTTAAAATTTTTGAAGCAATGGCACCTGCTGCAACTCGTCCGATAGTTTCGCGTCCTGAAGAGCGTCCGCCACCACGATAATCCCTAAAACCAAATTTTTCGTCAAATGTATAATCGGCATGTCCCGGACGATAATAATTTGCAATTTCGCTGTAATCTTTTGAACGTTGTTCTTTGTTACGCACAATCATTGAAATAGGTGTTCCTGTAGTTTTCCCTTCAAATACACCTGAAAGAATCTCTACAAGGTCGCCTTCATTTCGCTGAGTAGTGAAAGCAGACTGACCTGGTTTTCTTCTGTCTAAAAATACCTGAATATCTTCTTCGCATAAAGAAAGACCAGCAGGACAACCGTCAACTACAACACCTAAAGCTTTTCCGTGGGATTCTCCCCATGTGCTTATTTTTAATGTATTACCATATGTTGAACCAAACATAATGAGCCTCCTAATTGTAATCAGAAGTGTTTAACAAATAAATTTGTGTAAACTTTTGAGTAAAATTCATAATATATCTTCTGTAAATTTGCTTGTATTAGTATAACAAGATATTACAGATGAATCAAATATAAAGTGAGATTTAGAAACGAATATAGTTTAAAAAAAATAGAACCTCCTTGAATTAACTACCAAAATCCATTATTATATAAAGGATTGGACTAATGAAATTTGGTAATAATTTAGAGAGGTATAAATCGAATGAAACAGATAAAATTAGGAAAGACAAATATATCAGTACCGGCAATCGTGTTAGGTTGTATGAGACTAGGAGCACTTGATTTAAACTTAGCAGAAAAATTCATTGATACAGCTTTAGAACTTGGTATTAATTATATTGATCATGCTGATATTTATGGTGGTGGAAGTTGCGAAAAGTTATTTGGAAAGGCAGCAAAACTTAACACTTCAAATAGAGAAAAATTCTTTATTCAGTCCAAATGTGGTATTGTTCCGGGTGTTATGTATGATTTTTCAAAGGAACACATTATTAATTCAGTAGACGGAATACTTAAGAGACTTGGAACAGATTATTTGGATGCGTTATTACTTCACAGACCGGATGCGTTAATGGAACCTGAGGTTATAGCTGATGCATTTGATACATTAGAAAAAAGTGGAAAAGTAAGAAACTTTGGCGTTTCAAATATGAATCCTATGCAGATTCAGCTGCTTCAAAAATATGTTAAGCAACCAATTTGTGCAAACCAACTTCAATTAAGTATTACTAATTCAAATATGATTAGCCAGGGGCTTGAAGTAAATATGTCATCTGATGGGGCAGTAAACAGAGATGGGGCAGTTCTTGATTTTTGCAGATTAAATGATATAACAATCCAGACATGGTCTCCTTTTCAGTATGGATTTTTTGAAGGCGTATTTATTGGAAATGATAAATTCCCTGAACTTAATAAAGTTATTGACGAATTGGCACAAAAATATAATGTAACTCCTACAACAATTGTGACTGCATGGATTTTAAGACATCCGGCTAATATGCAAATGATTGCAGGAACAACAAATGCTGAAAGACTAAAACAGATTGCTCAAGCATCTGATATTGAAATTTCAAGAGAAGAATGGTATAAATTATATTTGTCTGCCGGACATATATTACCATAAAGAAGGAAAGAAAATTTTATGTATAAAATATTGAAAACTGATGGTTTGGCTAAGCGTGGAGAATTCGAAACAGTTCACGGTACAATCCAGACACCGGTATTTATGAATGTAGGAACTGCTGCAGCAATTAAGGGAGCAGTAGGAACAGAAGATTTACAACAGATAAAGACTCAGGTTGAATTGTCAAATACATATCATTTGCATGTACGACCGGGAGACCACATTGTAAAACAACTTGGAGGTCTTCATAAGTTTATGAATTGGGATAAGCCTATTCTTACGGATTCAGGCGGATTTCAGGTATTTTCGCTTGCAGGACTTAGAAAGATAAAAGAAGAGGGCGTATATTTTCAGTCTCATGTAGATGGAAGAAAGATTTTTATGGGACCTGAAGAAAGTATGCAGATTCAGTCAAATTTAGCTTCAACAATTGCTATGGCGTTTGATGAATGTCCTTCAAGTGTTGCATCAAGAGAATATATTCAGGCATCTGTAAATAGAACAACAAGATGGCTTGAGAGATGTAAGAATGAAATGAACAGATTAAATAGTCTTGAAGATACAATTAATAAAAATCAGATGCTGTTTGGTATTAATCAGGGTGGAATATATGATGATATTCGTATTGAACATGCAAAAGCGATAACTGAAATGGATTTAGACGGATATGCAGTAGGTGGACTTGCAGTAGGTGAAAGTCATGAAGAAATGTATAGAATCCTTGAATCAGTGGTACCTTATTTACCACAGAATAAACCAACTTATCTTATGGGAGTTGGAACACCTGCTAATATTTTAGAAGCAGTTGATAGAGGTGTTGATTTCTTCGACTGTGTATATCCTACAAGAAATGGACGCCATGGACATTTGTATACTAATAAGGGTAAGATTAATTTATTTAATGCAAAATATGAGACAGATGACAGACCAATTGAAGAGGGATGCCAGTGTCCTGCATGTAAACATCATAGCCGTGCATACATCAGACATTTGCTTAAAGCAAAAGAAATGCTAGGTATGAGATTATGTGTGTTGCATAATTTGTATTTTTATAATACAATGATGGAAGAAATTCGAGCTGCCATAGAAGCAGAAAATTATAGTGAATATAAAGCAAATAAATTAGAAGGCTTTAAAGAAAACGACAAGCGTTAGGAGGATTAAAATGACAGATATGTTATTAGCTTCATCATCAACAGGTGGTGCAATGGGAACAGTTATGATGATTGTTTGGTGTGTGGTAATCTTTGGATTTATGTATTTCGCAATGATTCGTCCACAGAAAAAACAGGAAAAGAGACAGGATGAAATTAGAGAAAGTGTAGCTGTTGGAGACAGTATTCTTACAACAAGTGGATTTTACGGAATGGTTATTGATGTTCAGGACGATATGGTTATCGTAGAATTTGGTAATAACAAAAACTGCAGAATCCCAATGCAGAAAACTGCAATTGTTGATGTTGAAAAAGCAGACGCAGAATAATTAAGATTAAGATTTAGAGAGAAGTTCGAAAAGAATTTCTCTCTTTTGTTATACACAATGAGCCAAGCACTTTCTGCTTTTTGCTTGCAAAAAAAGCAGAAAGTGTTTGGCGAATGTATAATCACCGAAAAGAAGCAAAGCGGATTTGAGGTGGTTATAAATGGCGGAGCCATGTGTATAACAAAACTCAAGCATCAGAAAGTGTTTGGCGAATGTATAATCACCGAAAAGAAGCAAAGCGGATTTGAGGTGGTTATAAATGGCGGAGCCATGTGTATAACAAAACTCAAGCATCAGAAAGTGTTTGGCGAATGTATAATCACCGAAAAGAAGCAAAGCGGATTTGAGATGATTATATATGGAGAAGCCATAAGTATAACAAAAGTTGAAGAAGAGAATAAAATAATATAATTAATATACATCAAGAAAATAGATATATATGTATGGTTGAAAAAATGTCGTATTTGCGATAAAATGTAAAAGTTAACGTGGATATTTATACATATTAAAAACGTTACAAGATACTAAGAAAAAGAGAGGACAGAGCAATGGATTTTAATATTGCAGTTATTCCAGGTGATGGAATTGGACCGGAAATTGTAGCAGAAGCACAGAAGGTTCTCGACACTGTCGGTAAGAAATTTGGTCATTCCTTCAGTTATACTGAAGTTGATATGGGTGGAGTTTCAATTGACAAACACGGAGTGCCACTTACAGATGAAGCATTAACAACAGCGAAAGCAAGTGATGCAGTACTTCTTGGAGCCGTCGGAGGTGTCGTGGGAAAGGATAGTTGGTATGATTTACCACCACATCTTAGACCGGAGGCAGGATTGCTTGCAATTAGAAAAGGCTTAGGTCTATTTGCAAATTTAAGACCTGCTTATTTATATAAAGAATTAAAGGGCGCATGCCCATTAAAAGAATCTGTGGCAGATGCCGGATTTGATATGATAATTGTTAGGGAATTAACAGGTGGTCTTTATTTCGGTGAAAGAAAGACAGAAGAAGTTAATGGTGTAATGACAGCCATTGATACTTTAAAATATGACGAAAACGAAATTAGAAGAATTGCTATTAAAGCGTTTGAAATTGCAATGAAGAGACGTAAGAGCGTTATTAGCGTTGACAAGTCAAATGTTTTAGATTCATCAAGACTTTGGGATAAGGTAGTTACAGAAGTAGCAAAGGATTATCCGGAAGTAACATTAACACATATGCTTGTTGATAACTGTGCAATGCAGTTAGTTAAAGATCCTGCACAGTTTGATGTAGTTGTTACTGAGAATATGTTTGGTGATATTTTATCAGATGAGGCAAGTATGGTAACAGGTTCAATTGGAATGCTTTCATCAGCAAGTCTTGCAGAAGGCAAATTTGGATTATATGAACCAAGTCATGGAGCTGCACCTGATATTGCAGGACAGAACAAGGCTAACCCAATTGCAACAATTCTTTCAGCTGCTATGATGCTTAGATATTCATTTGATTTAGATGAAGAAGCTAAGGCAGTTGAAGATGCAGTACAGAAAGTATTAGAAGATGGAATTCGTACAATTGATATTATGTCTGATGGGATGCAGATGGTTGGATGTAAAGAAATGGGCGATTGCATCTGTGAAAGAATATAGAATATATAGGAGGCAGTTATGAAGAGTGATGCAGTAACAAAAGGATTACAGCAGGCTCCACACAGATCATTATTCAATGCTCTGGGGCTTACTGAAGAAGAAATGAACAGACCATTAGTTGGTATCGTATGTTCATACAATGAAATTGTACCAGGTCATATGAATCTGGATAAAATAGCAAATGCAGTTAAAATGGGTGTTGCTATGGCGGGTGGTACACCTATTATGTTCCCGGCTATCGCAGTATGTGATGGTATTGCAATGGGACATATAGGAATGAAATATTCTCTTGTAACAAGAGATTTGATTGCTGATTCAACAGAAGCGATGGCATTAGCTCATCAGTTTGATGCATTAGTTATGATTCCTAACTGTGATAAGAATGTTCCCGGATTATTAATGGCTGCAGCAAGAATTAATGTTCCAACAGTATTTGTATCAGGTGGACCAATGCTTGCAGGTCATGTTAAGGGACAGAAGAGAAGCTTATCATCTATGTTTGAGGCAGTAGGTGCTCAGGCAGCAGGAAATATTACATTAGATGAATTAAAGGAATTTGAACAGAATGTATGTCCTACATGTGGTTCATGTTCTGGTATGTATACAGCAAATTCAATGAACTGTTTAACTGAAGCATTAGGTATGGGACTTAAAGGAAACGGAACAATCCCGGCTGTATATTCAGAAAGAATTAAACTTGCAAAACATGCCGGTATGAAGGTTATGGAATTGCTTGAAAAAGATATTAAACCAAGAGATATTATGACAAAGGATGCAATCTTAAACGCATTAACAGTAGATATGGCACTTGGATGCTCAACAAACAGTATGCTTCATTTGCCTGCAATCGCTCATGAAATTGGATTTGATTTTGATATTTCATTTGCTAATCCAATAAGTGAAAGAACACCTAACTTATGTCATTTAGCACCGGCAGGTCCTACATATATGGAAGATTTGAATGAAGCCGGTGGTGTATATGCAGTTATGAATGAGTTAGCAGAAGCAGGACTTCTTAACTTAGATTGCATGACAGTTACAGGAAAGACAGTTGGAGAAAATATTAAGGGGGCGGTTAACAAGAACCCTGAAGTTATCAGACCATTAGATAATCCATACAGTAAGACAGGTGGTCTTGCAGTATTAAAGGGAAATCTTGCACCGGATGGTGGTGTTGTAAAACGTTCAGCAGTTGTTGATGAAATGATGGTTCATGAAGGACCTGCAAGAGTATTTGACTGTGAAGAAGATGCAATCGCAGCTATTAAAGGTGGAAAGATTGTTCCTGGTGATGTTGTTGTTATCAGATATGAAGGACCAAAGGGTGGCCCTGGTATGAGAGAAATGTTAAATCCAACATCTGCTATTGCAGGTATGGGATTAGGTTCATCTGTTGCATTGATTACAGACGGACGTTTCTCAGGTGCTTCAAGAGGTGCATCTATCGGACACGTTTCACCGGAAGCAGCCGTAGGTGGTCCTATAGCATTAGTTGAAGAAGGAGATATTATAAAGATTAATATTCCTGAAATGACATTAAACATTGACGTTTCTGATGAAGAAATGGCAGCAAGAAAAGCAAAATGGCAGCCAAGAGAACCTAAGGTTACAACAGGATATCTTGCTAGATATGCATCTATGGTAACTTCAGGAAACAGAGGCGCAATTTTAGAAATAAAGAAATAAAAAGAGAGGGTAAAAATATGCAATTAACAGGTTCAGAAATAGTTGTTGAATGTTTGAAAGAACAGGGTGTTGATACAGTTTTTGGTTATCCTGGTGGAACAATTCTTAATATTTATGATGCTCTTTATAAACATTCAGATGAAATTACACATATATTAACATCCCATGAACAGGGAGCTGCACATGCGGCAGACGGTTATGCAAGATCAACAGGTAAGGTTGGTGTTTGTATGGCAACATCAGGCCCTGGAGCAACAAACCTTGTTACAGGTATTGCTACAGCATATATGGATTCAATTCCAATTGTTGCAATAACAGCTAATGTTGCTAAATCAGGACTTGGAAAAGATTCTTTCCAGGAAATTGATATTGTAGGTGCAACAATGCCATTTACAAAGCATAATTTTATAGTAAAGGAAATTGAAGACTTAGCAGATACAATCAGAAGAGCATTTGCAATTGCTAAATCGGGAAGACCAGGTCCTGTATTAGTTGATATTACAAAGGATGTAACAGCTAATAAAACTGAATATACAAAGCAGACACCTAAGGCAATTGAACCATATACAGATACAATCAAAGAAGAAGATGTTGATCAGGTTGTAGAATTAATAAAAGGTTCAAATAAACCATTTATTATTGCCGGTGGTGGATTAGTAGCTTCCGGAGCACAGGATGAATTTAGAAAATTTGCAGACATAATTGATACACCTGTTTGTGACACTTTAATGGGTAAAGGTGCAATTGAAGGAACGAATGCACGTTATACAGGAATGATTGGTATGCATGGAACAAAGGCATCTAACTTTGGTGTAACACGATGCGATTTATTAATTGTTATTGGTGCAAGATTTAGTGATAGAGTTGTTGGTAATCCAAATAGCTTTGCACCGGATGCAAAAATTATACATATTGACATTGATCCAACTGAAATTAATAAGAATGTTAAGACAGATGCAAGCATTATAGGTGATGCAAATGAAATACTTAAGAGATTAAACACAAAGTTAGAAAAGCAGAATCATAAAGAATGGATGGATGAAGTTGGAGAATTAAAGAACAAATATCCATTAGCATTAGACAAAACAACATTAAATGGTCCGTCAATTATTGATGCATTATATGAAATAACAAATGGTGATGCAATTGTAACAACTGATGTTGGACAGCATCAGATGTGGGCTGCACAGTTCTATAAATATAAAGAAACAAGACAGTTAATTACATCAGGTGGTCTTGGTACAATGGGATATGGTGTTGGCGCCTGCATAGGTGCTAAGATGGCAAATAAAGACAGAATCTGTGTTAATATTGCAGGTGATGGATGTTTCAGAATGAATATGAATGAAATTGCTACAGCAACACGTTATAATATTCCAATTATTCAGATTGTAATTAATAACCATGTATTAGGTATGGTTAGACAGTGGCAGACATTATTCTATGGTAAACGTTATTCAAATACGGTATTAGATGATCAGGTTGATTTTGTTAAGATTTCAGAAGGAATGGGTGCAAAAGCATACAAATGTACAACAATTGATGAATTTAAAAATGCTTTAAAAGAATCAATTGAATTAAATATTCCTTGTGTAATAGATTGTCAGATTGACAGCGATGATAAGGTATTCCCAATGGTACCGGCTAATACATCAATTAGCGAAGCTTTTTCTGAAGAAGATTTAGCTGCAAAGGGATATGACTGCTAAGAGACAGTATATATAAAAATTAGGAGGAAATAGAAAGAAATGGCAAGAGTATACAATTTTTCAGCAGGACCTGCTGTATTACCAGAAGAAGTATTAAAAGAAGCAGCAGATGAAATGTTAGATTATAAGGGATGTGGAATGAGCGTAATGGAAATGAGCCATCGTTCAAAAATGTTCCAGCAGATTATTGATGAGGCAGAACAGGATATAAGAGATTTAATGGGTATTCCTGATAATTATAAAGTATTATTCCTTCAGGGTGGTGCATCACAGCAGTTTGCTGCAGTACCAATGAACTTAAAGAAGAATGGCAAGGCTGCTTACATCGTAACAGGACAGTGGGCTAAGAAAGCTGCTGCAGAAGCAGAAAAGTATCTTGAAGTACAAAGAGTTGCTTCATCAGCAGATAAAACATTCTCATATATTCCTGATTGTAGCGATTTAGATATTGACGATGATGTTGATTATGTATACATTTGTGAAAACAATACTATTTATGGTACAAAGTATCATGAATTACCAAATACAAAAGGACATACATTAGTAGCTGATGTATCTTCATGTTTCTTATCAGAACCTGTTGATGTATCAAAGTATGGTGTAATTTATGGTGGTGTTCAGAAGAACGTTGGACCGGCAGGTGTTGTTATTGCGATTATTAGAGAAGATTTAATTCCTGAGGAAGTTGATAGCACAGTTCCAACAATGCTTCAGTGGAAAACACAGGCAGATGCAGGATCACTTTACAATACACCTCCATGCTATGGAATTTATATTTGTGGAAAAGTATTTAAATGGATTAAGAAGATGGGTGGCCTTGATGCAATGAAGAAACGTAACGAAGAAAAGGCTAAGATTCTTTATGATTTCCTTGATAATAGCAAATTATTTAAGGGTACAGTTGTTCCAAAAGACCGTTCACTTATGAATGTACCTTTTGTAACAGGTGATGCTGATTTAGATGCTAAATTTGTAGCAGAAGCTAAAGCTGCCGGACTTGAAAATCTTAAAGGACATAGAACAGTTGGTGGTATGAGAGCAAGTATTTACAATGCTATGCCAATTGAAGGTGTTAAGGCATTAGTTGAATTTATGGAAAAATTTGAAAAAGAAAACGCATAATAAGGAGAAGGAAAAATGGTTAAGGTTAATTGTTTAAATCCTATTTCAAAAGTAGGAACAAGCAAATTTACAGATAATTACGAATTTACAGATAATTTTGAAGAAGCAAATGCAGTATTAGTAAGAAGTGCAGCAATGCATGATATGGAATTATCTGATAATCTTTTAGCAGTTGCAAGAGCAGGTGCAGGGGTTAACAATATTCCTTTAGACAAGTGTGCAGAAAAGGGTGTTGTTGTATTTAATACTCCGGGTGCTAATGCAAATGGTGTTAAGGAATTAGTATTATGCGGAATGCTTCTTGCATCAAGAGATATTATTGGCGGAAATAAATGGGTTGAAGACAATAAAGAAGACGAAAATATCAACAAGACAATGGAAAAAGCTAAAAAGAATTTTGCCGGAAATGAAATCATGGGCAAAAAACTTGGAGTTATTGGCCTTGGTGCTATTGGTAGCTTAATTGCAAATGCAGCTACAGAACTTGGTATGGAAGTATATGGTTATGATCCATTTATCTCAGTAGATGGAGCTTGGAGACTATCAAGTGAAGTTAAGCATGTAAAGACAAGAGAAGAGATTTACAAAGAATGTGATTTCATCACTGTTCATACACCATTATTAGATGATACAAGAGAAATGATTAACAAAGACACAATCGCTATGATGAAAGATGGAGTTGTAATTCTTAACTTTGCAAGAGATTTACTTGTATGTGATGATGACATGATTGCAGCATTAGAATCAGGTAAAGTAAAGAGATATGTAACAGACTTCCCTAATGCTAAGATAGCTAAGGCAAAGAATGTTATTGCTACACCACATCTTGGTGCTTCAACTGAAGAGTCAGAAGATAATTGTGCTGTAATGGCAGTAAAAGAAATAAAAGACTTTATTGAAAACGGAAATATTATTAATTCTGTTAATTATCCAAAATGTGATTTAGGTGTATGTGATAAGGTTGCAAGAATTACAATTTGTCATAAAAATATTCCAAATATGATTGGTCAGCTTTCATCTGCAGTTGCTGCTGAAGGTATGAATATTTCAGATATGGTTGACAAATCAAGAGGAGAATATGCTTATACAATTATGGATTTAGATAGCAAAGCTACTGATAATTTAGTTGGAAAAATTGAAGCAATTGAAGGTGTAATTAAAGTACGTATCGTAAAATAATAAAGAAAAATTTAATGTGATAAATTACTGTTTGTTATACGGTATTAATACTTAAAAAATTATCAATCACATTATTAAAAAGCCTTGGATAATTAATGATTAATTAGTCTGAGGCTTTTTGTGACTTTTTAGGTATATATTTATGGATGGTTGGGAATATGTTAACCATATATAATTTATAACGGAAAGGAGAAAGAGAATATGAATTTGTTAGCTAGTGCTACTCAAAAAGAAGTAGAAAGTGTATCAGACAATATTGAACAATTATCAAAGGACGTGAGCAAATTATCACAGATAGGTAGTGATTTAATAGATAAAGCAGTAGCCTTTGGTATAGATATAATTATTGCAGTAATTATATTTGTAATTGGAAAATTTATAATTAAATTTATTCTTAAGTTTGTAGATAGAATATTTGCTAAATCATCAGCAGATGAAGGTGTAGCAAAATTTATTCACTCAGTATTAAAAGTTACTTTATATATTATACTTGCGATTACAATTTGTGGACAGGTAGGTATAGAAACAACATCATTTGCAGCAATTGTGGCTTCCGGAGGTTTAGCAATAGGTCTTGCATTTGAAGGAAGTTTATCAAATTTTGCAGGCGGAGTTATGATTTTAATTATGAAGCCGTTTACTGTAGGAGATTATATAGAATCAAATGGAGTAGAAGGAACAGTTTATAAAATTGATATTTTCTATACTTCTTTAAAAACAGTAGACAATAAATCTGTAAAATTACCAAACGGAACATTGTCAAATAGCATTTTAACGAATTATTCTATGAATGATAAGAGAAGAGTAGATGTTGAAGTTGGAATAGCATATGATGATAATATAGAGCTTGCACGTAAAGAACTCGAAAGAGTGATGAACAGTTATTCTAATATAATGCGCGATGAGGCAAACGCAGTAGTTGTCAAAAATTTAGCAGATAGCGCAATTATAATGGAAGTTAGAGTGTGGGTGCCTACTGAATATTATTGGGATTGCAAATTTTATTTAAACGAAAATATACGTGTTTCTTTTGATAAAGCAGGAATTTCAATTCCATTTAATCAGCTTGATGTAAATGTGCACAATGTAGATTAAGCTATTTTGATAAATAGTAGAGCCTATATTTTTATGAAAAAACTTAGTTACAAACTTAGGTATCATATAATTGCTAAAAAAACTGAGGTTAATCCAATGGGATGGATTCAAACCTCAGTTTTTTATTAAAATAAATTCTTTTATTTGCTTAAATATTCTTTGTTAATAGCGATTACTTTATCCATAGCTTCTTTACCTGGAGCACCAATTGTTAAACGCTTATCAACACATGTCTTAAGACTGATTGCATCATATATATCTTCTTCAAATACTGGACTGATAGCCTTAAATTCATCTAATGTCATATCGTCAAGAGAAATACCTTTACCTTCACAGAATAAAACAAGCTGTCCAACAATGCCGTGAGCATCTCTAAATGGAACTCCGTGATTTACTAAATAATCAGCAGCGTCTGTAGCGTTAGTAAATCCGTTTTTAGCGCTGCTTTCCATAACATCCTTATTGAATGTCATAGTATCAATCATTCCTGTAAATAATGCAATACAACCCTTTGTAGTGTCGATTGCGTCAAATGCAAATTCCTTATCTTCCTGCATATCTTTATTGTAAGCAAGAGGAATTCCTTTCATTGTAGTAAGAATAGAAGTAAGAGCACCATAAACACGTCCTGTCTTTCCTCTGATTAATTCGGCAATATCAGGATTCTTCTTTTGAGGCATAATACTTGAGCCTGTACTATAAGAATCATCAATATTTACAAATCTATATTCGTTAGAATTCCATATAATAATTTCTTCACAGAATCTGCTTAAATGCATCATGATTGTAGATAAAGCAGACATTAATTCAATTACATAATCTCTGTCAGAAACGGAATCCATACTATTTAATGTCGGACCATCAAAATTAAGCAAAGAAGCAGTGTATTCACGATCAAGAGGATATGTTGTTCCAGCTAATGCACCTGCACCTAAAGGACAATAATTCATACGGTCATAAATATCTGTTAATCTGCTACGATCTCTTTTAAACATTTCAAAATATGCTCCAAAGTGATGAGCTAATGTTACAGGCTGAGCTTTCTGTAAATGAGTAAATCCAGGCATAAAAGTCTCAGTATTTTCTTCCATAACTTTCATTATGGACTGAAGCAGAGTTTTTAATAACGAGTCAAGCTCAACAACTTCGTCACGAACATATAATTTCATGTCTAATGCAACCTGGTCGTTACGGCTTCTTCCTGTGTGTAATTTCTTACCAGGGTCACCAATTCTTTCAATAAGGTGAGCCTCAACAAAGCTGTGAATATCTTCATGCTCAGGGGTAAACTCTAAATGTCCGTTTTCAATATCAGTCAAAATGCTATTTAATCCGTTAATAATTGCAACTTTATCTGATTCTTCAATAATACCCTGCTTTGCAAGCATAGTAACATGGGCAATGCTACCCTGAATATCCTGTTTATAAAATTTCTGGTCAAATGATAATGACGCATTAAAATTATGTACTAATTTATTTGTTTCTTTTGTGAAACGGCCTCCCCATAATTTCATATGTAATTCCTCATTTCTTTTTTGTATTTACATCTTACAAATATATTACAATAAACAAATTGATGAAAATCTTTTTGGTATAAACAAATTTCTGAATCGTTTTTGTTATATATTGCGCTAAGACATCTTTAAAATTATAGCATTATAACAGTAGTTTTTCAAATATATATTTGTAGAGTAGATGTTTTGAAGCTATGCATATAATAATGTATTTTAATTAAAATTTATATTTTGAAAGTTATTACATAATTTTACAAATGGATTAAATTTAATAAAGCAAAAATATAACAACATATAAAAGTAAAATATAACAACAAATAAAACAAAATCGATACAATATAATAAGGATTTTTTTATGTGCACATATTTACATAATCATATAGAAATTATTATTTGAAAATATTCTGCAATATAATATAATGGTTCGTGGATTAAAAAATTAAATTAATGTTAGGATTAAAGCAGCTTCGTGTATTATGCATATAAAATCCTGGCATTGAGATAAAAGGAAGAAAAATGAAATTATATTTAGCACCATTAGAAGGAATAACAGGATACATATATAGAAATGCCTTAGCGGCAGTATTTGAACAACCGGATAAATTTTTTGCACCGTTTATAGGAACAAGCCAGAATAAAAAATTTTCCAACAAAGAAGTAAGAGATATAAATCCTGAAAATAATAAGATAAATATTTTAATACCGCAATTAATGACAAAACAAACAGATCAGGCACTTAGTGCAATGAGTAAATTAAAAGATTATGGATATGCAGAGGTTAATATAAATGCAGGATGCCCATCGGGAACAGTAGTATCAAAGGGGCGTGGCTCAGGACTTTTGAGAAATCTTGAAGACTTAGACGTTTTACTTGATAAAATGGTAAATGAGTCTGGGATGGAAATATCAGTAAAGACGCGGATAGGAATGGTTAATCCTGAAGAATTTTATGAGATACTTGAAATATATAATAAATATAATTTAAAGGAATTAATTATACATCCAAGAGTCAGAGAAGATTTTTATAATAATATTCCAAACTTAGAAGTGTTTGAGTATGCTTACAAAAATAGCAAAAATAAACTTTGTTATAATGGTGATGTAAACAGTGTGGATGATTATAAAGAAATTATAAAGAAATTTCCAAACATAGACAGCGTTATGATTGGTCGTGGAGCAATTACAAATCCAAATATTTTCTCGGAAATACGAGGTGGTGAAAGAATCACTAAAGAAAAAGTGTATAGATTTAATGAAATTTTATATAATGATTACAAGGAAGTAATGAGCGGTGATAGAAATCTTTTATTTAAGATGAAAGAAGCGTGGAGATATATGTCACCGTTATTTGATAATTATGAGAAAAATTGGAAACGAATTAAGAAATCAAATGACTTAATTCATTTTAATAATGCAATAGAAGAAATGTTTAAATGTGATATTATAAATTAACGAATAATAAAATGGACACTTAAAATGATTTGCTCTTAAAAGTTTTATTTTTGTTGTACTTTTAAGGGTCATACAAAAAAGTGTCCATTTATTATTGGATAAATAATTAAATTGCTAATTTTTTATCTAATAAAATATGTTGTTAAATAATATTACTTAGTTATGATTTCAAGAATCTTGTTACTTCTTTCAATAAAAGCTGTCATTGATTCCGGATTAAGAGGAGTATGACTAATCATTGCAAGGTCGTATAACTGCTTGCATATTAAATCAGTATTTTCTCCTTCTGGATTATCAATGATATATTTAACAAGGTTGTTGTTTGAATTAAGAACAAGAGTTTCACCTGCACCACCAAACATTGAAGGATCCATTCCTGCCATTCCGTACATCTTCATCATATCCTGCATACGACGGCTTTCTTCTGATAAAGTAATCATGGAAGAAATAGAAGAATCTTTCATCTTTTCAACCTTAACATCAAGAGTATCTCTGTTTAAAGCTTTCTTAAATGCTTCAGTTAGTTTGTCAGTCATTTCTTTTAATTCATCTTCATTAACTTCTTCTTTGAAAGTATTTGTTAATTCAGCATCAATACGAACAAACTTTACATTTTCATTTTTTTGCTCTAATTGTGTTATAAATGGTTGGTCGATAGCATCCTTTAAAATAACAACATCTATATTCTCATTTCTGTACATATTAATGTACTGACTTTGCTGAACTGGGTCAGTTGTATAGAAGATTGTATTCTCATGAGCTTCTTTATTTTCCTCTAAGCATTCTTTAAATGTAAGGAATTTATCGTCAATATTTTTAAATAAAACATAGTCAGACATTTTCTCACAGAATTTTTCATCTTTAAGGCATCCATATTTAATGAATGGTGAAATGTCATCCCAGTATTTTTCGTAATTTTCTTTATCTGTTTTGCACATTCCTGAAAGCTTATCAGCAACCTTCTTAGTAATGTAATCTGAAATCTTCTTAACGAATCCATCATTCTGAAGAGCACTTCTTGATACGTTAAGTGGAAGGTCAGGACAATCAATTACACCCTTTAATACCATTAAAAATTCAGGAATAACTTCTTTTATATTATCTGCAATGAATACCTGATTGTTATATAATTTGATTACACCTTCAACGGATTCGAATTCAGTGTTAATCTTAGGAAAATAAAGAATACCCTTTAAGTTAAATGGATAATCCATATTTAAATGAATCCAGAATAAAGGTTCCTTATAATCCATAAATACTTCATGATAGAACTGTCTGTATTCTTCTTCAGTGCACTCATTTGGATGCTTTGTCCAAAGTGGAACAGGATTACTAATGCTCTTTGGTCTTTTAAGGATTTTAGCTTTAGTAGTAGCAGGAGAAACCTCTACAACCTCTTTAGTTCCATCTTCATTTTCTTTTTCTTCAGTTTTAGCTTCTTCAACAATAGTTTCAATTACTGTATCTTTGTCAGTTACTTCTGATTCAGGAATTGTATCATATTCCGGTTCAGCGTTTGGGTTAGAAAGGAATATTTCAACAGGCATAAAAGAGCAGTACTTGTGAATGATTTCACGTGCTTTGAACTCATTTGCAAATTCTAAGCTATCATCATTTAAATATAAAGTAATTTTTGTACCTCTGTCAGTTTTGTCACAGTCATCCATAGAAAATTCAAGTCCGTTTTCACATTCCCATTTTACTGCCTTAGAACCTTCTTTATAAGAAAGAGATTCAATAGTAACTCTATCTGCAACCATAAAAGCAGAATAGAAACCTAAACCAAAATGACCGATAATCTGATCTTCATTAGTTTTGTCTTTATACTGTTCAAGGAAAGCTTCGGCACCTGAAAAAGCAATCTGATTGATATATTCATCAATTTCTTCAGCTGTCATACCGATACCATTATCAATAAATGTTAATGTTTTGTCATTTGCATTAGCTATAACCTGAACTTTAAGTTCGCTTTCTTCATCATCTTTAAATTCGTACTCTCCGATAAGAGATAATTTTTTTAATTTTGTAATTGCATCGCAACCATTAGAAATAAGTTCTCTGAAAAATATATCGTGATCAGAGTATAACCATTTCTTTATAATTGGGAAAATATTTTCACTGTTAATAGATAAACTACCTTTTGTAGCTGCCATATATATCACTCCTTTATATAAATCTATTAGTGTTTGCGAATACTATTTCTTTTAATTTTATCAATTTTCACTATTTCGAAGTATTTGCATTCACCATAATTTTTACGCTTGATATATATTTTAGACAGGTCAAATGTAAAAGTCAAGAGAAAATTAGCACTCGATAAAAAAGAGTGCTAACAAATGTGCAAGAAGATGTGTTTATGAGTTTTAAAATTGTATTGAATTTATAATTTATTCGATTTCAAGTTCGAAATGCTGATTTAGTAAAGTAGTAATTTGTTTATCCCAGAATTTATCAATGGACTTGTCCATTGTAAATATACTTAAGGAGGTACCTGTAATAACATTTAACTTGTTGTTTTCATAATTAATATGTATGTACATTCCTAAAACCTGCGAAGCTTCAATGTTAGTATCAACAGAAGTTAACATTTTTTCAATATAAGAATTAGGAAGTTTTAATGTGATTTTAAATTTTAATGGAGCGTTTTTCCCTTTGATAATTTCAAAACATATATGTCTGATACTTCCCCATGAGATGAAATCGTCTTCAGGTTCTTCAAGTTCATTTTTTTTAATAAAATCTTTGTTAATACGCCCGTCAACAGAGAAAGTGTTGATTGTTGTTAATTCTAATTCGCTTACCAACATATAGTCAAATGTATCTTTTATAAAAATTGCGTTCATAAATTCGTTTTTACTAATCACATTAATTGCTATCATGCAAATTCTCCTTTATTTTGCTACTAAAAGTCTGTACTTGTTACTATAGCAAATATGGATGCAAACGGCAATTAAAATTGACTTTTAAGGTTACAAATGATATAAATAAAGCAGTTGTATTGGGGTTTATTTTTCTGTAAAATGAATATAAATATTAAAATGGAATACGAAATATTCTATTTAAAGGGAAGAGATGAATAAATAAAGATACAAAATAATAACACGAAAGGAACGGAAAAATGGGTTTTATTAAAGGAGCAATTGATGCAGTAGGTGGAACATTTGCAGATCAGTGGTTAGATTATTTTACACCACCGACAAATTTAGGCGCGGGAGCAGTTATATATAAGGCTGTTCTTTCAGAAACAAATAGAGGAAGAGGTTCAAATACTAAAGGTTCAGTAGGAATTATTTCAAATGGTTCAAAGGTGATAGTACCTGAAGGAACTGCACTTATAACGTTACAGGATGGTGCAATCACAGCTTGCATATGTGAGCCGGGAGAATATCTTTTTAAATCAGATGACGCAAATGCAAAGTCTTTTTTTGCAGGCGATTCTATAATTGAATCAGTTTTAAAACAGTCTTGGGAAAGATTTAAATTTGGTGGTGAACCTTCAGCACAGCAGTTGGCTGTATATGTTAATATGAAGGAAATCCCTAATAACAGATTTGGAACACAGTCAGAAATATATTGGGATGATGCATATTTGGGAACCCAGGCAGGAGCAATGACACGAGGAACTTATACAATGAAGATTGTAGACCCAATATTATTTGTAAAGAATTTTGTGCCAGCTACATATTTATTGCCAAATAATGAAGTATTTGATTTTGCGGATATGGATAATCCGGCAGGAGAACAGTTATTTAATGAAGTTGTTGGAAGTCTTTCAGCAGCATTTTCCAAATATACAAATGACCCTGAGCGTGGAAACAGAATGTCAAAGATTCAGGCAGACCAGCTTGGCTTTGCAAAGACTCTTTCTGAAGTCGTAGAGGATGCATATCAGTGGAGAAGTGACAGAGGTTTGGAAATTGTTAAAGTTGCAATCCAGACAGTTGAATATGACGAGGATACAAAGGCATTACTTAGTGATGTAAGAAAAGCAGATGCATTAGCAGGAAACAGAGGTGAATCATTTATGCAACAGTCAGTAGCAAGAGGATTCCAGGCTGCAGGTGAAAATCCAAATGGTGGAGCATCAGGAATGGCATTTATGGGAATGGGAATGAACGCCGTTGGTGGAATGATGAATAATCAGTTTGGACAACAGAATATGAATATGGGACAACAAAATATGCAGCAGAATATGAATATGGGACAGAATGCAGGTCAGCCGGCACAGGAAGATCCATATGAAAAATTAAAGAAAACAAAAGCACTTTTAGATGCAGGAATTATTTCGCAGGAAGAATTTGATGCATTAAAAGCAAAACTTTTAGGACTTTAATTTATATGAATTTGTGAAAGATGGAGGGTCTTATGTCGGAAAACGAACAGATAAAATGTGAAAAATGTGGCTCAACTGACATATCGCAAAATCCTAAAACAGGAAAATTAAGATGTAATTATTGTAGATATGAATTTGAACCTGAAAAATCAGAAGAAATCGTTACGGATGCAGGAAAACTAGAGGGAGAACATGTAAACAAAGGAGCAGAGGATATTACTGCAGGTGAAGATATAGTTACCTTAAAGTGTTCAAGTTGTGGAGCAGAAGTTGTTATAGATACAAGAGAAACAACACAGGCAAGATGTCATTGGTGTCGTAATACACTTTCAGTTAACAGCAAAGTGGCAAATGGAGCAGTACCGGATGTTGTTTTACCTTTTAGAATAACAAAAGACGAGGCAAAATCATCTATAGAAAACTTTGTCGGTAAAAGAAAGTTTTTTGCAAATAAGCAGTTTAAAAACGAATTTTCAATAGAAAATGTTATGGGTGTATATTTCCCTTATATGATTGTTGATGCAAATGAACATGTTGAACTTTCAGGAGAAGCTGAAAAAGAAGTAAAACAGTACAAAAAGGATTCTAAAGATTCCGTTACATATTATGATGCTCAGGGATATGACATAGAAAGAGAATTTGATATAGCAATAAATGGACTTACAATTGAAGCAAGCAGAGAACGAATAGACAACGCTTCGTCTATACAGACTAACAATATTGTTAATTCAATTATGCCATTTGATACAGAAAATTGTGTTAAATTTGATTCTAATTATCTAAGAGGGTATACATCTGAAAAGAGAGATATGAACGTGAAAGATATAGAACCACTGGCTACAAAACAGATTCATGATATATCACGAATTGCAGCTAAGACAACAACGAAGAAATACAACAGAGGCGTACGCTGGGATGTAGAAAATTATGAAAATAATGGTATAAACTGGAATGCCTCATATTTGCCGGTATGGTTATATAGTTATCTCGAAAAGAAAAATGAAAAAGAAAGGTTACATTATGTAGCTGTAAACGGTAGAACCGGAGAAACCATGGGAAGTGTACCGATTGATATTTCTAGGTTATTGTTAGTATCATTTATCGTTGAAATAATTAGTTTTGTAATATTTGCACTATGGAATATGAATGCAGAGGATAGTGACTTTAGTTGGATTGTTTTATTAGCAGGTATAGCATTTTACATTATTAACTTTATGCGTTATAGAAATAGTGATGCAAGACATAATCATGAAACCGAAACGAACTATAAGATTAGTAATTTGATTCAAAAGGACAATAAACAGTCAAGAGTTAAAAAAGGTCTTACGGAATCTGATATTTCAGGAAGAAATGACAGTCGTTTAGAGGGCGTAACAAATTATGGAGACGTATTAGGTGATATAACCGATATGGGTAAAGAGTTAATAAAAAAATTATAAATGAAACTTATAAAGGCTATTAGATAATAGTAAATCTAATAGCCTTTTAATCAGCTCCTGACGGGATTCGAACCCGTGGCCTACGCATTACGAGTGCGTCGCTCTACCAACTGAGCCACAGAAGCGTGTCACACCTATATATAATACAAAATGATAAAATTGTTGTCAATTAATTATTAGATTAAATCTTAAATACGTGAACTAATTATTTACATTTCATTGTAAAGTGGTTATAATAACCGTATTGTCGGAAAGAAGAACTTTTTGACATCTTAAAAGTTAATTGTTAATATTTTTGTTGGCATTAATATTTAATCAGATTTAATGATTGTTAGGAGAGTCAATGACAAAAAAATATAAACCATACAGAACAGCGAATAACAGGGACATTTATAAAAAGTATGATAATAAACGTAACAGACTTGAAAATCCACAGAAATATGACAATGTCAAATTGTTTGGATTCCGCTCAGGAAAGTCTTATAAGATGATTCCGGCATTGTTATATTATGTATTAGTTATTTCATATGTGTTATTTAGTTTATATGGAGAATTTACATCACTTAAATTTGAACCACTAGATGTTGTTTTAGAGATATTTAAATATGTATTTATTCTCGTTGCAGTATTAAGTCCGGCATTATTTTTGTCAGATTTTAAATATATAGATAACATTCCGGTATTTAGAAAACATAATCCTGTTTCAGGGTTTATAGGTATTTTAGTTGTTATACTTTTATGCTATGGAATTATGCAGGTAGAAATATATTGTATGAGCGATACATATAAAACATCAGTACAAAAATATGATGAAGAATACCGGAAAAAGTTAGAAGAAAGACAAAAACAGTTAGAAGATGAATCGCTTCTTAACGAAGAAACATTGACTGTGGAAGAAACAACTGTTTCCATAGAAAAATAATCTGATATTAGGAAAAATGAGCAAAATTCATTTGCTATAAAAAAGTTTCCCATAATCGGCATCTGACTTAATTGAGAAACAAGACATATAATTGTAGGAGAAATGACAATATGAAAAAAAGAAGTAGTATAGTACTTGTTTGCGTAATAGTAATAGTAATTGCGTTAGCAGGAATAGTTGGATTTAATTCTTTAAAAGAAAGTGAAAGCAATAACGAGAAAGTTACAACGACTGAAGTTATCACAAAAAATACTGATAAAGAGAAAGAAACAACTACTGAACAGGAAACAGCAAAGATTAATAACAATGGTAATGGAAATAATTCAGCTGAAGATATATTCTTTGATGGAGATAAAGATGGTTCATCAAATGATACAAAAAATGATTCTTCAGATGATGTATTAAATGATAATAGTAACAAGAGTAATTCTACAGATGCAGATTCTAACAGTGATGATGATTGGTCAGATTTATACTAAATAAATAATACATCTGATTGTTCATAATATATGGGTGGATTAATCACCAAAAATAAAAAAAATGGAGAGGTCATATGGAAAAGAAATTAAAGGTTGGCGTTTTAGGCGCAACAGGAATGGTAGGACAGAGATTTATAACTTTACTTGCAGATCATCCTTGGTATGAAGTTACAACATTAGCTGCAAGCCCTCGTTCAGCAGGAAAAACATACGAAGAAGCTGTAGGCGATAGATGGAAAATGACAACACCTATGCCTGAAAAAGTTAAGAACATGATTGTACACAATGTAAATGAAGTAGAAGCAGTAGCTTCAACAGTTGACTTTGTATTTAGTGCAGTTGATATGTCAAAGGATGAAATTAAGGCTATAGAAGAAGCTTACGCTAAAACAGAAACACCTGTAGTTTCAAATAATAGTGCACATAGATGGACACCTGATGTACCAATGGTTGTTCCTGAAATTAATCCTGAACATTATGAAGTTATTAAATACCAGAAAGAAAGACTTGGTACAAAGAGAGGGTTTGTTGCAGTTAAACCTAACTGCTCAATTCAGAGTTATGCACCTGTTCTTACAGCTTGGAAAGAATTTGAACCTACAGAAGTAGTAGCAACAACATATCAGGCAATTTCGGGCGCAGGAAAAACATTTAAGGATTGGCCTGAAATGGTAGGAAATATCATTCCATTTATTGGTGGTGAAGAAGAAAAATCAGAACAGGAACCACTTAGACTTTGGGGAAAAGTTGAAGATGGTGTTATTAAAAAGGCAACAACTCCTGTAATAACAACTCAGTGTATCAGAGTACCGGTTCTTGATGGACATACAGCAGCAGTATTTGTTAAGTTTGCTAAGAAACCTACAAAGGAACAATTAATTGAAAAATTAAGAAACTTCAGTGGTCTTCCACAGAAACTTGATCTTCCAAGTGCTCCAAAGCAGTTTATCCAGTATTTAGAAGAAGACAACAGACCACAGGTTTCATTAGATGTAAACTTTGAAAATGGTATGGGAATTTCAGTAGGTAGATTAAGAGAAGATACAGTATATGATTATAAATTTGTAGGATTATCTCACAATACTTTAAGAGGTGCAGCAGGCGGAGCAGTTCTTTCAGCAGAACTTCTTACAGCACAGGGATATATTACAGCAAAATAATTAATCAAATAATTAATTTGAATTTTAAAGCAGATGGTGTCAATGATGCCATCTGCTTTTATATGCACCTAATGAATCTACAAAGGATACTCGACAGATTTGACGTATTAGTGATAAAATATAATTTAATATTCAATAGGATGGAGAAAAAAGATGAAGAATACAGGATTTTATTATGTTAAAGAAGTGGCGAAAGAAAAAAGCTTTTCTAAAGCATCAAAGAAACTTGGAATTTCGCAACCGGCTTTAAGTTCATATATCAATAAATTAGAAAAAAAGTGGGGAATACTTTTATTTGACAGAAGTATATCACCTATTGAACTTACAGAATTTGGCAAATCATATTTAGAGTATGCGGGTTCAGTTATAGAAGCTAAAGAACGTTTTGAAAAAGAAATATCGGATTTAAATGAACTTAAAACCGGAACGATTGTATTAGGCAGTACTGCATGTTTTTCGTTGAGTTATTTGCCATATGCGTTAACAGAATATAGTAAAAAATATCCCGGAATTAACTTTCAGATAATAGAAGGAAAAACTCCGGATATTCAAAGAAAATGTTTAGACGGTACGGTTGATATTTTCCTTTCTGACAGTGATATAGATGATAGTTTATTTGAAAAAGAAGATATATTTGAAGAAAGAATTGTTATAGCGGTACCAAGGGAAAATGTCATAAATGAAAAGTTGAAAGATTATCAGGTTAGTCCTGAAACTATAATTGCAGGAAAACTGAATGATGAAGCTATAAAAGAAGTTGATATGTCTGAATTTAAAGATGAAAGATTTATATTATTAAATGAAGACCAAAGAGTTAGAAAGATTGTAAACAAATTGTTTGACGAATATTCAATTAGCCCAGAGGAAATAATGGAAATTCAGCAGTCAACAACAGGATTTGCAATGGCAGTGGCTGGAATGGGTGTGACTTTTGTTGCTGAAAGTGCAATTAAATTTAATAATTATGCAAATCATCCTATATATTACAAAGTGGGAACAAAAGAAAGTACAAGCAGAAAAATGTGTGTAGCATTTAAAAAAGGAAAATATATTTCAAAGGCAGGAAGATTGTTTATTAATGAAATGAAAACAATATTTGAATAAAAAATGAACAAAATATAATTTTTGTTTACAAAATATCTACACAATGTGGAAAATGTGTTCCATAATTAGCAAAAAAATAGGAATATATACATTTTGTATATAAAAATTGAAGGAGTGATATTATGAAAAAATCATTGAAGAGGGGTCTTTCATTTGACTTTCATTAACATTTCTCGTAACAAGTACACTTAATGTAGGATATCTTGAAATATCTCATCCAACAATAGTTATACCTACAACAAGACCTGCAGTTACAATTTTTTTTGAAAGATTTTGTAAAACTATAGACTATTTTGTGATTTTATGAGAAAATAAACAAAGGTGTGGGCAGACTAAACGCTCACAAATAATACATAGCATAAGATGGGTAGCATTACTTGTTTTATGCTAAAAATATGGGGATAGTTCCCTAGGTTATATTTCGAAAGGAGTATTTATTCAAATGATTTATTCAAAAGAAGTTGAAATGATGTGCCCTGTAGCTAAGGGTGCAAAGCATGAACCAGCTCCAATTCCAGAAGAAGGAAAATGGGTTCATTCAAAAAAAATCGAAGATATTTCAGGCTTTACACATGGTGTAGGCTGGTGTGCACCTCAGCAGGGAGCATGTAAGCTTACTTTAAATGTTAAAGAAGGTATCATTGAAGAAGCATTAGTAGAAACAATCGGATGTTCAGGTATGACACATTCAGCAGCTATGGCAGCTGAAATTCTTCAGGGAAAGACAATTCTTGAAGCTTTAAACACTGACTTAGTTTGTGATGCTATCAATACAGCAATGAGAGAATTATTCTTACAGATTGTATATGGTAGAACACAGAGTGCTTTCTCAGATGATGGTCTTGTAGTTGGTGCCGGACTTGAAGATTTAGGTAAAGGTCTTCGTTCACAGGTTGGTACAATGTACGCAACAAAGGCTAAAGGTGTTAGATACCTTGAAATGGCTGAAGGTTATGTAACAGGTATCGCTCTTGATGCTGATAATGAAGTTATTGGTTACCAGTTTGTAAATCTTGGAAAGATGACAGACTTTATTAAAAAAGGTGATGATCCTACAACAGCTTGGGAAAAATCAAAGGGTCAGTATGGACGTGTTGATGACGCTGTTAAGATTATCGATCCAAGAAAGGAATAGGAGGTAACAACAATGGCATTATTTGAATCATATGAAAGAAGAATTGATCAGATTAATTCTGTTTTAAATAGTTATGGAATCGCTTCTATCGAAGAAGCTGAAAAGATTACAAAGGACGCTGGATTAGATGTTTACGAACAGGTTAAAAAGATTCAGCCAATTTGTTTTGAAAATGCATGCTGGGCTTATACAGTAGGTGCAGCTATTGCTATTAAGAAAGGATGTAGAAGAGCTGCTGATGCTGCTGCAGCAATCGGTGAAGGTCTTCAGGCTTTCTGTATTCCTGGTTCTGTTGCTGACCACAGAAAAGTAGGTCTTGGACATGGTAACTTAGGAAAGATGTTACTTGAAGAAGAAACAGAATGTTTCGCATTCCTTGCAGGACATGAATCATTCGCAGCTGCTGAAGGTGCTATCGGTATCGCTGAAAAAGCTAACAAGGTTCGTAAGAAACCTTTAAGAGTTATCTTAAATGGTCTTGGAAAAGATGCAGCTCAGATTATCTCAAGAATTAACGGTTTCACATTCGTTGAAACAAAATACGATTATAAAGAAGCTAAGTTAAACATTGTTTACGAAAAAGCTTACTCAGATGGACTTCGTGCAACTGTTAAATGTTACGGTGCTGACGATGTACAGGAAGGTGTTGCAATCATGCATCACGAAAACGTTGGTGTATCTATTACAGGTAACTCAACAAACCCAACTAGATTCCAGCATCCTGTTGCAGGTACATATAAGAAAGAATGTATCGAACAGGGTAAGAAGTATTTCTCAGTAGCATCAGGTGGTGGTACAGGACGTACACTTCATCCGGATAACATGGCTGCTGGTCCAGCTTCATATGGTATGACAGATACATTAGGACGTATGCATTCAGACGCTCAGTTCGCAGGTTCTTCATCAGTTCCGGCTCACGTTGAAATGATGGGTCTTATCGGAATGGGTAATAACCCAATGGTAGGTGCTACAGTAGCTGTAGCAGTTTCCGTAGAGGAAGCAGCTAACGCTGGCAAGTTCTAATCAAACAATTAAATAAAACACTTGAAAGTGCCGTAATCAAAGGGATTGCGGTACTTTTTTAATAATGGACTTTAAATTCCTATTTATATAACACAACAAAATCATTTTCTTTTATTAATGTATTCCCGTCGGGTATTAAATTATCTTCGCCTCGTTTAATTAAAGCAATAAGAACATTTTCTGGTAAATTTAATTCCTGAATTGTTTTGTTACACCATTTATCTGTGCTTTGTATCTTGATTTCTTTTAGATTCTCCTGCCCTGATGGTTCGTATGAAGGAACACTAAGTATTAATGTATCTTTCGCTAAAATCATAGTATCACCTTTAGGAATTATAGTTGTTCCATTGCGTTTAATCATAAGAGCTAAAGAATTAGTGGGCATACTTACATCACTAATTAATTTATTCTCCCAATTATGACCTTTAGGTATGTACATTCTCATTAAGGTAATAGAAGAATCCTCCTTATAATCATTAAATGTTTTTCGAACATCTTCGTTGTTATCAATCATCTTTAATTTATTTGCTATCTTAGGAATAAGAGTTCCTTGAATTGAAACTGAAAATAAAGCAACCATAAAAACAATATGAAATATATCTAAAGAGATATCAGGGTTCCCGGCAACAACCATAATCGAAAAAACAATAGAAGCAGCACCGCGAAGTCCCGACCATGATGTTAATAGGCATTGCTTAATACTACATTTGAATGGTATCAGCAATGCAAATACAGCTATTGGTCTTGCAATTAAAGTGAGTATAGCAACAATGCAAAGTGAAGGCATAGCTATATCAGGAAATTTATGTGGAAATGCAAGTAATCCTAATAAAAAGAATATTAAAATTTGAGCCAGACCGGTAATCCCATCGAAAAAAGGAATTAAAACATCTTTACATTTTATTTCGCTATTGCCAAGTATTATACCTAATAAATACACACTTAACAATGCGTTTCCATTTAAGTACATAGAACTTCCGAATGCGGCTAAAACAAGAGAAATCATAAAAATAGTATCTAATCCGTTACTAATTATAGTTGTCTTTTTTATTATAAATAATCCGATAATTGCAAAAAATATACCAATCAGAAGACCGAAAAGTATCTGTGAAAAAATCATTAAAGGTATTGTAGATAATGATTTAGAATTAACCAAAGATATTCCTATGATTGTAAGCATATATGATACAGGGTCGTTGCTTCCGCTTTCGATTTCAAGGAGAGATGCAGTTCCATTTTTTAAATTTAACTTTTTCTTTCTTAATATAGAAAAAACACTTGCTGCATCAGTTGAGGAAAGAACTGAACCAATCAGGAAACTTTCTACAAAAGTAAAATTAAGAACAAAATAGCAGAATAAACCTGTGATTGTGGCGGTGATTATAACTCCAATAGTTGATAATAAAATGGCTTTTAAAGCTACAGTTTTAGCGGTAGCCAATTTTGTATTGAAACCTCCATAAAACATAATGAAACATAGGGCAAGCATGCAGATTTTTTCGGCAAATTCATAGTTAGAGAAGGCTATTTTAAATATTCCATCGCTTCCAAAAATCATACCTATGCCCATAAAAAGAATAAGCGTAGGCATACCAAATTTGCCTGAAAATTTATCGGCTATTATACATAAAAACAAAATTAGTGATACACAAGTTAAAGTTATCGCCATATAAATCTCCTTTCGCTGAAGTGATAAGTTTTATATTAGGGAAAATGTAAATAGACAACTAAAAAAATACAGATTAATTTTATAAATCTTATCATATATATTATTTTTACGAAATAAATATTCATGTTTACTTTTATTAATTAAGCAAAATATATAAAAATCAGGTCAAAAATTGAAAAAAACAAGAATTTACTAAATAAATTAAAATATTACTTTAGTGATTATTGCTAAATATACAAATAATAAAACTGTTTTTATTCTATTAATGTACGAAATTTCCAGTTAATGAAATTTAAAAAAAATTTTTGTAAGAAAATTGTGGTACAACGTGCTATAATATACAAAGACTGAGATTCAGTTATGAAAAACAAGAGAAGGAGGAATTTTCAATGAAAAGAAAATCAACATTCAAGTCTTTGTTAGCATTGGCTTTAGCAGTTGTTTTAGTATTCTCAACAAATGTTACACCTGCAAGCGCTGCTAAGAAGAAAGCAAAGGCGACAAATGCAGTTAAAAGCGTTAAAGTCGTTTCACCTGCAGGTACAAAGAAAATTGCGACAGTTGCAAGGGGTAAGTCAATTAAACTTACTGTAACAGTTAAAGCAAAGAAGAAAGCATTCAAGAAAGTGACTTATAAGTCAAGCAATGCAAAAGTTGCTACAGTATCTAAGAAAGGTATTGTAAAGGGTAAAAAGGTTGGTACAACAACAATTAAGGTTGTATCAGTAAAGAACAAAAAGAAAACAGCAAGCATTAAAGTTAAGGTTGTAAAGAATGCAGTTAAGAAAGTAACACTTAACAAGAAGAATCTTGACCTTGCAGTTGGTGCTTCAGAAAAGTTAAGCGCTAAGGTAAATGCTCCTAAGAAATCATACAAGGCAGTAAAGTGGACATCATCAAATGAAAAAGTAGTTAAGGTTTCAAATAAGGGTGTTGTTAGTGCAGTAGGCGAAGGAACAGCTAAGGTTACTGTTACAGCTCTTGATGGTAGCAAGAAGAAAGCTACATGTACAGTTGCTGTATGGAATGGAATTAAAGATGTACAGTTAAACAATCCAAGAAATAACTATTATGTAGACTCATATAAGGTTGTATTAGATACACCAATTGCACTTACAAAAGATAGCTTTGTAGTTAAGAGCAAAGTTCGTGCAGAAGGTACATACAACAGAGAACTTGAAGTTGAAAAAGTATTTACAAACGACAATTTAAACTACACTATATTTACAAAGAATTCAGTTGAAATGGGAGAATTTGTACAGGTTTCAGTACCATCATTAAAGGGGAAAAACGCTGTTGAGTTACAGGCTCTTGCAGATGGATATGAATATAGACAACTTGTTTCAGGTGTTGTAGGAGACGAAATTAATACAGGTGTTGGTTTCAAAAATCTTGTTGGATATGAAACAGTTTCAGTTGCATCAGGAAATCTTCCAGCAGGCTTAGCAATTGAAAAGTACACAAACAACATTAAGGGTAAGGTTGCAGCTGTAGCAGAAAATCAGGTTGTAAACTTTACAGGTACAGACGAACTTGGTAGAACAGCAAGTTCAAAAGTAAATTTCCTTATTGGTGACAAGAATAAGGTTGTTGCTGAAAACAAGACTATTGGTGATCAGGCTAATGCATTAATTTATCCGCATGAATATATTGGATCATACATTAATGTTGAAGGTGGAAGCGGAGAATACCGTGCTACTCTTTTAGACACATACAATGATTTATTTTATTTGGATAGTGAAAATACAGATGAAAACGGAAACAAATATACAACAACATCAAGTAGAGTATATGTTAATGGTAGATCAGGAAAAGTTGAAGCAGGAACATATACTCTTAGAGTACAGTTTACAGATATAGAAAATCCTACACTTACAGCTATAGGAACACTTACAGTTGTAGTTACTCCGGCAGTTTCTGTTACTACAGTTCTTTATAATTATGACAGTAGCACAGATGAATTAATGTTTTACAATCATGATTTAAATGAAACTTTCAGTGCAGTATCTGCTGATGAAACAACTGATTATGAAAAGAAGATTCTTACATCAAAGGTATGTCTCCCGGCAGGTAACTATTCTGTATATATTGAAAGTTATGGAGAACAGATTACTCTTGCTAAGTATGTAAGCTTAGGCGCTGATACAGTATTATCATATACAGCTCCAACAAGAGCAACAATTACGGGAACTCTTAAAGACAGATCAGGTGCAGTACTTAATAAGAGAGCTTATGTAAGAATTTACAAAGCAGATAAAACAGATGAACCTATTGGATATGATTACGTAAGTTCATATGATGATGGAAAATATGAATTCAAGTGCGTACCTAATGGAACATATGTAATTAAGGCATTTGATAATGAATCTGATAAAGAATTAGCAACATCAGCAACTATTACAGTTACAGGTGCAAACATTGTTGTTGATTTTCCAAATTTACCAATTGATAATGATTCAGAGTATTAATTAGTAATTTATAAGCATAATTTAATGTTTAGATAAAAAATAAAACAAGCGGCATAGTCGTGTAAACGGCTATGTCGTTTGTTTTTTTGGCTCTTTGTCAAGAGTGGGGTGAAAGATTTTTTTAATAAAAGAAACTCTAAACTTTGTTTAATTAGAAGTAAATATCCAACTTATGTCATAGATAAAGATAATTAAGTGTTTAATTATAGTATGTAATTTTTATACTAACTAAATATTTAATGTTTATTTTTTATAGAAAAATAACATATAAATAAAATTTATAAACATATAAAATCGTTTTTTATATGTAGAATTAATTTTAATATTTAACAAAAAAAATAAGCAGTTTAAACAAAAAGAAATATTATAGAAATTGCTACATTAATGATGTAGTGTATGGAGTTAATTGGAATGAAGTGATTCAGGGATGTGTCGGAAATACAGTTGATACAACTGATAGCATTAATAAACAGCTAAAGGCAGGAAAGAATATTATTTTCCAACCGGGAGTATATCATGTTGATAAGCCAATTGAAGTATCAAAAATAACTGTCAAAGCAAATAAAAAAATTAAGAAATTAATTAATAAGGCCTTAAAATAAGGCAACCATAAGAAAAAACTCCGGCAGACAAGGCTGAAAAAAATAATCTTTTTAGTTTTGAGAATATTTAATAATCAACTGTCTGTTGGAGCTTTTTTCTTAAATTCAATTTAACTATATTTCTTTAACCAATAACTGATTTGAAGAATATATGCTAACATTTGTGGACCAGCCATAAGCTGACCGTACCATGGCTTGCCATAATCTTTAGATGAATTGATGTAATCAATTACTTTATTTTTATCTACAATAAAATTAAGTGCATAGTTATTATCAAATTCTTCTAGAAGAAGTTTACCAATCATTTTCTCGTATTCAGGATTGTAAGTTTTGGGATATGGAGATTTTTTTCTGTTTACGATTTCAGGTGGAAGATAATCTTTTCCGCATTCTTTTAATAAATGTTTAACACTTCCGTCTTTACATTTGTATTCCCATGGAATACTGAAAACATAGGATACTAATCTATAGTCGGCAAAAGGAACTCTTGCATCAAGCCCTGAGAAAACACTACAACGTTCCATTCTGTTAACTAAAGTCATCATGAACCAGTTTATAGTCAGATATCCAATTTCAAAACGGCGTTTATCTTTCTCGTTGTTGTAATCACTTTCAGGACATTTGCTTAGAGAAGTTTTATAAGCGTCATCAACGTATTCTTCTAAATTAAGAGATTGAATGAAACTGTCATTAAAAAGAGATGTTCTTACGGACAAATCTTTAGACCACGGGAAAGAATTTGAGTTTAACATTTCATCGCGATGAAACCATGGGTATCCACCAAACACTTCATCAGCACATTCTCCCGTTAAAGCAATGTTATTTGTTTCTGATATTTCATTGCAAAAGTACATTAAAGAAGATTCAATATCTGCCATACATGGAGCATCCCTCATATCAACAGTTTCTTTTAAATATTTAATTTGCCCTGAACTGTCACAGGTTAGATATTTATGATTAGAATTTAAGTATTTTCTCATTATTTCTACGTAAGGTCTGTCTAATGAGTTTTGAAAAGAGTTCCCATTAAAGAAAATTTCATTGCCTTCAAATTCAAATGCGTATGTTTTCAATTCTCTGTTTTCTTTATCCATCATAGATTTAGCAATAGAAGTTACAAGACTTGAATCAATTCCGCCGGATAAAAGAGAACAAATAGTTGTATCTTTAGTTAATTGCTTTTTAATACTGTCTTTTATCAGATAATTAACTTTGTCAACTGTATCTAAATAAGGATCAGCGTGATGATTATAGGTTAATTCCCAATAGCAATGAGTTTGGTAACTGATAATGTCCTGTGAGTTAAAAGTTACTTTTATATAATTGCCGGGAAGTACTTCAAATATGTTCTTAAATAAACTTTTTCCGGGAGTTCGTGCAGGACCAAGTCCGATTATTTCACACCAGCTTTCATTAGTTAGTTCGGGTTTTATGCCGTAAGCAAATATACTTTTTTGTTGAGAAGCAAATATAAAATGATTATTTGTACAATGATAAAATAATGGCTTTATACCAATAGGGTCTCTTACTATTATTAATGAGTTGTTTTCGTAAATTGCAAATGAAAAACCACCATTTATTTCTTTGAAAATATCTTCGCCGAAAACTAAATATAAATATAGAATAAGTTCTTCGTTGCACAATTCATAAGCGGAAATATCATAGGATGATAATTTATATTTTAATTCATTTGAATTATAAATGTTTCCTGTAAAGACGATAGAAGCTGTTCGATTCTTATAGGTAACTGATATCGAATCTCTATGTGTGACTGAAAAATTGCTGGCTGTAAATCCGATGTGATGTTTCATGTAAATTATACTGTTTTCGTGGCAATTTGTAATTAATGAATCCTGCATATTAGTTAATTTGCTTTCGTAAATTGCATACAAAGTATGGTTTCTCTCAACGTCAAATTCTGTTTGAAAGTAACCGGCAATACCGCTCATAAAAACCTCCTTAAAATCATATAAAAAAGGTCCATAGGACCTTTTAGGTTATTGTTACATGTGGACTTTGTATTACAGGCTGAATTTGTCGGCCCTGCAAAGCTTTAACTATTGTATCCTGCAGTAAATCAACATGTGCAGTCATGGAATTTGGTTTTGAAATATAATCATCCATTCCAAAAGGAACAAAATAAATATTTTTAGTATTTAATAAAATACCTATATTTTTTAAATTCATTCCAAGTGCATCGTTTGTACTTAAACATATAACTAAAGGTTTGTTGTTTCTTAAATGTGCTTTACAGGCCATTAAAACAGGCGTATCAGAAATTCCATTTGCAAGTTTTGAAAGAGTATTACCTGTACATGGTGCAATAACTAAAACGTCAAACATTGATTTAGGACCAATTGGTTCGGCATCTGTTATAGTTGTGATTGGTTCTTTATTGCTAAGTTCTTTTGCTAAATTTAAAAAATCTTCATGGTTTCCAAATCTACTGTCAGTTTTAGAAGCGTTATCTGAAAAAATTGTATAAAGATTTGTATTTACTTCAGATAGACGTTTTAATTCGTTGAAAACTTTTTTGTAGGTACAGTAAGAACCGGTTATTCCGATTCCAATATTTTTATTATCTAAACTGTGATTCATTTTCTGCAGTCCCTTCTATAATTGATGATATGTTCTTTGCTATTAATTCGCCGGAACTTTTAGAGGCATATTTGCCGGGAAGTCCGGGACAAATGTGATATGTCAGGGAGAGAGAATTTAAAATATCTTTGTCGAATCCGTAAGGTGATGATGCTATATCAAATATAGTACAACTTTTCTGAAGTGTTTTAAGATTACTTATGGAGAGTATATTTTTAGGAATACAGTTAATAATTATGTCTATTTTTGATAAATTATTATTCTTTTTATTTATATCTAAAAAAGTAAAGTTTTTATTTAAACCATCGTTTATTTTTGATTCATTATTTTCATAAAAGAAAATATTAGAACCTACGTTGTTGAATAAATTACATATTTCGCTTCCACATTTTCCATAACCAAGAACTAAAATATTAGATGCTTTTAAAGAAAAATTAGTGTTGCTGATTATATATCCTAAAAGTCCTTCTGCAGTATAAAATGCATTATTTCTGTAAAAGTCAGGAATATTTAAGATATCGATTGCTTTAATTCCTGAATTCATACAATGTGATACGACTGAACCTTTAAATCCTCCACCAAATAAAATCTGTCCCGGTTTTAATAATGAAATAAAAGTTGTAATTGGAAAACTTGTATAAAAATCACAATTTACATTTTCTCCATCTTTGGAAAAAGGAATTGATGCGACAATATATTTATATTCTGTAAGGTTAAAATTTGTTACAAGTTTAGCAGAATAATTATGAAAAATTAAATAATCATACAAATATTTCTGCTTATTCCCATTTGAAATAATTGCAAATGAATCCATACAAATCACCTTTTTTTATTATATATGTTATTCTTATGGAAGATTGATAATGTTATAAGAAAGGGCATTTGCCACCGTCGGTTCAAATTGAATTGACAGGTATATTTTGCTTAGAGCCGGAGGTCCTAAAAGCAAAATATAGTTGAAAATTTAGAACTGTTACGAGTGGCAAGAAGCGCGAGCGTTATTTCGTTAACATTATCAATCTTCCATAATATATAAACTAAAATAAAAGCTATTTTCTATACATTAATTATATGTATAAAAATTTACAAGGTGATTATTTTAATAAAGTTATTTCTTAATCATTTATGAATAGACAATAACAATATTGTCGTAATGAATGGGAAATGCTATAATTATCGATAGTATACGGAAGTCATAAAGTACGTTTGTTATTTAAAAAAAGTAAGCAGATAAAAGAAGGTAAAATCTATTTTAATGCTGTAAATGAGACACAATTAAAAAGGAGATGGAGATGTTAAATAAGAAATTAAAAATGACAGCAACAGTTTTAAATATATTACAGGTAATTCCAATAGTAATATTAGAGATATTTTTATATATGATATTAACTTATAACAACAATGTAGCTTTAAATTATATTCCGGTAAGATTAATTGTTGCAGTAGAAATTGCGATAGCATTATGGATGTTAATTCCATTTTTCATTAAGAAAAACAAAGTTGGAGCAATAGTATCAATAGTTATGTCTGCAATTATGATTGTAATGAGCGTTGGAGCAGATATAGCAATTGGATTAAATCAAAAGACTATAAAAGGTATTTTTAAAGAATCAGAAAAAACAATAGATAAAATTGTAAACAACAGTAAGTTATCAACAGATGAATTTGGTGTATATATATTATCAGATGATGAGGCAAAGAATATTGAAGAGTTAAAAGATGATAAATTTGGATATATTCAGAAATTTGTAGGTGATGACAAAGACGAATTATTAAATAACATTAATGAAAAGATTAATCAGGATGGTAATTATCAGGAATACGATGATGTAATAACCATGACAGAAGCTTTATATAATAAAGAAACAAGAGCAGTTGTATTAAATCAGTCAATGATAGATGTTATAACATCTATGGGTGAAAAGAAAAATGATGAAGCTGATTATACTGATTTTGAATCGAAGGTAAAATGTATCTATACATATAAAGTTACTCATCAGGTTCAAAATGAAAATAAGAAGAAAGATATAACAAAGGAATGCTTTAATGTTTATATAAGCGGTATTGATACATTTGGCGCAGTAACAACAAAGAGCAGAAGTGATGTAAATATAATAATGTCAGTAAATCCACAGACCAGACAGATTTTATTACTTTCAACACCTAGAGATTATTATGTTCCTTTGTCTAATTCAAACGGAGTAAGAGACAAACTTACACATGCAGGTTTATATGGCGTAGATGTATCAATGGAAACATTAGAAATGCTTTATGATATTGATATTGATTACTATGTGAGAGTTAATTTTGACGGATTTAAAGATATTATTAATGCATTAGGTGGAATAGATGTTGATTCTGAATGTGCTTTCTCAGCAAAAGGATATAGCTATAGTCAGGGAATTAATTATAATATGAATGGCGATAAGGCATTAGTATTTGCAAGAGAAAGAAAATCATTTGCAAGAGGTGACGTACAGCGTGGAAAGAATCAGATGTCTGTAATTAAAGGTGTGATATCAAAATGTGCATCCCCAAGCATTTTGGATAATTATCAGAAAATACTTGAAAGCATAAGTGAAAGTTTTCAGACAAGCGTTAGCAAGAAAAACATTCAGAAATTTGTTAAATTCCAATTGGCAAATGGATACGAGTGGAATATTCAAAGCTATAATGTATCAGGTTCAGGACAGTCAAATTACACATATTCAGTTCCAAGTAATAGAGCTTATGTAATGGTTCCTAATGAAGAAACAGTAGCAAAGGCAAAAGAGTGGTTGAAGATTGTAACGGACGGTGGAGAACTAAAAGATGTAACTGAAGAAAATTAGTTTTAGGTACAAAAAGGATTGAAAATATGGAGAGAGATTATATTGGAAATTTAGGAGACAGAGATAATAAGCAGACAATAAAATTTATATCTACTAAGGCTAATACCCTTAAAGCCTTAAATGAAGTAATTAAATTAGGATATATTGAAGAAATGCTTATTATAACAGCTAAAGAATATCATCGTGATAAGAAAAAAACAGCTGATAAGATAATTGAAAAATTTAAAGGTGAAAAAATAGTTGTAAGAAGTTCATCTACAAATGAAGACTGTTTTGTAAAATCAAATGCAGGTCATTACACAAGTATTTTAGATGTAGATTCAACTAATGAAACAGCAATTATTAATGCAATAGATACTGTACTTAAATCATACACTTTAGATATTGATAATATTGAAGATGAACAGGTTTTAATTCAGCATCAGGCTGTAGATGTACTGTATAGTGGTGTTTTGTTTACTTATGATATTCAGGGGCAACGACCATATTATCTGATAAATTATGATGATAGCGGTTCTACGGATTCCGTAACAAGTGGAAAAGGCGGAAAGACTTTATGGATTGCAAGAAATACGGAACTTTCAGAGTTAAATACAGCATGGAAAAATCTTCTTGAATCAGTTCAGGAAATCGAAGATTTATTGAAAATACCATTAGATATTGAATTTGCAGTAAATAAGAAAAATGAAGTAATAATTTTTCAGGTTAGACCTTTGGTTGCAAATACAAAAAATAAGAATGCGATTAATGCCATTAATGATTTCTATAGTAAATTAAATGACGTAAAAAAGGATTATGATAGAATAGAATGCAGTCTTGACGGACAACCAATGATTCTATCTGATATGGCATTTTGGAATCCTTCAGAAATTATTGGAACAAGTCCTAGAAATCTTGATTATTCATTATATAGAGAAATTATTACATCAAGGGCATGGAATCAGGGCCTTGTGCCAATGGGATATAAGAAATTAGAGAAAGAACTGATGTACAAGATTGGTGTAAAACCATATATAAGTATACAATATTCGTTTTATTCATTAATACCTGCTGAGATTAGTGAAAAATTAGCTTTAAAACTTGTTGATTTTTACGTAAATAAATTGAAACAGGACACAACTGCTCATGACAAAATTGAATTTGAAATAGTTTACACAAGTTATGATTTTAATACAGAAAACAGAACAAAAGAATTACTTGAAAATGGATTTACAAGAGCAGAAAGAAATACAATTGTAGAGGCACTTCATAAACTTACTTTAAATACAATTGAAAAACACGGATTAATATCAATGAAAGATAATGCAGATATTAATCATTTGGAAAATGAAAGAAAAAGAATAGCATCTTTGGATTCAGAAACAAATAATATTCATAGAATATTAGAAGATATAACAGAACTTTTAGATGCCATAAAAAGTCTTGGTACACCACAGTTTACAAGACAGGCAAGAATGGCATTTATGGCAAAGTCATTCTGCAGTTCATTAGTAGAAGCAGGATGGTTTACAAATGATGAAATAGATGAGTTTATGAAATCAATTAATACTGTTTCATCAAAATTTGATTATGATTTCCACAAGTTTTCATTGGGGTTAATGTCTAGAAATGAATTTAATAAAATATATGGACATTTAAGAAGTGGCACTTATGATATTCGTACAGACAGTTATAATCAGATGGTTTTCAGACCGGTAACGGAGAAGAATAAAAACTATAAAGATAAGAATGTATCTAAAGGTTTAGATGAAAACAGGTTGAAAGAAGCACTTACTTCTATTGGATTTGATATTCATCCAAAGGAATTTAATAATTTTCTTGTTTCTGCAATTGAGGGAAGAGAATTTTTTAAATTTGAATTTACTAAATCTTTAAGTCTTGTAATTGATTTAATTCAGAATTTAGGTAAATTACTTGAAATTGACAGAAAAAGCCTGTCATATATTACGGTAGAGGATTTAAAACATTGTAAGAAATTAAAAGTAGCTGAAATTAAAAAATATTTAACGGATACAATAGTAAATAATAGAAAAGAATATTATGATAAGTTAAACATCATTTTACCGGATGTCATTTTATCTAAGTTAGGTGTTTCGTTTATTCCTGTAAATGAGGCAAGACCAAATTTTATTACATCACAAAAAGTTGAGGGAGAAGTAGTAAATCTTGAAAGGGAAACAGATGAAGACCTTATGGATAAAATTGTAATGATTCCAAAGGCTGATCCCGGATATGAATGGATTTTTACAAAAGGAATAAAGGGATTTATAACAAAATATGGTGGAATGGCAAGCCATATGGCTATAAGATGTGCTGAGTTTGAAATCCCGGCAGCAATCGGATGTGGTGAAAAAATATATAATTATGCGGCATCTATGAACTACATGGAATTAGACTGTGCTAATGGCAGTATTAAAGAAGGGATGCAGTGTGAGGATTTGCGAGCACTGATTACTCAAAGAGAAGGCGTAAATCAATATGGAGATTCAACTGATGTATTAGAATCTGCATATATAAGATTTTACGAATTGCTTGGATTTATTCCACAGCCGGCTTCAAATCATGTTAAAAATGTAGGTAAATTATTTGAAAGACAATGTGATTTACTTATTGTTGTAGGTGGAGGAGCTCTTCCATGTAAATTTTATGACAGGCCTCATAACGAAGAATTACAGCCGCATAGAGACGCAATGGAAGAAAAATTAATAAGACATTGTATTGAGCAGGAAATTCCAATTATCGCAACTTGTAGAGGAATGCAGTATATGAATGCTTTGTTTGGCGGAAAGTTACTTTATCATCCTGATTTGCCGGTAGAAAGACCAAGAGGAGTGGATCACGAAGTATATCTTGTGGAAGAAGATAGAACAATTATAGTAAACAACTATCACAAGGACGTAGTTCCAATTGATGGATTAGCTCCGTGTTTTAAGCCTCTTGCAATTGATAAAGAAAATCAGACAATAGAGGCATTTGGTTCTGATGAAATGAAGATATTAGCTTTGCAGTGGCATCCTGAAAGAAAATTTGAAACATCGAATGCATTGGGAGAAACAAGAAAGTTAGTAGTTAATTTTATTCAGAAACATATCAAATAATAAATGCGATAAAAAGATAAAAATGTTATGTTTATAAATTGACAGTTTTTTTGACAATGCAAAAAAGAAGTTATTTTAGTGTATTTTTATCTGTAATTACATTCACATATAAAAAATGATACATATTTTAAAATATAAATACTATATTTATTATATTAAATATGTTAAATTATTATCGTAACAAAGTGTTACGAAAGGGTTTAGATTTTGAAAAGAAACAGGTTTTTAGAAAGATGTCTTTCATAAAACCTGTTTCTTTGTATTTACAAAAAAATGAAAGTTTTGCCTTATTGTGTTATAATTCTTAGAATAGACAATTAATAATGAATAAAGATTATGAAAAGATAAAATTTAAGGAGATAAATTTTGGAAGAGATATTAGAACAATGGAGCAAAACTTTTAATTTGAAAAATTTAAAATTGGTTGGATATCATGGCGGATATCCGATAATACAATTTGATAAAGAAGATAATATGAAATTACTTGCAATGAGTGAAAATGAAAGAAAAAGAATAATCAGAAATTGTGAGACACATGGTGGTATTGAACTTGGTGTTGGTTGGAATTTTGTAAGAACTGCCGTTTTAAGAATTAATGATGATACAATTGTTATGGCCGGACATGAATATGTGTTAAGAAGAATGCTTGAAAAATTTATTTTATAAAACATTTGATTTAACAGTAAAAGCATTGATATTTGACTAAATATGCCTAAAACAATGCATACTTGATGTTGAAATGGAAAAAATTTTATTGTATAATCTAATAATTATGAAAACGTTTATATTCTAAACGCTGGAGGACATACAAAATGGAAAAAGAAAACGTGAAAAGTGAAGTAACTAAAAACTTTATTGAATTGATTATCGACAAAGATTTGGAAGAAGGAAGATTTGATCATGTTCAGACAAGATTTCCACCTGAACCAAATGGATATCTTCATATTGGACATGCAAAGTCAATTCTTTTAAATTATGGTTTGGCTAAGAAATATAATGGTAAATTTAATATGAGATTTGATGATACAAATCCTACAAAAGAAAAGACAGAATTTGTAGAGTCAATTTTAAAAGATATAAAATGGCTTGGAGCTGACTGGGAAGACAGATTATTTTTTGCATCTAATTATTTTAATCAGATGTATGAGGCAGCTGTTAAGTTAATAAAAAAAGGTAAAGCATATGTATGCGATTTAACACCTGAAGAAATTAGGGAATATAGAGGTACATTAACTGAACCTGGAAAGAACAGCCCATACAGAGACAGAAGTGTTGAAGAAAATCTAGAACTATTTGAAAACATGAAGAATGGAATGTATAAAGATGGTGAAAAGGTATTAAGGGCTAAGATTGATATGTCATCTCCTAATATTAATATGAGAGATCCAATTATTTATAGAGTGGCTCATATGACACATCATAATACAGGAGATAAGTGGTGCATTTATCCAATGTATGATTTTGCTCATCCTATTGAAGATGCAATTGAACATGTAACACATTCTATCTGTACATTGGAATTTGAAGATCACAGACCTTTATATGATTGGGTAGTCACAGAACTTGAATACCCTAATCCTCCAAGACAGATTGAATTCGCAAAGTTATATTTGACAAATGTAATCACAGGAAAAAGATATATTAAAAAATTAGTTGAAGATGGAATTGTAGATGGATGGGATGATCCACGTTTAGTATCTATTGCAGCACTTAGAAGGAGAGGATTTACTCCTGAATCAATTAAGAACTTCGTTGAACTTTGTGGTATATCAAAGAGCAATAGTTCGGTTGATTATGCAATGTTAGAATATTGCATTAGAGAAGATTTAAAGACTAAGAAACCAAGAATGATGGCTGTATTAGATCCAATTAAGCTTGTAATTGACAATTATCCGGAAGACCAGGTTGAATGGTTTGATGTAGTTAATAACATTGAAAATGAAGAATTAGGAAGTAGAAAAGTTCCATTCTGTAAAGAACTATATATTGAAAGAGAAGACTTTATGGAAGAACCACCTAAGAAATATTTCAGATTGTTCCCGGGAAATGAAGTAAGACTTATGCATTCTTATTTTGTAAAATGTGTAGATTACGAAAAGGATGAAAATGGTAATGTTACTGTAGTGCATTGTACTTATGATCCGGAAACAAGAAGTGGTAATAACTTTACAGCACGTAAGGTCAAAGGAACAATTCATTGGGTATCAGCAAGACATGCTATTGAAGCTGAAGTAAGATTATATGAAAATATAGTTGATGAAGAAAAAGGAAAACTTAATGAAGATGGTTCTCTTAACCTTAATCCAAATTCACTTACAGTATTGAAGAAATGCTATTTGGAACAGGGACTTGCTGATGCAGAGCCTGAAGATAAATTCCAGTTTGTAAGACAGGGTTATTTCTGTGCAGATATTAAAGATTATACAAAAGAAAAACCGGTATATAACAGAATAGTTTCATTAAAGAGTTCTTTTAAATTACCTAAATAGAGCCAATAAAAGGTTGAGGAGGAGAAATCCTTTTCAACCTTTTATTAGTTTTAATTAAACAAAGAGAATTAATTTAAATTATACAAATAGAATTATTTTAAATTATACGCTACGAATTAATATAAAAATGTAAAAAGATTAAAAAATGGAGAGAAGGAAGAATGGAAGAAAAATTATATACAATACCTGTAATGGATGCATTTAAGGTAGATTGCGAGTGTCCATTATGTAAAATGAGAGATGATATAGAAAATGATAATATCTCTTTTGCTATGGGACCAAGTTATATGGAGGACTATATTAGATTTGAAACTGATGAAAAAGGCTACTGCACAAGACATGTAAAAAAGTTATACGAATACAATAACAGATTAGGACTTGCTCTAATAATGGAAACACATTTAAAGAATGTAAAAAAGCAGGTTGATACGCTGTCTAAGGAGAAATCTTCAGGTGGATTATTTAAAAAGAAAGAAAAGAAGCCAATAACTGAATATCTGGATAAATTAAATGGAAGTTGTTTCGTATGCGACCGTTTAAAAAATACATTTGACAGATATGTTGCCACGATACTTTATTTATGGAAAAAAGAAGATAAAGATTTTTTAGAATTATATAAGAATTGTAAAGGATTTTGCTTTGAACATTTAAATGCTTTACTTAAATATGCAGATAAAGAATTATCGGGAAATAAATTTGACGAATTTAATAAAATGACTATAGATATATTTGAACAAAATCTTGATAGAACAATTGAGGATGTAGAATGGTTTATAAAAAAATTTGATTATAGATATAAAGATGAACCATGGAAAAATTCAAAGGATGCATTAGTAAGAACATTGTGCAAAACAAACGGTGTTACGGATGAAGAATGAAATAAATAAAAGAGCAATTCATGTGAATTTTATTTCGGAGAGATTGATATTGAAAGTTTTGCAGAAAAACTTGAAAAATTGTATCTGAAAATATGATATATTAATAAACTTATGACAAATAGTTGGAGACAAAAAGTTGTAAGATTTTATGATTTAGATGGAAACTTAATTGAAGTTAGGACAGAAGTTTAGAATTAAATTACGAAAGAGGTATTAAAATGAATATTACAGTTTATCTTGGGGCATCAGACGGAAATGATAAAACATTTAAAAGTGCAATTAAAGAATTGGGAACATGGATTGGAATAAGTGGCAACACACTTGTGTATGGTGGCTCTAAAACAGGGCTTATGGGAAAACTTGCAGACAGTGTATTGAATGCAGGGGGTAAAGTTATAGGAGTTGAACCACAATTTTTTATAGATGCAAAAGTTCAACATGAGGGATTAACCGAATTATTTATTACAAAAGATATGTCAGAAAGAAGAACTAAAATGATAGAATTAGGAGATGTATTTGTGGCTTTTCCAGGTGGTACAGGTACTCTGGAAGAAGTGTCTGAAGTTATGTGTAAAATTTCAATGAAACAGCTTAATAATCCTTGTATTTTATATAATTTGGATGGATATTATAACAGTTTAAAAGAATTGTTAAACCATATGATTGAAAAAGAATTTTCGTCTAAACAAAGACAAGAAGGAATTTTTTTCGCAGATAATTTAGAGGATATAAAACAAATAGTAAATAATATATAAAAAATATATAAGTCTAAGAAGTGTATTTATTTTCGTTGTGAATTAAATACACTTCTTTTTTTGCAATCTGGCTTTAGTATGGAAAAAACATGCAGTATTTGGCAAGGCATCAAAAGTATTCATGAAAAAAATTAAAGAATTATAGAAAATATAATATAAAGTATTGTCAAATCAGTGGAAAAATTCTATAATTTTTGTGGCGAAAACTTACAATATGTCAATTAAAGAAGACTAATGATTGCAAGTGCTGATTAAGTAAAATATATATTAACGAAGGAGACTGAAATGAAAACAAGAATTGGTATTTTAGGTTATGGAAACCTGGGAAAAGGTGTAGAATGCGCAGTTAAAGAAGCTAATGATATGGAATTAGTTGCTGTATTTACAAGAAGAAATCCTAAAAATGTAACTATTTTAACAGAAAATGTTCCGGTATGTCATATTGATGAAGTTGCAGACTGGAAAGATAAGATAGATGTTATGATTTTATGTGGCGGTAGTGCTACAGATCTTCCTGTACAGACTCCACAGTTTGCTTCAATGTTTAACGTAATTGATAGTTTTGATACTCATGCAAGAATACCTGAACATTTTGCGGCAGTTGATAAGGCAGCAAAAGAAGCTGGAAAAATAGCAGTTATTTCAGTAGGTTGGGATCCTGGAATGTTCTCGCTTAACAGAGTTTATGCAAATGCAATTCTTCCAGATGGAAAAGATTATACATTCTGGGGGAAAGGTGTTAGTCAGGGACATTCAGATGCAATTCGTAGAATTAAAGGCGTTAAGAATGCAAAGCAGTATACAATTCCTGTAGAAAATGCTTTAGAAAGAGTTAGATCGGGCGAAAATCCGGAACTTACAACAAGAGATAAGCATGAAAGAGAATGTTTTGTTGTATTAGAAGAAGGTGCAGATGCCGCTGCAGTTGAAAAAGAAATCAAGGAAATGCCAAATTATTTCTCAGATTACAATACAACAGTTCATTTCATTAGCGAAGAAGAATTAGAAAAGAATCATAGCGGAATGGCACATGGTGGATTTGTAATCCGTTCAGGAAAAACAGGAATGAATAAAGAACATAATCATATTATTGAATATAGCTTAAAGTTAGATTCAAATCCTGAATTTACTACAAGTGTTTTAATTGCATATGCAAGAGCTGCTAAGCGTCTTTATGATGAAGGACAGAAAGGCTGTAAGACAGTATTAGATATTGCACCTGCATATTTAAGCGAAATGAGCGGAGAAGAATTAAGAGCTCATTTATTGTAAAATA
>NZ_NALP01000003.1:0-19440 GCF_008680265.1 Eubacterium sp. LMAG:50 | reverse complement strand
CTGAGTCATCAGAAAATACTATATGTATTTCTCTACCAAATACTGCTTCTTTTACACTATTATAAGGAATTTCAACTGTACCATCTTTTACTTCAAGTTCATTCCACTTTGAAATTCCCCGGTATCTTTCGCAGAAGCCACCAGCGCCTTTTATTTCAGAAATCCCATTAATATAGATTTTCTGAATATTAACATCGCCATTTGTTTTCAATTTAACAGTAGCTGTTCCGTCGCTTGCTGTTACTTCTCCATCTAAAAGACCACTTAATTTTTGTCCATCACCTTCAAAATTATAGTTGTCATATTTTCTATGCGAAACAAAATCAAATTTCACCCCACCATCTTTATAGTTTTCAATGCTTTCTGGTAATTCAATTATATCAGACGTATCGAAACCCAGCTTACTGCTAATCAGATCAGATGAAGAACGATCCGTTCTCCAATCACTTGCAAACGAACCTTCTGTATACTCTATTTGAGCCGTATATAAAAAATCTTTCAAATTATCAACTTCAAACGTCAGATACTTATTATCAGAATAATCATTTCCACTAACAGTAATTTCATCTGGCGAATAACATTTTTCATCATTTGCTGTATCCAGCCAGCCAGTTTCAATCATCTTATCACGATAAGGATACTCATCCAATCCATAAGATGCACATTTAATATCCGCAAGAGCTGTATCATCTTTGAATGTTCCTTGCTTATATATTTGAAATGTAACCATTTTATCATAATTATTTGCCTGAATCATCACCTTATATTTTCCAGATTCTTCAGGTGTGACAATCGCACAGTTACTACCATAATGTAATGCCGTCTGTAAATTTGCCTTCGTTTCAGTACCATCTTCACTATAATTTTTGATAGGTACTACATAACTATGACCTGTTTTCATGTCATACGTTTCGCTTCGTTGTGCATAGGCTATTCCTGCTCCTGCACTCACAACACATAGAAGTGTCAACATGCTTAATATTATTTTTTTTAGCTTTTTCATAAATCCAAAAAAGTGAGGTGAGGCACGATGCCTCGCCTCACTTTTACCTCCTACTTTATTCTGCTGCTGTTAAAGAGTTGATTTTAAGATATCCTGTCTTTGCACTATGTGAACCAAGAACAGATACTGTAAATGTTCCTTCGATTGCATTTCCTACTGAAATCTTAGACGCATCTAATCCAGAAACTATATAATCATAAGAGCCTTCCTTAACTTCTTTTCCTGCAATTCCGTCTAAAGTCATACCAGTCAAAGCACCTTTAATTCCAATATAGGTAAACTGATGTGTATATAATGTCAAATCAGCAGTTCCATCTGTATAAACTACCACTTTAGCAGGATTATCAATTCCTTTATTTCCCATAGATGTAGATGAGCACGCCGCATCTTTATACAAAGTTACATTTGCTTCATATTTTGCCGAAACTGTTTTTGTATCAGATGTACCATCTGCCGCAAATGCTGTAACTCCCATTGCCAGCATCATTGTTGCCGCTAAAAGCACAGCAACTAATTTCTTGATCTTTCTCATAACTGTAATCCTCCTTTTCGTTTTTTGGCATTAGCTTTTTTGCTAATAAATTTTTAGTTATGATACTTAGAGTTCCGTGAGAATCATTCCGGTTACCCACGTCTAACTTCTTGTCCAAAAGATACCACAATTTGCCATTCAATGTCAACGCTATTTTCTCATGTTTTTGTTGTCTGAATTGCAACAAAATCACCGTTTTTCTTTTCGTTTTTGTTGTTATTCAGGCAACAACAGACGTAAAAGCGCCGTTATTGATAGTGTTTTATCAATAACGGCGCTTTATTGAAATTATTTACTATTTTGTTACATGTTGTGTGTAAATGATAATTTTTCTCATTTCTCATTTATACCCAAAAACATAATAATGCAGTGCTTTCCGGCATGTGAACCGGTCCTACACTACAGGTTACGGTAACTGGTACAATTCCCATTGTGCCGATTCCCGTCCATCGGTGGATTCTGCACGCTTCCATCGGGATTTTCACGATGTTATCTTCTATATCTGCTTCTTCAAGGACTTCATTATGCTCATACTTCAATGTTTTCAGTTTTCCAGCCATCATTTCACCACTCACTCTGGAGTGTGCTACCATCTCTTTCAGCTTTAATTCCAGATAGCTTTCTCCATTCTCCTGAACAATTTCGGCTATTTCTTCAAATCCTCTCATCGCCATAGAGTCTCTTCCCTGCCCCTGCTTTTTATTCATCCGGTAAAGCCGGAACACTACCGGATGCCTTTCACATTTCTGCAGATTGTGCTGTATCTCCTGATCCAGTTCATTCTCTTTTTTCTTGTATACGGATTTTTTCTCTGCATAGGCGTTAATCATCAGTTCCAGCATGTGGATGTCGATATTCTCCACCATAACATCCAGTGATTCCTCGATTTCTTCCGGTTTTGCACCGATTTCTTCCAGATATTTTTCAAGATTCTCATACAGGTTGGAATATCGTTCCAGCCATTCTTCTCCTGCAGGAGTAAATTCCAGTGATTCTGTCAGAATTCCTCTTTCTATGCAGTTCTTAAAATAGCGGTTCACCGTTGAACGGTTCACGCCATAATATTCTGCGATACTTCCCTGAGCTCCACGTTTCTTTTCTACTTTTGACAGGCCTTGTAAATATTGCAGTTGCAGCATTGTAGGTCTGTTCTGTCTCTTTAGATGTTCACCTTTTTCCATTTTCTTTGTCCTCTCTTCGTCACCATACATGAATATTCAATTCCCGATAATCGATTGGCAATGGCTTCTGTTCAAAACGGGTAATCGCAATAATTGCCACTGCTTCTGTGACCGGAATTCCTGTATTCGCAGTATAGGTAAAGATGTCTGTCGGCAACTGATAAACACCTTTTTCTTCTTTCGCCTGTATCCATTCTTCGTCTCTTCTGTACCATACACATCCGATAGATTCATCTTTTTTTGTCTTGAGCCGGAAGCAGTTCTGGGACTTTTTCACTCTCAATATGACGGATTGTTCCAGTTTCTCATACTCTGTTGCAAGGAATCTCGGATTGCGTCGCTCCGGTTCATACAGTCCGAATGCCATCGGGAAATCGCCATCCTCATAAAAGGTATACAAGTCCATATCGTCATAAATTCGATCGTATACGTCACCGTACTGCAGAAAGTTTTCAATTCCTTTTAATCCTTCCGGACTGATATAATGTTCCACTCTACAGGCATCTTCCTGCGCCCTCTGCTGATCCATTCCGCTTACCATCTGGAAGAACTGTGTCAGTTTCTCATGGCGTGCAAGGCACTCCATCCCTTCCAGTTTTCCCTTATCGGTCAGTTCCAGATGTCCGTTTTCCGGCTCACACAAAAATCCTTTTTTCACCAGACTCCGCACCAGGCCTGCCGCTTCATATCCGGTTATGTTCACTTCTCTGGCATACTCTTTCGATGTGATCTGTCTGCCCTGCCTCCATGTCCGATAGACATATTCCAGAAGATCTTCTTCCAGTTCGCCTCTGGCTTTTGTCACATCAATATTTCTGTTTTCAGTCCTTCTTCCCATGTTACCTTTCCTACCTGTCTTTTTTAATATTCATCCGCTACACGATATCCGGTATTTTCTGCAAAAGCCTTCCATCCAGTAAGCATATCGTTTTTTTCTTAGAGCCTTTCTTTTTCTCTGCGACAAACCCCAGATTACAGGTGAAGTGTATTTCACCCAACCACTGCTGTTCGTACTCTATGTGAAATGCTGTGGCAGGAATTTTGATGCTGTGATCATTTACTTCTGCCTTCTTCCAGATTCCATGCATGTTCTGATACCAGATTGTCCTGTCATCCTCATTTTCCGGATGCTCCGTTAGTTCCAACCAAATCTCCCAAGGCTCTATGTACAGCCAGCCATCTCTTTCAAACCACATATCTTCGATGGCTGCCTTTCTCTCTTTTCCAATCTCTGTGGTGTAAAAGGAATACCACATCTGAAAAATCGTCCGCAAAATATCTTTTTATTTCTTTTTTCACATACTTTTGGATATTTTCATAGTTAATTTCCTTTTTCCTTTAATTTTGATTCATCCGTAGTCTGTGCGTCAACGCAGACTGCATGGATGGCAAGTCGCTTGCTGTATCCGTTCCCTGTACAGGTAGAAAGTGTCAGTATCTTGTTACTGATCTGCGGCTTTATTCCTGTATCAACATCGGAATCTTTTATCATCTGGTCGATAAATTTCTGGTATTCTTCGCCCGGCTGGTATCCTACTTTGTACACATCGCCGCCATTGACTGCATCTTCATAAGAGAAGATTCGATAACGGTAGGCGGTTGTCTCAGAATATACGGTGAAGTATTGATTTTCATTCCAGAAACCGTCATCCTTATATTTTTTCAGGCTTCCGAACATACTTCCGTCTCTCATATTGTGACCGTAAATAATGTTGTAATAATCCGAAAAATCAGATTTGTTAAGACCTTCCAAAAAGATACACCCTGCGATGTGGCTGTTGCCATGCAGGTCGGTTCTCAGATATTTCTGATTGTCACCTGAATACAGAATCGGATAATTGATGCCAAGTTCGTCCTGATTATCAAACCGTATCCATCCGATGACATCTGGATTCTCGGCTTTCAGCTTGTCAAATTCTACTTTTACATCTGTAGCCCACCAGTCTTTTTTCTTCTGCTTTCCATCATCTGGTTCGGACTCATCATTTACATACTCCTCGGCAAGTTTGTCATAATCTCTGGCGGATTTCCATCGGTCGATGTATGGGGGCAGGATATGCATAAGTGCTACCCCGATCAAAACCACTGCCATAATGATCCATATCAGCCATCGGTATGAAGTTTTTTTCTTCATGTTGTCTCTCCCATTTTTCCTGTTAGTTCTCTCGAACCACTATCGTCATTATGGAATGTGTGCTTGGAATTGTCAATCTTTTTCTTCTGGCGTATTGCTTTTGGATGTATGTGAATATTTCTTGTTGGTTCATGTGGGATCCCTTCTTTTTCTCATAATAAATGGATGACCTCTGCCATCCATTATCATTTATTATAACTTATACAGGCTTAGCCTCTTGGCTGCATAAAAATGCGTAACAGACAAAATCTGTTACGCAATGAAAGTCTAACTTTTTGGGGTCAGCTCAACTTCCATGGCTAATAATAAATCTCTATATTTCAATAACTATTGCAAAATTATATCTTGTTTAAGAAAATATTTTAATTTTAAAGATAAAAAATTCTTCATCCTGCAATGCTTTATATTCTATATTGTAATTATTCAGAATATTACTTACAATATATAAACCTAATCCATTACTATTTTCCTTATTTAAATCAAATTTAACATCAAATATTTTATCCATATTCGAAATTTTATTGTTACCGTATGAATTCTCTATATATAACCAATCATTAACTATCCCAATATTAATTACCCCATTTACATCAGTATATTTTACCGCGTTACTAATCAAATTAGATAGAATAATCTTTAAAGCTGTTTTTCCTATATAAATATTCTCATCTAATATATAATTATTGACAGTTATTTTCTTTTGATTTGCTAATATTTCATACCTTTTTAATATGTCTTCTAATGCATCATTTATTTTCAAATATTCTTCATCATTATTCAAATTTTCTATAGAATGAACTGATAATATTTGAGAAATATTTTTTGTTAAACTATCAACGAGTTCAATACATTCATTAATATAAATATCTCTTTCTTTATATTTTCCAATATTGTATTTCATGTTTTCCAGTATTATTTTAAGACTAGCAAGAGGAGTTTTAAGTTCATGGGATGCACCTTTAAAAAAGTCATATTTTATCTTTTCTAATTTTAAAATTTCTTTATTTTTAAATTCCAAATCGTCAATTGTTCTTAATAAAGTAGAATACAAATCATTAATTTGTTGTTTTAATTCTCCAACTTCATCATTAGAGCTAACTTTTAAACGCGTTTTCTTATCAAGTTTCATCATTTTATCAGTAACAATTTTTATTTCTTGTATATTATTTTTTATTGATTTTGCATAAATTAAAGAAATAATAGCAGAAAATAAAATTGATATTAATAAAGAATAGGGTAAAAATTTAAGGCTTAAATCTTTCGCATCTTTTTGCATATCAGCTGTAGAAACAAATTGTAGATTTGTTTTTTTACCATCATTAAGCTTTATTTCTCTTTCTTCAATTATCAAAGAATTACTATCACTTTCTAAATTAACATTTATATTATCTTTGATTTGTATTTCATTCTTATTATTTTTTTCTTTTATAAATGCTTTTATTTCACCACTCTTAGAATAAAGCTCCAAAGTTTGTTCTATATATTTTATTTCTTTTCCATTCATATTACTAGAAATTTCATTTGCCATATTATGAATCTTTTCTTTTCTCGTCTCCAAATATGTTTTAGGAAAGATAAAAAAAACTAATGAATGAACTAATATAATTATTATTCCAAGAACAGAAAATATTTGTATGAACATTTTTGGAAATATCTTTAATTTTTTCATTTTCTCTCCAATTTATATCCTACATTTCTTATAGTAGTTATACAGTCTAATTGTAATTTTTTTCTGAGTTCTTTTATATATACATCTATTACTCGATCATAAGGAGGTTCTTCGCTATCTTTCCATACATAATCAATAATTTGCATTCTTGTTAACACTTGTCCGTTATTATCCAATAAACATTTTAATACTTCTAGTTCTTTTGCATTTACATCTATTTCTTCACCATTTATTTTAGCTGTATAGCTATTAAAATTAACCGATAGATCCTTATATTCAAACTTCTCTATATGTCCATAATTCTTCTTAATTAAAGAATCTATTCTAGCCTTTAAGACCGGCAATGAAAATGGCTTTTCTACATATCCGTCTACCAAATTAGTAAATGCATCAATTTTATATTCTTCATCACTAAATGCAGTCAAGATAAGAATTGGTAAATTGCTTTTCTTTCTAATTTCTTTCAACACTTCTAAACCATTTATAAAAGGTATCTGAATGTCTAAGATAACCAAATTTATATCGCTATTAAATTTTGACAAGGCTTCTCTTCCATCTTTAGCTTGAATAACAGTATATCCAAATTCTGAAAGATATTCACTTATTCCCTCTCTTATCATATTATCATCTTCAACAGTTAATATTTTCATATATCCTCCACTTAAGCCTATATACTTATATTATACAGCATATTATTTAATATTTAAAATCCAAAAAATTTTTGGTGCTAAAAAGCACCAAAAATTTTAATTATTGTCAATTAATAATTCTTTTGGATTCCTTCTTAATATATTGAATGAAGAAATAATCAATGATACAAGAAGTACTAAACTCATAAATATAACTACATAAATTATGAATTTAGGCAATACATTTATATCTAAACTTGATAATGTCTTGTTAAATCCTTCAGCTTCTGCCCCACCCCCTAATTGGCTAGATACAGATTGTCTAGCTATTTGTTTAGCTATATCGCCAGTAACCTTATTCAATATATGATTTCCAAGCTTATCAGCTGTATATTGGGCTAAGAAATAAGAACCAACGAATGCGGGGATTGATATAAATACCATCTCAATTAGGAATTGACCAAAAATTTCTAATTTTGATATACCTAATGATAGTAATACTGCTATTTCTTTCTTTCTAGCATTCATCCATAAGAATAATAATAATGAAACTACAACTCCTGCAAATATTAATGAGCCAACAAATAATTTATTTGAAATTGAGTAGATACCTGATATAGATTGTTGTAATGCAGGGTAATTTGATGAACTTTTAATCAAATTATATTCTCTCCAATTTATATCTAATTTCCCAAGATCTTTTATTACACTATCAAGATTCTTATCACCTTTTACAAAGAATGTTGCATCTTGGTATACAGCTGTATCTTCTGTATTACCATAAACTTTAGCAGCTGTATGAACATCAGTGATTAATGTATTTTCGTATAGTTCTTGTGCTGCACTTACTCCACCGCTATTATGCCCATCGAATAGACCTTTAATTTCTACTTCTACTGTTTCATCTGCACCTTTCTCATTATCAGCATCAAATAAATTAGATTTTATTTTTATCTTATCTCCAACTTTAAGATTATTTTTTTCAGCTAAATCTTTATGCATTAAGATTTTATTTTTATCTTCATTTTCTAAATGCTTTCCTTCTACTAATTTATATGCTCCTGATACAAATTTTGTTTCTTTTGATGAGTCGTTAACCCCAGTTAACATAACTGTTCTTTTAAAATTCTTCGCTCTTTCAGGTGATTGATTCGCAAGAGTCTCTTGAGTTTCAATAATATCATAATCAACTAAATCTGCAACACTGTTTATTCTTTTTACATAGGAGTCTATACTATCTGTTTGAGATATCTTTTTAATATCTTCACCTTTTACATTTCCCCCACCTCTTGGTGTTCCTGGATTTACTTGTCTATTTATCTCCATAGAAAAACTATTTGTTATATTAGCAAAAGTTTCTTTTGAAGCTCTGTCCGTAGCATCTTTAATAGATAAACTAATGAGACTTAAAGTTGACATAGATAAAATAACTAATATAATAATTAATGATTTTAAGCTTTTTCTAGTTACATAAGCAAATGCATTTTTTATCATTATTCAACCTCCAAATTCATTTTATTTACTTTTTTCAACTTTTTACCACTTAGTTCTAAAATGATATCCGCAGAATCTGCTACTTCCTTACTATGTGTTACAACTATTATACATTTATTTCTATCTTTAGCTAATGTCTTTAATATATTAATTATTTCTCCAGCAGTAACACTGTCTAGATTACCAGTAGGCTCATCAGCTAGTATTATTGGAGCATCTGATACCAATGCTCTAGCAATAGCTACTCTTTGTTGCTGTCCACCAGATAATTTCATAACATTTCTTTTTATTTGTTTTTTATCTAAACCTAATTCAAACAAGATACTTTCATCTGCTGATTTATTTACTAATCGAATATTTTCAATTGGTGATAAATAATCTATTAAATTATAGTTTTGAAATACTAAAGATATATTATTTTTTCTATGATTACTATATCCTTTCTTTTGTATATCTTCATTCTTAAACAATATTTTTCCTGTTTGAGGTTTATCAAGTCCAGCAAGTAAGGCAAGAAGTGTAGATTTTCCTGCTCCTGACTTTCCTACTATCGCATAAAACTTCCCAAGTTCAAATTTTTGATTTACTCCTGACAAAACTTTTTCTTTAGAATTTGCATAACTATATGCTACATTCTTTATTTCTAATATATCCATTATTTTCTCCTAACTTATTTTTGATAATATTTCTTTAGGCTTCTTGATTAATATTAATGAAGAAGCAAATACAACTGATAAAACAATAATACTTATTAATATTAAATAACTTTGTCCAAGTGTTGTTATATTTAACGTAAAACTACTATTATTTATTAAACTTCCACCGGAAATCATTGAGTCCTCTGAGTTAACGAATCCATCTACAATTACTTTTAGTAATACATTTCCTAAAAATAAGGAAGATATTATACTTGGTATCGATATGAATATTAACTCGAATATAAATTGCATTATAATTTGTATCTTAGATGTTCCAATAGATAAAAATATACCTATTTCATAAATTCTTTCTCTTAACCATAGAATCAAGATTAATGAAAGAACAACCATCCCACCTAACATAATAGAATAAGTCATTATTTTTATTATATGTTTTATTCCACTCACTGACTCTAAAGACTCTTCAAACGCATTCGAATCTTTTTCAACAAAATACTTTGACTCATCAATTTTAAGCTCTTTCAATTTGTTTAAGGCTAAGTCTGTAGATTCTGCACTACCAGAATACATTAAAATTTTATTTGCGATTTTATTATTTTCTGATTTATTTAATATCTCTTGGCTTGTTGAATAATCTACAAACACCATATTTTCACTAAAATCAGAAGATAATCCTGTATATGTTTCCTGTTTTTTACCAGAAAAGATCCCTATAATTTTAAATTTATGACTTTTTATTTTTCCACTTTTTTCAATATCTAGTAATTCAAGATCGACTTCATCACCTAATTTTAGATTGTTTTGTTTAGCAAATTCTTCATGAACAATAATTGAATTCTTATCATTTTCTCCTATATTTTTACCTTCTTTCATTGTAAATACTCCACTACTAAATAAAATATTTCTTTTAGTATTATTTGTAGCTTCGAGTGAAACAACATTCTTAAATTCGTCAGATAAATCTTCTCTATTTATTCTTTGTTCTCCGCTAACTACTTTAGCATCTTTTAGTTTTGCTAATCCATCATATTGAATTATTTTTTCTTCAATTTCTTTTAATTTCTCAATATCTTTAAATTGATTAACATTAAAATATTTACCATCTTTTTTTTGTTATTGATATTGAAGAATTAGAACTTTCATATAAAGCCTTTTCTATTTCATTGCTTGATTTCATTATTGTTAAACAAGAATACAAGCAAGAAAGAACTATAGTTAATATGATAAAAATTATTAAAGTTCTATTTCTCTTTCTTGTAATATATGCTATAGCATTTTTTATCACTTTCCTAACTACTCCTCTCTTACTCCATAACTAATTGCATCCACTGGACAAGCATTTTTACATCGTCCACATCTGATACACTCCAGATGATTGCAATTCTCAACTGGATCTATATTCATTTGGCAAACTTTTTTACATTTTCCACAATTAATACACTTATCCTTATCCAATCTATATCTAAATATTGAAATAGGGTTAAAAATTGAGTAAATAGCTCCAAGTGGACATATATATTTACAAAAAGGTCTATATATAATTATAGAAAGTAACAAAGTAACTATTAGAATGATTCCTTTCCAATAATACAAGAAACCTATCGCACTTCTCATACTTTTATTTAATAAAACAAGTGGTAATCCTCCTTCCAGCATACCAATCGGACAAATAAGTTTACAAAAATACGGAGAACCCTGACCTAAAATATCAACCAAAAATAAAGGTAATATTATTACAAATACAAGTAATATTATGTATTTCAATTTTCTCAAATGTTTATCAAACTTAAATGTTTCAACTTTTTTAAAAAAGGGAATCTTGTGTAGCAAATCTTGAATCAATCCAAATGGACACAGCCATCCACAAACAAATCTTCCCACCAATGCTCCTATAAAAAACAAAATCCCAACTATATAATAACTAATCTTATATTTTGAATTTCCAATTACTGCCTGTAGTGATCCTATTGGACAAGAACCTTTTGCTCCCGGGCATGAATAACAATTCATACCTGGAACACAAATTTTCTTTAAATTCCCACCGTAGATTTTACCAGTCTTAAACCCTTCAAAGTAAGAATTAGTAATTAAAAACCAAACGAATTGAAATAAATGCCTAAAACGATCTCTTATTTTATATTTATCTTTTTTTGTACTACCATTTATAATATTTTTAATTCTATCCAATTCCAATACACTCCATGCAAATTCTTATCGCCTTATCCAAGACAACTTTAGTTTCTCCATTACTATGACCATAGTAAATCATCGCCATACTAATAAAGATAATTAATAAAGACAAGGCACGGCTTTTTAAAAATTTATTAACCATATACCAATCACCGCTTTACTTTTATTTATTTTTTATTTTTTCCAATTCTTTTTCAATTACCTGCTTCCATTCCTTTGCACTCTTTGCCCCAGAATAAGTATCACCTACAATATTTCCATTACTATCAACAAAGAAAGTCTCTGGCATAGCCTGTATACCATTTAATCTACCATTAAAGTTTGTCTTATCTGGCATTAAGAAAGGATATGAAGCCTTTGTCTTTTCATGTATTAACTTTGACTTTTCAATTGCTTCCTTGTTTTCACCGGTATCATCAACAGTATCTGTAACAACTCCAACGATATTTACACCCTTGCTTTTCATTTCATTCTGAACCTCAACCAAATCAGGAATTTCATTTACACAAGCTGTACACCAAGTTGCAAATACATTTACCATAGTAAGATCATACTTCTCAAAATCTTTACTTGTAAAATCCTTGCCATTTATGTCCTTTGTTGATAGTTTACGTAAATCTTTAACCGATTCTTTGTTAAATGCTTCTGTATTTTCTAAATCAGTTTTTTCTGATAGCACAAAACCATTTTCAGGACGTTCTTTTTTATCTATAATTTGAATCTCAGTTCTTTTCAATTCATCCAGAAGATTACTTTCAGCTCCGCTATTTGTGCTTAAATAGCAATCGTATTTTCCATCACTTGAAACTCCTATTTTAGTATGAGTATCACATTTTGTAATTTTAGATATTTTTTCTTCTGATGTATTTTTTTCGAATATACCAATAGTCCCAATTCTTTCAAGCTCATTTTGCCAATTTTTATATCCATCGCCCATCTTTTCTATAACTGCATTCTTTTGTTCTTCTGTCATTTTGTCAAATGTCAAAATAGCATACTTTAGTTCTTTATCTATAGGACTTTGATCATCTAACATCGCTATCTTTTTATCAGCTATATAATTTCTAAATTTGTCTGAGAGTTTAAATTTAAGTCCTAAATATTCATAAACATATTCTTTCTTTGCCTCCAATGTATAATCTGATGGCTTAAAAGTTTCATTTTTGCCATTTTCATTAATTGACATGCCTGCCTCTTCAGAACTTATGGATTGTCCTTCTTTAATTTTATTGTTTTCATTACTTTTTTGACACCCAACTGCGTTTAAGCTCAAACATGATGCAAGTAATAGGCATGCTCCTCTTGATACTATTTTTTTCATAAATTATTCCTCCTTTATTTTTTACACAATAGCAGTTTATAATTACTTTCAATAATATTCTACACACCTTTTATGAAACGTTGATGAAATATAATTTTTTATTTTTCCAAACTATTGTATAATAATATAAATATTATGCTTAAAGTTGTTCTTACACGATTAGTATATGATCGATTAGTATATGAGCAAGCACAGTAAGTGTACGGACACTTACGGAAAAATTGATGAATCACCCCTTTGGGATCTACTTCTTTTTTTATCAATTTTTAGCTTGTTAGGGAGAACCCTAAGACCCCGAATACACCTAAAGGAGGAAATACCTATGGCAAATAAAACACGAAACGAAAGACTTGAAATTAAACTAACTGAAGAAGAAAAGGCTCTTTTTGAAGAGAAAAGAAAACTTTCAAAGTGTAGAAATATGAGCCATTTTATTCGCAAATGCGTTTTGGAAAAGGAGATTTATCAGGTAGATTTAGAGCCTTTCCGGGATTTACAAGTCTTTCCATGCTGATAACCGCCTTAACAAAGTCCTTGTGATTATCATTTACCATATCAAAGCGTGTTATGGTATGGTTTTTGTCCTTGTATTTAACTTCATCACCGACAATAAAGTTCGGTCTTTCAAGACTTATTTTGTTTTATCTCTTGGATCCTTATTGTAATTTCCAACTAAAAGATAACCCTCCTTTTTTCTGACTTTGGCACTACTATAATCTAAAAAATTACAAAATTTTCATAAATGGTAAAAATGCCCCTTGAGGTGGCAAAAATAGACGAAATCGGTCGAAAAAAATAGTAAGACACCATCGCCTTACTATTTTTCATCTAGTTTCATATATAATAATATTTTCACTTGAAAGGATTTCTCCGCATGGCAGATCTCCATCTGACCATGATACTTTTCTACTACGAGTTTCACATTTTGTAATCCTATTCCATGTCCTTCTTTCCTGCTTTTCGTTGTCAGATAAATTCCATTCCGCACTTTTGATGTATCTTTTATGCTATTCTCAATCTGGATATTCATGATTCCTTTTCCATAATACATCTGAAACGATAATCTCCTTTCATCTGAAGCTACTGCCCCACGAATGGCATTATCCATAAGATTTCCCACTATTATACTTCCTTTGCTGCTCACAGAAGATGTAATTGTTGTAAGAACCATATCCGGCATCTGCTACTGGGTACTTCGGATAGAAGCCATATGTAGTATAAAACTTGTTCATTAATGGAATAAAACAATCCATGTCTTACTTATAAGATTCCTGATAAATTGTAACGCAATCTTCATTCGTAAGCTTGTACATATCGTTTTCAAAATTGATACCAAGTGTAGCTCTTGCATTCTCTGCCATTTTAGGAAATTCTTCCGGTGTGATTCTGTAATCAGACATTGTCAGTTCTGCCACATTATAATCTTCCTGTAATTTTACAAGCATCGTAATAAAGTCTTCTGGCTTACTTGCATCTTCCATTCCCATTAGTTTTGCCATTTCAATGAAACGATCATCGCAGACATGTTTATTGATAAAAAAGCTGTAAAATGCTTTTGAGATCATAATCAGACCGGCACCATGCGGAAGTTTCTCATGATACGCAGAAAGCGCATGCTCAAGAGGATGTGCGCTGACACATGTTCCAACTGTCATCTGAATACCTGACAGATAGCTTCCAAATGCTACATTACTCATTGCCCCAATATTTTCAGGTTCACGGATTGATGTAACAAGATTACGGCTTACATTCTTAATTGCCTCTGCTGCAACCATTTTGCTGAATTCATTTCTATTTGCGGAAATATATCCTTCTGTAGAGTGGAATAAAGCATCAAATCCCTGATAAGCCTTGAATGCTGACGGAATCTTTCACTATTAAATACATTTACTTACTATCATTCTGCTATAAGCTCCAATAACACGATTTCTGGACGGTTATTAAATCGAATAGGGATAATACTATTGCCAAGTCCTCTGCAAACAATCATATTTGTGTCACCTTTCGTATATAAGCCTGCATCATATTGGGGAAACAAGCCTTGATTTGGAGCAACCAAACCACCAATAAATGGTAAACGAAACTGACCACCATGTGCGTGACCGCTTAAAACTAAATCGACACCACAAATTACATAGGCTTCAAACAATTCTGGGCGATGTGAAAGCAAAATAGTGTAATTGTCTTTATCTCCGATTAATCCCCGTAATTTCGTATCAACCATAGCAGGAACTTCTCCAAACATATTCCCTTTAAGCGTAAAACTTGGGTCGGAAAGTCCGATAAGCGTAATGTCATCTCCATTATATTCTAACTGCATTGCTTTATCTTCAAGGACAACTACACCAGTATTTTCAAGTTCTGCTTTAGGCTCATCATACTGTGACAAACTGGCTTCGTGATTGCCTGTTACATAATATGTATCTGCAATTTGAACAGCTTCTTTTGCAAAATCAAGGGCAACATCAATGTCCGTGTGTTCAGCATCAACTAAATCACCCGTTACTACTATGATGTTTGGCTTACATTCTGACAGTATTTGTAACAGTTCTGCATTATTTTCTCCGAATACCGCATTGTGCAAGTCGGATACTTGAGCTATTCGAAAACCATTAAATGCAGCGGGGATGCGATTACTTGAAACAGTCACCGTACTCACCATCAAAGCTGTATTACCCCAGATAGTCCAAATAATCAAAACAAGCAAAACAGCAATTAGTGTGCATACAGAAATCAAAGTTTTTTTAGATAATCGTTTTTTCATGGTGTTCTCTGTCCTTTTCATTCTACTACTGTAAATTAGTCCGTAGTTTCAATCTCTTAGAATAGTCTTGAATAAATCTTATTGCTTCATCTTTGGAAAATCCTAATGCAAACATATTATCGAAGTAAGAACAACAAAGTACCTTTGCAGTATCCTCTCGCTTCTTTGCTATGTACTGTTCATCTGTGGTTACAGAATATTGACCGTTTCGGTATGACACAATCAATTTATCATTACTCACAATCTTATAAGCCCTCATAACAGTATTCGGATTGATATGCAGTATCTTTGCCATTTCTCGAACAGATGGGATTTTTTCGCCTGCTGAAAGTTGTCCACTATAAATCGCACACCTTATTTTTTTATAAGTTGCAAATAAATATGTTCCACATCGTGAAACACCCGTTCATCATAAATCATAGATTTTATCTCCTTTATCACACCAACAGACAATACGATTAAAAAAATTGCTTTCCAATATTTATTACCTTACCACAATGCCCTTGATTTTGAATGAGTAAATCACGCAAAAAAATTGCCTGATTTACTCATTCGCTTTTTGACCAGAAAAAGTACAATGAAACCATCAAACGAAAAGGGGATTAAAATATGGCAACATTATTAAAAGCAAATGAGGTAACAAAAATTTATGTCAAAGGGCAACGTCCAAGCCTAAATAAAGTATCTTTCAATGTAGCAGAAAGTGAATTTATCGCTATTATGGGTGCTTCTGGCTCTGGAAAGACTACATTGCTTAATGTTCTTTCCACTATTGATACCCCTACAAGTGGCAGCATTGTAATTAATGGTGTTAATTTAAAACAACTGAGCGACACAGGTGCAGCGGATTTCCGCAGGGATAATCTTGGATTTATTTTTCAGGAATACTTTTTACTTGACAGCCTTACCATCCGAGAAAACATCTCTGTTCCACTCACTTTACAAAAGCTTCCGCATAAAAAAATCGAAAAAATGGTGCGGAGTTTAGCAGAACGTTTTGGCATTGCATCTCAGTTAGACAAATATCCAAACGAGCTGTCTGGCGGGCAGAGGCAACGGGCATCGGCGGCAAGAGCCATTGTAAAACAGCCAAGTATTTTATTTGCTGATGAACCGACAGGAGCATTGGACTCAAACTCTGCTACCGAGTTATTAAAAACTTTGAAAGAAGCAAATGAAGAATTGCATACCACTATACTAATGGTCACACATGATGCATACGCTGCAAGTTTTGCTAACCGTATTCTGATTTTCAAAGACGGAAGCATTATACGCGAACTTCTTAAACAGGATGCCAATAGACGAACATTCTATGAAACCATTGCACAGGAAGTAGCCAAATTAGATACGGAAAGATAAGGGGGCAAAATTTATGAATAATTTATCAATGGCACTTAAAAATCTTAAAAAAAATTTTTCATTTTACGCCCTTTACCTGCTTTCTGTATCATTTGTAATTACTGTCTTTTTTGCATTTACTTCATTCTCAATGAATACAGTTATGCTTGAAAAGATATCTGGTAACGGGCGGGTTGAAATGATGTGTAACGTAATTTCTGTATTCCTAATGGCTTTTGTTGTTTTTTATATGTCATATTCCAACCGTTTCTTTTTACGTCGTCGAACAAAAGAACTTGGTGTTTACGCATTATTAGGATATAGAAAAACCACAGTGTTGTCATTGCTGACAACAGAGAATTTACTGGTTTGTTTTGGAGCGTTTATAGTAGGAATACTTCTCGGCAGTTTTTTTCATAAAGGCATTGTTTTTGGCATAACCAAGTTACTGGATTTATCTATCAATAATTCAAAAATACCCTTTTTCAATGTCAATGCCATTGCAAAAACAGCTTGCTTTATTTTTGCTATCGTGATTGTATTGATGCTGTCTAACAGCAGGTTTCTTTTCAAGACATCGCTTATGGGATTAGTTAGATTTGAAAAAAGTGCTGAACAAAAAATGGAATTCCATGCTGTTCCCGCCATCATTGGCTTTTGCTGCATTATTTTGGGGTATGTTCTTGCATTGGATATCCTCAGAGGAGATAAATCTGTTTGGTTTTCGATTGGTTATACCCCCATTGCCATGCTGACACTTGTACTCGTAGTTGTGGGAACAATACTTTTTATTTCATCCTTTCTTCCTTTTGTAGTACATATAAGCAAAAACAACAAACGGAAGTTTTATACAGAAACAAAAATAATTACTTCCCCAAATTTCATATACCGTATGCGTTCAAACTCTAAGACTTTAATCATGCTTACACTGTTATCCGCAGCAACGCTTACCGTCTCCAGCGTTATGGCTTTATCTTTATACTATCCAATAGCTGCTGTGTCACGTATGGCACCGTCAGAAATTGAATGTAGAATTGAAAATGAAAGCGAAATAGATGCAATCAAACAAATTGTAAATGAGCATTCGTCCAAAAATGATGTTTCATTCCTGCAAACGAATATTTATAAAGTTACATCTACTTCCGAACAAGTTCCTTTGGAATATAGTGCAGGAAGCTCTAAAGGTGATTCAGATAACGAAAAAATTCTGCGAAATGCAGGGTTTGAATGTATCTCTTATTCAAACTATATAGCTCTCTTAGAAGCGCAAGGAAAAAAAAGGGCTTTAGAACAAATTGGCGAGCTACACGATAGTGAGTGTATTTTAGTAAAATACCAACCAGCTTCAGACAATGACGAAACGGGTAATGTTTATCCTTTGCTTATAGGTAATGAAGAAATTTCTGTAACAGTCATCGCAACTACTTTAGATAATCCCATTTCATTTGCAAATAGCATTGGTACTTTGATTGTAAGTGACGACTTATATGATGTAATAGCAGAAGAAATTAGCCCCGAAACGGAAGTCCTAAGTATAAATGGGCAGTCAATCAAAGATAATGAAGCTCTGTTTCTTGATTTATCCGAATATTTAAATGATAGTCCTTATTTACAGGGAAACTCGCATAGGATACATGAGATATTTTCCCTAAGCAGTTCAACCTTCTTACTGCTTGGATTTCTTGTAATCTTGTTTTTTATCGCAACTGGAAGCATATTATATTTTAATAATCTTTCTGCCATAAGCGATTCGAAGGCTGATTATGAAATCTTAAGAAAAATGGGATACACAGACAGAACGGTGAAAAAAATAATAAAGAAGCAGACAATATCTTTTTTTAGTATTCCGTTTTTATTCGGGTTGGTAGACTGTGTCTTTGCAACATTAGTATACAGGACAGCCCTTATGCAGAACATTCTGAAAGAAAGCCTTATTCTGTATATTCCTACGTTTATCGCTATTCTGCTTACATTTATAATTTATATGATATATTACTGTATGACTGTCCATACTTGCTGTAAAACAGTTCTAAAGAAATAAAAAGCTATATGAAATCATCGAGTTTTATAGCTCGGCGATTTCGTACACTTTATTTGTTCACAGAGAGATAGTATAATTTAATGAGAAAATAGTAGTAGGAAGGAGGCAAAACATGAATCAAACAATTTTAAAGCTACTGCTTTTTATAAATTCTATTTTACTCATTGCATATATGGGGTTGACCGCTCATGCAGATTTTCATTTAAACACCAGAGGTGTCATTCCCTTATTTTTATCGTCTTTGCTGCTAATAGATGTTACTTATGTAAGTTCCTGCAACATTAGGGAAAATAAAATTATTTCCCTATTTTGTAGTTTATTAGCATTAGAAAGTTGGTATATACTCTTAGCTGCTTCGGGCAACTCCATCACAAACACTATTTTTTTCGCTTTAAGCCCGGTAATATGGTGTGTTTCCATTAAATTCATACTAATGTTTTTGTTCCAAAACAGCGGATACAAATATCAGAAATTAATTAATCTCT
>NZ_NALP01000002.1:0-5506 GCF_008680265.1 Eubacterium sp. LMAG:50 | reverse complement strand
ATTAATAGGGTTAAATGTAAGCTTTCCATTCTCTGTTGCAGATATTCTGAACGCCTTGTTAAGTCCGAACATACCTACGCCATATGCTTTATAGAATTCTGTAACTATATCAAAGAATTCATCTGCATTAGCAGCTTTGGCAAGCTTTTCGCTTAATGCCTGAACCTTTTCACTTAATTCTTTTTTTAACATCAGCTCTTCTAACGATTGCCTTATAATCAGAGATTATAGAGAAACAGTCAATGCCGAGTTCTTTCTCTATAAATGAAAAATCATAATGGAGAAAGATTGTAGAATACTTTAAAGTCATTCTTTGCAAATACATTAACACTTCCGTCATTAGCTCTACCTTTTCACAGGTAATGCTGAATGGATTCTCATTAGTAATAAGAAAATATGTAAGATAATTCTGCCATAATTCTTATCGAAACCATAATCTGTTGCAACTTCTAAAATTCTTTTTACCTGAGTATATATATCTGTAACCAGCTCTTCTTTTGATGATAATTTGTTATCAAACGATGAATATATCTGCCATTGATGATAAAATAGAACTGTTATCGAGATTTCCATACATAATTAATTGAGATATTTCTTTATACATTTTAGTATTCCTTTCGCCAATGTGTATATGTAACTTTTATATAATAACACATATAATATCACATTGAGAGCGAATTTTGTCACTTTTTTTAGAAATATTAGGTTCGATTTAACTATTGACAGCTAACGAACTAATGATATAATCTGTAAGACTTTGCAAAAGTTTGTAAAAGTTTTAACCAGACTTTTATTTTTTAATGATTAGTGAGGATTTCAAATGAAAATCGTATCAGATATCAACGCATTTGTGTATATTGTATTGACCATCTTCTATTGTTATCAGGGAATATACGTTATTATCGCATTGCTTGGTAAAAAGAAAAAAAAGAATTACAACACCGAAGCTAAGACACTTCACAAATACGCATTTATTATTGCCGCACGTAATGAAAATGCCGTTATCGGCAATTTAATTGACAGTATTAAGAACCAGAATTATCCTTCAGAGCTTATTGATGTTATCGTAGTAGCTGATAACTGTACTGATAATACTGCGGAGATTTCAAGACAACACGGTGCCATTGTTTATGAGCGTTTCAACAATATACTTATTGGTAAAGGCTATGCTATGGACTATGTCTTTAATAAGATATGTGAAGAACGCGGGTGATTACACTTGTTATGACGGTTATTTCGTATTCGATGCAGATAATATTATCGATGTCAATTACGTCAGAGAGATGAACAAAGTATTCGACAGTGGGTACAAAGTTGTCACAAGCTATCGTAACTCTAAGAATTATGACACTAACTGGATTACAGCCGGTTATTCTTTATGGTTTATAAGAGAAGCTAAATATCTTAACAACCCACGAATGATGATTAAGACAAGCTGTGCCGTATCCGGAACTGGCTATCTTGTAGACAGCTCTATTATCAAGAAGAACCACGGCTGGAAATGCAATCTTTTAACAGAGGATATTGAATTTACTGTAACTAATATTCTTGATGGCGAAAAGGTTGGTTATTGCGAAGATGCTATGTTCTATGATGAACAGCCAACAACATTTAAACAGTCTTGGAATCAGCGTATGCGTTGGACAAAAGGCTTCTATCAGGTATTATTTAAGTATGGCAGAGACTTATTCAGGACAATGTTCAAGGAAAAGAGAATGTTCGTATCCTGCTATGATATGATAATGACACTTGCACCTGCTACTTTATTTACACTTGGAACAATACTTCTTAATGTAATAATATTATTATGTGGTGGTCTTAATCCTACATTATTCAAGCAGATTGCTGGTCCAACTGTTCAGGCTATTTTACTTGGTTTCTTTAATTTCTATATGATGCTTTTAGTAATAGGACTTATAACTTTAATAACTGAGTGGAAGAAGATTCTTGCACCTGCAAGAAAGAAGATTATGTATCTTTTCTCTTTTCCTCTCTTTATAGCTACATATATTCCAATCTCAATTGTAGCGTTATTTAAGAAGGTTGAATGGAAGCCAATTCCTCATACTGTTGTTAAGACTATTGATGATTTATCAATGACACAGTATAAGCAGTAATTCTATTAAGAATTTAAACTAAATAATGATATAAAAGAAGGGGCACCGCACTAAGAAATTAGTGCGGTGCCCCTTCTTTTATGTTAAGGCGGTATATAATCTAAAAAAATAAATCCCAGGCTTCGAAAAACCTGGGATTTATAGTAAAATATTAGTATGCAATTACATAATAAATTACAAAAAGATTATACTTTAAATCAGAGTGGATATCAACTAAAACTTCCACTCGAAAACTGCAAAAGAGATATCAATTTCATATTTCTTCTAGAAGGGCATTCTGCACCTGACCATGCAACACTTGCACGATTCAGAAGCATTCATTTTGCCCCTTGTTCTAAGCATATTCTTGCAGAAGTTTCAAGATTTGAGGCAAATGCCAATAAATATACTTTCGTGTGGAAAAAAGCCGTTACAAAAAATCAGGCAAAACTGTTAATTAAATTAGCTGATTTTGTAGCTGAATGTGAACAACTCTATGACATAAAAATAGTTTATGGAAATGTAGTAAAAATCAAACATTTAAAGAGACTACGCAAAAAGCTGTATGCTCTCAAAAATGCTGGAAATATCACATTCGTGCATGGTATAGGCAAAAGAAAAACACCATTACAAAAAAGTATTGAAGCATTAGAAGAAGCTCTTTCTAAACTTAAAGAATACACTCAATAATAAATAGTAACTTAAAAATCGTATTTTTATAGGAAAAAGAGGCTGGTACCCTAACGATTTTCAATCGTTAAAGCGACAGCCCCTTATTTGCTTTATTCTACAAACACAATCATTACTTTTCATTCCTGTCAATCTTTAAATCTTTGTAATATTGCATTGGAGTAACACCATATTCTTTCTTAAATGCTCTAAAAAAATGATTATACCCTCCAAATCCACCAAGCTCATATACCTCATGAATACTTTTCCCCTGCTCTATATAATGGCGGCATAAATCAAGTTTGCTCTTTACAATGTATGAATGAGGTGTCTCACCTGTCAATTTTTTAAACTCTCTTACTATATGATAACGGCTTATATAAAATTCATTTTCCAAGCGCTCCAACGAGATATCTTCTGTCAAATGTTCTCTGATATAAATAAAAATATCATCCATTACAACGTGTTTTTTCTTCTTCTTCTTGAATCTGTACATCATCCTGAACAGATGAGCGAAGTGCAAGTACAAGAATCATAGTTAATAGGCTTTTCTCGTATAATGAGTGGGCAAATTTAGGCGGCTCATTATTCATCGAATAGAGCTTTTTTGATATATTCTTTATAAGCATAGCCGATTCAGTCTCAGAATGAACAATCTTAACTTGATACGGAACAAAATCAAACGCTTCATCAAGTCTTGTTTCTTCATCTGACAATTTCCTTAAAAGTTCTCCACCTATATAAAGAACATAAACTTCAAGAGGATACTTATTTTTACGATATTCAAGCTTTACTTTATTACCTGGCTTAATAAATATCAAATCCTCCATAGTACATACAATATTATCATCCTCCTGGTGCATATACCCTATCCCACCAGCTATAAATACAATTGTATAGCTCTTCTTTTGCCCAAAGCTTCGCTGGGCACTATCCAATATTTTCAAATATTCCATTTTGTAGCCTTGCTTTTTCATATGTCTATTTTGTCACACTTTCCTATTATATTTTTTGTTCATTTTGTCAAAATATACAATATATCAATTTTTCGTAGTTTGCAAGCAATATTTGTATATGGATATCAGCATAACCACAATATAATAAGATTGTAGCTACCAAAACAATATAAATTTGGGAGGTAAATTATCATGAAAGAAACAAGACCTTTTTCCATGAAGGACAAAATTGGTTACACTCTTGGCGATTTGGGATGTTGCTGTACTGAGCAGTTCCGTGCCATGTATCTTGCTATTTTTTATACACTGGTATTAAAAGTTAATCCAGTACACGTAGGAATCCTTATGCTTATTACAAAGTTTTGGGATGCTATAAATGACCCTTTAATTGGTGCACTTGTTGATAGCCACAAAAACAAAGGAAAAGGAAAATTTATTCCTTGGATTAAATTCTTTGCTTTTCCAACTGCAGTACTCTGTATATTAGGATTTGTTAACGTAAGCAATTTCGCTTATGGTGCACGTATTGCTTATATGTTCATTACATATATTGTTTACGAAATTATGTACACATGTGTCAGCGTTCCATTTGGTAGTCTTTCAAGTGTAATGACTGATGATGTTAACCAACGTACTGACCTTTCTCGTTTCAGAAGTCTTGGCGGTACAATTTTTATGACAGTTATCGTTATTGCTGGACCATTATTCTTATATAAAGATAACCAGCCAGTACCTAGCCATTTCCTTATTATGTCAGCAATCTGTGCAGTTATTGGATTAATCTGTCTTATGTTTACATCTCATTGGTGTAAAGAGCGTATTATTACAGAAGCCAGTTGATGAGAAAAAAGAAAAGCTTAACTACTTCCAGGTAATTAAAGATATTACTAAAAACAAAGCATTACTCGGAGTTATGTTATCAAGCTTTATCGGTATTGTTGGAGCAGGTATGGTTAACGGATTAAATACTTATTTATTCCGCGATTATTTTGGAAATGTTGCCATCATGGCAGTTTCAGGTATGTTAAGTGTAATCTGGTCACTTATTGCATTCGTAGGCACAAAATTTGTTGCTAAGAAATTTGGAAAGAAAGAATGGATTATGTACAGTGCAACTTTCTCAGTTGTTGTTTATGCTATTTTATTCTTCTTCCCACTTGAAAATCCTATGCTCTTTATTATCATCAACGGAATCTGCTATCTTGGAGTAAGTGGTTTCCAAGTATTAGTTTGGGCACTTGTAAATGATGCAATTGATTATCAGGAACTTCAGACAGGAAAACGTAATGAAGGAATTGTATACTCAGCATATACATTTCTTCCGTAAACTTGCTAATGCTGTATCAGGAAGTATGAGTAGTTTTGCACTTGCAATTGCTGGATTCCAGGTTAATGAAGCTGTCCAGAATGAAGCATTCTCAGGACATCTTTGGAAAACATATACAGGTTTATATGTTGTAGGATATTTATTAGCTGTTCTGGTATTAAAATTTATCTACCCTCTTACAAAAGAGAAAACAGCTGAAATGTTACAGGATTTAGCTGACAAGCGAAATGCTGACTACTGCAGAATAAAATTAGAAAGGAGGTATTTTAAATTGACAAAACAAGTAGAAATCACAAACCGTGATGGACACATCTTACGCGGAATAGTTAACATTCCAGAAGATGGCACAAGATTTCCTGCTATTGTAAATGTACATGGCTTTACAGGGAATAAAAGCGGTTACAAAAGTATTTATACGCACACAGCCAGATTATTAGCTGAACATGGATTTGCCAGTG
>NZ_NALP01000001.1:0-8469 GCF_008680265.1 Eubacterium sp. LMAG:50 | reverse complement strand
TGGTATTGAATGATATATGTGAATTTATAGTAGATTGTCCTCATTCAACAGCACCTGATGAAGGAAAAGGATATCCTATAATAAGAACACCAAATGTTGGAAGAGGACGATTGATTTTAGATGGAGTTCAGCGGGTATCTAAAGCTACATATGATAAAAGAAATATAAGGGCTGTTCCGCAAAAAGATGACATTATTTTTGCTAGAGAAGCACCGGCAGGAAATGCAGCAATAATACGTGCAGGACAAGAAGTATGTTTGGGGCAAAGAACTGTATTGATTCGACCAAATAAGAAAAAAGTGTGCCCTCAATTTTTGGCGTACTATATATTAGCACCAAAGCAACAGTATGAATTGTTAGGAACAGCAAATGGGGCAACAGTAGCGCATGTGAATATTCCAATAATAAGAAATATGCCAGTGAATATTCCTAAAATTGAAATACAAGAAAGGATTGCTGAAATATTATCTTCATATGATGATTTGATTGAGAACAACAAAAAACAAATTAAATTATTAGAAGAAGCGGCGGAACGTTTGTATAGAGAATGGTTTGTAAATCTACATTTTCCGGGATGTGAAGAGGTTAAGATTGTTGATGGTGTGCCTAAAGGATGGTTAGATGGTACTGTTGGAGATATTGCGTTATTTAAAAGGGGAAAGACTATCACTAAGGCACAAATTCATAAAGGAATTGTTCCGGTTGTTGCAGGTGGTTTGGAGCCAGCATACTATCATAATGTAGCAAACACAGTAGCTCCAGTTATTACTATTAGTGGTTCTGGGGCTAATGCAGGTTTTGCAAGGCTATATAATGTAGATGTTTTTGCATCGGATTGTTCGTTTGTAGATAGTCAGACAACACCTTATTTATTTTGGGTATATTGTTTTATTAAGGACAGTAAAGCAAAATTAGATTCACTTCAAAAAGGAGCTGCACAGCCACACGTATATGCAAAGGATATTAATGCATTAAAAATTTATATTCCGACAGATGACATACTTGATAGGTTTTGTAAAGTGGTTGCACCTTATTTTGGTAAAATTAAAAATTTACAAAGACAAAATGATTTATTATTGCAAGCTCGTGACCGATTATTACCAAGATTGATGAGTGGAGAAGTGGAGGTATAAATAATGAATGATTTTGAACATAAAGATTATTTCAACGCTAGATTTTGCTATCATGGTGATGAACAAAAGGTGACTGCTATCTTGGATTCTTATGTTCAAAATCAGATAGAGTTAGCTGATATTAATAGAGTGATTGAACTTTATCATACAAAATTATTTTTTGAGAAAGTTACAGATATTCCGGATTGGTCAGAAGAAAAATATCAGAGATATAAAGCGAAAACATTGAATTTAAATACTGTAGTTTATGAGAGATTTAAACAGATAACAGAAGAAAATGTGGTTGATACTTTTAATAATTGTTATGTGGGATATTGGGACGATTTTAGAAATTTCTTTTATAAGTTTAATATCTACACGTGTATTTCTAAGAATAGAATATGTGATGTGCTAAAAGGACTGCGTTGGAATACTTATCATATACTACAGGATAAGTCATTTGTAGAGTACTTTGATGAAGAGATAACTATATTGCTGGAGGAACAACAATATGGGTTGCAATTTGTAGTTTCTTATTATTTAGAAGAACATGATAAAAAACTACAGGTATATATTCCAAGACATTTTACCATTGAGAAAAGGGTAAAACTTATCGAAGATTATCTTAAAAGCGATTATATTAACCCGAATTTTATGAAACTTATTTTAAATGCTAAACATACAAAAGAGTTACCGATTACTCCGAAAATGAAAAAAATGGCGGACAAGAGGAATAACGAATTTTGGGAGAATAATAAATCGGCGGTTTTTCATGACTATGGTTTTGGTGTTACTTTTGGTCCATTTGAAAATGTTAAGAATATCCAAATTGAAAATAGTAAATGGATTCTAGAGTATGACACAGGATGGATAAAGGATAATACTGATTACCCAACATTGCTAAACAACTTCATATATTTATTCGAATACATAGATAGTCATGCAAGATTCACATGCGTTTCAAGTCATGGAGAAAGACATCCTCTTACGGAGATTTTTGAAGTTAGAGGTGTTGGAATGTATAAAAAGAATGTAGCATTTGATATGTTAGAATCTTTATCTGATATTCAAATGAGGGGTTATGTTGAACAATTGATTAAACTTGATATCAACATTGAAGACATTATAAAGTGGTTTTTTGAGACCTATTTATTACAGGAATTTGATATTAAAGATTATACATGTAATATGCCAAACCCGGCTGATAGCATACTTAGTAAATGTAAAACTCTTGCATCAGCTATAGATGGAGTACTAAGTAAGTATAAAATGTTGTGCGATGATGGAGAAATTGATCTTGAGCTTTTTAAATATATAACAGATTCACCAAGAATAAAAGATATCCCAAGTCGAATAAAAAATAAATATTGTTATGTTATAAATAGTGAACTTATTAAAGAGATGAATATGTTGTTTTCATCGCAGAGCATGCTTGGGTATACTGAAAAAACAAAATCAAAATATGACTCTCTTATTAAGCTTATATCAAATGAAGATATAAAATTGTCAGAATGTGAACCATATAACATAGAATCACTAAATTGGTTAATCGAACAAGGGTCAATATATATTAAAGATGATGTTATTAATTATAACAAGGAAAGAGTATTTATTTTACATGAGTTTTACGAAAAAGAAGTTATTTCATTACAACATATAAAATCACCATTATTAAAACGATTGATTAAAAATGGTGATATTTATGTAGATGATAAACTGTTGTCGAAACCTGAATATAAATATTTTGATTATATATTGAATAATTCTGAGTTTAGTGATGGAAAAGCTATTAGAAATCGCTATATCCATGATTCTATTGTGCCAGATAACAATACAATGATAGCGGATTATTATACGTTATTAAAGATAATGATTTTGTTGATTATTAAAATAAATGATGATTGTTGTATTTATGATGAGATAAAGGAAGGAGGAGATTATTATGAGCTATGATTATTCTGAAAATATATTAGTACAGGAAAGTGCTGGTCACCTTCTTGAAGATGAACTTGGTTGGCGTGTAGAACTTGCCTATAACACAGAAGTTCTGGGTGAAACTGGCACATTTGGCAGGAAATCATATAAGGAAATCCTTCTTGTGAAATATCTCAAGGAGGCACTTTTAAAACTCAATCCATGGCTTACTCCAGCATTACTGGAAGATGCTATAAAAACATTTGAAAGTCATATGTCATCAGCTTCTCTTATGCAGATAAATGAGGAAAAGCATAGACATATAAGAAATGGTATTCCAGTGAAAGTGAAAAAGCCGAATGGTCAGATTGAGGAAAAGAAGGCAATTGTAATTGATTTTACAAATACAGAGAATAATGATTTCCTTGCTATTAAGGAAATGAAAATACATGGGGATCTTTATCGAAGACGTACAGATATTGTAGGTTTTGTAAATGGAATACCTCTTCTTTTTATAGAATTGAAGAAGAATTCTGTAGATGTGCAGAATGCATACACAGATAACTATACAGATTATCTTGATACAATACCGCATCTGTTTTATTATAATGCATTTCTTATGTTGTCCAATGGAACAGAGGCTAAAGTGGGAACATTAGGTAGTAAATATGAATTTTTTCATGAGTGGAAAAGATTGTCTGAGCAGGAAGAAGGTAATGTTGCACTTGAAACGATGCTTAGAGGTATATGCAAAAAGGATAACTTCCTTGATTTGTTGGAAAATTTCATATTATTTGACCATTCAGATGGAGAAACAGTAAAGATTCTAGCACGAAATCACCAGTATTTGGGTGTAAATGAGGCTGTTAAGGCGTATGAAGCACGCAAATTGAATAATGGAAAACTTGGTGTGTTCTGGCATACACAAGGTTCTGGTAAAAGTTATTCTATGGTATTTTTATCACAGAAAATTCGGCGAAAATTTGCAGGTTCTCCAACGATTGTGATTTTGACAGACAGGGATGAGTTAAATACACAGATTAGCGATACTTTTGAAAATTGTGGATTATTGGGGAAAACAAAGGCTGCAAAGTATATTGCTACGAGCGGTGATGACCTTATAACAAAATTGCAAGGAAATCCTAGCTTTATATTTACTTTGATTCAGAAATTTAATAAGAAAGATGTACAGCCAATCATACCAGATCATGACATTATTATAATGTCCGATGAAGCACATAGGAGTCAGTATGGAATATTTGCAAATAATATGGTGAATTTGCTGCCTACAGCCGCACGTATTGGTTTTACTGGAACGCCATTATTATCGAATGACAATATTACAGAGAGAACATTTGGCGGATATATCTCTATCTATGATTTTAAGAGAGCAGTTGAGGATAAAGCAACAGTTCCGTTGTATTATGAGAATCGTGGAGAGAAGATTTTGGATTTAGATAATCCGGATATTACGGATAAGATATTGGATGCGATTGAGGCAGCAGATTTAGATCCAGATCAGACAGAAAAGCTGGAGCGTGAGTTTAAGAAAGAAATTCATATTATGACAGCACCACAAAGGCTTAAATCTGTAGCCAAAGACTTTGTTTCTCATTATTCGGATTTATGGACAAGCGGTAAGGCTATGTTTGTGTGCCTGAATAAAGTGACTTGTGTTCGGATGTATAACCTTGTGCAGAATTATTGGGAAGAAGAAATTAAACGATTAGAAGACATAAAATCAAAAGTATCACAGCAGGAAGTACAGGAACTGGAACGCAAGATAAAATGGATGAAAGAAACCGAAATGGCTGTCGTTATTTCTCAGGAGCAGAATGAGATTCAGACATTTAAGAAATGGAATCTTGATATAAAGCCGCATCGTGAAAAGATGGAGAAAAGAGAACTCGATAAAGAGTTTAAGGATAAGGACAATCCACTTCGAGTAGTGTTTGTCTGTGCAATGTGGCTTACTGGTTTTGATGTAAAATGTTTGTCATGTCTATATCTTGATAAGCCTTTGAAAGCGCATACTCTCATGCAGACAATAGCAAGAGCAAATCGTGTGGCAGAGGGCAAGAGTAACGGACTTATTATTGACTATATTGGCATAGTAAAGGCACTTCGTAAAGCACTTGCAGATTATACAGCAAATGTTGGAGGAAGAGAGACTGATCCAACAATAGATAAGGAAGAACTTATAGAGCACATGCTGGAAACTATATCAGCAGCTATAGAATTTTTATGTAGCAGAAATTTTGAGTTGGAGGATTTGATTAAGGCAAAAGACTTTTCAAAATTAGCATTATTACAGACAGCAGCAAATGCTATTTCTGATAGCCGAGAATCACGCAAGCAGTTTACGACATATGCAAATGAAATAAATCGTATGATGAAGTATATGGACAGAGATGATATATCGGATGAGGATAGAAACAAAAAAGACGCGATTATAGCAATATCTGATGAACTAAAGAAAAAGAAGAAGCATGTTGACAATGTCGATTTGATGGTTCAGATTAATGGAATTCTGGGTGAATATATAATGATTGAACAGGAATCTAATAATAATGACATAGCTAAGCGTTTTGATATCAGCAGAATAGATTTTGATTTGCTCCGAAGAGAGTTTGCAAAGACAAAGAAAAAGAATCTACTTATTACAGATTTGAATGAACTGATTCAAACAAGATTAGACAGTATGCTCAAAGAAAATCCAAGTCGTGTGGATTATTATGAAAGATATCAGACAATCATTGATGAATATAATAATGAGCAGGACAGGGCAAACATTGAAAAGACATTTATGGACTTGATGAATCTGGCTAATTCTATGAATCAGGAAGAAAAGCGTTATGTCAGAGAGGGCTTTACAAGTGATGAAGAACTGTCATTGTATGATATGCTTTTCAATGAAAATCTTTCAAAAGAAGATATCAATAAAATAAAGAAAGTTGCGGTAGACTTGCTGGAAAAGATAAAAGATAAGATATCTGAACTTGACCATTGGACTGAGAAACAGGAAACAAGGGATGATGTAGAAACATATATAGGAGCAATTCTCTGGGAAGAATTACCAGAGAGTTATTCTGATAATGCAATATTTGCATACAGACAGAAAATTTATGAGTATGTATTTATGAGGTATAAAGAGGTGACGTAAAATTGTCGGTGATTATACATATGACGCTACAGATGTTATTAAAGAACTATTTGATAATTACGATAAATTAAGCTCTGCCATTAAGGCAGGAATACCACTCAAACAGATATGTATATTGAGTGAGGAAGAATAGAGAAAGTGAAGAGATAGCTATGAACAAGAAGTGCCAGGTATTTACGCCTGAAAATTATGTAAGAGAATTACTAGATAGTGTGGGTTATATCCATAATTTATATGGGAAAAAAATACTAGAGAATTCATGTGGCGATGGTAACATCTTGGTTGTGATAGTTCAAAGGTATATTGATGATTGCAGGGCAAATGGTTTCTCTAGAACAAGAATAAAGAATGGATTAGCAAAAGACATTTATGGAATAGAGATTGATGAAGAACAGTATAAAAAGTGCATTGATAATCTGGATGAAGTATTAAAATGTAACAATATTGACAAAGTTGAGTGGAAAGTGAAAAATGCAGATTATTTGAAATGGAGTACTAATATTAAATTTCAATATATTGTTGGAAATCCTCCTTATATTACATACAGTGAATTGAAAGAGGAGGAACAGCTGTTTGTAAAGAGTAATTTCTCCACATGTGTCAAAGGAAAATTTGATTATTGCTATGCATTTATAGAGAAAAGTATTAAATCATTAGCAGATAACGGGAAAATGTCTTATCTTATTCCAAGCAGTATTTATAAGACGGTATTTGGATATAATCTGAGGATTTTTATGAGTCCGTACATTGCCAAAATAAAGGATTACAAACAAGTTAAAATATTTGATAAGGCATTAGTTAAGTCATCCATTATGGTATTAGACAAACAACGTCAGCAGGAGATTTTGCACTATCAGGACATGAGTATGGAAACTGAGATAGAGATACCTATTGCACAATTAGAAGAAAAGTGGTTTTTTGCAGATGAGAATGAAGTGGGACAACATCGATTTGGGGATTATTTTAAGGTGTCACATGTTGTGGCAACACTTCTAAATAAAGCATATGTTCTGTCAGATGGGGCATATACCGAAGTGGATAATGGCTATGTTTGTGGTAACCATACTATTGAAAGAGAAGTAGTAAGAAGTACTGAAACACCTCGAACGCTTAGATATATTAAACACGAAAAAATTATTTTTCCGTATACATATGACGAAAATGAGCTAGTACATTACGATGATGGTGAGTTTGAACGATTATATCCTGGGGCTACGGCGTATCTTAATGAGTTTCGTGATGATTTAGATAAAAGGCAAAGTGATAATAATGCAAAATGGTATGAGTATGGTCGCTCACAAGCACTGTGTGGCTTGAATAGACAAAAACTTCTGATTTCAACAGTTGTGACAAATGATGTAGACGTATATGAATTAGAGCAGGAATGCATACCATATGCAGGAATGTATATCGTGCAAAAGGAAGATAATAATGAATATACATTGACGGATGCAATGAGAATACTTAGAAGCGACGAATTTAAAGAGTATGTTTTTAAAGTTGGAATACCTATAAGTGGTAAATCGGTGAGAATAACATCGAAGGATGTTGAGAATTATATGTTTTAGGAGGTGGCTTGAGTGGAAGAATTAAAATATGTTATAGAAGATAGTACGATAGCAGAATTATTAGGTGTGCAGAATTTTTCTACAGATGAGGCTGCAATACTTGAATTAGTTAAGAATGCATATGATGCTAATTCATTGAATTTAAAAATTACATTTCAGAATGACACACTTCGATTTGAGGATAATGGCATTGGCATGAATGCAGACGATATAAAAAAACATTGGATGCATATAGGTAAAAGTAGCAAAGAATATGAAATAATAGATGAAAATAATAAAAAAAGAATTCAAGCTGGTTCGAAAGGTGTTGGAAGATTTGCATTATCGAGACTAGGGTATAGTGTATGTTTGAAATCGAAAAGATTAGATTCTGTTGGTGTAATTTGGAAAACAGATTGGAATACATCTGTTTTAGATGAGAGCTACGACATTCACACTAAAGGAACAGATATAGAAATAATAGGATTAAGGGAAAAGTGGAATAAAAAACGCATAGAAAATTTAAATAAGTACTTAGAAAGAACTTATCGTGATACATCTATGGAGATAAGAATTATTTCAGATAATTATAATGAAATTGTAAAGGAACATTTTCCTAAAGCTAAAGTTGGAATCAATTGTCGAAGTAATATTGTTTTAAAGTATAATCAAGGAATTTTAGTAACAACAGTAGAGTCAGATGAATTTGAAAATGAAGCTTTAAAATATTGTT